>JALHOG010000064.1 GCA_022843125.1 Ilumatobacteraceae bacterium
GCCGGCACCGCCGCGCCGCCGCCCCGGCGCGTCACCTTCGCCGCCGGGCAGCCGAAGTTGAGATCGACGTGATCGACGAGGCCCTCATCGCACACGCGGTGCACGGCGCGCCCGAGCGTGTCGGGGTCGCTGCCGTAGATCTGGAGGCTGCGCGGTCGCTCGTCGGGACCGAACGTCATCATCCGCCGCGTCTTGTCGTTGCCGTGGACGACTGCCGCCGCCATCACCATCTCGTTCACGTAGACGAGGTCGGGAGCGTGGGTTCGACACATCGCGCGGAAGGGCGCGTTGGTCACGCCCGCCATGGGCGCCAGCACCACCGGCGCCGACGGCGTGAACCCTCCGATCCGCAGCGGCAACATCGCCAGAACGGTACCGGCCCTCGGCGGCGCCTGACGCCCAACCCGCAAGCCGAGAATGCGAAGGAGCATTCGCTCTTGACAGAGAGAGCACTCACTCCATAACATTGCCCCGTGCCCACCCAAGCCGAGCGTCGAGCCGCCACACGCCGAGCACTGCTCGATGCGGCGGCACAGCTGCTCGTCGACGAGGGCCTCGGTGGGTTCACCACCGCCGCCGTCACCCAACGTGCCGGCCTCAGCAACGGGGCACTCTTCAGCCACTTCCCCACTCGGCTCGAGCTGCTCGCCGCCACCCTCGAGCACATCCTGTCCGGGCTGCGCGACGGGTACGAGATCACGTTCAACGGTCTCGTCGAAACGGGTGCGACCCCCGAAACCCTGCTCGAACTGCTCTGGGAGTCGATGAGCAACCGCAGCTTCGGCGCCGTGCTCAGCGTCTACACCCAAGCCCGCACCGACCGCGAGCTCTATGACGCGATCCACGACCTGGTCGTGCGCCATGGCTCGTACGTCGGTCAGATCAACCGGCGCATCACCGCGTCGTTCGTCGTCGACCCGGAGCGAGCAGCACTCGTCAGCGGCCTCGCGACGCTCTCGATCCTCGCGATGCAGGGCCTCGTCGTCAGCCACATGGTCGGCGCGTCCGCCGGCGCCAAGGACGATCTCATCGGCGCATTCACCGCCATCCTCGAAACGGCCATGGCTCAACCCCCTGGTGCTCCCGGCCCCGTGCCGGAGCACTGAGCCTGGTCGTTCCGCTCGCCAATCAACAGTTCACCAGCGGGAACCGACACTCCGCCCGTTGAGGCCCCCCGAGGGGGACGCCTCAACGGGCGGCGTCGTTGTCAGGGGCCGCCGGACGACGAGACGTGCTCAGGCGTCGACGAGCGGGAGGCGCAGGTTCGGAAACGCGCCGACGTCGAGCGGCGTGGGGCCGTCGCTCTTGAGTCGATACCAGCCGGTGGCGGCGATCATCGCAGCGTTGTCGGTGCACATCGCACGGCTGGGCAGGAAGCCGCGGATCCCGTCGCTCGCGCAGGCGCCGAGCAACTCTTCGCGCAGCAGTGAGTTCGCCGCCACCCCGCCGCCGAGGACGATCCCGGTGGCGCCGATGCGCTGCGCAGCCCGGCGGGTCTTGGCGACGAGCACGTCGACCACGGCCATCTGGAACGAGGCCGCGATGTCGGCCGTGCCCACGTCGGGGTGTTTCCGGCAGTAGTTGACGACGGCAGTCTTCAGCCCGCTGAAGCTGAAGTCGAGGTTGGACGGGTCGTCGCTCATCGCCCGCGGGAACCGCACGAAGTCGGGGTCGCCGTTCATCGCCTCGCGGTCGAGCGCCGGACCGCCCGGGTAGCCGAGGCCGAGGAAGCGTGCCACCTTGTCGAACGCCTCGCCGGCGGCGTCGTCGATCGTCTGGCCGAGCAGGCGGTACCGGCCGTGGCCCTGCATCTCGACGAGCATCGTGTGACCGCCCGACACGAGCAGTACCACCAGCGGGAATTCGAGGCTCGGATCTTCCAGGAACGCGGAGTACAGGTGCGCCTCCAGATGGTTGACGCCGACGAACGGCACGTCCCACGCGAGTGCGAGCGCCTTGGCGGCCGACACACCCACGAGCAGCGCGCCGATCAAACCCGGACCGTAGGTGCACGCGACCGCATCGATGCGGGATTCGTCGACGCCCGCCTCGACGATCGTGCGCGCGATCACCGGGTTGAGCGCCTGCAGGTGCGCACGGCTGGCGATCTCGGGAACGACGCCCCCGAAGTCGGCATGCACCTCGATCTGACTGGACACCACGGTCGACACCACATCGTTGCCGCCCATCACCAGAGCGGCCGCCGTTTCGTCACAGCTCGTCTCGATCCCGAGTACCAGCGTGTTCGAGTCGGGGACGACGTTGCGGGTCACGCTCGCTCCTCGCGGCGGTCGATGTGATCGAGTCCGAACCGTAGGGCGATGCCGTCGAGGCGCGCCCGATAGTCGTCGGTCCGGATGTCGTGGCACCACATGACGATCGCATCCTCGGTGTTGTCGTAGTAGCGGCGCCGCACGCCGGCCGGGGCGAAGCCGAACGACCGGTACAGGTCCTGCGCTCCGGTGCTCGACGCGCGCACCTCGAGCGTCCATGCGACACACCCTCGCCCGATCGCCTGGTCGGCGAGCTCGATCATGAGCGCACTGGCCACACCGGTACGGCGTGCCGGCGGCGCGACCACGATGTTGGTGACGTGGGCCTGCGGCCCGTCGGGATCGGGCACGAACCAGAGGCCCGCGTACCCGACGAGCTCTCGGTCGCGCCGGGCGATCACATAGTGGCGGCCCCCGCCGGCAACCTGCTGCAGCTCGCTCTCGAACACCGAGCGAGACCACGGCGTCGGGTAGGCGCGCTCTTCGATGGGCAGGACTTCGCGCAGGTGACGGCGCTGCATGGGCACGATCTCGAGTCGCCCGTCGCCGGATTCGTCACTGCGCGTCAGCAGCCGCGACAGCATGCTCACGGGCGTTCCTCCCGCACGGACCAGTTGATCTGCGCGTCGGGTGCTCGCAGGTACACCGGCTCGATCTCACCGGGCCGGAGGTACTCCTCGCGCAGTGCGCGGGCGTGTGCGAGCTGGACGAGCGCGCCGACCGGCGGATACGCCGGACCGGAGATCTCGCAGCGGTAACCGTCGAGGATCTCATCGCGATAGCGCTCGGCGCCGTCGCCGACGCACAGCACGTCCTGGCTGCGGGCGAGCAGGTCGGCGACGAGGTCGTCGACCGGCCCGACGGTGGGTGCCGCGACCTGCTGGAGCCCGCCCGGCACCTGGCGGTACATCGACCAGAACACCTCGCCCTTGCGAGCGTCGATCACCGGCACGACGACGCGGTCGGTGTGACGGCACGGGAACGCGAGCAGATCGAGCGACGAGATGCCGATCATCGGGATGCGCAGTGCTTGGGCGAGCGCCTTCGCTGCCGCGAGCCCGACGCGCATGCCGGTGAACAGACCCGGGCCGACGTCGACTGCGATGCAGCTGATCTCGGCGAGCTCGATGTCGGCCTGCTTGAGCGTGAACTCGATCGCCGGGGTGAGGATCTCGGCGTGCCGCCTGCCGCGTGCGACCTCGAACGTCGCGATGACACCCTCGTGCCCGCCGACGGCGACGCCCACCTGCTGGGTGGCGGTCTCGATGCCGAGGATCAGCACCGGTACGCCTCCACGGCCCGTGAGAGGCGATCCCATCGGCCGGCCCACAGTGAACCTGTCGCGCTCAGCTCGATCTCGCGCCCACCGGTGTCGCCGAACTCGCCGATATCGCCGGCAGCTTCCGGGTCGTCGGTGTCGAGCGGGTGGGCGAGCCGGACCTCGATGTGGTCGCCGAGGCTGGCTGCCGCGACATCGCCCCACTCGACGAGCACGATGCCGTTGTCGGCAGCGAGCTCGTGGAGCGCCAGATCGTCGACGTCGCTGGAGCTGTCGAGCCGGTAGAGATCGGCGTGGTGCAGGGTCAGCTTGCCGGCGCACGGATAGCTGTGCACGAGGGTGAACGTCGGCGAGGTGATCGGCTCGGTGACGCCCAGCGCCCGCCCGAACCCCTGCGCGAACGCGGTCTTGCCGGCACCCATCTCACCGGCGAGCACGATCACGTCGCCGGGCCGCGCGAGCCCGGCGATGGCAGCGGCGACCGCGTGGGTCCCGGCGAGATCGTCGACGCGCAGCATGAGCATGCGTCCACGATGCTACGAGCCACCGCCCCCGCGCGGTGCGCTGGGCGCCCCCTCGGAGTGCCGCGGCGGGGTCATTGCGACGATCTCGACGTCGTCGGCGCGAGCGATGCGGGGGATGCGGGGATGCGGGGCACACGAGTCGAGATGCCGCAGACGATCTCGTAGCCGATGGTGCCGAGACGCTCGGCCCAATCGTCGGCGGTGATGCGCTCATCGCCCTGCGAGCCGAGGAGCACGACCTCGTCGCCGACGTCGATTGCGGCGTCGCCGACATCGACCATGAGCTGGTCCATGGTCACGACGCCGACGATCGGGTGGCGGCGCCCGCCGATCAGGACATCGACGCCCGGCCTGTCCGGCAGGGTGCCCAGGCGGCGTGGGACACCGTCGGCGTAGCCGATCGGCACCGTTGCCACCGTGGTCGCATCGGCGAATCGGTGGCGCCATCCGTACGAGACGTGGCTGCCCGCCTCCACCCGCTTCACATGTGCCACGCGGGCCCGCAGCGACAGGGCGGGGCGCAGCGCCGCCACGAACTCCGCGACACCCGGGCCGGGCGAGATGCCGTACAGCGCGATGCCGACGCGCACGAACGAGCGGCGCGCCGCGGGGATCGAGAGCGCGGCTGCCGAGTTCGCGGCGTGCACCACCGGTGGGAGCACGCCCGCCGCGTCGAGATCGCCGAGCGCAGCATCGAACACGGCGAGCTGATGAGCGTTGGCCGCCGCGTTCGGTTCGTCGGCGCACGCGAGATGGGTGAACACCGCGTCGACCCGCACCGCGGGAGCGAGCCCGGCGACGTGCTCAGCGAGAGCGACGACAGCCTCCGGTGTCGCGCCCACGCGCTGCATCCCGGTGTCGATCTTCAGGTGGACACCGACAGGCGCGCCGACCGGCCCGGCAGCGGCGAGGGCATCGGCGTACGCCGTGGTGTAGACGGTGGGGGCGAGCCCGTGCGCGACGAGTGCCGGGATGTCGGACTCCGGCTGCTGGGTGAGCACGAGGATGGGGGCGTCGATCCCGGCGGCGCGCAACGCCACCCCTTCGGCGGTGAGCGCCACGCACAGCCCCTCGGCGCCGGCGTCGAGCACTGCCCGTGCCACGTCGACCGCGCCGTGGCCGTACCCGTTCGCCTTGACCACCGCCCACACGGCGGCCGGATCGGCTGCGGCTCGCAGCACGCGTACGTTGTGCGCCACGGCGTCGAGGTCGATCTCGGCCCAGGCCCACCGCCCGCCGCTCATGTGTCTGACCTGCTCAGCACCCCGGGGATCTCACCGATCAGATCACTCGCCACCAGGCCGTCGGGCGGCAGGGCATTGGCCGCCGCAGCGTGGACGAAGGCGCCGAGCGCCGCCGCCTCGAACGGCTCGACGCCACGGGCGATCAACCCACCGATGATCCCGGCGAGCACATCGCCGGTGCCCGCTGTCGCCAGACGCTGGTCGCCGTTGACGACGAAACGCACCCGGCCATCGGGCGCAGCGACGATCGTCGTCGGACCTTTCAGCAGGACGATGCTCCCGGAGACCTCGACGAGTCGTCGTGCGGCGGCCACACGGTCGCGACCGGGGGCCGAGCCGGTGAGGAGCGCGTACTCGCCGTCGTGCGGTGTGAGCACCGTTGCGCCACTCCGTTCCCGGAGAAAGGCCGGCGTTCCCGCATCGTTCCACGACATCGCGAACAGCCCGTCCCCGTCGACGACGATCGGCACCAGCGCCCGGGTCACCGTGCGCACGATCGACGGCACGGTGTGGTCGGCGCGGCCGAGCCCGGGGCCGATCACCAACGCCTCGAAGCGGTGCAGGTCGCTGAGCACGGCCTCGTCCCAGTCGAACGGCGGGAGACGCCGGCCGACCGCCTCGACGGGCAGGTCGGTGCCGTCGGCGCCGGGGACCGACGTCACCACCATGCCCGCCCCCGTGCGCTGGCAGGCGCCCGAGGCCAGTGCCGCGGCGCCCGTCATGCCCGGGCTGCCGGCGACGATACGGACTGCGCTCTGCCACTTGTGTGCGTCCCGCTTGCGGGCGGGGACCGACGACGCGAGGTCGGCGTGCTCGACGACACCCATGACGGCGCCGCTGACGTCGAGCCCGATGTCGGCAACGACCAGCCGGCCGCACACGTCGGGGCCGTCACCGATCAGCTGGCCCGGTTTGGCGGCGGCGAAGGTGATCGTCCGCTCGGCCCGCAGCGCCGCGGCGGGAGCCGCACCGGTGAGCGCGTCGAGACCGGTCGGGACATCGACCGCGAGGACGCGGGCGGAGCCGATCGCCGGTGGCGTCCAGCTCCCGCGGAACCCTGTCCCGAAGGCGGCGTCGATCACCAGGTCGAACGGTGGCAGCGTCGACGGCACGCTTGCGGCGTCGTACACACGCACGACCGACCCGCGCTCGCGGAGCCGATCCGCGGCGACGCGCCCGTCGGCGCCGTTGTTCCCCGGGCCGGCGATCACGGCGATCGTTCGGCCGTAGGCACCGCCCAGCATCGAGAGCGCCTCGCGTGCCACCGCTGCGCCGGCCCGCTCGATCAGCGTGGCGACCGGCTCGGGTGCGGCCGCGTCGATCGCCCGCATCTGGTCGGGGGTCACGACGGGGAGCACGGTGCCGTTCTAGTCGCCGGCGGCCTACTCGGCTACGACGTAGGCGACCGCGACGAGATCGGAGTGGGTGAGGCTGAGGTGCCACCGCGCCACCCCGGCCGCCGCTGCCAACTCCGCAGCCCGGCCTGTGATCGCCAGCGAGGGGGCGCCCGACGCGGCCCGCTCGACCCACACCTCCTGGAAGCCGAACGCTCCCAGCCCGAGCCCCAGCGCCTTCATCACTGCCTCGCGGGCAGCGAACCGGGCGGCGAGCGACGGGACCGGGTCGGCCTTGGGCGCTACGTAGGCCAGCTCGACCGGGGTGAACAGGCGCTCACGCATCGTCGGTGTCCGCTCGAGCGAGCGGCGGAACCGCTCGATCTCGACGACGTCGACCCCGATCCCGATCACGGGGGCACTCACGCCCGCCAGAGGTCGGCAGCGTCGGAGATCGGCTCGATCAGGGCGTCGCCGACCGGCAGCTCGGCGAGCAGCGACTCGTCGAACTCGCCCTCGGTCTCCGTCACCCAGTCGACGAGCCTGGCGTACCGGTTGTCGTACCCCTGGAGGACGTGACGCATCGTGATCGCGTCGAGCCGATCGTGGAGCTTGACGTGCAGCAGGGTGATACCGGTGCACGTCCCGGACTTGACCTCAGGGACGAAGATCACGGTGCGCTGGTCGCGGCGGCCGCGGGCCACCAACACCTCGCGGGCGTCGGCCACACGGTGCTTGGTGCCGACCAGCCGGGCGTCCGAGTCGACGCGACTGCGCAGATCGCGCGAGATGCCCCCTCGATCGACGATCGTGATCGAGTCGCCGTCGATGCGGTACCGGGTGTACCCGGTGACCTCGATCACCGCCGGGTCGAGATCGGCGAGCACCTTCAGCGTGCGATAGCTGAGCACGTCGCGCCCGGCGCCCGCCTGCAGCGTGGCCTGCACGAGCGCACGGTCGACGACGCCTTCGTCGCTCCGGGAGATGCCGACGGTGACCGTCTTCGCCTGGTGCTTGATCGCATCGACGGGTCGAGTGAGCTCCTCGATCGCCTTGGTGAGCGCCGTGACGAGCTCGTCGACGAGCGCGCCCGGCGTGCCGACCTTCCCGGACGAGTGCGAGTACTGCTCGATCGGGTTCGGCGACTGCAGGTCGCGGAGCAGCCCGACCAGGCGCACCGCTGTGGACGCCTCGAGGTGGCCGTCGTACAGCTGGTTGCGGAGGCCGTCGTGGAAGCGCTGGGCGTGTTCGGCGAGCGAGGCCTGCAGCGCGGCGACGATCGCATCGCCGGTGGCCAGCTCGGCCACCGCCCGCTCGATCGCCTCGCGCGCTTCGCGCAGCGGATTCGCCGACGCGTCGATGGCGAGCGCGGCCTCGTAGCCGAACAGGTGCCCGACCATCGCCGAGAGCACGAACCCGAGGGCGGGGTCGACGGGCGGCACCGTGATGGTGGCGGCGGCGCTGTAGCGCACCTCTCCCTCGTCGGCCACGACGATCGGCGTCGCCTTGTGCGCCCGGAAGATCGCCGTCTCCTTCGCGACGTCGTCGGCGGTGCTCCCACGCAGGCCTGCAGCGCACACCAGGATCATCGGCTCGCACGAGAGGTCGATGTGCTTCTTGTCCTCGGTGACGTCGGCGGGGATCGACTTGTAGCAGAGCTCGCTGAGCTTGATCCGCACCTCCTCGGCGGCGACGTGGTTGGGGCCGTTGCCGACGACCGCCCAGTACCGCTTGGTAGGGGCGAATCGGCGCGCCGCCGCAGCGATCTCGTCGCGCTTCGCCAGCACGCCGATCATCGCCTCGGGGATCTCGCGGAGTGACGTCAGGAGGTCGTGGCGGCGGCGGTCGGAGCCGACCCCTGCCGCCTCGGTGATCGCGCAGGCGAGCAGTGCACCGGCCGCGACCTGGGCGTAGAAGGCCTTGGTGGACGCGACGCTCATCTCGATGTCGCGCCCGTCGGATGTGTAGAGGATCCCGTCGGCCTTGTCGACGAGATCGCTGGCGCGGCGGTTGACGATGCCGATCACGGCCGCACCGCGCGACCGCAGCAGGTCGACGGTGCGATTGGTGTCGGTGGTGGTGCCGCTCTGGCTCACCGCGATCGCCAGCGTGTCGCGCATGTCGAGCCGGAGCTGGAAGCCCGACAGCTCTGTGGCCGGGAGCGCGTCGATGTCGAGCGAACCGTCGCTGAGCTCATCGAGCAAGGCTGCCGCGCTCTGGCCCGCCACGGCTGCCGTTCCCTGACCGATCACCCTGATCCGTTTGATCGAGCCGTCGGCCAACCGGGCGGCGATGGATGCGGGCAGCGCCCGATCACCGATCACGGCACGGAGGAGTCCGTCGCGCTCGGCGATCTTGCCGCGCAACGTCTTCTGGAACGAGCGGGGCGCTTCGCCGATCTCCTTGAGGAGGAAGTGGGGAGCATCGCCGCGGTCGATGTCGCGGGTGGTGACTGCGGCCGTGTGGACGTGGTCGGCGATGACCGGCTGCGGCGCGCCGTCGTACCCGATGCGGCGGATGCCGGCGAGCTCGCCTGCGAGACCGGCGTCGAGCACGGCGATCTGGCCACCGTGCTCGCCGTCGAGCCGGACGTACTGCGTGGTCTCCTCGACGACGCCGTACGGTTCGCTGGCCACGATGAAGCAGTCGCCGGCGAGACCGATGTACAGCCCCTGGCCGCTGCCGTTGAGCGCCAGCAGCATCGTGTCGGGCGACTCCGAGCTCATCGCACCGATCGCAACCGACCCCTCGAACGCGGCGACGGTGCGACGGAACGACTCGACGAGGTCGCAACCAGCGGCGGCGTGCCGAGCGATCAACGCCGGGATGACCTTCGCGTCGGTGGTGATGTGCTGATGGATCCGGAGCTGGTGCTCCACCCGGAGGTCGGCGTGATTGTCGACATCACCGTTGAGCGCAGCGACCACGTATGGCGACGGCGATCCGGACGGCGACGATTCGAGCTCGTCGCCGTTCACGGGATGAGCATTGGGTTCGGAGATGATCCCGACGCTCGCCCAGCGCGTGTGACCGAGCACCGAGGTCTGTGCATCGGGGTTGCTGACCGCGAGCCGCAGCAGCGCATCGTCCGCGATCGCGGCGCGCAGCGCACGCGTGTTGTCCCCGAGTTCGCCGATCTCGGCCGCCGCCTTGTAGACGAACGACAGGACCCCGTCGGCGACGCGCACCGATCCGGACTGATAGGTCGGGTCCTGGGTGCGGGCAGCGATCGTGTGCTGGATCGACGGATCGGCGAGATCGAGGCCGTGCCCGTGCACGAACACGTGGAGGCCGGCCGAATCGCGCCCGCGCACCTCGAGCCGGTCGAGCGCCGAGAGCGCCACCTGGACCGCGAGGTACGCGGACGTCGCACCCATGCCGGCCCCACGTCCGGCGAGCGTGGCGACTTCGCGTGCCGTGCGCAGGCGGTCGTGGCGGATCGCCCAGAGCGCGTCGCGGAGCGCGATCGCTTCGGCGTTGCGGCGTTCGAGTGCCTCCGGCGGCAGCTGCGCTCCCTCGAGCGCGGTATCGACGCCGTCGGCGACGGCGTCGAGTTGATCGAGCCGGCTGGTGATCGCGCCGACGAGTTCGAACTGATCGCCGAGGGCGATCACACCGGGGAGCCCCTTGAGGAGCGCGTCGGCACGCTCGATCGAGCCGGTCACCGCGACGACGTCGTCGCCGGCGGCGAGCGCTGCGTCGAGCAGACCGATGACCTCGGCGGGGGTCGGCACCGCTCTCGTTGGACGTCGCCCGATCACGCCGATGATGCCGCACATGGCTGGTCAGGCTACTGACACCGAACCGTCACGTCCGTGCGGTCACTCGGCGGCGACCTGGATGTTCAGGGCTCGGCTGCGACGAACAGCGATCCGAGCCGGGCCAGCCGGTCGTGGCGGAGCCGGAACCAGGCCCATTTGCCGCGCTGTTCGCGTTCGAGGATCCCGGCCTGGACGAGCTGCCCGAGGTGATGGCTCATCGTCGGCTGGCTGCGGCCGAGCAGGGCCGGCAGGTCACAGGCGCACACCTCGCCGGATTCGGCGTTGGCCACCGTCGACACCAGTCGCAGGCGGACGGGGTCGGCGAGCGCCTTCATCACCGCAGCGAGCTCCTCCGCCTCGGCTTCGTCGAGTTCGACGCGCAGAAACGGAGGGCAGCAGAAGTCGTCGTCGAGCGGCACGAGAAACATATTGACAGATGTCGAACTGTCTGACAACGTTTCGATCATCATCGATACATTGATGATCATCGAAACCGTGATGATCATCGAAACGGTGATGATCATCGAAACGGTGATGATCATCAGGACTGTGAAGGGAACCACCATGCGACTCCAGCTCGCCCTCAACGTCGACGACCTCAACGAGGCGATCGACTTCTACTCCACGATGTTCGGCACCGCCCCGGCCAAGGTGCGGCCGGGCTACGCCAACTTCGCCATCGCCGACCCGCCGCTGAAGCTCGTGCTGTTCGAGGGCGCCGGAGCGGCAGGCTCGATCAACCACCTCGGCGTCGAGACCGAGACCGCCGACGAGGTCGTGGCCGCCGAGGCCCGGCTCACCGGCGATGGCCTCACCACCACCGGCGTCGACGACACCATCTGCTGCTACGCCGAGAAGACCGAGACCTGGCTCACGGCGCCTGACGGCAACCGGTGGGAGTGGTACGTGAAGCACGCCGACGTCGACCCGGCAGCGGCGGAGGCCGCGACCACCCCGAGCACCTGCTGCCCCGCGTAGATGATCAGGCGAGCTCGGGGTGCTGCTGCACCCGGGCCGCGAGGGCCTCGGCGGTCGAGCGGGCCAGCTCGGCCGACGGGGCTTCGACCATCACGCGGATCAGCGGCTCGGTGCCGCTCGGGCGGACCAGGATCCGTCCGCGATCACCGAGCGGCGCGGCTGCTGCCGCGATGTCGTCGGCGAGCAGCTCGGCGACGTGCGGGTGGCGCACGCCGACCCGGACGTTCACCAGCACCTGCGGGAGCTGGGTCATCGACGCCTCGGCGAGCTGCGACAGCTGTTTGCCGGAGCGCTGGACCACGTCGAGCAGAGCGAGCGCCGTGAGCATCCCGTCGCCGGTGGTGGCGTGATCGGTGAAGATCACATGGCCCGACTGCTCACCACCGAGCGAGTAGCCGCCCGCCGCGAGCGCCTCGAGCACATATCGGTCTCCGACAGGCGTCTCCACCACGTCGATCCCGGCGTCGCGCATCGCGAGCCGGAAGCCGAGATTGGTCATCACGGTCACCACGACGGTGTCGTGGTGCAGCAGGCCGCGCTGGCGCAGGTCGGTCGCGCACACCGCGATGATGTGGTCGCCGTCGACGACGTCGCCGCGCTCGTCGACGGCGATCAGCCGGTCGGCGTCACCGTCGAGCGCGACGCCCACGTGCGCACGCTCCGCGACCACCACGTCGCGCAGGCCCGCCGGATGGGTGGCGCCGCACTCGTGGTTGATGTTGCGCCCGTCGGGCATGGCGTTGATGACGACCACGCCGGCCCCGGTGCGCTGGAAGACGTCGGCCACCACGTGCGAAGCGGCACCGTTCGCCGCGTCGACGACCACGCGGAGGCCACGCAGGTCCCGGCCTTCGAGCACCGACAGGAGGTGTTCGATGTAGGCGCCGGGGTCGCGCCGGCCGTGGATGGCCGCCGGCTCACCGGAGGGTGGGCCGAGGACGGTGAGCTGATGCTCGATCGCCGCCTCGACGTCGTCACCGAGCTTCGTCCCACCGACGGCGAACAGCTTGATGCCGTTGTCGTGGTAGGGGTTGTGCGACGCCGAGATCACGGCGCCCATCGCACCCGAGCGGGCAGCCTCGAACGCGACGGCCGGCGTCGGGACCACGCCGAGACGGATCACCTCGACGCCTTCGGCGGCCAGCCCGGCGACGAACGCGGCCTCGAGCATCGGCGTCGAGATCCGGGTGTCGCCGCCCACCACCGCCCGTGAAGCACGAAGGACCTTGGCCGACGAGCGACCAAGGTCCAGTGCGTAGGCGGCGGTCAGCTCGGTGTTGGCTCGGCCCCGAACGCCGTCGGTGCCGAAACGCACAGCTGAACCGCCTGTGTCGTCGCGATCAGCGCTTCGTGAACTGCTTGGCCTTGCGAGCCTTGACGAGGCCGTACTTCTTGCTCTCCTTCTTCCGCGGGTCGCGGGTGAGGAGGCCAGCCTTCTTGAGTGCGCCGCGCTTCTCGGGATCGAGTTCGGCGAGCGAGCGAGCGATCGCCATGCGCAGGGCGCCGGCCTGACCGGTGACGCCGCCACCGTGGATCGAAGCGTCGATGTCGTACGTCTCTTCGACCTCGGCGACGCGGAGCGGTTCGGAGACGACCATGCGCTGGGCGGCGGTGGGGAAGTAGACGTCGAACGCACGACCGTTGATCGTGACCTGACCGGTGCCCTGGCGAAGGCGAGCGCGGGCAACGGCCTCCTTGCGGCGGCCGGTGGTCTGGGTGAGCGGCTTGGTGGCCATGTGTGGGTGCTCTTCCTTCTCGATCAGCGAACGTTCAGCGGCTTGGGGGCCTGGGCGGTGTGCGGGTGGTCGGGGCCGGCGTACACCTTGAGCTTGGTCATCTGCTGGCGACCGAGCGGGCCCTTCGGCAGCATGCCCTTCACCGTCTTGCGGACGGCGTCGGCCGGCTTGCGGTCGAGCATCTCGCCGTACGACTCGGACGACAGACCGCCCGGGTAGCCGGAGTGGCGGTAGATGCGCTTGGTGTCCATCTTGTTGCGCGACATCACGACCTTGTCGGCGTTGATGATGATCACGTGATCGCCGGTGTCGATGTGCGGCGCGAAGATCGGCTTGTGCTTGCCGCGCAGGACGCGAGCGACCTCAGTGGCCATGCGCCCGAGGATCATCCCCTCGGCATCGACGACGTACCAGTCGCGCTGGATCTCACTGGCTTTCGGAGTGTAGGTCTTCATCGATCTCGAGACTTTCGACGTGATGCGGACGCGAACCACTGCAGTGGTCGGCCGCGAAATGAACCGGGTAATGTTACGGCCCACCAGTGCGGTCCGCCAACGTCGGCCCGCGACCTGCTACGAGCAGTCTTCGCGGGGCACGGATCGGTGATCCCAGCGTTGGCCGTTGTAGCCGACGGCCCAGAGTGTGAGGCCGTGGGGTGGTGCGAGCTGGCCGGCGAACGAGCGATCCTTCGCCCTGAGGACGCCGTTGACGTCGGCGGGGGTGAGCTTGCGGAGGCCGACGTCGACCATCGTGCCGGTGATCGCCCTGACCATCTGATGGCAGAACGCGCTGGCGCGGATCTCCATCCGCAGCATCGGGGATCCGTCGAGGCGCTCCCATCGGATCTCCTGCAGGATGCGGACCATGCTCGCCGGCGGCTGGCCGTCGGGCACCTTCGGCTTGCGGCAGAACGACGTGAAGTCGTGCTCTCCGATGAGCGGGCTCACGGCCGCCTGCATCAGCACGACGTCGAGCGGCTGCGGCACGTGCCAGCTCGTTCGGGCCTGCAGCGGGTTGGGCGCCGGGTCGTTCCAGATGTGGTAGCGGTACTGCCGCCAGGTGGCCGAGAAGCGGGCGTCGAAGTCGGGTTCGGCCCAGGTGGCGTCGCGCACGGCGATCGTCGGCCCGCACAGCTTGTTGAGCCGTCGAGCGAGCCCGTCGAGGTCGGTCTCGGCGGGCAGGTCGCACGAGACGACCTGACCCCACGCGTGTACGCCGGCATCGGTACGCCCGGCACCGGTCAGCTCGACCTCGCCTCGCAGCACCCGCGTCATCGCCGCCTGCAGGTCGCCGATGACGGTTCGTACGCCGTGGTTCGGGGCGAACCCGCGGAAGTCCGTCCCGTCGTAGGCGACCGTGAACCGCGCCCGCCGCACATCGTCGGCGTGCGGCGCGACATCGTCGGTCATGGGCCCATGATCGCTCACCGGGGCGCCCCGTTCACGTGTGCGATCAGATCCCGGGCAGCACGAGCGCGAGCAGGCGCTCGACGACCGACTCGTCGATCGCCCCGCCGGTCAACAGCCGCCGGTACACGAACGGACCGATCAGCGCGTCGAGGAGGAGTTCGACGTCGGTGTCGACCGGGAGCTCGCCGCGCTCGACGCCGCGTTCGAGGATCGCGAGCAGCGGTGCACGACGGTGGCGGACCCAGTCGTCGAGCGACGTCCGGATCGCCGGGTCGTAGCAGGCGACCTCGATCAGGTGGGGCAGGACGTCTCCCCTCGACACGGTCATTCGAGCGGTCATGTCGCTGAGGTAGTGCCGGAGGTCGGCGCCGAGCGACCCGTGGTCGACCGCGCCGACCGGTTCGATCGCCGAGCGGAGCGCGTCGAGGATCAGGGCCTCCTTGGACGACCAGCGCCGGTAGATCGTGGCCTTCGAGACACCGGCGCGGGAGGCGACCTCGTCCATCGACAGGGCCCGCACCCCGACCTCGACGGCCAGGGCCAGCGCGGCGGCGAGGATCGCGACGTCCGCGTCGGCGCTCCGAGGCCGGCCACGCCGTGGCTCCGCGAACACCGTGGCGGGCTCCGTCATGGCGCCCATGATCGCAGGCGTCACTCCCCCGCCGCGGCCACGTGTGCACCGCCGAGCGGCGCGGTCTCCTCGTAGCGCACCGGCGAGGCCGTCGCCGGGTCGGCCTCGGCCGCTGCGTGCGGGGTCGGCGCGCGGGCGGGCAGGTACTTCCACACGGTCACGACCGCGATCATCAGGATCGCAGCGGAGATCCGAAGCCCGACCGAGAGGGCGTCGACGAACGATTGATTGGCCGCGTCGACGAACGATCCCGCACCGCTCCCGAGCGAGCCGGCCACCCGCTGGGCCGAGCTCAACGAGGCGCCCGCGAGTGCGGCCCGATCGTTGTCGAGGCCGGCCGCGGCGGAGGCATCGATGATCCGCCCGGCGTACACGCTCGACACGATCGACCCGATGATCGCCACGCCGAGGGCGCCGCCGACCTGCCTGGTGGTGTCGTTGACCGCCGATCCGACACCGGCCTTCTCACGCGGCAACGAGCCCATCACCGATTCGGTGGCCGGCGCCATCGTCATGCCCATCCCACCCGCCATCACCATGAAGAACGAGATCACGACGAGGTACGGCGTCCCGGGCTGGATCGTCGAGAGCAGCAGCAGCCCGGTGATGATCAGGCCGAGCCCGGTCAGCACGATCCGCTTCGTGCCGGCCCGCTCGACGAGCCGTGCCGAGATCGGGGCGACGATCATCATCGTCGCCGCGTACGGGATCAGGCGAACGCCTGCCTCGAGCGGCGAGTAGCCGTGGACCAACTGCCAGTACTGGGTCATCAGGAACAGCGAGCCGAACAGGGCGAAGAAGACGAGGGTGATCGTGCCGCTCGCAGCGGAGAAGCGCGGGTTGCGGAACACGCTCATGTCGATCATCGGTGCCGACGTGCGCAGTTCCCAGGCGACGAAGGAGCCGAGGGCCGCTGCCGCCACGACGAAGCCGCCGACCACGAGCGGGTGCGTCCACCCCTTGGTCGGGCCCTCGATGATCCCGAACAGCAGGCTCGCCAGACCGACGATCGACAGCAGCGCCCCGAGCGGGTCGAGGCGCGTCTGCCGCGGATCGCGCGACGTCGGCACGATGAATGCGCCGGCCACGAGGGCGAGCAGACCGATCGGCAGGTTGACCCAGAAGACCGAGTGCCACGAGAAGTGCTCGAGCAGGAGCCCCCCGGTCACCGGGCCGATCGCCACACCGAGCCCGGAGAAGCCGGCCCACACAGCGATCGCGCGGCCGCGCTCGCGCGGGTCACGGAACACGTTGGCGAGGATCGACAGGGTCGCCGGCATGATCAGCGCGCCGCCGATCCCCATGAACGCACGGGTGAAGATCAGCTGGTTGGCGGTCTGCGACAGGGCGGCCGACGCCGAACCGATGCCGAACAGGACGATGCCGACCTGGAGGGCCCCCTTGCGGCCGAAGCGGTCCGAGAGGCTGCCGGTGGTGAGCAGCAGTCCGGCGAACACCAGCACGTACGAGTCGATGATCCACTGGATCTGGCTGTTCGTGGCGCCGAGTTCGTTCATGAGCGAGGGGATCGCCACGTTGAGGATGGTGTTGTCCATCACGATGATCAGCAAGCTGAGGCACAGCACGGCCAGGATCGCCCACCGGCGATCGTGGACGTGCGGTGGGAGCGGGTCGAGCTCGGGGAGGGAGGTGGTCGATGTCATGGGCAACCTTCGGCGATTTACGAAACGAAACAGGCGCGTATTGTAAATGGTCGAGTCGTCGCTCGCAGCACCGCACGACGTGATCCCCGTCACCGGCGCCGGGACGCGCAACGGCCCCGGCATCACTGCCGGGGCCGTTGCGAAGCGTCCGTACGTCGGACGTGCGTGCGATCAGACGAGCTCGATGCGCGCCATCTGGGCGTTGTCGCCCTCGCGGCCGCCGAGCTTCAGGATGCGGGTGTACCCACCGTTGCGCTCGGTGTAGCGGGGCGCGACCTCGTTGACGAGCTTGTGGGTCATCTCACGGTCGCCGAGGTAGCCCTGGATCTGGCGGATCCGGTGCACGCGCATCGGGCCGTCCTGGGCCTTCTTGGCCTTGGTGATCAGCTTCTCCGCGATCGGACGCAGCGCCTTGGCCTTCGCCTCGGTGGTGGTGATCGCCTCGGCGGCGAACAGCGAGGCGCAGAGGTTGGCCATCATCAGGCGCTGGTGTTGGGAGCTTCCGCCGAAGTTGCGGGCACGGCGTGGGGTTGCAGGCATCTCAGTGTTCTTTCAGGCGTGCGATCGGTGACGATCAGATGGGGTGGGCGGAGCTGGATCAGCCGCGCAGCGACAGGCCGCGCTCGTCCAGCTTCTCCTTGACCTCGTCCAGGCTCTTCTGGCCGAAGTTGGTGATGTTGAGGAGGTCGTCCTCGGTCTTCGTGAGGAGCTCCCCGATCGTGTTGACCTGGGCGCGCTTGAGGCAGTTGCGCGGGCGCTCGGACAGGTCGAGATCTTCGATCGGGAGGTCGAGGTCGGGCGAGCTCGCCGCCGCATCGACCATCTCGCCGAGCTCGAGGCCCTTGGGCTCGTCGCTCATCGAGGCGACCAGGTCGACCAGCGAACGCAGCGTCGCACCCGCCGAAGCGAGCGCCTCGGCCGGCGTGATCGAGCCGTCGGTCTCGATCTCCATGATCAGGTTGTCGTAGTTGGTCGACTGCTCGACGCGGGTCGGCTCGACGTCGAAGCTGACGCGACGCACCGGGCTGAAGATCGCGTCGATCGGGATGACGCCGATGATCCGGTTCTCGGTCTCGCGCTGGCTCGAGGCGTAGCCACGGCCCTGCTCGACCGCGAGGTCGATGGCGAGGCGAGCCTTGCCGTTCAGCGTGGCGATGTGGAGGTCCTTGTTGAGGATCTCGACGTCGGACGGGCACTCGATGTCGCCGGCGGTGATGACGGCCGGGCCACGCACGTCGAGGCGCAGGTTGACGGCCTCGTCGGCGGTCGAGGTGAGCACGACGTCCTTGATGTTCAAGATGATGTCGGTGACGTCTTCGGCAACACCGTTGATGGTGTCGAACTCGTGGAGGGCATCATCGAACCGGACCGTGGTGACGGCCGCACCGGGGATCGACGAGAGCAGGGTGCGCCGGAGCGAGTTGCCGAGCGTGTGGCCGAAGCCGGGCTCGAGCGGTCCGATGGCGAACCGCTGCAGGTTGTTGGACTCCTCGCCGAGGGCTTCGACGGTGGGGCGCTGCATGACGAGCATGTGCTGCCGGGCCTTTCTTCTCTCTGTCGCTGCGTGAGATGTGTGGTGGGGTCGGGTTGCGGTGGTGAGGCGCCTCCCGGCGCGTCGGCTCTGACGCTGGTGGGACGCTTACTTCGAGTAGAGCTCGACGATGAGCGACTCGCGGACCGGCACGTCGATGTGGTCGCGCTGCGGCATGTCGCGAACGGTGACCTGCTTGCCGCCGTCGCCGGTCTCGAGCCAGCCGACGACCGTTCGGTCGAGCACGTCGATGTTGTGCTGGACGACGATCATCGCGGCGGCCTTCGGCGACAGCGAGATGACGTCGCCCTTGCGGACACGGGCCGATGCGATGTCGACGCGGCGACCGTTGACGTGGATCAGCCCGTGATTCACGAACTGGCGTGCCTGCGGGCGGGTCGATGCCCAACCGGCGCGGTAGACGATGTTGTCGAGACGGGTCTCGAGCATGATGAGCAGGTTGAGACCCGTGTTGCCCTGGGTACGCAACGCCTCTTCGTACGTCTTGCGGAACTGCCGCTCGAGCAACCCGTAGATGTACTTCGCCTTCTGCTTCTCCTGGAGCTGCGCCAGGTACTCGCTGCCGGCGTTGCGGCGGCGGGTGCGGCCGTGGGCGCCGGGCGGGAAGGGGCGACGATCGAGCGCCTTGCGGCCCTTCTCGTTCTCGAAGATGTTGGTGGCAAGGCGGCGCGAGACGCGCACCTTCGGACCGGTGTAACGAGCCATGACGCTCAGCCCCTCCGACGCTTCGGGACGGTGCAACCGTTGTGCGGGACCGGGGTGACGTCCTTGATCGACGTGACCTCGATGCCCGTGTTCTGGATCGAACGGACCGCGGTGTCGCGACCCGAACCGGGGCCCTTCACCTGGACCTCGACGCGACGCAGACCGTGCTCCATCGCGGCGGTTGCGGCGCGCTCGGCGGCCTGCTGCGCTGCGTAGGGCGTGCTCTTGCGGCTGCCCTTGAAGCCGACCGCACCCGACGATGCCCAGGAGATGACGTTGCCCTGGGTGTCGGTGATCGTCACGATCGTGTTGTTGAACGAGCTCTTGATGTGCACGACGCCCGTCGAGATGTTCTTGCGGTCGCGCTTGCGGGGGCGGCGACCGCCCGGCTTTGCCTTCGCCACGATTACTTCCTCACAGCCTTCTTCTTGTTGGCAACGGTGCGCTTCGGACCCTTGCGGGTGCGCGCGTTGGTGTGGGTGCGCTGGCCACGGACCGGCAGCCCCTTGCGGTGCCGGACGCCCTGGAGGCACCCGATCTCGATCTTGCGCTTGATGTCGGTCTGGACGTCGCGGCGCAGGTCACCCTCGATGGTGAGGTTCTGGTCGACGTACTGACGGATCTGGTTGACCTCGTCCTCGGTGAGCTGCGAGACCTTGGTGTTGCGATCGAGCCCGAGGGCGTCGCAGAGCTGCTGCGCCGTCGTCTTGCCGATGCCAAAGATGTAGGTGAGCGAGATCTCCAACCGCTTCTCGCGGGGGATGTCGACGCCGGCGATACGTGCCATGTGTTTCGTTGCCTCTTCTTCTCAGCCTGTGTCAGCCCTGGCGCTGCTTGTGGCGCGGGTTCTCGCAGATCACCTGGACGCGACCGTGCCGACGGATCACTCGGCACTTCTCGCACATCTTCTTGACGCTGGGTCGGACCTTCACTGCAGCTCTCTCACTTGTAGCGATACGTGATACGACCCCGGGTGAGGTCGTACGGGGTGAGCTCCACCTGCACCTTGTCGCCGGGAAGGATGCGGATGTAGTGCATCCGCATCTTTCCGGAGATGTGGGCCAGCACCTTGTGGCCATTCTCCAGCTCGACGCGGAACATCGCGTTCGGCAGCGACTCAACGATCGTCCCTTCCAGAACGATCGCATCTTCCTTCGGCTTCGGCAGGGGAACTCTCCTCGGTCGATGAACGGGCCAGGGTGGCCTGTTCGAACGGGCACGGACGAACGGTCTGCGCGCAGACCGGTTGACCATGCTATCGGGGCCTTTCCGGATCGCCACAGGCCCGATCCGCCACTTTTCGAGCCGCCTGTGCTACGACCGCGCGACGGTCGGCACTGGCCGTGACCTGCGCCTCCGTGCCTCGTCGACGGCGCCCCGGACGGTCCCGATCGTGAGGACGAAACGGCTCGTCGGGCTGCTCGGGGCCCTGCTGCTCGCCGGGTGCGGCGAGACAGCGTCCGAACCCCCCGTGAGCGGCGCCGACGGTCTGATCGAGGCGCCAGCGTGCCGGGAGGCCGTTCCGGCCGCTGCCACGGCCCCGGCAGCCGATCCAGCAGCTGTGACCGTCCAGATCGCCCCGACGGCGCTCGTGCAGGTCGACCATCGCGGCCGGGTCGTCGCAGCGTGGACCAACACCGGGTGCGCGCCCAGTCTGGGCGACGACGTCTACATCGAAGGTCCGGATGGCAGGATCCGCCCCGCCCGAGCGGCAGCCCTCGTCACTCACCCGTGGATCGGGGACTTCACGCAGCCCGGCGTGTTCGCGTCACAGACACCTGAACGCTGATCGCGGCGTCGTCGGCTCAGCCGGCGAACACGTACGCACCACCGCTGTTGGACCCCTGGTCGTCATCGAGGTAGGCGCCGACGACGATGTCACCGGAGATCGCGACCGCCACGCCGAACCGGTCGCCGGCAGCCGCGTCGTCGGCCTGCAGCTTGGTGAGCTGCTCCCAGACGCCGGTGGATCGGTTGAACAGGTACGCCGAGCCGCTCTGGCTGGCCGTCCCGGCGTCCTGGTAGGCGCCGGACACCGCGGTGCCACCGTCGATGGCGACACCGACACCGAACCGTGCGCCAGGTGCGGCGTCGACTGCGGTCAGGGTCGCCTGCTGCGACCACACCCCGGCCGTTCGGACGAAGACCGATGCCGAACCGCTCGCGTCGCCGGCATCGTCGTCGAACGGTGATCCGCCGATCACCGAGTCGCCGTCGATCGCGACCGACGTCCCGAACTCGTCGCCTGCCGCCCCACTCGCAGGCGTGAACGCCGCCTGCTCCGCCCAGGTTCCCGCTGTGCGGACATAGACCGAGGCCGAACCGGAGTTCGTCCCGACCGCGTCGGCGCCGGGCCGACCGACGACGACGGTGTCGCCGTCGACCGCCACCGATGCACCGTGGTCGTCGCCCGCGGCGGCGCCGGTGGCGACCAGTTTCGCCGCCTGGGTCCAGCCGGAGGGGCCTCGGGCGAACACGTACGCTGCGCCGCTGTTGCTCCCGGCGTCGTCATCACCGGGTGCGCCGACGGCGATCGTGTCGCCGTCGATCGCCACCGCATAGCCGAACCCATCGCCCGCCGATGCGTCGACTGCGAGCAGCTTGGCAGCCTGCGCCCACACGGTCCCGGTACGGGTGAACACGTACGCCGCCCCGCTGTCGGTCCCGCCGCCGTTGTTGCCGTACGACCCGACCACCGCGGTGTCGCCGCTGATCGCCACCGACCAGCCGAGCTGGTCGCTGAGACCGGCGTCGGAGGCGACGAGGCGCTGTTGCTGGACCCATCCGCCGGCCTGGAGCGTGAACACGTACGCCGCCCCGCTGAAGATGTTGGCGGCGTTCTGCAACGGGGCCCCGACGATGATGCTGGTGCTGTCGACGTCGACCGCGAACCCGAACCAACCGTTCGACGTGCCGCCGGGCGGGAGCAGCTTGGCCCGCTGGACCGGGACGAACGTGCACTTGCCCTCGGTGCCGGCGGTGTGGATCGCCGCCACCTCGGCGGGCGTGATGGCGCGACGCCAGACGGTCGGTTCGTCCAACACGCCGGTGAAGTAGAACGGGTTGCCGAGGCCTGCCTGGCTCCCCAACCGGAACTCGGTCGCCGGCGCCCCGTTGAGGGGCAACCCCTGCGAGGGCCGGCTGTCGACCAGCGCGCCGTCGACGTAGACGGCCGTCTCCGCGAGGTTCCAGGTGACGGCCACGTGGTGGAAGTCGCCGTCGGCGAAGTCGGGCACGATCACGTACTGCTCGACGGGTCGCTGGGTCGAGATCTCGTCGGTCATCCAGATCAGCTCGCCCGTCGGGCCGATCCGGAGCGCGAACGAGCGGCTGGTGTCGTCGCCGCTCAGTTCGTCCCACCGAGACACGATCGTCTGGACGAGGCCGTTGGCGACAGGCCGCACCCACGCCTCGAACGAGACGCCGTCGGCCACGGTGGGGAGCGCCGACGTGGTGACCGTGGATTCGCCGTCGAACGCCATGCCGCGCCGCACGGCGGCGTCGGAGAAGGTCACCGAGCCGCTGAGATCGGGGCCGGTCTGACCGGTGAGGTCGTCTTCGCCGCGCCACCAGCCGATGACGTCGGCGATGTCGACGACGCACGTGTCGACCGGAGCGGCGAGTGCCGTGGGCTGGGCGCCGGGCCCGATCGCGCCGAGCAGCGTCATCGTCAGCGCGCCGAGCGTGACGGCCACCCGGACCGACCGGCGGCCGCCAGCCGGGCGCGCCGCCGGTGCCGGCACACCGTCCCCAGGATCCCGCATGTCGTGCTCCGTCAGCCGAGGCGCACCGAGGAGCGCCAGATCGTGAACAACCCGTCGCCGGGCTGCTGGTACATGTAGACGATCGTCGTCAACGCGTTCGTCGCCGTCGCGCCCGTGGAGGCACCGTTGCGCTGCATGCCGCCGACGTCGACCGAAACTCGATCGATCGAGCCGGAGGTGCGGTCGGCGACGAAGAGGTCGGACCGGCCGTTGGTGTCACCGCCGACGAGGTTCGATGCGGACGACTCGATCAGCACGTACCGCCCGGTGGGTGACACCTCCCGGGCGAACGAGGGCCCGTCACCGGCGCCCCCGCCCGGAGGCGACATCTTCGCCACCCCGAGTTGGGCAGCTGCCTGGGTGTCGAGCACGAACGCGTCGCTGACCCCGTTGGTGTCGCCAGGAACGATCGTGCTCGCGGCGGACGAGAACGCGACGTACCGCCCGTTGGGGCTCACGTCGGCGAGCAGGACGTCGCCGTCGAGCTGCAGGCCGGTGGCACCGGTGACGTTGACGCGCACGATGGTGTCGGTCTGCCGGTCGAACCGGTACAGGTCGGCGTGTCCGTTCGTGTCGCCCGCCACGAGGTTGGTCGCCAGTGACGAGAACCAGACGTAGCGGCCGTCGGGCGAGAGGATCGGTCGGGACGACGAACCGTTCGCCTTCGACCCGTCGAACCCGACGGTGATCCGCTCGGTCACCCACGCCGCCGGGTCGGCGGCCGAGGTGTCACGCACGTAGATGTCGACCGTCTGCCACGTGTCGCCCGGGACGGGTGCGGCTTCCGGGACGAGGCCGCGGTTGGTCGACTCGAACGCGATGACGGTGCCGGCGTCGCTGATCGACGGCGCCCCGTTGACGTTGTTGGTTCCGGTCGCGGTGAACTGCGGCTGGCTCCCGTCGGACCTCACGTTGACGCGTTGCGTGGTGCCGGTGCCCCGGTTGCGCACGAAGAGATCGCGGCCCGGGAGCGTGTCGCCCGCCACGAGATCGTCGGAGATCGACCAGAACACGACATGGCTCGCGGTCGGCGTGAGGGCACCGCCGCCCGAGTCGAGAGCACCGCCGAGCCCGTTCGAGCCCACCGAGACCAGCTCGATCGTGTCGTCGGTCGGCGTGTTGGTGTTCTTGGTGTCGAGCAGCACCACGTCGTCGCGGGCGTCGTCGACCAGGTCGAGGTCGGTGCCGGGGGTCTGCAGCGCCGGGTCGGTGACGACCGGGAACACGTCGGAGGAGCGGGTACGGAAGACGACGTAGCGTCCGGTCGAGCTGATGATCGGGTCGACGCCGCCACGGTCGGCCTCCACCTGCAGCGACGGGCCGACGAGGCCGTCGGCCCCGGTGCACTTGCCGCCGGGGCCGGCCGCGACGATGCCGTCGACCTGCTCGGCGGTCAACGCGCGGCGATAGACCGCCGGCTCGTCCATGACGCCGGTGTACCGAAGCGGATCACCGATCCCGACCTTGCTACCGAGCCGGAACTCGGTGTTCGGGGCCGGGTTGAGCATTCCCCCCTGCGACGGCTTCGAGCCGACCAGAACACCGTCGACGTAGATCGCCATCTCCGCCTGACCCCACGTGGCTGCGACGTGGTGGAAGTCGTTGTCGTAGAGGCCGGTCGTCGTGACGCGCAACTCCTCCGGACGCATCGAGGTGATCTCGTCGGTCTGCCACACCAGGTCGTTGCCGATGAGCAGCAACGCGAACGCTCCCGCGTTGTCGGTGTCGCTCGGGAAGTCCCATCGCGAGGCGAGTACCTGCGGGCGGCCGGTGGCTGCGGGTCGGATCCACATGTCGACCGAGACCGCATCGGTGACCGCCGGGAAGCCTGCCACGGCAACGGAGTTGACCCCACTGAACCGGATCGCCCCGCCGATCAGCCCGGGCTCATACGCCGCGGTGCCGCTCGCGTCGGGCCCGATCGCTGCGGTCAGGTCGCCGTCTCCGCGCCACCATCCGATCACGTCAGCCGGCGCCACCGCGCAGCCGGGTACCACGACGATCACCTCGGCAGCGGCCGGCGGGGTCGAACCGCCGAGCAGCACCGACAGGGACGACGCAACCGACACGGCGAGGGCGAGCGACAGCCACCGACGTCGGTGCCCGGTGGGCGGGCGGGAGGGACGTGGCGGCGTTCCCATCGTGGCGAACGTAACGATCCGCCCCGATCGTGAACAGGCGTCTCGGCGAGTGTTCATGCCGGTTTCACCGCACGGTCGTACCGCTCTGGGTCACGGCACTCGCTGTCGGTCTCCGAGCCCACGTTCGACACCGTGTGTTCACCCGACGGGCGCAGGCTCACGTGCTTCGACGGGTGCCGTCACGTCGTCGGTCGGGGTCGTCGGCTGAGCGACGCGGCGGGCACGGCGCCGGCGGCGCCGCCGCACGATCGAGCGGATGACGAGCACGAGGATGTCGAGCACGAGAATCGCGCCGAGCACGATGAGTGCGACCGGGGTCGCGTCGGTGACGCGCTCCGACTCCACCGTGGGGCCCGCCCCCGACACGATCGCGCTCCATGTGTATCGGCCGATGAACGGAGCGGGAACCTCGACCTCGATCGTCTGCGTCCACGTCTGCCCAGGGCCGATCGGGCCCGGCACGTCGAACTGCATCGGCGCGATCTCGTCGTCGATCCGGTGCGACACGCGGGCCCGCACGGCGACGCGCTCGAGCGGCTCGGTGCTGACGTTGCGGATCGAGACGGTGGCGGCGAAGGTGGTGGCGCCACCGAGCTCGCTGCGCAACGAGCGTGAGAAGCCGGCCTCGGCCGGCTCGACCGCGAGGTCGACCGCGACCAGCTCACCGAAGTCCGGGTTGACCAGCGGGCCGCTGGGGTGCCCGATGACGTCGATCAGGGCGATCGCGAACTCGCCGTCGGTACCGAGCGCGCGGACCACGCACGGGCACGGCACGGGCGGTGCCTCGACGAACAGCTGCGTCAGGGTGTCGTCCTGATCGGAACGGATCCGCTCGCTCTGGGCGCGCGGCATGTTGCAGTCGCTCGCCCCGCGCTTCGCGAGGTTGCCGCACACCGCAACGGTGGCCTGCTGGCTGGTGAAGCCCGTGAGCGTCACCAGCACCGGATCACCGACTGGCACCTCGTCGCGGTCGAGCGAGATGGCAGGGCCGCTCTGGGTTCCGGCGCGCACGGGTTGCCCGAATGCGGCCGCCGCGACCGTGACGATCGCCAACAGGGCCAGTGCGGCCGCCAGGGGGCGAGAGCGCTGAATCACGTCAGCGACCCGTCGGTTGACGTTCGACGTCGGTGTCGATGTCGATGTCGTTCGCGTCGACCGGCACGACGAGCACGGCGTCCGGGCTGAGCACCGGTTCCACGCCACGCTGGTGGCGCCGATACGCACGGCGAGCGAGGCCCGCGAAGATGAGGACGAGCAGGATGGCGACGACGGCGTACGGGATCGCCGCGGTCGACCCGCTACGCGAGTAGGGCGCCAGGTCGTCACCGCCCCCGACCGGGGATCGCAACTCGAGCTCGACCTTGGCGAACAGCAGACCCGTCGCGGTCACGTCGTCGAGCTGGCGTGTGACCTCGATCCGCTCGCCGGGCAGCAGCTCGGGGATGTCGACCGGGGCGAGGCTCGTGCGGAACAGGCCGAACGGTCCGGCGACCGACACCGTCTCGCGGCCCGCCATCCGCACGTTCCCGCGATTGACGATCGTGAACGTGACCTCGGCGGCGCCGGCGAGGGGGTTGGGTGCCGCGTCATAGCTGACGTCGAGGTCCTCGACCGTGAGCTCCGACCGCAGCTGACCCGCGACCCGCACGTTCAGACGGGTGCCCGTGCGCCGGTCGAGGGTGATCACGGCATTGTCGGGCCCGGTGCCGAACGCGGTCGACGTGGCGAGCAGCGCACCGACGTGATCACCGGGCGACGCGTCGACCGGCACGTCGACCGCGATCGGGAACGTCGCCTGCTTGCCGGCCGGGACGGTGATGGAATCGAGCGGGAGGGTGACCCACGTGCCGACGTCGGTCGGCGCTTCGTCGGCCGGGAGCAGGTTGAACGAGCCGTCGTCGTTGTTGAAGCCGTCGGTCGCGTAGACCGCGAAGGTGAGGTCGACGTTGGAGAAGTTGAACAGGGTGACCACGTCGTCGATCCGGCCACCCGGGCTGACCTCGTACGTGAGGTTGGGCCGTTCCCCGGCGGCGACCGACCCGTCGCCGGGGGCGATCGCCCAGCTGTGGACGACGCCGGCGGTGTCGTCGGGGACGGGCAGACCGGGAACGAGTTCGTCGGTCCCGGTCTCGGGGGCCGGCGCCTCGGTGGTGGGCGCACCATCCGTGGGGGCGGGGGGCTCGGTCGTCTGCGCGCCGGCGGGTGCGACGAGCACGAGTCCGAGGCTTGCGGCGAAGAGGCTCGCGAGCGCAGCTCGCATCGCGAGACGACCACGGTTCCTGGAGGAGGTCATCGGTGATCGAAGGGCTTTCTGGGCGGATTGGCGGAAAAAGGGGTGATCGGGTGGCACGGGACGGAGCCCGTGCCACCCGATCGCATTCGTGGGTCTCGGTGCGGCGAGCGCACCGAGACAGGGTCAGGCGGCGCTGAAGGTCAGCGTGCCGACGTAGGTGCCCGCATCGGCGGTCACCGGGATCAGCAGCTTGAGCCGGGCGTCGGCGACGGCGATGCCGAGACCGCTACCGGCGCTGGCGCTCATCAGGGCGCTGCCGTTGCTGAGGCCGGTGGCCGCAGCGGTGTTGGGCTGGACAACCGGGCCGGCCGTGGCCGTCTGGTTGTAGGAGTTGCCGAGCGAGTCGGTGAATGCCGGCGTGTCGGAGGTGACGACGGGCGCCCAGCCGAACTGGCTGCCGCTGAACGTGTCGGTGCCACCGTTGGCCGAGAAGTTGCTCATGATGCCCGAGACCGTCCAGCCCGTGTCGTCGTCACGAGTGTCGACGACCGTGATCTGGTCGATGGTGCCCGTGGCGGCGAAGAACTGACCGGCGCCTGCACCACGGGTGACGAACCTGGCCGGGCCGAGGTCGATTCCGCAGTACGTGGGGTAGGTCGGGTTCGCAACGCCGGTGGCGTCATCGATCGGGTACGGGTACTCCGGGAAGCTCGGGTCGCCGATGAGGCCACCCGAGGTCAACGTCGGAGCCGTGCCCGTGGTCGACGCCGCAACGGCCGGAACGCCCGTCGGGAAGCCGAGGCTCGGGGTGCTGTCCGCCGCGAAGGCTGCGTTGACGCCGCAGACCTGGGTCAGCACCAGGGCGCCGACCGGACGGGTCGTCGAGATGTCCTGGATGACGACCGACGACGGGCTCGCCGACACCGACACCGTGCGAGCAGGCGTCCCCGCGGTGGGGCTGTCTGCGTAGGTGGCGGTCACGGTGAACACGTAGTTGCCGGTGGCGAGGCCCGTGGCGGCGTACGTGTTCGTGCCGAACGGTACCGATGCCGTGCCCGGGGTCGGGCCGGTCCAGCTGATCGCGTAGCTCACGGGGTCAGCGGCCGGGGTGTTGGCGGCCGGGGCGACCCAGTTGAGCGTGACGTTGCCGGAGCCGGGGGCGCCTGCGGTGCCGGTGAGGCCCGTCACGTTGTTGCGGGGACCCGAGACCGGGGTGCAGGTGACGGTGTTCGACACCGGGCTGGTGCCGACCGCGTTGGTGCCGGTCATCGTGATGCTGTACGCCGTGCCGTTGGTCAGGCCGGGGATCGTCAGCGGTGAGGTGGCACCGGTCGCGGTGAACCCACCGGGGTTCGCCGTCGCGGTGAAGCTCGTCGCTGCGCCCGAGCCGGGCGTGAACGCCACGGAGCACTCCTGGTTCCCGCCGTTTGCGGCGGTGATCGTCGGAGCGGCCGGAGCAACGCCCACCGAGTAGGTGAAGTTGTTCGGACCGGCGCCCGGTGAGGCGGTGATCGTGATGTTCGTCGACCAGAAGCGCTCGGTGTTGATCTGGAACGCAGCGTCGGGCACGGTGCAGGCGTAGCCGACCGTGTACGCACCAGGCGTCAACGCCCCGAACACCGAAGTGCTCGCGAACGACTGGCCGAGCTGCGGGATCACGAGGCCGTCGCCGAGACCCGGTGCCAAGTTGCGGGTCCGGGTGCCGATGCTGTTGGCGAGGTTCTGCGTGAACGCAGGCTCGCCGATCGGCGTACCCGACGGGCTGTACACGAAGTCGGCGGGATCGTTGCCGAGCGGGGTGATGAAGGTGTGGAACAGGTAGCCCGTGGTGTTGTCACCGGGACACGTGGCGCCGACCGGAGGGTTGAGTGCGAACTCCGTCGCGCTCGTGCCGGTGGCCGGGACCAGGGTGACGGCGCCTGCCGGCGGTGTCCCGGGCGGCAGCGCCGAGGCGCCCCCGACCGGGATCACCGACGCGGCCACGGCGATCGCCGCTGCGCCGGCGAGGAGGCTCGTGAGCCTCGAGGTCTTGTGCTTCATGTGAGTTGGTTGCCTTTCGAGAGTGTCGAGATGAGGGGGTCGTCAGGAGACGAGCGGGCCGGTGAGGGTGGTGCTGCCGCAGTTCGCGCCGAGGGCGAGGAAACCGAACTGCTGGATGGTCGCCGAGGCCTGGCACACGGCCGAGGTCGGGCCGACGAACATCGACACGATGCGGGCGTCGGCCGGAGCCTCGAGCACCTCGCTGGCGACGACGTTGTAGACGTCACGACCGAAGGTCGCGTTGCCGTAGAACGTCGCGTCGGCGGTGAGGTTCGGGGCGGTGCCGTTGACCGGGTCGGTGCCGTTGATCGCGCCGAGGAACACGCCGGGGCCGGGGTTCGGCGCAGCGACGTTGTTCGAGCGGGCGATGAACTGGCTGGCCGAGAACCCGACGATGACCTGGGCGTTGGCGCACGAGACGGCCGGGCCGCCGGCGACGCCGTCGCAGATCGGGTTCGAGGTCGTCGCGAGGGCGTTGGCCTTGACGGTCAGCTCGGGGCCGTTGCTCTCCTGCAGGCGGCCACCCACGTCGGGGATGCCGCCGGGCGCGAGGCCCGTGTTGCAGAAGGCGGTGCCGACGTCCTGGCCGAGCGGGGCGACCGAGATGCCGATCGACTGCATCCACGACTGGTAGGTGCCCGAACCGGTCTGGATGCCGCACGGGATGATGACGGTGCCGCTGATGAGCTGCGGGCCGGTGAGGTGCAGCGAGTTCAGCTGGGCCGGGGTCAGGTTGGTGACCGGCGAGCCCGACGGCTTGCTGTAGCCCCAGGTGAGGGCGTCACGGCCGAACGGGATGTACGTCAGCGCGGTGCCGGCACCGGCGGGGCCGGCCGACGAGCGTGCGAAGTCGACGAGACCCGACACGTTGCGGTGGCCACACGGGTTGCCCGTGCCGGTCGGCCAGTTACCGCCGCCGAACGCGCGGCTCAGGATCCGGCGGCCGTTGGTCGAGCCGTTCGGACGCAGGATGGTGGGCGCACCGGTCTTGGCGACGATGCACTGGTTGGCGGGGAACGCGTCCCACGACACCAGTTGGACCTGGCCGGTGGCGGCGCTCGTCTGGACGGGCGTGAAGTTGCGGCCGTTGACGAAGCCCGAGAGGGCGTTCATCACGTCCTGGGTGGTGTCGGACCCGTAGCCCGTGAGGGCGGAGTACTGCTTCGGATCGGCGTTGGCCGAGGAGCCGACGACCAGGGATGCGCTCAGCGCAGCGCCCATGGCCGTCAGGGCTGCCGCGACGCGGACCAGCTTCTGACGATTCGTAATCATGTGTGGAAGGGGTGCCTTTCTGGGACGTTGAATCCGGGCCGCTCTTCCCGGGCACGGAGGACACGTGATCCACCGGCAGGGTGACGATGACAGGCGAACCTGGCGTCCAGGTGGCTGGCACATGAACGTCGGGGCACGTCGCCAAGAGTTCATATAGATGAGAATCAGACGACCACGCAGCGAGCTCGCGACAGGGCGCGTCGCGGTGTTCGGCCACCGTGTGTGCTGCGTTGCCGCCGTCGGGCGCGGGCGGCTTCAGGCTGCGCGATGCCGCGCGACCGGCGTCAGCCGAAGCGGCCGTTGACGTAGTCGTTCGTGCGCTGATCCTGCGGGGAACCGAACATCAGAGTCGTCGGACCGTGCTCGACGATCACGCCCGGCGTGCCGTGCTCCGCGAGGAAGAACGCGCAACGGTCCGACACGCGCGCCGCCTGTTGCATGTTGTGCGTGACGATCACGATCGTGAGCTCGGACGCCAACTCCATGATGGTCTGCTCGATGCGACGCGTCGACGTCGGGTCGAGTGCAGAGCACGGCTCGTCCATCAACAACACGCGCGGCTTGATCGCGAGCGCGCGCGCGATGCAGAGCCGCTGCTGCTGGCCGCCGGAGAGCCCGCCGCCGGGCTGACGCAAGCGGTCCTTGACCTCGTTCCAGAGTCCGGCTTTTGCGAGACACGACTCGACGAGGTCGTCCTTGACGGTGGTGGACGCCTTGACGCCCGTGACGCGAAGGCTCGCGATGACGTTGTCGTAGATCGACATCGCCGGGAACGGGTTCGGCTTCTGGAACACCATCCCGATCTCTCGGCGGGCGTCGGTCAACTTGCGCGACGGGTCGTAGACGTCGTGCCCGTCGAGCATGACCTCGCCTGCCATCGACGCGCTGGGGATCATCTCGTGCATCCGGTTGAGGATGCGGAGGAAGGTGGACTTGCCGCACCCCGACGGGCCGATCAGCGCCGTGACCTTCCCGGCCGGCATCATCAGCGACACCCGGTCGAGTACCTGGTGGGTGCCGAACCAGGCCGAGATCTCACGGGCGTCGAGCGCAGCAACACTGCCCGCGCCATCGGGTGCCAGCTCGTCGACCGACTGGACCTCGCGACGCCGGAAGAGCCCACCGCGACCGCGCGCGACGGCCTTCACCGGCCGCTGACGGTCAGTGGCACCGGTGGCACCGGCGGAAACGCCGGCCAGGACGAGGGTCGGTTCGACCTCTGCGGCGATCGCCGCCAGCTCCGCAGTCGTGGCGTCATCGCTGCGGTCCTCTGCGCCGAAGTCGCGATCGGCCTCGCGGTTGCGCCGTTGGTGGCGCACGTCGATGCCCTGCAGTCGCGCGAGCGCCGATCGGAAGTCGTCGAGCTGACCCGCTGGCACCGCGACGCCGAAGTCGGCGACTCCGGGCGCGACGAGCACCGTCCAGGGAGCGTCCGAGCCGTGGACCACGTACTCGATGTCGCGCGCACCCCAATGCCAATCGAGCTGCCCGTCGGTCGCCACGACGCCGTCCGGCGAGATGGTGATCGTGGCATCGTGGAGCGTCTCCACGATGACATCGGGAGCCGTCGGGTCGTCGCCGATGAACTGCACGACGGATCCGTCGAACGTCGCAGGCTCCAGCGGGAACGACGCGCCATTGGTCGGCGTCGGTGCGGGGGTCGAAGGTGAGATGTCCATACTCGTCTCTGTGTGGCTGGTCTCTGGCTGGCTGGTCTCGGCGGAGCGGGGGTCGGTCGGGCGCACGGCTCGATCGGTCAGGTGAGATTGGGAAGCAAGCGGGCGAGTTCGCCGGCCGCGCCGAGTCCGACGAAAGCGAGCGGGGGCATGGCGGCGACCCACGCCTGGATGCGTCCCCACCGGTGCCAGGCCCAGACCGCCGCGACCGAGAGGAGCAGGAGCGCCTGCAGCCAGAGCACGAGGACCCAGAGCGTGCTCGTGTCGATGCCCATCAGCTGCTCTGCGTCGGGCAACGTGCGGTCGTTGACGAGTCGCGGCTGGCCGACCACCGGTACCGACACGATGTCGGCGTCGACTCGGAGTACGCCGCTCGGCAGCAGGGCGCGCCCATCGGCGGTCGCCAGCACGAGGCGCGACGATCCGCTCGGCAGCGGAGGTGGCAATGGATCGCCCTCCCGGCGGACGCCGATGACCCGGTACTCGAACACACCTTGGGCGGTCGTCACCGTGATCAGGTCTCCCTGCACCAACTCGCCGATGTCTGCGAAGGGCGCGCCATAGGTGGCGCGTCGGCCCATCAGGATGCTGGTGCCGATCTGACCGGGGAGCACGGTGTCGCGCCGATGGCCCGGGCCGTTGAACAGCTGGCTGGCCGCAGTGCCCTGACCGACCACCTCGTCGAGCTTGATCGTCGGGATCTGGAGGTAGGCAACGGGAGCTCCGGGATCGAGCACCCGATTCTCGAAGTCGACCGGTCCGGTTGGCGCGGTCCCCTCTGCGAGTTTGGTGCGGAAGTCCGAGTAGGCCTCTTGCTGCGAGGTCCGGTGCTGCAGGTCGCTGACGAACACGAGTTGGAGCACCAGCGATACCGACAGCACGAACAGCACCACCAGCGCCGCCCGAACGAATTGCAGTTTCGGCGCCAACGGTGGGA
>JALHOG010000065.1 GCA_022843125.1 Ilumatobacteraceae bacterium
AGATCTGCATCTACAGCCTCGCCACCACCGACATCATCGCCGACATCACCGGCTGGTACCCCGCCAACGCCGACTACAACGCCATCACCCCCGACCGCCTCCTCGACACCCGCCCCGCCAACCGCGCCTCCAACGGCTCGGTCACCGAGGTCCAGGTCACCGGCCGATTCGGCGTCCCCGCCGACGCCGGCGCCGTCGCCATCAACCTCGCCGCCATCAACCCCGCCGGCCCCGGCTTCCTCGCCGCCTACCCCTGCGGCACCCAACGCTCCGCCAACGCCTCCACCGTCAACCACGACACCAGCACCGCCACCAGCAACGCCGCCATCGTCAAGATCGGAACCGGCGGCAAGATCTGCATCTACAGCCTCGCCACCACCGACATCATCGCCGACATCACCGGCTGGTACCCCGCCAACGCCGACTACAACGCCATCACCCCCGACCGCCTCCTCGACACCCGCCCCGCCCCCGGCACCGGGCCGAATCCGACCCCGCCGACCCCGCCCGTCGTTCCGCCGCAGTTGCCCGCGAACGCGTTCTACGAGGCGTTCACCGGCAACACCGGACTCAATCGCTTCTCGACCGGCGTGTACCACCGCGATGACATCATGGTCGCCCAGACCCAGTGGCGAGCCGACCACGACCAGAACTGCGGTGACCCCTCGACGCAGCGCACCGTGCAGCGAAGCGCACCGGCGCAGTCGTTCTACCTGTGCCGCGACCACCTGATGACGAGCGTCGGCGACACCTCCGGGTATTCGATCGCATGGTTCACCCCGAACCAGACGTTCGAGGGTGGCGTCCACACGAGGGTCTCGTTCGACGTGAACGTCACCGATCTCGGTACTCGCCAGTGGTGGGAAGTGTCGATCTCGCCCGTCGGCTCGCCCTTCTTGGCCACGAGCGACTTCGTCGCCGTTGCCGCCGAGATCCCCGTGTACGACAACCAGACGACGGTCATCGGCAAGGGCCCGTACGGCAACGACGGCGGCATCGTCACCCGCGGGGTCCCGCGCGACCCGCTGGGTTGGGGCCACGTCTGCGGCAGCGGTGCCGTCGACCCGGAAGGCTGCGCCTCCAAGGCGATCCGCCGGACGTTCACGGCGACCGACAACCGGAACGGCACGATCACGTTCGACTTCCTCGGTCGGCGGTACACGTATCCGGGTGAGTTCCCCGATCAGTTCAAGGTGTACTTCAAGGATCACAACTACACCCCCGACAAGGACGCGATCCCGGCGGGCTACACCTGGCACTGGGACAACATCCTCGTGACGTGATGCTGCGCACGCGAGGCCGGCGGCGACACACCTCGCCGACCGCAGCCCGCGGCGCTCCCCTCAAGTTCTCGGCAAGGCCCTCAAGGTCGACGCCCATGCATCGATACATCAACGTCGATCAGTGTTGATCGGCCACATAGCGGGCGGAACCGGCATCCGAAAGGGACACACCTCATGCTGAAGACGCTCACCGTGGCCTTGGCCATCGGCATCATCGCGCCGATCTCACTCACCGTTGCTCTCGCCTCCGACACCAGCGCCGAAACGGGGTGCTGGGACGAGTACAACGCGACCGGCACCAAGCGTGTGGGCATGGTGATCCCCAACGGTGTGGCGAGGTCGAGTTGCACGACACCCTCGACCTGCTACTGGGGCTTCGACACGGCTGGCCGCCGCAACGCGCTGTTCGTTCCGCACAAGTGGTCGCCTGGCAAGTGCTTCACCGGGGCGAATACGACGACGACAACGACAACGACGACGCGTCCGCCCACGACGACGGCGGCCCCCACGACGACCGTCACCCCCGCCACGACCCTGGCGCCGGTGACCACGGTCGCTCCAGCCACGACCCTCGCGCCAGTGACCACGGTCGCTCCCGCCACGACCCTGGCCCCAGTGACCACGACGGTCGCTCCGATCACCGTCGCTCCGAGCACCACCGTCGCTCCCCCCGTCGCGAACCCCGGCGCTCCGTTCGTCGCCGACTTCACCGGTAACTCCGGCCTGGAGCGGTTCGACACGGGCGTGTTCCACCGCGACGATGTCATGGTCGCAGCAACGTCGTGGAGCGCCGACCACGACGCCAACTGCGGTGACCCGTCGACCCAGCGGACCGTCGACCGTTCCCAGCCGGCGCAGTCGTTCTACCTGTGCCGCGACCACCTGATGACGAGCGTCGGCGACACCTCCGGCTACTCGATCGCATGGTTCGCACCGAAGCAGACCTTCCGCAGCGACACCCACTCGTCGGTGTCGTGGGACGTGAACGTCACCGACCTCGGCAATCGCCAGTGGTGGGAGGTCTCGCTCGTGCCGATCGGTACGCCGTACCTCGCGACCGTCGATTGGGTGGCGTCGACCGCGAACATCGACACCTACGACCGGGGATCGATCGTCGTCGGCAAGGGCCCGTTCGGCAACGACGGGAACATCGTCACCCAAGGCGTCCAGCGCGATCCCCTCGGCTGGGGGCACGTGTGCGGTTCGGGTGGAGCCGACCCGGAGGGGTGCGCCAGCAAGGCCATCCGCCGCACCTTCACGATCACCGACAACCGCAACGGCACGGTGACGGTGAGCTTCCTCGGCAAGCAGTACACGTACCCGGGGAGCTTCCCGTCCGAGTTCAAGGTCTACTTCAAGGACCACAACTACACCCCCGACAAGGACGGCGTCCCGATCGGGCACACGTGGCACTGGGACAACATCGTCGTCCGCTGACGACGTCGACGGAGTCAGAACCAGATGCGGTCCGCCAACCGTCCCCAGTGCGTCCACGCTGCCCCACCCCACTCCCCGGCGCGCAGTAGCGTCGTCTCGGTGCGGCGCCCGATCCCCCATCGACGCGTGCGCCGAGCCTGGTCAGCCGCCGTGATCGGCGCGCTCATCGCCTCGTCGTGTTCGGGTGGCGGCGACGCTCCCGACGTGGTCGGCGCCGAGGTCGGCGATCGTTCGGTCTCCTCGGCCACCGTCACGAGCCGTGCCACCTGGGGTGACGGACGTGCTCGGATCGCGACGGTCGGCGCCGACGGGACGCTCGTCGTCGCCACGACCACCGGGGTGTATCGCGTCGCTCCGGGCGAGGAACCTGGGCAACTCGGCGAGCTCGCCTCCGGCATGCAACCATCCGCGATCGCCATATCACCAGACGGCAGCACGGTCGCCGTCGGCTTCAGCGCTCCTGCGTCGGTCATCGTGTACGACCTGTCGGGCGCGCCGGCTCCACCGCGCGAGTACGTCGTCGGAGCGCCGGTCCGGACCCTTCGTTTCGACGCCGAACGGCTGGTGGTCGACACACCGGTCGGCCCGCTCATCGGATCCGCTCAGCAGCCTCCGGTTCGTGTGCTCGACGATCCCGCAGCCGGCACGTCGGCAACCGTCGCCAACGGTGCGATCATCGTCCCGATCGCTGCCACGCCCGACCTCGGCGTCGTCGCTGCAGACGGATCGACACAGCGGCGACCGCTCGACGTGGGCGAGGGCGCCACCGTCCTCGACGTTCGCAGCTCGCCCGCCGGCACCGTTCTCGCAGCCACCTCCGGCGTCGGCGAGAACCTGTTCGAACGTCAGGACCGCATCACGTTGCTCGATGCCGAGACGTTCGCCACCCTCGGAATCGTCGAGGCGGGGGAAGCGCTCGACCCGACGCGGTGGACGCTCACCGACACGGCGCTGGTCATCGCCGACGGCCCCACCCTGCGAGCCTTCCGTCTCGACGGAACACCGATCGATGTCACGCCTGCGGTCGAATCGGCGGTCGCCGTCCTGACCCCCGTCCCCGATGGGCTCGTCACCGTCCACGCCGACGGGTCGATCGTCGTGTGGTCTGCCGACGTCCAGAGTGCAGCGGTGTTGGGCTCCGGTGTCACGCTCGAGTCGGTCACGCTCACCGGCGACGCTTCGGCGATCGTGACCACCGATCGCTACGGCTCGATCACGGTTCGCCGCACCACCGACGGCGCACCGACACTGGCCGAGGATCGCTTCGCGTCGGGCGAGCTCACCGATGTCACCGTGGCGCAGGACGGTCGCCTTGCGGTGGCGTCATCGCTCGGCGAGGTGACGGTGCTCGACGAGGCGCTCGTCGAGCAGGACGTGTATCGCGTCACCGACGACCCAGCGGTCGTCGACGCGGTGTCGTTCGATCCGGTCACCGACACGATCGCCGCCGGATTGGCGGAGCGGGTGAGTGAATCAGCGTTCGACGACACCGTCCGCGCGTGGGACAGCGCCGTCGGGTCCGAACGGTTCCGGACGGGCGGCGAAGCCGAGGACGTCAGCGGTTGTTCCTTCTTCTACAGCCGGGTGCGCTTCTCCCCCGACGGCGCAACCGTCGCGATCACGTCGCACGACTTCACCGTCCAGATCGTCGACGCGACGACCGGCGCCGTGTTGCAGACCCTCGCCGGCGCGACGACGGTGCTCGACCTCGCCTTCACACCCGACGGCCAGCGCCTGATCGCCACGTACGACGACGCGATGGTGCGTGTGTGGAGCACCGACGGCTACACCGAGGTCGCTTCCTACCGAGGGGTCCAGGGTGGCTACTACGCGATCGCCGCAATGCCCGACGGCGCGTCGATGGTGGCGGCCGACATCACCGGCGCCATGAACCTCATCGAGATCGCCACCGGCAGCGTGGTGCTCGGTTTCGCCGATGCCACCGATCGGACCTTCGACATCGCGGTGTCGGCCGATGGCGCCATGCTGGCCGCCCCCACCGCCGACGGCGGGGTGTCGCTCTGGTCGACCGCCGACGGCACCTTGCTCGCAACGGCGCTCGGACACGCGGGCGCTGTGACTGGCATCGCCTTCTCGCCAACCGGCGAGTGGTTGGCGACGTCGTCGAACGACGGCACCGTCCGCACCTGGAGCGTTCAGTCGGTGTCGGACACCGACTGAACCGACTGGACGACACCGGCGAGGAACTGCGCGTACACGTCGATGTCGGCGTGGTTCACGACCCATTTGCGGGCGTTGGCACCCAACCGCTCGGCTTCGGCCGAGTCGTCGAGCAGGCGCACGATGGCGGCCCGCAGCGCCGCAGCATCGCCGGGTGGCACGTACACACCGGTGTCGCCGTCGATCACGGTGTCGGTCTGGCCGGGCGTGCGCGTGCACACGATCGCTCTGCCCATCGCCATGCCCTCCAGGATCGTCGTGATCCCGGCCTGGAAGTCGACGTCGACGAGCGGCATCACGACGAACCGTGACTCGGCGTACAGCTCGCGCAGTTCGAAGAGGCTGAGGCGGCGGATCTCGACGTTCGGCGGGAGCGGCCGCTCGGCCGACGAGTCGGCCTGCTTCGACCACGGGCTCGCCGCAGCGATCACCACCTCGACGTCGAGCCCGTCGACCGCATCCATCAGCGTCGGGTAGTCGCGCCGTTCGAGCCCGGCCGAGCAGATCATCCGCCTCGGTTCGACCTCGACGCGGTCGGGCGCGAAGAACGCGGTGTCGACCATGAACGTCGAGAGCACGACGTCGGCCGCCGGCACGCCGAGCTCGTCGCGCGCGAACTCGGCCTGCTTCGAGCAGTAGACGACATATCGGTCGATCTGGCCGCTGATCCGCAACGTGCGCATCAGCGTCGCCTTCTTCGGAACCGACAGGATGTGGACGATCATCACGTGCGCGCTGCCGCCACGCCCGAACAAACGGGTCAGCAGACCGAGCGGGATGCCGACCTGCTCGCCGTCGGTGAACAGCACGTCATAGTCGCGGCGCCGACGGAAGCAGTACCACGCGAGCAGCGGCCCTGCGCCGGCGGCGCGGTGCAGCAGCCGGCCGACCCGTCCACTCCCGGTGAGAGCGGCGTCGACGTCGACGACGTCGGCACCGACGGCATCGGCGATCACCCGGTAGTCGGCACGCGGGCGCCGGCCCTCGGCGACCTGGGTGTCGACATCGGTCGGGATGCTGCCCGACACGGTGAGCAGCACCCGACGGCGTTGCGACATCAGCCGACCTCCAACAGGGTCATGGACCAGGCCGGCAGCTCGATCGGCTGCGGGTCGGTGGGATCGATCGTCCACGTCGACTCGCCGACCGCGAGCAGATCGTCGGCGTCGAGCGACGCAGCGGACCAGCCGGAGTGACGTGCCCGCGCGGCAGCGCCGGCACCGGTGAACGCGACATCGAAGGCGAGTGCCTCATCGGCGAGGTTCAGGAGGATCACGGCGAGCGAGCCGTCGGGATCGCGAGTGGCGTACACCTGCACGTCGTCGGGCAGCGCCGACTCGACAGCGAGCAGCTCGGCGCCGGTCTTCGCCCACAATCGGAACGCCTCGTGCACAGGGTACGGGTCGCCGGTGTCGGCGTGGATCAGCCCATAGTCGGTGCCCGAACCGGTGACGCCGTTCGCCAGGTTCCAATGGTTGGCGATCGGGATGCCGGCCGTGACGAATTGTCCGAGGGAGTCGGCGGTGTACAGCGCGTTCATCGCAAGCGTCATCGTCCGCTCGGTATCGCCCGCCTCGAACGACACCATGTTGTACTCGGTCATCGCGATCGGTACGTCGTCGCCCAGTTCGCTGCGCACACCGTCGACCACGCGTGGCCACAGCTCGCTGGGACGCTCGATCGCGTCATCGGGATCGGGCGAGGCGTCGAAGCCGTACTCGTGAACCACGTAGAAGTCGAGGGCCTCGCCCGCTCCGTCGATCACCTCGTTCCCCCAGTTGCTCCAAGCCCCGGGATCGCTCACCCCGACCGCTCCCACCTCGATCGTCGGATCGACCGCGACCATCGCCGCGCGAATGGCGAGGTAGCCGTCGTGCTCCGCATCACCAGTGATGTACTCGGAGCCGTCGCACGTCCACACGTCCTCCCAGCCGAAGTCGGCGCACTCACCACCGCCAGCGCCGGGCTTGCCGCCGTACACCTCGTTGCCGACCTCCCAGAGCTGGATACCGACCGGTTGGGCGAACCCGCGGTCGACCCGCAGCTGCGCCCACTGTCCGACGACACCCCACTCCTCGCCGTTGCGGTCGACCCCGATCGGGCGCGTGTCGTCGACGCTGCCGTTGAAGAACGCCACGGCGGCCGCAGCGCTCTGCGCCGTCTCGTTGATCGACACCGTCCACATGCCCTCGAGCCCGGTCGCTTCGAGGAACCCGATGAAGTCGCGAGGGCGAGCCACACCGTCGAAGAAGCACTCGCCCGCGAGATCCTCCTCGCATGCGAGCCAGTCGTACGAGTTGCTCCAGCTGCCACCGGGCATCCGCACGACCGTGACGCCTGCATCGACCGCTGCCTGACGGAACGCCGGATCAGCCAGCCGATCGGATCCGATCCACGCCGGAAGGTTCGTGCCGAACACCCGGCGGTCGATCGGTTGAGCGGGCGCGTCGGCGCGGATCACCAGATCGGCCTCGACGTCGACCTGGGAGATGGCCGTATCGACAACGGCCGGCGGCGACGTGGCCTCGAGCTCGGTGCTGCCGGGCTCGGTGCTGCCGGCCTGACCGGCGGGCATGTCCGGCTGCCCGTCACAGCCAGCGATCAACAGCACACACACGAGCACCGCCGTGCTCGCGTACCCGCGATGAAGAGGAACCCGCGCCACCGAGTCACCCTAGCGAGTCGAACCCGGGCAGCCCGCCCGACATCATGTCGAGCAGGCTGCTAGCTCAGCAGTCGGCGATCGCTCGGGTCCGCTCGACGAGGACGTCGAACACCGCCAGCAGTTGGGGGGTTCGCTCGACGATCGCACTGCGCTGGCGGGCGATCGTTGCTTCGTCACCGCGCGCGACCGGGCCAGTGAGCGCCGCCCTGCCGTCGGCGGCCCAGTTGTCGAGCGTTGCCCTGATCAAGGGCAGCAGCGTCACCCGGTCGACGCCAGCCGTCGCGGCGAGCACCTCGGCCGCATCCTCGAGGGTCACGAGGAAGTTGGAGGCGATCGATGCCGCTGCGTGATACGCCGCACGGTCGTTGTCGGCGATCGGGAACGGCGCCATTCCGAGCAGCTCGGCGAGTGCGGCCGCAACGCCCTCGGCTCGCACCGTGCTGCCTCCGATCGCTGCGGGCGCCCCGACGAAGGGTGACCGCTCCCCCGTCGCCGACGCGCCGCGGATCGTCATCAGCGGGTGGAGCCCGAAGGCCTCGTGCGGCGCGAGTACGTCGAGTCCGCTCGCTCCTGAACAGTGGCCCACGAGTCGACCCGCGGCAGGAGTGATGCATGCGGCCGCAGCAGCGATCTCGCGGTCGGGTACCGCGATGATGACGACGTCGAACGACTGGCCGTCGAACCCGCGACCGAACGGTCCGGCGCTGCCGGGCAGCGCACCCACGAGCGCTGTGCCGACCCGACCCGCTCCGACCACTGCACAGCGCGACGGAGCGAACGTCGACGCCGGACGATCCGAGGGTGGGACGTGGGCGCTCACGCTCGATACGGTACGTCGATCCACACGCCTCGCCCGCCCGTCACGGCGTGGTGATCGAATCCGGGGGCGAGGTGGGCTCGTGCAGGGCGAGTTCCGCCCAGGTCGTCTTGCCCCAGTTGGCAGGGGTGGTTCCCCACCGCGCGGTGAGCGCCTCGACGATTCGCAAGCCGAAGCCACCGTCGGGGCCGGGGTTTCGGAGCCGCGGGAGCAGACGTTCACTGTCGCTCACCTCGATGCGCAAGGCGGTGCCGACGAGCTCGATGCGGGCGCGCACGGGCGTCGCTCCGTGCTCTGCGGCGTTCGTGATCAACTCGGTGGCGCACAGGAGCGCGTCGCGGCTGTCGAAGCCGCGAGCGTCGAGTTGCAGCCGCAACGCTGCGCGCATCGCCGCGAGGTCGGCGACGTCGGTCCAGGTGAACTCGAGCAGCGTGCTGTCTGCGGCCGGGATCGACATCACCGAACGGCGCGTGCTGTCCGTCGTCGTGTGCTCGAGTGCGAGCGCCGTGACGTGCGCAACGACGGTGAGAAACGCGCGATCTTCCGGATCGAAATCGCGTACATCGCCGAACGAGAAGCCGAGCGAACCGGTGATGCGACCGCCGAGTCGGAGCGGCACCGAGCACAACGCCTCGCTCGTTTCCCGAACGTCACGGAGCACCGGGTAGTCGCGGTCGCGGGCGCTGCGGTCGGCGAGGTAGATGTCTCGCCCCTCCAGCAGTGATGCACGCAGCGGTGTATCGAGGGTGAGGTCGATCGTGCCCCACTGGCGCATGGTCTCCGCTGAGTAGCCCACCACGGTCACGAACACGGCGCTCCCGTCCGGGCTCATGACGGTGAGGTGCCCACCGGTCGCACCCATCACATCGGCGACGGTGCCGCACACTGCTCCCCCGATCTCCTCGGAGGTGCGTGCGGCGAGCAACCAGCCGACCAGGCTGAGGGTGGCCGGCAGACGTGGTGTCGCGAGGAGGACACCGATCTCCGCGCGGACGGCGCCCAGCCACCCCGACGACACCGCGCCCGCCTGCGGCTCGACGTCGACGGTCAGATGAAGGCTCGGCCCGCCGGCGGAACGGTCGAGCACCTGACGGGCCGTGACCACCACGGGCAGCAGGCCGGCACGGGTGCGGTGGACGACGTGACCGGTCCACGTACCGGTGCGGGTGATCGCGGCCAACGCCATCCTCGGGTCCGGGGCTCCGAGCCAGTGTGCGCCCGCCACGTCGGCGATGCTGCGATGCCCGGATGCTGGCCCATCGATGTCGTAGAGGTCGGAGGCGAGCCGATCGGCCGACGTGACACAGTTGTCGCGGTCGACGATGAGGCGCGCGGCGACATCGACCAGCCCGTCCGTACCTCTCGCACCGTTTCCAGCCACGCGGAGCGGTTCGATACCCGGATCCACCTCCACCGAACCATGCCGATCGACGGCGGCCCAGGAGTCCCCGTGCGACCGACGTCGACGATCCGCGTCCGTCGGCGTCAGTCGGCGTCAGTCGGTATCAGTCGGTGTCACCGACGCGGTCCAGGACGGCGATCACGCGGGCCGGCTCGCCCGCCACCCCGACGAGTTCGAGCGTGCCGCCGGTCGCCTCGACCTGCTGCTGGGCGACCACCAGCGCATCATGGCCTGCGCTGTCCATGAAGGTCACCTCCGAGATGTCGACGTGCACGTCCGCTCCTGGAACGGATGTGCACAGGCGGACGACCTGCTGGTGCGCCGCAACGTCGAGCTCGCCGGCGAGGTGCACGAAGACGTCACCGTGGACCAGGTGTACGTCGCCGGTCACCCATGGCATGTGGGTGGGTCGGGGAACAGCTGCATCATCTGACACGCGTGCCCTCCTCTCGTTCCGGCTCCGGCGTGAACGAACGTCACGCCACCGGCACGGTCGACCGTAGCGCCGACCGGCCGGACCGCCCATCACCCGTTCGGGTTGCGGTTGTGCCCGGCGTCACCCGTTCCTGCGACATTCCCGGGTCGTGTTCACCGAACCGACCGAAATCCGACACGAAGTGTTCGGTTGCACGGACCGCCCTTCTGGCGGACAGTCGAAGCCAGCGACGTGTTCGGCTACGGATTCGGGCCGACCGCCGAGTGAGGACACCCGCCACTGCTGCCTGTCGAAGCTCCGGTGGCGGGTGTCGTCGCGGATGGGCACGAGGCGGGGGCGACGCGGACACCCGTCACGACAGCTCGGCCTCAGGGGCCGACGGCTAGCGTCGGCCCGCATGGGAGGTCGGCTGGAGGGCAAGCGCGTCCTGGTGACGAGCTGCGACACCTACATGGGGCCGCCGATCGTCGAGCTGTTCCGCAGCGAGGGCGCCGACGTGATCACCGATGCCGGCGCACTGATCGGTGCCGGTGAACCCGACGAGCTCGTCGGACGTGCCGGTGACCTCGACGTGCTCGTCGCCAACCTCGATCTCGAGGCCTACGGCGCGAAGGTGCGTGACATCGACGACGCCCGGTGGCTCGCCGGCTTCGATGCCATGGTGCACCCGCTGATGCGCCTCGTGCGCGCGGCCGCGCCGGGGATGATCGACCGGGGCGGCGGCTCGATCGTGGCGCTCACCTCGTCGTCACCGCTGCGCCGGATGCGACCCCACACCGTGAGCTACGTGACGGCGCGCGCCGCGCAGAACGCGTTCGTCCGGTCGGCCGGGCACGAGCTCGCAGCGAGCAACGTCCGCCTCAACGCGATCGCCCAGAACTTCGTGCAGAACGACACCTACTACCCGGCCTCGATCATGGAGAACGAGAAGTTCCGGGACCGGCTGCGCACCGAGGTCCCGGCGCAACGCCTCGGCGAGCCGAGCGAGACCGCCGAACTCGCGCTGTTCCTCGCGAGCGATACGTCGTCGTTCGTGTTCGGCCAGATCATCAGCAACGACGGCGGCTGGTCGTAGCGAACTCCACCCCAACAACTGGGTTCGGCGCGGATCCGTGACCGAACTGGTGATCGAGATGGACTGTCACACCCCCCTGTTCATGATGGGGGCATGGAGGTGTTGCCGACGCTCGACGAGATCGACCGGATGTCCGGTCCCGATCTCGACGCTGCGCTGCGGGCGGCCGAGCAGCTGCGTCGCCGGGCCGAAGCGGTGATCGCCGCCGTCGTCGGCCGTGCGAACGACTCGGTGCGCTACCTCGACGACGGCCATCGGTCGGTCAAGGCATGGGCGATGGCGGTCACCAATTGCTCGCCGGCCGAGTCGCGCCAGCGGCGGCAGAACGCGAGAGTGCTCGGGCTCATGCCCGAGGTTCGTGCTGCGTTCCGGGCCGGCACGGTGGGTGTCGCCCAGTTCCACCTGCTCGCCAAGCTCGCCGCCAACCCCCGTGCCCGCGTCCATCTGCCCGCCTCCGATCATGTCCTGCTCGATGCAGCACGCTCGCTGCCGTACCCCGACTTCGAGCTCGTGGTCGATCGCTGGCTGGCGCTCGCCGATCCCGACGGCGCCCGGCAGCGCGCCGAGCGCGTCAGCGCCGAGCGCACCGCCTCGCTCACGCATCACGACGGCGTGTTCGAGTGGCACACGAAGCACGGCGTCATCCAGGGCACGATCATGTCCGAGGTGTTCGAGGCGTTCGTGCACGCCGAGTTCCTGGCCGACTGGGAGGCATGCGTCGCCGAGCACGGCGACGCGGCCTGCCCGGTGCTCATGCGGCGCACCGCCCGCCAGCGCCGGGCCGACGCCCTCGTCGCGATCTTCGGAGCCGCCGCCATCGCCGGCATCGACGGCCAGCCGATCCCGGTCAACCTCAACCTGATCATGGACGAGGACCAGTACGAGCAGCAGCTCGCCAACGCCCTCGACGGCACCCCCACCGACATCGATCCGTCGACGGTCCGCAGCCGCCGCTGCGAGACCGTCCAGGGCGTCACCGTCGACCTGCGCACCGTCGTCGCCCTGTCGGTGCTCGCCCACGTGCGCCGCATCGTCGTCAACTCGGCGGGCGTGGTCGTCAACGCCGGGCAGCGGCGCCGCCTGTTCGACCGCACCCTGGCCGACATCCTCAAAGCCGTCGAGCCTCGATGTACCTGGCTCGGATGCATGATCCGAGCAGCCGTCGCCCAGATCGATCATCTCCAGAGCTTCACCGCCGGAGGGCCCACCAGTACCGCGAACGCGGCCGTGATGTGCGAACACCACAACCTGTTCAAGTACCGCACCGGCTACCAGCCCCGCCGCCGCCCCGACGGCACCTGGCAAATCACCCGCCCCGACGGCACTGTGATGACCCTCCCCGACGCGCCCGCAGCCTGACCGCGGACCTGCGACCTGCTCCAGCTCAGCGGTTGGATCAGCCGCGCTAGGTTTCGCCGACGGCTGCTGCGGGCGTGGCACTTGGTTCCAGCGCTGACGATGCCGGGACGCGGGCGTGTTCAGATGAGTGACGCACCGCAGGGCCCGGGTTGGTGGCTGGCGTCGGACGGCCGGTGGCACCCGCCGGAATCGCGAAGCGCCGTCCCACCCTTACCGCCGACATACCCACCGCCGGCGAGCTATCCGCCGCCGGGTGCCTACTCGGCGCCGCACGCCACACCTGGACGACTGCCCGCGTGGCTCGTGCCCTCGCACGTGTCCGGTTGGGCCGTCGCCTCGGGTTACCTCGGTCTCGTCACGTTCATCTTCTGCGGCCTTCCTGGACCCTTCGCTGTCTGGACCGGCATTCGCGGCCGCAGGCAGATCAAGCGGCAGCCCGGCCTGAACGGCACGGTGCGCGCATGGGTCGGGATCGTGCTCGGCAGCCTCGGCACGGCGTTGCTCGTCCTGATCGCCGCCGCCTACGCCATCGACGGCCTGCTCTGAACGCCGTTCCGACGAGAGGCCCGCACGTCGCGGCAAGCGCGAACACCGGCGGGTTGCCGTGGACCTTCCGGGACGGCATTCGAACCCCACGCCGGTGGCCGCCGCGGCTCGGCCGGGGTGAAGCCTGCGTGGCGCCTGAACGCCAATCCAGAACGGTGCGCGAAGCGCCCACGAGCAACCCGCCCGTCGCATGCTGCGAACCCGTCGAACACCGGCGGGTTGCCGTGGGCGCAGAGGGACTCGAACCCCCGGCATCTTCCTTGTAAGGGAAGCGCTCTAACCAACTGAGCTATGCGCCCCGGAAGGGCAGGAGCCTACCGGGACGGCTCGTTCGGACCGGCTCCGGTTGGGGCGGCCCGTTCACGGTTCGTTGCATCAGGGTCTCGTCAACGGACGGTCCACGGCGATGTCCCAGGACACGCGCACTGACCGCGGCAGCGTGACGCCCGCCGTCGAACGCGCCCTGTCGGCGGCGATCCGCCTCGACCCGCTCACCGGGCTGCCCGACCGGCAGTCGTTCGTGTGGGCGCTCGACGCAGCGCTCATCGATCCCGAGGCGGCGCAGTACGCCGTCCTGCTCGTGGATCTCGACCACTTCAAGTTCGTGAACGACACCGTGGGGCACGACGCCGGCGACTCGCTCCTGGTGGTCGCCGCCGATCGGCTCCGCTCCAACACGCCGGAGTCGGGCATGGTCGCCCGCATGGGCGGAGACGAGTTCGCCGTCTGGATGCCGGTCGACCGTCCCGCCACCGCGGTCGCGCTCGCCGAGTCGTTGCGCGTCGCACTCGACCAACCGATCACCGTCGCCGGCGTCGACAACTTCACGTCGGCGAGCGTGGGTGTGGTGGTGGCCGGCCCCGGCCGTTCGGCCCATCACCTCATCGCCGAGGCCGACACCGCGATGACCACGGCGAAGTCGGCGGGCGGCAACGGATACGCCGTGTTCGACGCCGCGCTCCGCGAGAAGATGGCGGAGCGGGCGGGCGCGCTGCGCGAGCTCAACCGCGCGATCAACCTTCGCGAGATCGACCTCGACGTGCAGCCGATCATCGACCTGCGGGACGGCAGCCGCTCGTACGAGATGCTCGCCCGCTGGAACCACCCGACACGCGGCCGCCTGAGCCCTGCCGCGTTCATCGGCCTCGCCGAGCAGTCGGGTCTGATCGGACGCCTCGGCAGTCAGATCCTCGAGCTGGGCGCGTCGCACGCGGCCGCGCTCGACGCCCGCGTCAGCGTCAACGTGTCGGTCCGCCAGTTCAACCGCACGCTCACCCAGCAGGTCGCGTCGCTCATCGAGCGCTTCGATCTTGCTCCGGGCCAGCTCGTCGTGGAGATCACCGAGTCGGCCGTGATCGACAACGAGCACGCGCAGGGCATCCTCGACGGGCTGCGGCTGGTCGGCGCCCACATCTGGATCGACGACTTCGGCACCGGCTACTCGTCGCTGTCGCGCCTCACGTCGCTCAAGGTCGACGGCCTCAAGCTCCCGCGGGAGTTCATCGAGGACCTCGACTCGCCACAGGGCTGGGGCATCGCAGCGGCGATCGTCGGCATCGCGCGGGCACTGGACATCGACGTGATCGCCGAGGGCGTCGAGACCCGCCATCAGCTCGCCCAACTCCGTCGCCTCGGTTGCGACGCGGTGCAGGGCTACCTCCTCGGCCGTCCGCGACCGTTCCTCCAGGAGCAGGCGAGCCTGCTCACCGGCGCTGTCACCATCCCCGACTGGCTCCAGCTCTCGGAGCCGGGCGACGCCGGCCCGGACGCGTACGCAGGCTCGCTCGTCGACGCTTCGGTTCCGGAGGGCGAGGCCGATCCGGCAACCACATGCGACGCATCGCCCGACACGGCACGCCACGCCATGCCGAACGACCTGCACGTCGCCACTCGACTCCTCTGGGAACACCTGCCGCTCGGCCTCCTGGTCGTCGACACGGAGGCGACGATCCGCATCGCCAACCCCCGCGCCGGCGAGATGGCCGGGCGGTCGCACATCGAGCTGATCGGACGATCACTGTTCGAGTTCCTCACCCCCGAGGACAGCACGTTCATCGTCGCCGCGCTCGCCCGCGGCCTCGACTTCGCCAACAGCGTGCTCGGGCCGTTCCGTCTCCGCTACCGGCACCGCGACGGCACGTTGCACGGCTCCGAGCACTGGGCGTTCGAGGCCCCACCCGAGCTCGGGTTCAACGGCTACGTGGTGACGATCGCCCGGGAGTCGACGAGCGACGTCCTCGCCGCAGCCTTCCGCGACATCGCACTCGGGCTCGACCTCGACGGCACGCTCGGGCGGATCGCCGACGCGATGACGGCGCCCCCCGTCGAGGCGGGCGGCACGGTGCTGCGCGTCGAGGACGGGAAGGTCACGGGCTGCATCGGCACCTGGCCCTACCCGCCGGGCCAAGCGCTCGCCGACACCGACGCCCCGTGGACCGAGGTGGCGCGCGGTGGTTGCGATCGCACGGTGCCGGTCGCCGACCTCCCTCCACATCTCGCCGACGGCGCGGTCGTCGCCGGCTACGAATCACTGTGGCTGCGTGCCGTCGACCACCTCGGCGCCCGGCGCGCGGTGCTCGCCGTGTGGCACCACACCCCCGGCGAGCCCTCACCGAACCACGAGCGCCACCTCGACGAGGCGATCGCCGCAGCCGCACTCGCATTCGGCCAGCACGACCACCGAGACCACCTCCGGCATGCGGCGATGCACGACCACCTCACGGGTGTCGGCAACCGCGCCAAGCTCGCCGAGGATGCACCGACGATGCTCGTCGACGTCGCGCTCTACGTCGACCTCGACGATCTCCGGGTGGTCAACGACCGGTTCGGCCATGCGATCGGCGACCTGGTGCTGCGGACGGCAGCCGAACGGATCGTCGACATCGTCGGTGACCGGGGCACGGTCTACCGCATGGGCGGCGACGAGTTCGGCGTGCTGTTCCGGGCCCGCCCCGACCATGTCGCCGTCCGGCACGACGCCGACGTCGCCGCTGCGCACATCGCCGCCGGGCTGCGCGCCCCGTACCACATCACCGAGTTCCTCGACCTGGACGTGCCCGCCAGCATCGGCGCCGCGGTCGCCGGTCCCGGCGAGCGAGCCGACCATCTCCTGAGCCGCGCCGACGAGGCGCTGGTGTGGGCGCGCCGCGAGGAGCCGGGCGCATCCCACGTCTCGCACACGACGCGCGTCGCCGCCGGCTGAGGCCGTCGCCGGAGGGCGGACGCGCCAGCGAGCGTCAGCCGCGCAGCACCTGCTTCTGGACCTTGCCCATCGCGTTCCGCGGCAACGTGTCGACCAGGCGGATCTCGCGTGGCCGCTTGTGCACCGACAGCAATCCGGCGACGTGATCGATCAGCGCCGCCGGGTCGGCGCCGTCACCCACGACGAACGCGACGATGCGCTCGCCCAGATCTGCGTCGGGCAACCCGACCACGGCGCACTCGTTCACGGATCCGTGCGACAGCAATGCCGTCTCCACCTCACCGGCGCCTACCTTGAACCCGCCCGACTTGATGATGTCGATCGACGTCCGCCCGACGATCCGGTGGAACCCGTCGGGTCCGATCGTGGCGGCGTCTCCGGTGACGAACCAGCCGTCGTCGGTCATCGACTCGGCGGTCTTCTCGGGAAGGTTGAGGTAACCCTCGAACATGGTGCTCCCCCGCACCTGCAACCCGGCGATCGTCTCGCCGTCGTGGGCGACGTCGCTGCCGTCGTCGGCGCGGACCCGCGTGTCGACGCCACTGATCGGCATCCCGACGAAGCCCGGCCGGCGCTCGCCGTCATGCCGGGTGCTGATCGTGATCAGCGTCTCGGTCATCCCGTAGCGCTCGACGGGTGCATGGCCGGTGAGGGCGCGCATCTGCTCGAACACCGGGACCGGCAACGCCGCGCTACCCGACACGAGCAGGCGCGCACCGGCCAGCGCCGAGGCCGATGCCGGATCGGCGACGACCCGCGACCACACCGTCGGCACCGCGAAGTACAGCGAGCCGCCCGCGGCCGCGTAGCGCTCGGGCAGCGGCTTGCCGGTGTGCACGAGGCGCGATCCCGACCGCAGGGCCCCGAGCACGCCGAGGATGAGACCGTGCACGTGGAACAGCGGGAGGCCGTGGACGAGCGTGTCGTCGGGCGTCCACCCCCACGCATCGGCGAGTCCGTCGAGGCACGCTGCGATCGCACGCCGCGGGATGACCGCACCCTTCGGCAGACCCGTCGTGCCGGACGTGTACATGACGAGCGCGGGCGCGTCGTCGCCGACGTCGGCCCAGCCCGGGCCTGCACCGCCCGCCGGCACAGCGACGCGCGGCAGCGTGACCTCGGGCCAATCGGGTAGACCCACGACGAGCGCGGCGCCGCTGTCGCGCAGGATGTGCTCGCGCTCCATCGGCCCGGCATCGGCCGGCACCGGCACCACCACCGTGCCCGATCGCAACCCGGCGACGACGGCGATCACCGTGTCGAGCGTGGGGGTGCCCGACACTGCCACCGTTCCCGCCCCGGCGAACCGCTCAGCCAGGGCATCGGCACGTCCGGCGAGTGCCTCCCACGACGTGGCAACACCGTCGACGACCACTGCATCGGGTGCGTCGCCGAACGCCCCGTCGAACACCGGCAACAGACTCACGCCGCCGCACCGTACCCGTTGAACGCCGATGAGCGAGGATGGGGCGATGCCAGGACACACGCTCGAACATCGGCAACTCGGCACGTCGGGGATCGCCGTCTCCGTCATGTCACTCGGCTCGTGGCGCACGTACGAGCGTGTCCCACGCGAGCAGGGGCTCGCCGTGATGCGGGCAGCGCGGGAGGCGGGCATCACCTTCCTCGACGATGCCCGCTACGACGACGAGACCGGCACCGCCCCGATCCCGACCGGCTACAGCGAAGTGGTGTTCGGCGAGCTGTTCAGGGCGACCGGATGGGTACGCGACGAGGTCGTGGTCGCCAACAAGCTGTGGTGGGAGTTCTTCCCGCAGCAGTCGGCCCGCGACGAGCTCGACGCGTCGCTCGCCCGCATGGGGCTCGACCACGTCGACCTCATCTACGCGATGCCACCGCCCGACGGCCTCCCGATGGACGGCCTCGTCGAACAGGTCGCCGGCCTGATCGAATCGGGCCGCGCCCGGGCCTGGGGCACCGGCATGTGGTCGGCCGCCCAACACCATGATGCGCTCGACCTGTGCGAGCGCATCGGCGTTCCCCCGCCCAGCGCCGCCCAGATGGCCACCAGCCTCGCCGACCACACCGGCCCGACCGACCCCGACATGCTGCGGGCGTTCGACCGTGGGATCGGCCTGGTGGCGAGCTACGTCCTCGCCGGCGGCACGCTCACGGGCAAGTACCACCGCGGCGAATCAGGTCGGGCAGCGACAGACGACTCGCCGCTCGCGAGCCGCGGCCGCCAGCTCGCGGTACGCGTGACCGCGCTCGCCGACGCCTGGGACGTCCCGCCCGCCCACGTCGCCTTCGCCTACGCGTTCTCGCATCCGAACCTCGCCAGCGTGCTGTTCGGTGCGAGCTCGCCGGAGCAGCTGCGCGAGAACGTCGCGGCGTGGTCGACGTTCCGACAACTCGACGCCGCCCAGCGCAACGCCGTACTCGGCCTCGTCTGACCCGTTCGTCACGCGAGGGCGATGGTGCCGACTCCGTAAGCGACCGTCACGAGCAGCAGGCCCAACCCGCGCAGCCGACCGGTCCTTCTGTTCGAACCGCCGGAGGCGCCGGATGCCGAATCGGCCTCGTGCCCCCGGCTAGACCAGGCGGATGGAGACGCGCTCGATCGCCGCCCACCTCGTCGATGGTCTGCGCCACCTGGGGATCGACACCCTCTTCTGCCTCCCCGGCGTGCAGAACGACGACTTCTTCGACGTGCTCGTCGACGCCACCGACATCCGCCCGATCGTCACCAGACACGAACAGGGCGCGGCGTACATGGCGATGGGGGCGTCACAGGTCACGGGTGCTCCGGCGGCGTTCTGCGTCGTGCCCGGCCCCGGCCTCCTCAATGCGTCGGCGGCCCTCACCAGCGCCTACTGGTCGAATTCACGCGTGCTCGCGCTGGTCGGTGAGATCCCGACGTTCGCACGAGGACGCGGGTTCGGGGTCCTGCACGAGCTCGTCGATCAGCACGCGATCCTCAGCCAGCTCACCAAGCACGCCACGTTGCTCGACGACCCTGCGACCGCCACTGCGCAACTCCAGATCGCGCTCGACCAGCTCGTCTCCGGGCGGCCCCGCCCCGTGAGCATCGAGGTCCCCGCCAATCGCTGGGCGAGCGCCGCGCCCGGCGTCATCACCGCACCGAGCGCGTCGATGCCCGCAATCGACGAGGCAGCGATCGAGCGCGCGGCCGACGCACTCCGGCGCGCCGAACGGCCGCTGATCGTGGTCGGCGGCGGCGCGCAGGACGCCGGCGAGTCGGTCGCTGCGCTGGCCGACCTGCTGCAAGCGCCGGTCACCACCAGGCGCATGGGCCACGGGGTGATCCCCACGGCGCATCCGCTGTTCGTCCATCTCGCGATCGGACACGAACTGTGGAAGGACGCCGACGTCGTCGTCGCGATCGGCACCCGGCTCGAGTGGCCGGTGATGCACTGGAAGACCGACGACGCGATGACGTTCATCAAGATCGACGTCGACGTCGACGAACTCGACCGGCACGGCCTCGGCACGATCGGCATCGCCGGCGACGCAGCCGACGCGTGCCGGGCGCTACTCGTTGCGCTCGACGGGCTCGAACGCCGACCCGACCGCACCACCGAGGTCGCCGAGCGACGAGCCACCTACATGGCCGAGATCGGTCACCTACGACCGCAGCTCGACTTCCTCGCTGCGATCCGGGACGTGCTCCCCGACGACGGCGTGTTCGTCGAGGACGTCACCCAGCTCGGGTTCGCTGCACACCTCGCGTTCGACTTCCGCAGGCCGCGCACGTTCCAGTCGTCGGGTCCGGCCGGGACGCTCGGCGCGGCGTACGCGCAGGGTCTCGGCGCACAGGTGGCGCTCGACGCACAGGGAACGGGCCGCAAGGCGCTCGTCGTGGCCGGCGACGGCGGATTCCTGTTCACGGGCAACGAGCTCGCCACCGCCGTCCAGTACGACATCCCACTGGTGGCGATCGTCGTCGACGACGGCGCCTACGGCAACGTCAAGCGGATCCAGCAGCAACGCTTCGGCGAGGAGCGCACGATCGCCTCGTCACTGCGAAACCCCGACTTCGTCGCCTACGCCCGGTCGTTCGGCGCGCTCGGCCTCCACGCCGACGGGCCCGACGATCTGCGCGCCCGCCTCGAGGAGGCGTTCAGCGCGAACGCTCCTGCCGTGGTGCACCTCTCCACCTCGGCGATGCCCGACCCGTGGCCCTGGTTCCTCCGCGGCCCCGCCCGCGGCTGACCCGTTCACGCCGTCGAAGGCTTCGTCCATGGAGCCACAGGAGCGTTTCGACGGTGGAGCGGGGACATGTGCTGACCTGCCAGTCACGACCGACCACACCCCACCTCGACGTCGACGACGACGCCTGACGTCATCGGGCCGAAACGTCACCCGTTTCCGTCTCGCGCGACCCACGGGTGAGCGCCACCAGGCCAGAGCCGATCAGGAGGAACGCGATGGCCGCAGCGAGCAGGGCCCCGCTGTTCGAGCCGGCGACCGGCAGCGTGTCGGTCGGCAGCGTGTCGGTCGGCACGGCGGCCGCGATCACGAGGCCGACCGTGGCAGGCGTCGGCGACGTCACCTCAGCGGTCGACGCCGACGACTGCGGACCGGACGCTGAGTCGGTGGCACAGCGGAACGAGCCGAACGGAACGCCCGCCATGTCGAACCGACCGTTCGCGTCGGAGCGTGTACGGAACTCTGTGTCGTCGGCGGTGCCGATCACGCCGTCGGCGCCGGCCCACGTGCACAACACGTCGGTGGCGATCTTCACCGTGACGCCCGACGTGCTCAGGAGCTGACCGCCGAGCGCGCCGTTGCCGACGCCTGCGAAGTCGGCGACCCCGGGACGGTCCGCGAGGACCTCGACAGCGACCGTCCAGTCGACTGTTCCATCGGAGTCGAAGCTGCGCTCGATGCCTGCGGCAGGGACCGTGGCAACCACCACGTAGTCACCCAGCACGAGGCCGGTGAAGGCGTAGCGGCCCGCACGATCGGTCCGCGTCGTCTGCGCAACCACCGGGCCGAAGCTCGCGACTTCGACCGACTCGGTGGTGTCCGAGCCGGAGGGCCGCAGCTCGACGAGCGTGTCGATGAGGAGCGGTTCGTTCGAGTCGTGCACCTGGTCGCGATCGATGTCGAACCACACGATGCCGCGAACCTCACCGAGCGGGCCGTTCGCGGTGGTCGTGCTCGGCGCGGCGGTCGTGCTCGGCGCGGCGGTCGTCGTCGTCGGTTCAGTCGTCGTCGTCGGCGACTCGGTCGTCGTCGGCGACTCGGTCGTCGTTGTCGGCTCGGTCGTCGACGTTGGCTCGGTCGTCGACGTTGGCGCAGCCGTCGTCGTCGGCGATTCGGTCGTCGTCGGGGCTGCCGTCGACGTCGGGGCTGCGGTCGTGGTCGACGCCGCCGGGGTCGTGAACGACAGGATCTCGCCGTACAGGACACCCTCGCTGTCGGTATCAGGGTCGGTGGTGCCGGTGACCCGGAAGTAGTACGTCGTCGCAGGGGTCAGCCCGGTCAGGTTGTGGCTCACGGTGCCAGACCCGGTCACCGATCCCGGCGTGGCGCCCACCGAGGTGAACGTCGCGAGGTTCGGATCGGTCGAGTAGTCGAACCCGCTCACTGCGGTGTTGACGCCCACAGCGATGTGACCGTTCAGCGTCGCCGTCGTGGCGTCCACAGACGTCGCCGGATCGGTGGCGACCTCGATCGCGGTCTCCCACGAATACACGCTGCCCAGGGAGAACGTGCCGCCGAGCTCGGCGAGCAATGCCTTGTCCTCGTTGGCCTGCATGTCGTTCAGGTCGTCGATGATCTCTGACGGCGTCACGCCGGCGTCGACCTCGATGTCGTAGAACTGCTTGGCGGTCATGCCCTGGCACAGCGATCCGAAGAAGATCGCCCGGCCGGCCACGGTCCAGTTGAGCGCGATCGAGTTCGAGCCGTTGTAGGCGGCGCCACCGTCGGTGGAGCCCGGGATGATGTCGCCCCAGTACTTGTTGTTCGGCGCGTACGTGAACGTCGGGTCGAACACGTCCGGGTTCGACGACCCGTTCGGAAGGTCGTGCCCGCCGTGCCGCCCCGGCTGGACGGCGCTCTGGCTCACGGTGATCCGCCGGTACGGGTTGGTCGTGCTGTGTGTGCGGTGACAGATCGTGATCTTCGCGGAGGCGGCTTCGACCGGGTCGTCTCCCCCGCCCCAGACGAGGGCGGTGGCAGCGACACCGAGCGTCGCAAACGCGGCGAGGATGCTGGGTCGTCGCGAGCGCGCGCTGCGGGAGGCGCGCGCCGGCAGGGGCTGATGCGTGTGGTCCATCTTGCTTCCGTGTGCCGCGTCGGACGCGTGCCGACGACCGGACAGATGCTGATGGTCCGCCGAACGCACGTTTCGTGCATGAATCCCCGGTCGAACTTCATCGAGCCCTGATCGAGGTGGTGGACGCCGTCCGTGTTCGTCCGGTCGGCATACTGGTGGGCGCCATGACGAGCTCCGAGAACGAACGTACCGGTACCGATTTCGTCCGTGAGCTCGTCCAACGCGATCTCGCCGAGGGCACGTTCGGCGGTCGGGTGCAGACCCGCTTCCCACCTGAACCGAACGGCTACCTGCACATCGGGCACGCGAAGGCGATCACGCTCGACTTCGAGCTCGCCCGCGAGTTCGGCGGCATCTGCAAGCTCCGCTTCGACGACACCAACCCCGACACCGAGGAGACGTCGTTCGTCGAGGGCATCATCACCGATCTGAAGTGGCTCGGCTACGACCCGGGCGAGCCGCTCTACGCGAGCGACTACTTCGAGCAGATCTACGCGTGGGCCGAGCTGCTGATCACCGACGGCAAGGCCTACGTCGACGACCAGGACACCGAGACGATCCGGGCACAGCGCGGCGGATACGGCAAACCGGGCATCGAGTCGCCACATCGCACACGGACCATCGACGAGAACCTCGATCTGTTCCGCCGGATGCGGGCCGGCGAGTTCGCCGACGGCGACCGGGTGCTGCGGGCCAAGATCGACATGCAGCACGAGAACATGCAGCTGCGCGACCCGGTGATGTACCGCATCCGACGCGGCCACCACCACCGCACCCACGATGCGTGGGTCATCTACCCCACCTACGACTGGGCCCACGGGCAGAGTGACGCGATCGAGGGCACCACCCATTCACTGTGCACCCTCGAGTTCGACAGCCACCGCGCGCTGTACGACTGGTACCTCGCGCAGCTGCCGCTGCCGTTCGAGAAGCCACGCCAGACCGAGTTCGCCCGCCTCGAGCTCACGCATACCGTCACGTCGAAGCGCAAGCTCGCCCAGCTCGTCGCCGACGGTGTCGTCGACGGCTGGGACGACCCGCGCCTGCCCACCCTGCGGGCGTTGCGACGCCGCGGCTACCCGGCGAGTGCCATCCGCGAGTTCTGTGCGTTCATCGGAGTCGCCCGCACCAACAGCCGCCACCAGATCGAACTGCTCGAATCGTTCGTGCGGTCCGAACTCAACCGCACCGCGCTCCGCCGTATGGCCGTGTTGCATCCGGTCAAGCTGGTCCTCACCGACTGGCCGACCAACCCCGACGGAACACCGGTGGTCGAGCACTTCACGATTGCGAACAACCCGGAGAACGACGCGGACGGGACGCGCCAGGTCGCGTTCAGCGGTGAACTCCACATCGAGCGCGACGACTTCATGGCCGACCCGCCGCCGAAGTTCTTCCGCCTGTCGCCGGGGCGCGAGGTGCGTCTCCGAGGCGCCTATCTCGTCACCTGCACCGGGTTCGACACCGCTGATGACGGCACCGTCACCACGATCTACGCCACCCACGACCCAGAGTCGAAGGGCGGCAACGCTCCCGACGGGCGCAAGGTCAAGTCGACCATGCACTGGGTGTCGGCGACCCATGCCGTCCCGGCCACCGTGGCGCTGTACGAGCGCCTCTTCGCGGCGGAAGTCCCGGGCGAGCGCACCGGCGACCCGTTCGACGACTTGAACCGCGACTCCCGCGAGCTCCTCACCGGGTGCCTCGTCGAGGCGGCGCTGGGCGACACCGCCGCAGGCGAGGTCGTCCAGTTCGAGCGTCTCGGCTACTTCGCCCACGACCCGAGCGAACCGCTGCTGTTCCACCGCACCGTCGGCCTCAAGGACGACTGGGCGAACATCCAGAAGCGCGCCACGTGAGTCGCGCCGGCCGGTTGGGTCAGTCGGCTGCGACGACCTCGACGTTGATCGTGCGGGTCTCAGCCGGTTCGGTACCCTCCTCGAACGGTTGCCGGTACGCGAGCTCGATCACGCTGCCGCCGGCTTGCCCCGCCTCGATCACGAACACCTGGACGCCGCCGGCACCGACCAGGCCGGTGTCATCCGATTGTTCGTACCGGTCGTCGACGACGGCGAGTCCGGCGGGAACGATGATCTCCCACTCGTAGCCGGTCGTTGCGTTGGCCTGGAGCCGGATCGTGAAGCGCTCGCCGGGTGCCAGCACGACTGGATGGGCCCCGTCGCCGACCAGCGCGTCCGGTGCCCCGGACCAGATCGGGGGCGGCAGGATCGGCTGCGCGAGATCCCAGTCCGCGATGCCGCATCCGTCGGCCCGGTGGAAGCGGGTGTCGACGAGCCGACCATCGATCGTCCCGACCACGTGCGCGACGTCGGGCCCGCCGTACTGCTCGGTACACGCGACATCGGTCGCCGGCCCGTCGACGAGCCTGGCGACGATGGCCGCGTTCGCGAGGCCAGAGGCGACTGCATCCGGGTCGTCGAGATACCCGACCACCTCGACGGCGCCCGAGACGGTCCGGACGGACGCGGATCGCGCATCGGGCAGCTCGAGCGATCCTGCGTCGATGGTCAGGCTGACGCCGCGTGACCCCGGTGAAGTGGTCGATGCGGTGTCGGGTTCCGACGGCACCGCTCCCTCGTCACCACACGCGCTCGCGAGTACGACGACCAGCACCATCAACCCGGTGGTGACGTTCTTCCTCATGCTTCCAGCTTCGACCAGGTAGGTGTGCGCCGCAAGAGCCGTTGGTCTGTGAGTCGGGAGGGGCTCGTTACCGGCGATGGTGGACGTGCCAAGATCACCGGATGCGGCCCGTGCTCGTGATGGCCCCGCCCCCGGACGACGCCGCGTTGCGCGACGCCTGCGGCGACGCTCCGTCCTGGGCGTGCGAGGCGACGTGGGATCTGAGCGGCAGCGACCTCGCGTCGCGAGCCGTCGACTGGTTCGTCGCCCGGCCACTCGCAGCGGTCGTGATCGTCGTCCTCGCGGCGTTGCTCGATCGCTGGCTGCGCAAGCTGGTCACCGCCGTCATCACGCGTGCGGTCGCCGGTGAGGCAGCGATCGCACTCGACCGGTTGAGTGGCGCGAACCGCGTCTCGGACTCCCGCCAGCACGCGCGTGCCGGCACCGTCGCCGCGGTGGCTCGCGCCTTCGTCTCGACGATGGTCTGGACCGTTGCCGTGCTCGTCGTGCTCGGCACCTTCGACCTCGACCTCGCCCCGCTGCTGGCGAGCGCCGGAATCGCTGCAGTGGCCGTCGGCCTCGGGGCGCAGTCCCTCGTCAAGGACTGCATCGCCGGCTTCTTCATCCTCCTGGAGGATCAGTACGGCGTCGGTGACGACATCCAGGTCGAGCCCATCGTCGGCACCGTCGAGGGGCTCACGCTGCGGATGACCCGCATCCGAGGATTCGACGGAACGCTCTGGAGCGTCCCCAACGGCACGATCGTCCAGGTCGGCAATCGCAGCCGGAGCTGGTCGAAGGGCTTCCTCGACATCATGGTCCGCAACGACGCCGACCTCGATCGAGCGATCGAGCTCGTCACCGAGGCGACCCGCCTCGTCGCCGAGCAACCGGAGGTGGCGGCCCAACTGATCGAAACGCCCGAGGTGCTGGGCGTCGACCGCGTCGGCACCGATGGGACCGCCATCCGCATCGCGATCACGACCCGCCCCGGAGATCATTGGCGCCTCATGCGGACGCTCCGCATCGAGATCAAGCGCCGCCTCGACGAAGAAGGCATCCCGCTACCGCCGACCGGGCCCACGCTCGGCCAGTGACGGCCCGCCGAGAGCTCATCGTGTGGTGGGGGTAACCCCACCACACGACACCAGCCCGCCGGGCTGAACCGAGTGCGCACGACGTCGACGATGGAGCCATGAACACCGCGCTCGATCAACCCGCTCCTACCGTCTCCACTCCGGCGCCGCCGGCTCGCACACGCCACGCTGGCCACGTCGCCGCGATCATCATCGGCTGTCTCGCGATGCTCCCCGCGCTCGGGATGCTCGTCGGTGGCGCCGGGATCGTGATCGCCGAGGAAGCGGCGACCGACGACGACGGCTTCTACTCGTTCACGCTCGATCGGCTGGAGAGCAACGGTGTGGCCGTGACCACCAGCGAGCTGTGGTTCGACGACGACGATGGTGGGCCGTGGGTCCTCGACTGGCTCGACCTCGACGTGCGGCTTCGGGTCGACGGGGCGGCCAGCTCGGACGGCATCTTCGTCGGCATCGCTCGCCGAGCGGACGTCGACGCCTACCTGTCCGGCAGCCGTCACTCGGTGGTGACCGAACTCGACGACCGGGCGCCCGTCTACCGTCAGGTGGTCGGAGAGCAGCCCGCCGACGCCCCGGACACTCAGGACTTCTGGGTGGCGAGCGCAACCGGCCCCGGTGAACAGCAGCTCGACTGGGAAGCCCGCGGTGGCCGCTGGGCGATCGTCGTGATGAATGCCGACGGCTCGCCCGACATCGCTGCCGACGTGGAGATCGGCGCCCGATCCGACGCGGTGACCCCGATCGCCGTCGGGCTGCTCGTCGCCGGCGGCATCACCCTGGCACTGGCAATCGGCCTGATCGTGTTCGGCGCGCGGGGTAGCTCGCGCCGCGACCGGGATGGAGACGCGAGCGGAACGCCCGCGCCCTACCTGATCGATCAGGAGCGCATGCCAGCGCTCTGATCAGCACCCACCGCCCGCGCTCGGGTCAGGGACACCCGAGGCCGTGGAGCACCGCGCAGTCGCGGCACAGCACGGCAACCCCGTCGGGCGTACTCCATCGGGTCGCGAGGTGCGACCCGCACGACATGCAACCGCCCGCCGGGCCCGCATCCTGTCTCGCTCTGATCACCGATCGGCCATCGAGCTCTCGTTGGTCATCCACTCGAACGACCCTACGCCCGAGCCTCGGAACGCCGCTGCACCGTCACGACACCATCTCCTCGAGGCGCTGGAGCTGCAGGTACTCCGCCCGCTGCTCACGCTGCCGTTGCGAGCGGGCACGGGCGGTGAGGTCCATCCGGTTCATCGCCCTCCATCCCAGCAGGCTCCACACCAGGTACGGCACGACCAACAGCAGGGTGGCCAGCGTGACAGCGCCGTCCTGCACCACGCCGGTCTGGAGCGCGCTGAACAGGCTCAACCCGAGCATCCCTGTCACGGCGAGCAACGTCGCCACGATCGGCCCCCAGATCCACCGCCTGATGAGCGCGACGTCACCACGGATACGGCCCATCGCACGAGCGAGGTAGAGGTACGGCCGGACCCAGATCGCGAGCAACACCAGCACCGCTGCGAAGATCAGGAATGCCTCGGCCACATCGGCGTCGCGACCGAACCGGTCCGACCGGGCGATGTAGCGGTCGTTGACGAACGCGACGAGCATGATCAGCGGGAGGCCGGCGCCTGGAAGGGTCAACCACCAGAGCACTCCGCGCCACGGCGACACCGACGTCGCGAAGCGTGAATGCGCCAGCACCCGCCGGCAGTTGTCGAGATTGACCCAGGTCCAGACCGCCAGAACGCTCAGCAGCAGGAGCGATGGCGCGAACCTCGCAATGCGGTGCCACCACGCGGTCGGCTCGTCGTTCGAGGCCACGATCATCTGCGCCGGACCGCACACCATCACGGCGACGACGTACACCCAGCGCGCCCACTCCGCTCTCCGCAGCGGAACCGGCTCGGGCACCGCCATCGGGCGCGACCGACCGAGGACCGCCTGCGTCTCGACCCGCCCCGACGCCACGGCGTCCCAGCCGTCCCTCGGGCGCGTCACCGCATCGTCGCCACCCCCGCCGGCCCGCGGCGGCAGCGTCGGAACGACGATCGGAACGACGGGAGGCAGCGCCGGCAGGAGCGGCGCACTCAGCGATCCCGGCGATCCCGGCGGCACCGGCGGCACCGGCGGCACCGGCGGTGCGAACCCACTTCCAGGTACGGGTCGGGCACCGTCCGCCACACCGTCCGCCGCACCGTCCGCCACGGATCACAGTGTGTCCGATCCCACATCGCTGCGCCAGGGACGGCCCCGTCGACTCGGTCGGCGCCGGCCACTCCGGAGCAGCGCCGAAGCAGCGCTCGCATCATGGGCAGCGGAGGCTGAAAACTGTCAGAGCCCCTCCGGGGAGGGGCTCTGACCTGGTACTTCCTTGGCAGCCCGTACGGGATTCGAACCCGTGCCGCCACCTTGAGAGGGTGGTGTCCTAGGCCTCTAGACGAACGGGCCAAGCTGCGGTCCCGACGTTACCGTCGGGCTGTTGTCGATCGGCCGAGCCTGGCGGACTCGTCCGATTTGGTTGGGGTGCAAGGAATCGAACCTTGAATAAGAGAACCAGAAACTCTCGTGTTGCCAATTACACCACACCCCACTGGAGCGACCGATGATGATAGCGGCCCGATCGTGTCGGCCCACCGGCGGATCCGTCCGACCGTCGCCGAAGCTCACCTGGTGAGATCGGTGAGCCGGTCGAACCCCACGAGTCGCCCGAGCGCCACCCCACCTGCCTCGAACGCCTCACGCCGGAACGACGACCATCCGGTCACGACACTCGACGGGGTCGGGGAGAGCACACCGTCCAAGCCGACCTCGTCGGCGATGAGGTGCGTTCGCAGCGAGTGGTACGGGTCGGTCACGAGCACCACCCGGTCGAGTTGCTCGCCCAACAGCACCGTCGCGGCCGCAGCGAGCGAACCGTAGGTGGTGCGGCCGACGTCTTCGCGACGAATGGCCTCGACCGGCACGCCGCGCTCCACGAGGTAGTCGAACCCGGCGTCGGCCTCGGTGAAGCGGTCACCGGGCCGGTTGCCGCCGGTGACCATGATGAGCGGAGCGATCCCGTCCTGCCAGAGCGCCAGACCGTGGTCGAGGCGGGCGGCGAGCTGCGGTGACGGGCGGCCGTCGTACTGGGCGGCGCCGAGCACCACGATCACGTCGGCCGACGCCCGGGCGGGCGTGCTCTCCTGGCCGGCGCGCCACACCTGGAACAGCGTGACGAGGTAGTAGCCGACGACGACGGCCAGCACACCGAACGCAACCCTCCCCCATCGCACCCGCCGCCCCGCACCGCGGTGGGCGCCAGCAGGCCCGACGACTGCGTGATCGCTCCCGTCGTCGGTGGGGGTGGTGACCTGCAGCAGGTCAGGATTCGGCACGCGTGACAGCGTCGCGCATCCGGCGCAGCGATTCGTCGCGCCCGAGCACCTCGAGCGCCTCGAACAGCGGCGGGCCGACCGACCGGCCGGTCACGGCGACACGGGTCGCCGCCGACGCCTTGCCGAGCTTGACGTCGTACCGCGTCATCAGGTCTTCCATCGCCGCCTTCAGCGTCCCGTGATCCCAGGTGCACGTCTCGTACGCGCCGATCACGTCGCGCAGCAGCGCAAGGGCGTAGTCGGGAGCGAACGCCTTGTCCCACGACTCCTGGTCGACGGCGGGGTCGTGCACGTACAGGAAGTCGACCGCGGCGGGCGCCTCGGCGAGCGTCTTCAGGCGCTCCTGGATGTACGGCACCATCTGGCGGAACGGCGCACGATCCCACTCGGCCGGCAGCCACGGCTCACACGCCGCCGCGAGCTCGTCGGCGCTGAGCATCCGGATGTAGTCACCGTTGAACGCGGCGAGCTTCTTGAGGTCGAAGAACGCAGGGCTCTTGTTGACGTCCTCGAGGCGGAAGACCGGCTCCATCGCCGACCACGGCTGGATCTCGGTGTCACCGGGCGACCAACCGAGCGTCATCAGGTAGTTCACCATCGCGTCGGCGAGGTAGCCCTCCTCGCGGTACTGCTCGAGCGCCACCTTGTCGCGCCGCTTCGACAGCTTCTTGCGCTGCTCGTTGACGAGCACCGGGACGTGCGCCCAGATCGGCGGCTGCTCCCCCAGCGCCTCCCAGATCATCTGCTGCTTGGGTGTGTTCGGCAGGTGCTCCTCGGCACGCACGACATGGGTGATCCGCATGGACATGTCGTCGACGACATTGGCGAGGATGAACACCGGCGTGCCGTTGCCGCGCACCAGCACGAAGTCCTCGATGGTGGCGTTGTCGAACTCGACCTCGCCGCGGACCAGGTCGTGCACGACCGTGGTGCCGGCCGGAACACGGAACCGCAACACCCGACCGGCGCCCGGCCCGAGCCCGAGATCGCGCGACCAGCCGCCGTAGCCGGTGGTCCCCTCGGCGGCAGCCCGGGCCTGGATCTCGTCGGGGGTCATCTCGCAGTAGTAGGCGTGACCCGACTCGTGCAGGCGGCGGGCGGCATCGAGGTGGGCGTCAAAGAACTCGCTCTGGAACAGCGGCCCCTCGAAGTGCGGGTCGTCGGCCGAGATCCCGATCCACGCCAGGGAGTCGATGATCCCCTGCGTCCACTCCGGGCGGTTGCGGGCCTCGTCGGTGTCTTCGATGCGCAGCACGAACGTGCCGCCCGACTGGCGGGCGAGCGCCCAGTTGAACAACGCCGTGCGGGCGCCACCGACGTGGAAGAACCCCGTGGGCGAGGGAGCGAATCGATACCGAGGAGCGTTCATGGCGCCGTCGAGCGTAACGGCGTGACGGAATGGGTCAGACCAACTCCGTCACGGCTCGAGCCGTGACGGAGTTGGTCTGACCCATTCCGTCACGTGTGGCGGACGCTGGTGAGGGCGAGGTTGCGGAGCTGGCGGAGGGCGACCGACAGGTTGGTCACGTCGAAGCTGTCGGACCGCCGGATCTGGGTGAGCTGCGAGAGCGCTCGCTGGATCGAGCGCTCGTTGGCGTCCCACCACGAATCGACCGAGCGCTCCGGCGTGTCGAGCACGTTCTCGGTCAGCTCGGCCAGCGCGGTGAGGAGGTCGTCGCGCAACGCTCCGCGCGCCTGCGTCTGCCACCGGTCGCCGCGAGGCAGCGCGCCGATCGCGTCCCACAGCCACAGCAGCTCGAGCCGGTCGAACAGCTCCCAGTAACGCTGCGCGGCGGTGAGCGGAACGACGGCGGTTCGTTCCGCGACCTCGATCACGTCGAAGGTGGTGTGGAGCAGCCGCCAGACCGCTGACCGGGCCGCCAGCGCGTGCGGCACCCCCTGCTGAGTGCGTGTCTCGACCATGCCGTCGACGCCGTCACGGATCGGCCCCCTGAGGCACCCGTGGAGCTCGCCGGCGAGCGCCCGGACCTGGCTGCTGAAGTGGTCGACCTCGTGGCTGATCGCCACCGGCGGGCGCCGGTGCCGCAGGAACCAGAGCGAGCAACGCTCCGCCGTTCTCCGGCAGTCGAGGAACAGCGCGAGTCGGTCGTCGAGCGTCATGCCATCGATCGCACCGATCTCCTCCCACCACGCGGGGAAATCGAGCACCTCGCGTGCCACCAGCCAGGCGCGGGCGACGTCGGTGACCGACGCGCCCGTGTCCTCGGTCATGCGGTGGTCGTACGAGATGCCCGACAGGTTGACCATCTGGTTGGCGAGCTCGGTGGTGGCGATCTCGCGCCTCAGACGATGCCGCAGGATGTGGTCGCGGAAGCGGTGTCGCAGCGGTGTCGGGAAGTAGCCGATCAGGTCGTCGTGCAACACCGGGTCGTCGGGCAGGTCGGTCTTCAGCATCTCCGTGACGTTGGCGTTCTTCGTGTAGGCGATCATCACGGCGAACTCGGGCGCGCGCAGGCCCGACCCGGCTGATTGGCGTTCGGCGATCTGCTTGTCGGTCGGGAGGAACTCGAGGGCACGGTCGAGCCAGCCCTCGTTCTCCAGCAGGTCGAGGTACCGGGCGTGCACGTTGACCATCGGCAAGCCCTGCTTGCGGGCGATCATCAGCGCGAGCGTCTGG
>JALHOG010000066.1 GCA_022843125.1 Ilumatobacteraceae bacterium
GCTCTTCCGATCTTCGTCGGGGTGCGGCCGCCGCTGCACCAGCCCTCGCGCCTCGAGCGTGGTGATCACACCGGTCAGCGTGCCCCGCGAGATCCCCGACTCCTCGGCCACGTGGCGCGCCTCCTGCTCGCCCCAGATCCACAGCACCCAGAGCACGGTGAACGCGGTGAACGACAGGTCGGTCCGGGTGAGCACCGCACGCTCCATGTGGTTGCGCACGGTGGTCGCGGCACGGAAGATGTTCGACACCGCTGCCAGCGACGTGAAGTCGATGTCGAGGCCGCCGATGCGCGCCTGGACGTCGCGTTCGGCCTGGATCAGTTCGGTCTGATCGCTGCTGGAGAACCCGGCTGGCATGCGGGCGGCAGTGTACGACCCCGGCTCAGGACGGGTGCATCGCAGGGAGGACGTTGCGCTCGAGCGTGGTGCCGCCGTTCCACGACACGCCGACCTCGCGCCAGTAGCCGGCGATCAGCTCGCGCGGGGCGAGCCGGGTGAGCTCCTCGGTGGGCGAGTCGAACAGCGACAGGTCGAAGGTGCCGGTGAAGCTGCGCCCGATCTCGGCGTCGTAGCCGCTCATCGTGACGAGTTCGTCGAGGCTGTCGGATCCGTCCGACTCGATCGCCGGCATCCAGCGGTTGTGGAGCATCGGCAGCGCGTTCACGAAGCCCGCGTGGTCGGAGGTGTCGGTGATCTCGAACGTCGCCTCGATCAGCCGCCGGTCGTAGGCAGCCACGGTCGCGCCGAACCGGCCGCCCGGCGCCAGCCGCGGCCCGGCCTTGCCGACCTCGACGGGGCGGGTCATGAAGATCGAGCCCAGCTTCTTCGGGTAGCCCTGGTGGTGACCGCGCACCATCGCGTAGTCGCGGTCGACCCAGATGTAGAGGCACCGGGAGAAGTGCCGGCCCCGGTACTTGCACCGCGCGACCACGAACACCTCGAGGTACTGCGAGCGGATCGGGTCGAGCAGCTCGTCGAACGAGTTGGAGCACGACTGCCAGTCGGCCCAGATCACCGCGACTGCGCCCGGGTCGTCGTCGGCGGGTTCGAGCGGCGCTGGCAGCAGCTCGGCGACCGCGGCCGGGTCGGTGCGGTACTCGAGTGTGAGCATCGCCCCCGAGTAGTGCCACGGCGGACTCGGGAGCAGTGACGACCGCCCGGTCGCCGTACGCGGGAACATGAAGCCTTCGACGTGACCCATCGCGGACACACTAGTTTGGATCCGAACGATCGAACGACACGATCGCACGAGCGACATTGGGGGCACACACATGGCCGAGTACCGGCGGATCCTGCTCGACGGGAACCCGACGCAGGTCGAGCTGATCGGCGGCGAGCTGGTGGCCGCCGACGGTCGCACGACCGACCCCGACACCGCGGTGCACCTCGCACCGACGGCTCCGAGCAAGATCATCTGCGTCCATCTCAACTACCGCAGCCGGGTCGACGAGTTCATGGCGAAGCTGCCACCGGCGCCCACCTACTTCCAGAAGCCGGTGAGCGCCCTGAACGGCCATCGCGGCGCCGTCGTGCGCCCGGAGCGGTGCCAGTGGCTCAACTACGAGGGCGAGATCGCGATCGTGATCGGCCGCACCTGCCGCAACGTCTCCCCCGCCGACGCCGGCGCCTACATCGCCGGGTACACGGTGGCCAACGACTACGGCTTGCACGACTTCCGCGACACCGACGCGGGCTCGATGCTGCGCGTCAAGGGCAGCGACACGCTGTGTCCCGTCGGGCCCGGCGTCGTCACCGACTGGGACTTCCACGGCAAGCGCATCACCACCACCGTGAACGGGAAGGTGATCCAGGACGGCAACACCGACGAGATGGAGTGGGACATGCACTACCTCGTCGCCGACATCGCTCGGAACATCACCCTCGAGCCCGGCGACCTCCTCCTGTCGGGCACGCCCGCGTACAGCCGGCCCGTGCAGCCAGGCGACGTGGTGACCGTCTCGGTCGAAGGGCTCGGCGCGCTCGAGAACCACATCGTCGCCGGCCCCACGCCCATCCGCGACGACGTGGGCGCCCAGCCCACCAGTTCCGAAGAGGTCGTGTCGACCGCCCTCGGCGGCGAGTGGGAGTTCCGCGGCATCCGACCCCCGCAGCGCGGCTGACATGGGGCGCGCCAACGACGGCTTCTTCCCCGTCGACGAGTTGTTGATCGACGCCGTCATCGACTGGTCGTACCGTCGCATCGTCGGTGGCGAGGACCCGATGACCGGGGCCAAGCCCGCCTCCGAGCTCGCCGCCGCGCTCGACGGCGCGATCTGCCCGGAGGGCATCGGCGGCCACGAGGCGCTGCGCCGATGGGCGCACACGATCGTGCCGGCCACCCGTGCGATGGGCGACGCGATGAACCTCGCATACGTCCCCGCCTCACCGACCGCGGCGGCGCTCACGTTCGACCTCGCCGTCAGCTCGGCCCAGATCATGGGCGCGCTCTGGGAGACGGGAGCCGGCGCGATCGCCGCGGAGAACCAAGCACTGCGCTGGCTGGCCGACCTCGCCGGCTGGCCGGCCGACGCAGGCGGCACCTTCGTCCAGGGTGGCACCGTCGGGAACCTGAGCGCACTGGTCGCGGCGCGCGAGCGCGCCCGCGCCCTGCACCCCACCCCGCCGGCCCGGTGGCGGATCGCCGCCGGGCGGGCTGCCCACTCGTCGATCACGTCCGCGGCCCGGGTGATGGACGTCGACGTCCTGTGGGTCGACGGCGACGCCGCCGGACGGATCGACGGCCCGGCGCTGGTCGCTGCGCTCGCACGTGAGGGCGGTGACGCCGGCGGCGTGTTCGCGGTGGTCGCCAACGTCGGGGCCACCAACGCCGGCATCATCGACCGGCTCGACTCGCTGGCCGACGTGTGCGCCGATCGCGGACTGTGGCTCCACGTCGACGGCGCCTACGGGCTGGCTTCGCTCGTGGCGCCGTCGATGCGCGAGCGCCTCGACGGGATCGAGCGCGTCGACAGCTTCGTGGTCGACCCGCACAAGTGGCTCTTCGCCCCGTACGACTGCTGTGCGCTGGTGTACCGCGACCCGGCTGCGGCCAGGGCCGCCCACTCGCAGCACGCCGGCTACCTCGAGCACATCGACCGCGACGAGTGGAACCCCAGCGACCACGCGATCCAGCTCAGCCGACGCGCCCGCGGGCTCCCGTTCTGGTTCTCGCTCGCCACCTACGGCACCGACCACTACGCCGCTGCCGTCGAGCACGTGCTCGCGATCGCACGCGAGGTCGCCGACGGCATCCGCACGCGCAGCCACCTCGAACTCGTCACCGATCCCGACCTGTCGGTGGTGCTGTTCCGTCGTCCCGGCTGGTCCGAGGAGCAGATGGTGGCCTGGAGCCAGGAGCACGCCCGGCTGGGCACGACGCTGATCGTCCCGACCCGCTGGCACGACGAGCTCGTGTTCCGCCTGTGCTTCGTCAACCCGCGCACCGACCCGTCCCGCGTCCTGCGCATCCTCGACACGATGATCTGACGTTCACGTCGTGTCCGACACAACGTGAACGCGGCCGGTCTAGCCTCGACGACATGTCGGAGATGCGGTTCGACCGGGTGATGAGCGATGCCGAGGGCCTGATGTGGCGGCTCGAGAAGGACCCGTACCTGTCGTCGACCTTCGCGACCGTGATGCTGCTCGACCGCGCGCCCGACTGGGACCTGTTCCGGCGCCGGGTCGATCGCGCCACGCACGCGATCCCGCGGCTGCGCCAACGCGTGCAGTCGTCGCCGGCCAACATCTCCCCACCGGTGTGGGTCGACGACCCGAGCTTCGACCTCGACCACCACGTGCGCCGTATCGCCTGCCCCAAGCCGGGCACCCTCCGCCAGGTGCTCGACCTCGCGTCCCTCTTCGTGGCCGATCCGCTCGACCGTACCCGGCCGCTCTGGCAGTTCATCGTGATCGAGGGCCTGCGCGGCGGCAAGGCGGCGATCGTGCAGAAGATGCACCACACGATCACCGACGGCGAACGCGGGGTCGAGCTGTCGCTGCAGTACCTCGACTTCGAACGCGACGCGCCCGAACCGCCCGCGCTCGACCCGCTCGACGACGATGCACACGAACCCGCTACCCACGAGCCGGTCGACGCCCTGCGCGACCTCGTCGCTGGCGGGCTGCGGCTCCCGATCGGCATCGTGAAGCAGGTCCGCGACCTGCTCGCCGATCCCGCCTCGATCCCCGACGCGTCGAGCGCCGCCGCGAAGACGTTCCGCGGCATCGTGAACCAGCTGTCCGACACCGCCGGCGCCCGCTCGCCGCTCTGGACCGAACGGTCACTGCACCGTCGCGTCGAGACCACCCGAGCGTCGTTCCGCGAGACGAAAGATGCCGCCAAGCGTCTGGGCGGAACCCTCAACACGGCGTTCCTCACCGCTGCCGCCGACGCCGCGGCTGCGTACCACATCGAACTCGGCTCGCCCGTCGAGTCGTTGCGGGCGTCGATGGCGATCTCGACCCGCACCGAGGAGTCGGGCGCCAACGCATTCTCGCTCGCCCGACTCCTCGTGCCCACGGGCGAGATGCCGATCGCCGAACGGTTCCTCGCGATCCACGAGGCGACCCACATGGCGCGGGAGACCAGCAAGACGGCCGGCCTCGATGCGATCGCGGCGCTCGCGAGCACGCTGCCGACCTCGGTGATCACTCGACTCGCCCGGCAGCAGTCTCAGACGATCGACTTCGCGACGTCCAACGTGAAGGGTTCACCCGTTCCGGTCTTCGTGGCCGGGGCGCAGCTGCTCGAGGTCTACCCGGTCGGACCGTTGGGTGGCGTGGCGTTCAACCTCACGCTGATGTCGTACCTCGGGAGCCTCGACATGGCACTCAACATCGACACCGCTGCGGTGGAACAGCCAGAACTGCTGGCGGGGTGCCTCGACCGCTCGTTCAGAGCGCTCGCGAAGGTGTGATCGGTGCGCCGTTGCGGCGCGCCGTGCTCTGTCGCGTGCTCAGTGCTTGGCAGTGAGGAGGGTACGCACGTCGAGCAGGAGGTCTGCGACCTCACCGGACGACACGAGCTCGCGCTGCATCATCTGTGCCAGAGCACCGTCGATCACGCTCACCGCCTCGGCCAGCACTGCGTCGCGTCGCGCTTGCTCGGCCATGGGGTCGAGTGTCTGCGTGTCGGTGATCTGCTGATCCGTCATCGCAGAGCACGGTACCCGCGAATACTCGTTCGCGCGCGCATGACCCCTGAACCGCCGGGCTGATTCGTCACGGTGGATCGGGTTGGCGACACGTACCATCGCCGCATGCAACTCACCGACCGTCACGTCGTCGTCACCGGGGCCGCGGGCGGCATCGGCAGCGCCATCGCCCGCCGATTCCACGCCGAGGGCGCCCGCGTCGTGCTGAGCGATCTGCACGGCGCCCACGCGGTCAGCTCCGAACTGCCCGGGTCGATCAGCGTCGCCGCCGACATCGGCACCGAAGCCGGCAACGTCGCGCTGATCGACGCCGCCGAGGAGGCGTTCGGTCCGGTCGACCTGTTCTTCGCGAATGCGGGGGTCGGGATGGGCACCGACCCGATGGATGCCGAGGGCATCTGGGAGCTGTCGTTCGCGGTCAACGTGCACGCACACCGGTGGGCGGCGCGCCGCCTGCTGCCCGGTTGGCTCGAGCGGGGCGAGGGCTACTTCTGCTCCACGGCGTCGGCGGCGGGCCTGCTCGCGCAGATCGGTTCGGCGCCGTACTCGGTCACCAAGCACGCCGCGGTGGCGTTCGCCGAGTGGATGTCGATCACCTACGGCGGGCGCGGGCTGAAGGTCAGTTGCCTGTGCCCGCAGGGTGTCAACACGGCGATGATCCACCAGGAGGATCAGCTCGCCGACGGCGGCGACATCGTGCGCCACGTCGGGACGATCCTCGAGCCGGCCGATGTCGCCGAGGTGGTGCTGCAGGCGATCACCGACGAGCGCTTCCTGATCCTCCCCCACCCCGAGGTGGCCGACTACCTCGCGCTCAAGGGCTCGCAGACCGAGCGCTGGTTGGGTGGCATGCGCAAGCTTCAGCGCCAGGTGCTCGGCTACTGAACCGGCTGCCGGCTCATCACTGACCCGTCGATATGGCCGAGCACACGCTGCGCTCCGTCGGGCTGAGGCCCGCGGAACCGATTCGGTTCCGGCGTCATGACGCGGGACGTTGGATGGTCGGCAAGGTGGTCCGGGTCGAGCCCGACGGAAGCATCACGCTGCACGACGACGACGGCTCCGCCCGTTCGCTGCGGCCCGAGAAGGTGCAGGTGCGGCGGCCAGGCGGCCGGGGCCGACTGACGTGGCAGTGCGTGAGCGATGTCGCCGTCACGTGGGAGCAACTGGAGCTGTTCGAAGGTCACTGACCGCGTTCACCGGCGCGCAATGGCACGTTCGGATCAGGTTCGTGGGAGTTACGGTGACGCCGTGCCAGCAGCTCAGGACCACGAGACACCGCACGGGCGGATCGCCCGCAACCTGCTCCATGAACGGTCGCGCGTCAGCGCTCCGCGAGTGAGCCCCGACGGCCGCCTGGTGGCCACGGTGGTTGCGACGATCGATCTCGACGAGAACGTCACCCGCAGCCGGATCTGGCTCGACGGAGCGCCGATCACCGCCGGCCCGCATGACGGCAACCCCACCTGGTCGCCCGACGGGCGGCTGCTCGCCTTCACGAGTCGGCGGGGGGAGAAGCAGGGCGACACCACGCTGCACGTGCTGCCGGTCGCGGGTCCGGGCGAGGTGCGCACGGTGTGCTCGATGCCCGACGGCCTGGGCGACGTCGCCTGGTCCCCCGACAGCCGATGGCTCGCCTTCACGAGCCGCACCCGCGACGCCCGCTACGACGCGAAGGACGTGAGCTGGCAGTCGCCCCGCAAGATCGAGCGCTTCTTCTCGCGCCTCAACGGTGAGGACTGGGTGTTCGACCGACCGCAACACGTCTTCGTGATCGCAGCGGACGGGACCGGTGCGGCGCCCCGCAATCTGACGCCCGGGGAGTTCCAGCACGACGGCGTCAGCTGGCTCCCCGACTCGTCAGGGGTCGTGACGTCGGCGGCGCGCCACGACAGTTGGGACACCGATCTGGCCCGCGACCTCCACCTGATCCCCCTCGACGGCGCGGCCCGCCCGCTCACCCATCGGACCGGCAACTACCTCCGGCCGGCCGTCTCCCCCGACGGCACGATGGTCGCGCTGCTCGGCCACGACGACCCGCTCGTGTACCCGCAGAACGTGATGGTCGGTGTCGTGGCGCTCGACGCCACCGGCGACGGTTCGGTGCGATGGGTCAGCGGCGGGCTCGACCGGACGTTCCAGCCGACTGCCGGCGAGCGCGCCCCGGTCTGGATCGACGCCGAGGTGCTCGTCGCCACCGCCGAGGACCGCGGTGAGACGCACCTGTATCGCCTGCACCTCGACGGCCGCGTGCCGGAGCCGTTGACGACTGGCCCGCTGACCGTCACCGACTTCGACGCCGCCGGCGGCGTGGTGGCCTCGACGCGGGCGACGGTCGACCACCCGGGCGAGCTGTGGGTCGATCGCGGCGATGGGGCACGGCAGGAGTCGAACGTCACCCGCTCGCACCTCGGGTGGGAGAAGTTCGCAGTGCCGTGCACCGACGGTTCGGGCGAGATCGACGCGTGGATCATGCGGCCCGCCGGCGCCGAACCCGGCCGTCGCTACCCGGTGCTGTTGAACGTGCACGGCGGCCCGTTCACCCAGTACGGCGAGACGTTCTTCGACGAGGCGCAGATGCAGGCGGCGGCCGGCTTCGTCGTGCTGATGTCGAACCCGCGTGGCGGCAGCGGCCGACACACCGAGTGGGGGCAGGCGATCATGGGCCCGCGACACCCCAAGCGGCCGGGCACCGGTTGGGGTTCGGTCGACGTCGACGACGTGATCGCCGTGCTCGACGCCGCGCTCCAGCGGTACGACTGCTGCGACCCCGATCGGGTGGGGATGCTCGGAGGGAGCTACGGCGGCTACATGGCCACCACGCTCGCCGCCCGTCACGGCGACCGGTTCCGTGGGGTCTGCTCGGAGCGATCGGTCAACAACCTGCTGACCGAGGAGTGGTCGAGCGACATCGGCACGATCTTCCGGATCGAGCACGGCCCCGACCCCGTGGAGGATCCGGCCGAATACCTGCGGATGTCGCCGAGTGAGCTGGCCCGACAGATCCACGTGCCGATGCTGATCATCCATTCGGAGAACGACTACCGCTGCCCGATCAGTCAGGCCGAGGAGCTGTGGGTCACCCTGAAGCTGCTGGGTCGCGACGTCGACTTCTACCGTTTTCCGGGCGAGGACCACGAGCTGTCGCGCTCGGGCTCACCCGTGCACCGTCAGATGCGCGCCGAGATCATCCTCGACTGGTTCACGGAGCGCCTGGCGCTCAGAACACCGTCTGGCTGACCACCAACGCGATCAACAACACGGCCAACACCGAGATCGCGACGGCTGCCAGGCCGTCACGGTTGGGTCGCTCGTCGACACCCTTGCCGACACCCGGCTGCTGTTCGTTCATCTCGCTGGTCCCCCTCGTCGCGGTGATGAGACCACCAGTCTTCCACCAAGCCACCCGCCCCACTCAACTCGCGCCTCGAACGCCTGGGGCACGGCCGAGGAGGTCTTCCTTCCACGTTCGGAAACGTGTGTGGTGGGCGCCGCTGGGGCCGGTGCCGTCACCCGACCCGTCGGGGAAGAGCCGGAACGTGTGCTGCACCGCGGTGTCGTCGCGCCGGCATGCCCAGTAGCGCGCGTCGGCGTCGACCGCAGGCCCGGCACGCCACAGCAGCCACTCACCGATCCGGCGCTTGTAGGCGGCCACCGGCCGACCGGGCAGGTCGTCGCCGAGAGCGATCAGCTCGGGCGGCGCCTCGACCCACGCCGTCGCGATGATGTTGCGGTCGCGGGTCGGCGTATCGGGCAGTTCGCCGGTGTGAACAGGCGTGTCGTCATCCGGTCGCTCGTCATAGCGCAACGCCATCGTGGCCCCTACCCCTCGCTGCCTTCGGCGACCCACGCGTCGATCAGCTTGCGAGCGATCGAGATCCCGGGCGGGATCATCGGCAGGTCGTCCTTGCGGTACCAGTTGGCATCGACGATCTCGGCCGGATCGCACACGATGTCACCGCCCACGTAGTCGGCACGGAAGCCGATCATCAGACTGTTCGGGAACGGCCACGGCTGGCTTCCGAAGTCGCCCGGATTGGGCACGGTCACACCAACCTCTTCGTGCACCTCGCGCACGACCGACGCCTCGAGTGACTCTCCCGGCTCCACGAAACCGGCGAGACACGAGTACATCGGTCGCGGGAACTGCACGCCGCGCGCCAGCAGCGCCTCCTGGTCAGGGCCCGACTCACCCCGGGTGACCAGGGTGATCATCGCCGGTGACAGTCGTGGGAACGACAGCAGGCCGCATGCCGGGCAGCGCATGGCACGCTCGCCCGCAGTGGCCTCGGTCGCTTCGCCGCACCGCCCGCAGAAACGATGCGTCCGTGCCCACTCGACGATCTGGACCGCACGACCAGCCGCAAGCCAGTGGTGCTCGGGTGCCACCCCGTGGAACAGGCGCAGGTCGACGGCCGCTCCGTCGCTCGGATCGTTCCCCAGCGGCACGTCGACCGCCCACCACACGTCGCCGTCGACGATGCCGATGCAGTGCACTCCCGACGCGTCGACGGGTCGCTCGTCGATCCAGACGGCCGCCCCGACCACGTGGACATAGCGATGACCCCCCGGATGGTCGTTCGGGGCGCTGACGAGCGGGTGGAAGGCAGCGATGTGCACCCCGCACTCCTAGCACGCTGGGGTCGCCGCCGACGTTCCCGATGGTCCGCGCCGCGCGGCACGGTGGATGGCGCGCATCTAGACTTCCGGGCGGATGAGCACGCGGCGGAGGTGGGCGGTCGTTGGCGTCGCGGTGACGGCAACGATCTGGGCGTCGATCTCGACCCCCGCATCGGTGAGGGCCGACCCGGGCGATCCGGTCCCGGCGATGCCGACCGATTCGACCACCGGATCACACACCGATTCCCGGTTGGCGGCGATGCCTGTCGACGTCCGGCCCGCCCCGCTCGACCCGACGCCCATCATCGGTCCGGGCCCGCTGCTCCCCGAACGGGTCGGTGCAGTGCCTGAGTTCGGTCCGACCTCTGGCTCCGAGGTGAAGCTCACCAACGCCGACGAGTGGCACGACGCCGGGTTCACCGGTGCCGGCGTCAAGGTCGGCGTCATCGACTTCTTCGACGTCACCCGGTACTGGGAGGTCAGCGAGCACGGGCCGCGACCGATCAAGAACGTGACGGCGAAGTGCTTCGCGTTCAGCAACGACTGCTCGCAGAGCTTCTTCGACGGCTTCGACGAGGGCGGCGACGACCACGGGGTCGCGGTCGTCGAGGTCATCAAGGACATGGCTCCCGACGCCGAGATCTACATCGGCACCGCGCTCACGCCGGGCGACTACCGCAGGTTGCTCGACTGGTTCCACGAGAGCGGGGTGACGATCCTCAACCGCTCGCTCGGTGCACGCTACGACGGACCGGGCGACGGTCGTGGTGCGCTCGACGATCTGGCCGACTACGCCAACTCGCTCGGCATCACCTGGGTCAACTCCGGCGGCAACAACGGCTGGGGCCGCTACTACCGCCAGCCCGTCCGCCTCATCGGCGATCGCGTCGCGTTCGGTCCGAGCGGTTCCACCACTGCGCTGCCGTTCAACGGCTGCGTGTCGCTCGGCGGGGTCCGCTGGGCGAACGACTGGGACCTGTCCCCGGCGGAGCGGTCCGACTACGACGTCTACCTCTGGGAGACCAGGCCGTCGAGCACCGCACTCGACCGCATCGTCGCCAGCTCAGAGGGCAATCAGCGCGCCGGCGACGTCCCGATCGAGTTGCTCCCGGGGCAGTACTGCCCATCGTCGTCGACCCGCCGGCTCGCGCTCGAGATCCGCTGGCGGGGTGGTGACGTGAACGGTGACGTGATCGAGATCCTCGACTACGGACAGGGCATGTCGGCGTTCACCCAGGCAGCACACTCGGCCACCACCCCGATCGGCGACTCGCGAGCCGACGGTGTGATCGCGGTCGGAGCGGTCGACCCGCCGGGTTCGGGAACGATCGCCTTCTACAGCTCACAGGGTCCGACCAACGACGGCCGCGTGTCCCCCGACGTGTCGGCTCCGTCGGGCTTCTCGAGCAGCGTGTTCCGGTCGGGGTTCTCCGGGACCAGCGCAGCCGCACCGGTCGTCGCCGGCGGCGCAGCGCTCCTCACCCAGGCAGGCCTGGCCGCCGACCCCGCTGCGCTCGGCAACCTGATCCGCCATCTCAGCGTCGACCGCGGCCCCGCAGGTCCCGACAACACGTTCGGGGCCGGAGAGTTCCGCCTGCCCGATCCGCCCGTCGGCTCGCGCGGCGTGCCGTCCCGGTTCGAGGCCGCTGCGGTGCCGCTCCGCGTGCTCGACACCCGCCCCACGTCGCCTGCAGGTCCGGCGTCACTGACGGGTGCGGTGAGTGCTGGCGAGGTCCTCGACCTCCCGCTCGGCGCACTGGTGCCGGCCGATGCCACAGCGGTCGCCGTCAACATCACGCTCACCCAGACCGATCGGCCCTCGTTCGCGCAGGCGCTCCCCACGCTCGCTGCCCCGATCGGCGGGTTCTCCAACGTCAATCTCGACGCCGCCGGACAGACTCGGGCGAACTTCGCGATCGTGCCGCTGTCGGCCGGCTCGCTGTCGGTGTACGCCACCGGCGGTGGGCACGTCATCGTCGACCTCATCGGATGGTTCCGCGATGCCCCGGGTCCAGTGGCGCCAGGTCGATTCGTCGAGCTGCCGGTCGCCGAACGTGTGCTCGACACCCGGACCTCGCCATCAGGCCCGCTCGTCGGGACGGGCACGGTCGCCGTCCCGATGCCAGCGGGGGTCCCCGTCGACCAGGCATCGGCGCTCGTCGTCACGGTCACCGCAACCGGCTCGACTGGTCCCGGATGGTTGCAGGCGCATCCGGCGGATCGACCCGACGTGGTAGGCGCCACCTCCACCGTCACCGTCGAGCCGGGCGGGACGGTTGCGAACACGGCGATCGTGCCGATCGCGGGCGGCGTGGCGGTCAGTGGCTTCGTCGTCGCCGGCGGATCGGTACACGTCATCGTCGACGTCATCGGGTACATCACGTCCGATGCTGCCGCGCCGTCGGCGTCGGGCCGGTTCGTGCCCGTCACGCCCGGCCGCGCCTATGACTCTCGTCTCGTGACCGAACTGCGCTCCGGGGGTGCGGTCGAGATCGACGCCGCCGCGGTGCCCGGCTCGATCGTGCCGGCCGAGTCGACCGGAGTCGTGTGGAACGTCGCTCATGTCGGAGTGCGGCGGCCGGGATTCGGCCGGGTGTGGGCAGCGGCCGCACCAGAGCCCGGGACCTCGTCGTTCAACTTCACGGCCACCGCCGAGGTTCGCGCCACCTCCGTGATCAGCGCTGTCGACGGGGCCCGGTCACGGCTCACGCTCAGCGACGGCGTGCCGGGGCTCGGCGACCCGCTCGGGCACGTCGTGGTCGACGTGTTCGGCTACTTCACCTGACCGGTTCGAGCGCTGGGCGTCAGCGCACGACGGGTCGACCTTCGGCCGACCAGACGACGATGCCGCCGTCCATGTCCCACACCTGTTCGAAGCCGATCTGCTGCATGATCTCGACCGCCTGACCGGACCGATTGTCGCTGCGGCAGTACACCAGGTAGTTCGCATCTCGGTCGAGGGCGTCGATCTCGTCGCCGAACGTCGGGCTGTTGATGTCGATCAGCGTCGCGCCCTCGATGTGTCCTTCGGCGAACTCCTCGGGCGTACGAACGTCGATCACCACCACCTCGGGGTCGACGGCGAGGTCGGCCGCATCGGCCGTGCTGACCAGTCCGAACGCAGGACGGCCGTCGGAGGCGCTGACATCGGCGGCGACCGTCGCGGGGTCGGCCGCAGGGGTGTCGTCACTGCCCCCGCAGGCCGCAAGGCCGATCGATGAGATCACGCTCACCGCGAGCGCAACACCGCGCCGGACACGCCGCGTCGACGAACGTGGCTGGGACATGGCATCGGGCGAGAAGGGGTTCATGGCAGCGATCTCCAGGAGGTTCGAACTGAATGTCCGTACATTAACGTCGAACGTCGGCGCCCACCACGGTCTTTGGTCCCCCGTTCGATCCGACGCTCGATGTGTCGTGCGGGCGGCGGACACGCCCGGACAGCGACCGAGTCGGCGCACAGGCGGGCTGGACCAACCTGCACGACAGCTGAACGAACAACACCCGCTTCGCAACGGGGCCGGATGACCCTGGCGACCACTGCCGCGCGGCGCGACGTTGGAGTCGGCGATCGCCATCGACGGCCGCGTTCGACGGCTTCGAATGCGCGCCACAGTCGCTGGAGGTGAGCGCCATGCGCCACGCAATCCGCTGGTCGGTCGGAACGATCACCATCATCCACGGACTGATCCATCTGCTCGGCACCGTCGACGGTCTCGGCTGGGCCGACGTCGAGGCGCTGCGCGAGCCGATCGGGCCGGCGATGGCCGGCGTCTGGGCCGGCACTGCGCTGCTCGTCGTGATCGCCGGGGTGACGATCCTCCGGCGTCGACCGGGATGGTGGCCCGTGGCCGCACTGGCCGCGGCAGTGTCCCAGGTGGTGATCATCACCTCATGGTCCGACGCCGCGGCCGGCACGGCGGCGAACGTCGTGCTGGCGCTCGCAGCTGCGTACGGCTACCGCTCCCATGGCTATCGCAGCGCATGGGCCAGGTATCGCCGCGCCGCCATCGAGGTGCTCGCCGAGGCCGCTCCGGTTGCACCCGTCATCTCGACCGTGCCGGGCGCCACGGTGGCAGATCTGGTGACCGAGGCCGACCTCGCCCGCCTGCCCGCGCCCGTCGCCGCCTGGGTCCGAGCGTCCGGCTCGGTGGGTCGACCGCACGTCGGCGGGTTCCGAGCCCGGATCCGCGGCCGCATCCGCAGCGGCCCACACGCACCGTGGATGCCGTTCACCGGCGAGCAGATCAACACCTACGGCCGCTCCCCCGCCCGCCTGTTCCTGATCGACGCCACGATGTACGGCCTGCCCGTCGACGTGCTGCACGAGTACCGAGACGGACACGCGACGATGCAGGTCACCCTTGCGTCCATCGTTCCCATCGTCGACGCGTCCGGCGATGTGATGGACCGCAGCGAGACCGTCACCCTCCTGAACGATCTCTGCCTGCTCGCTCCTGCCGGGTTGCTCGACGTGCCGATCCGCTGGACGGCCATCGACGCGCACAGGGCGAGCGCCGAGTACACCAACGCCGGGCACACGGTGCAAGCGGAGCTGGTCATCGGCCCGACAGGAGTGCTCGTCGACTTCTCGTCGGATGACCGGTCCCGTGCGTCGCGCGACGGCACGACGTTCGAGCGGCAACGCTGGTCGACCCCGGTCGACGAGATCGCGACCGCCGCAACCGGGCGATCACACACCTTCGCCGGTCGCGGCCGCTGGCACCCGGCCGACGGAGGGTTCGACTACCTCGACATCCGCATCGACGAGATCGAGTACTTCGAGTCGACCCCAGCGCGGCAGTCGGCCCGGACGTGACCGCAGCCGGCGCGGCGCGTACGTTGGGAGATCCGAACCCTGGGGAGGGAACCGATGGCTGCATCCACCACCGCGGGAGACACGTCCGTACCGCTGCTCGATCAGACGATCGGCGCGAACCTCGAGCAGACGGCCAGACGGGTCCCCGAGCGTGAAGCCTTGGTGTCGCTGCACCAGGGCGTCCGCCTGACCTACCGCGAGTTCGACCGTGACGTCGACCTGATGGCGCGCCGGCTGCTGGCGGAAGGGTTCGAGACCGGCGACCGGATCGGTATCTGGGCGCCGAACTGCGCCGAATGGGCGATCATCCAGTACGCCACGGCGAAGATCGGCGTGATCCTCGTCAACATCAACCCGGCGTACCGCACGCACGAGCTCGAGTACGCGCTGCGTCAGTCGGGGTGTCGCGGACTCGTGGCGGCGACCGAGTTCAAGGGGAGCGACTACGTCGCGATGGTGCGCGAGGTCCGTCCGGCACTCCCGGATCTCCAGTTCCTGTGGCACCTGGGTGACGACGACTGGCATCGGTGGCTGGCCGAGCACGAGGTTGCGCCCGACGCCGACCTGCGCGCTCGCGCAGCGTCGCTCTCGCCCGACGATCCGATCAACATCCAGTACACGAGCGGCACGACCGGCTTCCCGAAGGGGGCAACGCTCACCCACCGCAACATCCTCAACAACGGCTACTTCGTCGGCGAGGGGTGCGGCTACACCGAGCACGACCGAGTGTGCGTACCCGTACCGCTCTACCACTGCTTCGGGATGGTGATGGGCAACCTCGGCTGCACCACTCACGGTGCGACCATCGTGTATCCGGCAGCGGCCTTCGATCCACTGGCGACCCTCCAGGCGGTGCAGGACGAACGGTGCACCTCGCTGTACGGCGTGCCGACCATGTTCATCGCACAGCTCGGGCACCCACAGTTCGGCACCTTCGACCTCTCGTCGCTGCGCACGGGGATCATGGCCGGATCGCCATGCCCTGTCGAGGTGATGAAGCAGACGATCTCCGCGATGCACATGACCGACGTGACGATCTGTTACGGCATGACCGAGACGTCGCCGGTGTCGACCCAGACCGGCCCCGACGACACCATCGACCAGCGCGTCGCAACGGTCGGGCAGGTGCACCCGCACGTCGAGATCGCGATCGTGTCACCCGACACCGGCGAGCTGGTCGAGCGAGGCGAGACCGGCGAGTTCTGCACCCGCGGCTACTCGGTGATGCCCGGCTACTGGAACGACCCCGAGCGCACCGCCGAGGCCATCGACGCGGCCGGTTGGATGCACACGGGCGATCTCGCCACCATGGATGCCGACGGCTACGTCAACATCGTCGGGCGCATCAAGGACATGGTGATCCGCGGTGGCGAGAACATCTACCCCCGCGAGGTCGAGGAGTTCCTCTACGGACACCCCGACATCGTCGACGTGCAGGTCATCGGTGTCCCGGACGAGAAGTACGGCGAGGAGCTGATGGCATGGGTACAGCTGCGCGACGGCGCTGATCCGTTGACCGCCGAGGATCTACGCGAGTACTGCCGCGGGAGGATCGCTCACTACAAGGTGCCGCGCTACGTCCACGTCACCGAGGCGTTCCCGATGACCGTCACCGGCAAGGTCCAGAAGTACAAGATGCGCGACGAGGCGATCCGGCTCCTGCACCTCGAAGCAGCGGCCCGCATCGACACCGCGTGACCGGCGTGCTGGCGCGATACCCCCGGGGGTTGCGCGCCACCGCAAATGTCCGTACTATTGATCGGGAGCTCCTCTCGAACGAAAGGTGTGGGACTCATGAAGTTCAACCAGTACTACTTGGAGTGCCTGTCGCATGCGTCCTACCTGATCGGCGACGAGACGAGCGGCCGCGCCGTGGTCGTCGATCCGCAACGTGATGTGTCGGAGTACGTCGCCGACGCCGCCGCCGCGGGCATGACCATCGAGCTGGTCATCGAGACCCACTTCCACGCCGACTTCCTCTCCGGTCACCTCGAGCTCGCGAAGGCCACGGGCGCGAAGATCGTCTACTCGTCAGTCGCAACGGCCGAGTTCGAGGTCACGGGAGTCGCCGACGGCGAGCTGTACCCGCTCGGCGACGGCGACGACGCCGTGGTGCTCGAGTTCCGGCACACGCCCGGCCACACGCCCGAGTCCCTGAGCATCGTCATCTGGGAGCGAGCCGGCGACAGGACGTCCGGGAACGCCCCGTACGGTGTGCTCACGGGCGACACGCTCTTCATCGGCGATGTCGGCCGCCCCGACCTGCTGGCGTCGATCGGCTTCACACGCGAGGAGCTCGCCGATCAGCTGTACGACTCGCTGCACGACAAGCTGATGACCCTTCCCGACGCGACGAAGGTGTTCCCGGCCCACGGCGCCGGTTCGGCGTGCGGCAAGAACCTGTCGACCGAACTCGTCTCGACGATCGGCGCTCAGAAGGCCACGAACTACGCCCTGCGAGCACCCGACAAGCCGACCTTCATGTCGCTCGTCACCGAGGGGCAGCCGCCTGCGCCGGGCTACTTCGTGTACGACGCGATCCTCAACCGCAAGGATCGGGAGCTGCTCGACGAAACCGAGATGCCGACCTCGATGACCTACGACGACGTGGTCACCGCGCTCGACCGAGGAGCGATCCTGATCGACGGCCGCGACCCCGAGGAGTTCGCCCACGGGCACCTGCGCCAGGCGATCAACGTCGGCCTCGCCGGCCGTTACGCCGAGTTCGCCGGCTCGATCGTGCCGTCCGACACCGACATCGTGTTGATCACCGAGCCCGGCCAGGAACTCGAGGGCAAGAACCGACTCGCCCGGATCGGATTCGACCGGGTGATCGGAGCACTCACCGCGCCGTACGAGGTGATGCTCCAGCACCAGGGCGATGTCCAGATCGCTTCCCGCCTCACCGCGGCGACGCTCGCCGATCGTCTGCGCGAGATCACCGACCTCCAGGTCGTCGACGTGCGCAACCCGGGTGAACTCGAAGCGGGCACGCTGCACGGCGCGACCAGCATCCCGGTGGGTCAGCTCCCGAGCCGACTCACCGAGCTCGACCCCACTCGACCGACCGTCGTGTACTGCGCCGGCGGATACCGCTCGTCGGTGGCCGCCAGCCTGCTCCGACAGCGCGGGTTCGTCGACGTCAGCGACCTGATCGGCGGCTACGGCGCCTGGGTCGAGACCGTCCAGACCGCGTGAGCGCGCACTGAGACCACCGGACCGTCGGTGCCGCGCGGTGAGCGTCGGCACCGGCGGCACCGCCGCGCCCGAGGTGCTGTGCGCTAGGGTCGCCCGCGACCGCAGTACGTCCGGCGCATCCGAGAGACCAGCACGCATGACCAGCCACGGGGTGTTCACCACCGGAGCACTCGACCTCGATCGTGACGGCGGTGAGCCGCTGTGGGCGCAGCTGGAGCGCGAACTGCGCCGTCGCATGGAGGCCGGCCACTTCGCCGAACGGTTCCCCACCGACCGCGAGCTGATGGAGATCTACGCCGTCAGCCGCCACACGGCCCGGCATGCGGTCGCCCAGCTCGGCGCCGACGGCATCGTGCGTCGAGCGCGCGGCGTGGGCACATCGGTCGATCGTCGCACCTTCGAACGCTCGCTCGGATCGCTCTACAGCCTGTTCCAGGTGGTCGAGGAGTCCGGCGTGACGCAGCACAGCGACATCGTCTCCCTCGAGGTGGTCCAGCACCCGGAGGCCGCCGAGCGCCTCGGCCTCCCACCCGACGCCGAACTCGTCTTCCTCGACCGCGTCCGCTACGCCGGCAGCGAACCGCTCGCCATCGACCAGGTGTGGCTGCCCGCGCACATCGCCCGCCCCCTGCTCGACGCCGACTTCACCCACACGTCGCTCTACAACGAGCTCGAGCGTGCGATCGGCCGCCGGCCGAACGAGGGGTGGGAACAGATCCACCCGGCCATCCCCGACGAGGTGGCCCGAGCGCGACTCGGCATCGACGCCGGCGAGGCCGTCTTCTCGATCGAGCGACTCGGCACCTGCAGCGGCGAACCCGTCGAATGGCGCGTCACCACGATCCGGGGTGACCGCTTCACCTTCGTCGCCGACTGGACGGCGGGCCAGCGCAACGAACTGCGCCTGCAGATGTCGGGCATCGGCGGCGACGAGCCGGCCCGCCACGGTGGCGATCGGTCGTGAGCGAGCTGCACCCGGCGGTCGCCCACCTCGCTGCGCTACTCGGAAACTGGGCCGGCCGAGGGCACGGTGTGTACCCGACGATCGCGCCGTTCGACTACACCGAGCAGGTCACGTTCGGCCACGTCGGCAAGCCCTTCCTGGCGTACGGCCAGCGAACCCGCGCGCTCGACCCCACCGGCGCCGAAGGGCTCCCGCTGCACGCTGAAGCCGGCTACTGGCGCTTTCCCGCTCAGGACCGGATCGAGGTCGTGCTCAGCCACCCGAGCGGCATCGTCGAGATCGAGGAGGGAACCGTCGCAGTCGACGGCGGGGTCGTCACCATCGAGCTCGTGTCGACCACCGTGGCCACGACGTCCACCGCGAAGTCGGTGACCGGCGTCGAGCGCTCGTTCCGCGTCGACGGCGACATGCTCGAGTACACGCTCCGGATGGCCGCAGTCGACCAACCGATGCAGCACCATCTCGCAGCGACCCTCCACCGCGTGGCGCCCTGAGCGGTGTCACACCCACCGCGTAGGGTGGGATGCATGGACGCCGAGTTGCGCACCGATCCACTCGACGCTGCATCGTTGCCTGCCGATGCGCTCATGGCCGAGCGTGCCGCCCGCTGGGCCTCGACCATGCGCGGACACCACGTCGACGGCGTGGCGCTCGCCCACGAAGACTCGTGGGCGGGCCCCGGTTCGCGCGTCACCGTCGAGCGTGCAGCCCGCGAGTCCGATGCCCACATGCAGCTCGCACCGCACGCCACCAAGCCGTTCGGTGCAGGCGAGCGGCGCGTCGAGGAGGAACCCGATCCGTTCCGCACCTGCTTCGAGCGCGACCGCGACCGCATCCTGCACTCCAACGCCTTCCGGCGGCTCGCCGGCAAGACGCAGGTCTTCGTCTTCCCCGACGACCATCAGCGCACCCGGCTCACGCACGCGCTCGAGGTCGCGCAGGTCGCCCGATCCGTGTCCGGCGCGATCGGGCTCAACGTGTCGCTCACCGAGGCGATAGCGATCGGCCACGACTGTGGCCACGGGCCTGGCGGGCACGCTTCGGAGGATGCGCTCTCGCCGTACGTCTCTGAAGGGTTCGACCATGCCGTCTGGGGCGCTGATGTCACGCTCGTCCCGCTCAACCTGTGTGCCGAAACCGTCGATGGCATCCGCAACCACTCCTGGAGCCGGCCAGCGCCCGCCACGCCCGAAGGCGAGGTCGTGTCCTGGGCCGACCGCATCGCCTATGTGTGTCACGACTTCGAAGACGCCGTCGCGGCCGGGATCGTCACCGCCGAGATGCTGCCACCGGTCGTGCGTAGCCGCCTCGGCACCACCCGTTCTGCACAGCTCGGCACACTCGTGCGGTCGATGATCCAGGCCACCGCCGACACGGGGCGCATCGGCATGGCCGCACCGGCCGCCGAGGCGCTCGCCGAGTTCCGCCGGTTCAACTACGACCACGTCTACCTGCGGCCGGCCAGCCGGGCCCAGGCCGACGCCGTGATCGCTCTGCTGCGCGCCCTCGTCGAGCACTACGCGGATCGCCCCAACCTGCTCCCCGAAGCGCATGATCTCGACGCCGGATCGCCTGAAGCGTTCCGAGCTGCGGTCGGCTACGTGGGCGGGATGACCGACCGGTACGCATGCCGCCAGGCGCTCGCCCTGCTCGGCTGGCCCGCCGATCGCCTTCCGGTCGGGATCGACGTCTGAACAGCCGCGTGCCCGAAAACGCCGAGACGGCGGCCCGCTGTCGCGGCGCCGCCGTCAGGCAGTCGATTGTGGTGTGGGTTCGTGTGCTCAGTCGAGCGGGTTGACGTCGACGATCTTGCGCCCCTTGCGCTCGCCGAACTTCACCGAGCCGTCGATCAAGGAGAACAGGGTGTCGTCGCCGCCGAGGCCGACGTTCTTGCCGGGATGGAACCGGGTGCCGCGCTGGCGGACCAGGATCGTGCCGGCGGTGATCTTCGTGCCGTCGTACACCTTGACGCCCAGGCGCTGGGCGTTGGAGTCACGACCGTTGCGGGTTGACCCGCCACCTTTGGTCTTCGACATCTGGGGCTCCTCGAATCTCGGCGATCAGTGGATCACTTCGCCGCGATCTTGACGATCTCGACGACGGTGTACTGCTGACGGTGGCCGTACCGACGGCGTTGGTTGGTGCGGCGCTTGTAGGTGAACCCGTTGATTTTCGGGCCCTTCGTGGTGCCGACGATCTTCCCCGTGACCGAGGCGCCCTTGAGCGCATCGGTGCCGGCGAGAACCGTGTCACCATCGACGACGAGTACGGGCGTCAGCGAGATCTCGCTGCCCTCATCACCGTCGAGCAACTCGAGCGCCACCTGCTGGCCCTCGGTCACCTTTTCCTGCTTGCCGCCAGAGGCGATCACTGCGTACATAGCCTGAGCGATGCTATCGACCCGGACGATGGCTCCCAACCGCCGCCCGAAACGAGCGCTCGTGGGCCTGCTCCCCTAGTGTCGCCGGGGTGAAGTGGGCGTTGCTGGCCGAGGTCGACCCCGAGCAGGCCCGCACGCTGCTCGCGGGTGCACGGCGGAGGCGGTTCCGCAAGGGCGACAGCGTGTTCCACGAGGGCGACCTGGGTGACAGTGTGCACCTCATCGACCGCGGTCGCGTGGCGGTGCGGGTCACCACACCGGCCGGCGACGTGGCAACCATCCGGGTGATGCGCGATGGGCAACACTTCGGCGATCTGGCCGTGATCTCCGATGCCCGTCGCTCGGCCACGGTCACCGCGCTCGAGCCCGTCGAGACACTCGAACTGTCGGGCGATCTCATCCGCGACTTCTGCGATCGCCACCGCTCGTTCGAGCGGGCGCTCGCCAAGGTGATGGCGGGGCAGCTGCGGAACCAATCGATGCTCCTCCTGGACGCCCTGTACCTCCCGGCACCGCGACGGCTCGCCCGGCGACTCGTCGAGTTGTGCGACGTGTACGACAACGGAGACATCCCGCTCACCCAGGACGATCTCGCAGGGCTCGGTGGCGTCACCCGTCAGACCGTCAACCAACTCCTCGTCGAATGGCGCGACGCAGGAACGGTCGAGCTCGCTCGCGGACGCGTCCGGGTGACCGACCGGCCAGGGCTCGAGCGTCTCGCGCGCTGATCTGGCGGGTTCGGGCACCGGTGGATGCCGTTGTGTCGGCTCGCTGACACTCGGGACGTCGGCGTGCCGACAGAACAGGCAGCCCCGGTGACGCAGGATGGTCCTTGCGAACGGTGACCTCAACATCGCTCGCAGCCCGGGGTGACGCTCCCGAAAACGAAGCCCCGGGCACAGCGCGACGACGCGTGGGACGGTGACCACACCGACCCACGCGTCGTTTTGCGTTCTGCGGCGTTCCGCGGCGTCCGCCGGTTCACACGCATCTACGAAGTGTCAGCTGGCTGACACTTCGTAGGTCGGGCCGGTGACGGTACGTGACTTCAGATCGGCGCACGATGCAGGAGTCAAACCGGTGACCGATGGTCACAGCGAAACGACAGGGAGCGATCGATGAGCAGCTATCTCGTGCACTACGCAAACGCACAACACCGGGCCACTGCCGAGCGGCACGTCCGGGACGCACGCACCGACACGGCAGAACAACTGCCGACTCGGCGGGGCCGGGTCTGGCGCCGCACGCCGAGCCACTGACTTCTCCTGGCGGGAACCAGGCGGGAACCTGGCGGGAACGACTCCGGGGCGGACCGGAGTCAACGTGTGCGAGGTCGTCGCCCCGGGCGGGGGCGGCGACCTCACGCACGCCGTGGTGACGTGTCAGCGCTTGCGGCGGGCGGCAATCAGCTCACGAGCCGACAGTCCCGCACCTGCGCCGTGCTCGGCGCGCCGCCGGCGGCGGCGTGAGCGCTCGACGACCTCGCTGACGACGAGGACGAGCGCACCGGCGAGGAGGCCCCACAGGGGGCCCACGACGATGCCGACCACCACACCGATCGCCACGATCACGGCCATCCACACCAGGTTGCGCTTGCTCATCTCGTCCTTCTCTCCACGGCGCGTGCGCCACGGGTATCACACGAATCGTAGGTGATCCCGATCGAACGGAGGGGCGATCGGGCGCGAGCGATCCTCAGAGGGCCGAGGTGAGCCCGCCGTCGACGAGCAGCGTCTGACCGGTCACGAACGACGCCTCGTCGGAGACGAGGAACAGGGCGGCGGCGGCGATCTCATCGGGACACCCCCATCGCGCAGCCGGAGTGCGCCGCTCGACCATCGCGGTGAAGTCGGCGTCGGCGAGCAGCGCTGCATTCATCTCGGTGGCGATGTAGCCGGGTCCGATCGCGTTGACGGTCACCCCGCTCACAGCCAGTTCGACCGCGAGCGCCCGAGTGAGACCGACGATGCCGGTCTTGCTGGCGACGTAGGCGACGATGCCGGGCCGCGCGATCTGTCCCATCGTCGACCCGATGTTCACGATGCGTCCCTGACCGGCAGCGACCATGTGCGCCGCCGCCGCCTGTGCCAGGGCGAACGGCGCCCGCAGGTTGGCGGCCAGGACGTCGTCGAAGTCGGCCTGTTCGAACTCCGCGAGCGGCGCGCGCCGCTGAATGCCGGCGTTGTTGACGAGCACATCGAGCCGGCCGGCCTCGCGCACGAGGTCGTCGATCGCCGCCCTCGCCGATTCGACGTCGACCACATCGAAAGCAGCACCGGATGCGCTCAGCCCTGCGCCTCGCAGTTCGACCACCCGATCGGCCACCGCCTCGACAGCGCGCCCGTTGACGACCACGTGCGCACCCGCTTCGGCGAGCGCGTGTGCGATCGCCCAGCCGATCCCGCGGGTGCTCCCGGTCACGAGCGCGACCTTGCCGTCGAGCCGGAACATCAGCAGCACGCACCAGAGGCCGACTCGGGCGCACCCGGCCGACCGTCGACGAGTTCGACGGTGAGCGACTTCACGAGCTTGCCCTTGGTGGTGATCCGCATCCTCGACACCATCCCGAACAGCACCGGGCTGACGAGCACACGGAACTCGGGATGCCGGACCCGGTCGTATGGGGCGAGGTTCTTGTTGACCGTGTTGGTGTCGACCGACACCTCCGCGACCTTGCCTCAACCCGTCGGTCGGACGAAATCGATCGTCACCGTGCCACCGCGACGGGTGATGATCGCCGCTGCGGCGTCGGTGATCTCGAGCTGCATCGTCATGAGTCGTGCCTCACTCGAGCAGCGTGTGGTCGATGACCACCCCGCGACCCTCACAGTCGGGGCAGATCGTGGAGAACTCCGTGAGGAGCCCCTCGCCGATCCGCTTGCGGGTCATCTCGACCAGCCCGAGCTCGGAAATGTCGAACACCTGGGTGCGGGTCTTGTCTCGGGCGAGCGCGTCACGGAACGACGAGACGACCGCAGCGCGGTTCGACTTGATCTCCATGTCGATGAAGTCGATGACGATGATGCCGCCGATGTCGCGGAGCCGGAGCTGCTTCGCGATCTCCTCGGCGGCCTCCATGTTGTTGTGGAACACGGTCTCTTCGAGGTTCGACTTGCCGACGTTCTTGCCGGTGTTGACGTCGATCACCGTGAGCGCCTCGGTGTGCTCGATGATCAGCGAACCGCCCGATGGCAGCCAGACCTTGCGATCGAGCGCCTTGTGAACCTGTTCGTGCACGTGATAGCGCTCGAACACCGACAGCCCTTCGGCCTCGGCGTCGTAGAACTCGATCCGGTCGGCGAGTTCGGGGTTGAACGCATGGACGTACGCCTTGACCTGCTCGTACAGCTCCTGATCGTCGATCACGACGCCGCGGTACTCGGGGTTGAACTCCTCGCGGATGACCCGCACGGCGAGCTCGGGCTCGCGATACAGCAGCGCCGGCTTCGAGCTCTTGGCCGCCTTGCGCTCGATCTCGTGCCACTGGCCCAGCAGGAGCTTCATGTCGGCCTCGAGGTCGGCCTCGGTGGCGTGCTCCGCCGCCGTGCGCACGATCAGCCCGTGCTGCTCGGGCTTGACCCGATCGAGCACGTTACGAAGGCGCTTGCGGGTGTCGTCGGGCAGCCGCTTCGAGATGCCGTACGTCTTCGAGTTGGGGATGAGCACGACGAAACGTCCGGGCAGCGACACCTCCTGGGTGAGTCGCGCCCCCTTCGCCCCGATCGGGTTCTTCGTGACCTGGCACATGATCATCTGCCGGGCCTTGAGGATCTCCTCGATCCGCGGGCCGTCCTTGGACTTCCCGCGATCGATGATGTCTTCAGCGTCGTACTGCACGTCGCCGCGGTACAGCACCGCGTTCTTCGGTGTCGCTATGTCGACGAACGCCGCTTCCATGCCGGGCAGCACGTTCTGCACGCGACCGAGATAGATGTTGCCGTGGATCTGGCTGACGTCGTCTGACGGACGGCTGACGTAGTGCTCGATCAGGTTGCGTCCCTCGAGTACCGCGACCTGCGCCATGCCTGGGCGCACCTGGACACACATGAAGTAGCGACCGATCGGACGACCGTTGCGTTCGCGCCCACGCCGCTGCTCGATCAGGTCGAGCTCGGCCGCGGTCGGCTGGCGATCCTTGTTGACCTTGCCACCGCGGCCACCGCGGCGCCGCTTGCGCTGCCCGTCGCCGTCGTCAGCCGCAGCATCGATGTCGGCCTCCGCTTGACGCGACCGGGTCTGGCCTCCGCTCGCAACACCACCACTCGAACCAGCACCCGAACCGGCACCGCCACCGGTGCCGCGACCACGACGGCGGCGCTTGCTCCCCGACTTCGCTTCACCAGAGGCATCGTCCGAGGCGCCGGTGGCTCCGGACTTGGGAACGGCCGGGCCAGGGGGCGGGATCGCCGGCACGAACGGTGCGCGGGTGTCGCCGATCTTCGGCTTGCGCACGAGCGCTCGCTCGGCAGCAGCCACGTCGGAGACCTTGCCTTCGCGGATCCGCTCGGGGAGTTCCGTGGGAGGCACGCCGCCAACCATCGCGGCATCGCCCGCACCGCCGCCCGCGCCGTCGGCAGCACCGTCGTCGTCGGCGGCATCGTCGTCGCCGTCTGCGGCTGATCGGTTCGCACGGTTGCGGTTCTGCCCCCCTCGGGAGCCGCGCCTGCGCCGCTTGGCAGCGCTCGACAACGCCACGCCGTCGCCCGCCTCGGCGTCATCGGCGTCGTCGGAACCGCCGTCGTCGGGCGTCGTATCGGTTGCCTGGTGGTCAGGCGCGGGCCGAGGATCGTGCCGCGCAGTGTCGCCGCCGTCTTCCCCGTCGGGTGCTGTTGCGTTCGACGTGTCGTTCGACGCGCTGGTGTCGTCCATGGGAGTCCCTTCTCATGCGAGCACCTCGACGGGGCTCGCGTCCACGACGGTGGGCTGCGGGAGCTCGCATGGGAGCACATCGCGCCGGTTGCCGTCGTGGTCGGTCCATTGGTGAGTACGGAGAACCCGGACGTCGAGGGGATCGATGTCCGGGTAGGCCAGTCGAGCGAGCTCGCTCGGTCGGAGCCCGCGCCCGACGGTGGCCAGTTCGGCGATCAATCGATCGCCGGCGGGGGTGAGGTCGACGCGCAGGTCGAGGATCATCGGGCGCACCTCGTCGGTGCTCCGCTTCCCCTTGCGCTCGCGATCGAGCTCCAACGTCGTCGCCTCGAGGAGACGACACGCGTCGTGATGGTGGCCGGAACCGAGCTGTGGACTCCAGAGCTGCCACGTGCACGACGTGACGACTTCCTGGAGGGAACCGGCACGTTGGTCCCGCTCGGCGACGATCAGCACGTCGATGCCGGTCGGGAGGGCGGCGGTCAGTTCGGCGGGAAGCCCGACGATCCGGTCGTCGGACAGCGGCTCCCGGAGGTCGATGTCGATGTATTCGGCGACCGACTCGGCGCCAGTGGGCAGCGCCAGGCCGAAGCTGATCCGCGGTCGCGGGGTGAACCCCTCGCTCGTGGCGACCGGCATGCCGATGCGGCGCACGGCCCGCTCCCACATCCGAGCGAGGTCGCGGTGGCTGGTGAACCGCACCTTGCCGAGCTTCGTGGTACGGATGCGCAGCTTCACACCGTCACTCCCGACTCGGCCGATGCGGCCGCAGCGGGGCTCACCGACTGGTTGGGGCTGTCGACGAGTTGGCGGCGCGCCGGGAGCAGTGTGACGGGCACCTCGCCACCTCGGGCGAGATCTTGTCCGGTGCCCTGTGATCCGCCGGCCGGCGCGATCGGCGACGCGACCACGTGCTCGATCCCGAAGCCGGTGCACACGCCGCAGTCGTAACAGGGTGTCCACCGGCAGTCTTCGATGCCGGATCCGGCGAGCGCGTCCTGCCAGTCGCCCCACAGGAAGTCTTTGTGGAGCCCTGCCGTCAGATGGTCCCACGGGAGGATCTCGTGCTCGTCGCGGTGACGGTAGACGTACCAATCGAGCGAGAGGCCTTCGAGCGCCATCGCCCGCTCCCAGCGGTCGAGCGAGAAGTGCTCGCCCCACTCCTGGAACACGCCGCCATCGCGCCAGACCCGCTCGATGACCCGACCGATGCGTCGGTCGCCACGGCTGGCGAGGCCCTCGGCGATGCTCGCCGCAGGGTCGTGCCACTTGAGCTGGACGCCCGGCACCTTCCGCGTGGCAGTGCGGACGAGGTCGATCTTGCGTTGCAGCTCGGCGCGGGTGTTCTGCCCGAACCACTGGAAGGGCGTGTGCGGCTTGGGGACGTACCCACCGAGGCTCACGGTGACCGACGCTCGGTTCGTGTACCGCTTGCCGATCGCAACGCAGTTCTTCGCGAGCTCGGCGATGCCGAGCGTGTCGTCGTCGGTCTCGGTGGGCAGGCCGGTGAGGAAGTACAGCTTCATCCGCGTCCAGCCCTGCTGGAACGCCGAGTCGACGGCGCCGTACAGATCCTCTTCGAGGATCAGCTTGTTGATGACCTGCCGGAGCCGCCACGAGCCGGCCTCGGGCGCGAACGTCAACCCGCTCCGGCGTCCGCCGCCGGCGCCGTTCACCTCGCCTGCGAGGCCGACGGTGAACGCGTCGACCCGGAGCGACGGCAGGCTGATCGTGAGCGTGTCGGCGCAGCCACCAGGCAGCTGGGCATCGGCGAGAATGCCCTTCACGACGGGCTCGATGTCGGAGAAGTCGGCGGTCGACAGCGACGTCAGGCTGACCTCGTCGTAGCCGGTGCGGCGCAGCCCGTCGCGGATCATCGTGCGCACCTGCTCGGCCGGGCGCTCGCGCACCGGACGGGTGATCATGCCCGCTTGGCAGAACCGGCAACCCCGGGTGCAGCCACGGAACACCTCGACGCTCAAGCGATCGTGGACCACCTCGGTGAGCGGCACGAGCTGCTGGCGCGGGTACGGCCACTCCCCCAGGTCGGCAACGGTGCGCTTGTCGACCGTGGCGGGCACGTCGGCGAAGCGGGGCCGTACCTCGACGATGCGATCGCCGTCGTACACGACCTCGTACATCGACGGGACGTACACCCCGGGGATCTTCGACAGTTCGCGGAGCAGGCCGTCGCGGCTGGTGCGACCGTCACGCTTCCAGTCGCGCACGACAGCGGTGATGTCGGAGACGACCTCTTCGCCCTCGCCGAGCACGGCGGCATCGATGAAGTCGGCGAGGGGCTCGGGGTTGAATGCGGCGTGGCCACCCACGATCACGAGCAGGTCGTCGGGACCGCGTTCGGTGGTGTGGAGCGGGATGCCGGCGAGGTCGATCATCTCGAGCACGTTCGTGTAGACGAGTTCGCTCGACAGGTTGAACGCGAGGATGTCGAAATCGGACGCCGGGCGGTGCGTGTCGACGGAGAACAGCGGGACGCCGTTGGAGCGGAGTTGCTCGGTGAGGTCGAGCCAGGGCGCATAGGTGCGCTCGGCGACCGCATCGTCGCGCTCGTTCAGGATTTCGTAGAGGATCTGCAGCCCCTGGTTGGGCAGGCCGATCTCGTAGGTGTCGGGATATGCGAGCAACCACGCCACCGCGCCCCCGCCGGGCAACTTGTCGTGTCGGGGGGTGGTGACACCGTCTTCGCAGCCGATGTATCGAGCCGGCTTCTGCACCCTGGCCAGGAGCGGTTCGACCCGCGTCCAGAGTGATGACATGTCTGTCCAGCCTACCCCCTGAACACCTCGGAGACCGGAATGCCCCGTCTCACCATCCGGACGTCCACGTGCGGTGCGGCACATCGGACGGAACGTTGTCGCATCCGCAGGCCCCCACAGACCAGGTTCATGAGGTTCTGAGCCGGAGCGGATTCGTTCGAGCGCAAGGCGCGGCGAGCCCGAGTTGCCTCAAGGCAACGACGGCGAGACGGAACGCCGCGATCGGACGAATCCGCCCGGCTCAGCGCATGCGACGCATGTGGACGGATTGCACGATGCCGAACATCGCGAAGTACGTGATCAGGCTCGAGCCGCCGTAACTGATGAACGGCAGCGGCAAGCCGGTGACCGGCATGATGCCGATCGTCATGCCCACGTTCTGGAAGATCTGCCAGGTGAGCATCGTGAACACACCGGCGCAGAGGTAGGTGCCGAGCAGGTCGCGCGACAGCGACGCGATCCGCCAGATGCGCATGAGCGCCACGATGAAGATCGCGAGCAGCGCGGCACCCCCCGCCAACCCGAACTGCTCCCCGACCGCTGCGAACGGGAAGTCGGCCCACATGACGGGCACGTCGCGGCCGTTTGTGAGGGGCCCCTGCAACCAACCCTTGCCCCAGAGCCCGCCGGTGCCGACCGCGCGGGTGGCGTTGCGGACCTGGTACGCGGCCTGTTCGAGCGCCGGATCGACGCTCTCCTGGTCGAGGAACACCCGGAGCCGTTCCACCTGGTAGCTGTTCACCAGACCTCCGATGAACGCGGAGGTGACGGTGGCGACCGACAGGAAACTGATCATCGCGATGTACTTCGGTTTCGCTCCGGCCACGAGCAGCACGCCCATCGCGATGGTGACGATCACCGATGCCGAGCCGAGGTCGGGCTGGGCGATGATCAGCACCGCAGGCACACCCACGAGGATCAGCCCGCCGACGAACCGGGCATAGCTGACCTCGTCGCTGCGCTCCTCGGCGAGATAGGCGCACAGCGCCACCAGGGTGGTGAACTTGGCCAGTTCGGCGGGCTGCAGGTTGATCGGCCCGAAGTCGAACGAGATGCGATCGAGGCCCTGGGCGAACCCGAGCAGGAGCAGCAGCAGGAGGAGCGCGACCGTCAGCCCGTACAGGAACGCGGCGCGCTCCTTGAACCATTCGTAGTCGACGCTCATCACGACCGCCATCACGACACAGGCGATGATCGCGAACACGACCTGGCGGGTGGCGAAGGCGTACGGGTCGGTGAGGCGGGTCCACGACGCCGAGTAGACGACGAAGCAGCCGATCACGGTGAGCAGGCCCTGTGCGCCCAGGAGCACCCAGTCGACGTTGCGGACGGGGTCGCCGGGGCTCGACCGGATGTTGCCGAGCCCGCTGTCGGGTTTGCGGCTGAGGAACGCGAGTGCCATCGGTCGTGGGCCGGTCAGTCGACCGAGCGTTCCTGGGTGAGCACGCCGTTGCCGGTGCGGTTGCGCCAGCACATCGGACCGCCCTCGAACGACGTGTCACTCAGGGCCATCGGTGGTGCGGCGACCGTGGCCTCGATGTCGAGCGGGTCGGACAACTCGACCTCGTCGGGCTCGAGCAGCCCGGACAGGACGAGGAAGGTGCATTTCACGACGGGCGCCGCCGCCTGCGACCCGTAGCCCGACTTCTCGAGGTACGCGGTGATGACGTACGGGCGTTCCTCGTCGATGCTGAATGCGCTGAACGCCGACGAGTCGTTCCACGGGTAGCTGTTGGCGCCCTGCGCGGTGCCGGTCTTTCCGGCGAGCGGGATCGCCTCGGCGGGATAGTCGAAGAACAGCTTCTCGCCGGTGGTGCTGAACTGGCCGATGCCGCAGCCGCCGCCCTCCGGGCAGATCACCCGCCGCAACCCGTCGACGATCGGCGTGCGGAACTCGCTGGGCATCGCCACCTGGTTGAGCAGCACCGGCTTGTCGCGGTTCTCGTAGATCGTGCCCGCGTCGAGGTCGGCGAAGCCCGGCTCGCCGTCGGGGACGCCCGGGTTGTAGATCGCCTTGACGAGCTTGGGCTGGTAGACGAACCCCTGGTTGGCGATCGTGGCGTACGCAGTGGTGAGTTGCAGCGGCGTCGCCGAGAGCAGGCCCTGGCCGATCGAGAGCTGGACGTTGTCGCCGACGTAGTAGCCCTCGCCCTCCTCCTCACTGATCACGCCCGCTTCCGCATACCGGGCCTTGAGGGCACGGTCGGGCACGGTGCCATCGAACTCGTACGGCAACTCGATGCCGGTGTCGGCGCCGAAGCCGAACTTTCGCACCTCCGCCTGGAGGACCGGCTCGTTGTTGTTCTCCTGCATGATCTTCTCGCCGATGCGATAGAAGAACGTGTCGGACGACACCGCGAGCGCGTCCTCGACGGTCACGTCGCCGTAGACGCAGGGTCGCCCCGTGTTGCCGCAGACGGAGTTGCGGTACTCGCAGCGAACCAGGCCCGAGTTGCAGCGCTCGGGCCTCACGGTCTCGAGCCTGTAGGTGCCCTCGTCTCGATGGACGAAGCCGGGCGTGATCAGCCCGCTGTCGAGCGCCGCGAACGCAACGATCGGCTTGAAGGTGGAGCCGAGGTTGTACCGGCCCTGTACGGCCCGGTTCACGAGGATCGCCCGATCGGGGTCGATCGGTGTTCCATCGGGGTTGACCGACGGGAAGATCTCGGCGAACTTGCGGCTCGACAGCCCGGCTTCGAACCAGCGGTTGTCGAACGTCGGGTAGCTGGCGAGCGCGAGCACCGTGCCGTCGGAGTAGTCCATGACGACGGCTGACCCGGCGGGCGCCTTGAACGGCACGGTGGCGGGTTTGGTGATGTCCATCGGCTCGATGCGACCGTCGGACTTCTTGATGCGCGGGTTGGGAGCCGTCTGGGTACGCCGTGCCTTCA
>JALHOG010000067.1 GCA_022843125.1 Ilumatobacteraceae bacterium
GTCCCGGACCGCACCCGCCGCATCATCGAGCGGCGAGATCGCGGTTGCCGCGTCCCGGGTTGCACGGCTGACCGGTTCGTCGAGATCCACCACATCATCCACTGGGAAGACGGCGGCCCGACCGACACCCCGAATCTGTTGAGCCTCTGCCCACGCCATCACCGCATGCACCACAAAGGCGAACTCGGCATCACCGGCAACGCCGACTCCCCCGGCGGTATCACCTTCACCGACCACCGCGGGAAACCAATCCCCGCAAGTCACCCACCCGACCCACCTGACGGCACCCCCAACTGCGACCGACCCTACGAGCCACCACCCGCCGGCAAGATGAACTACGACTGGGTCGGCCTCGGCTGGGCCCACCCCAACGCCCTCCGCAAACGCCGCGAGCAAGCCAACATCTGGCGCACCTGACTGAACACGCGGGCCCACCTGTCGGCGAGCGCTCGATGACAATGCTCACATCGAACTGGTGAGCGGTGCGTCTACCGCGACGGCGGCCCTTCGGTCACCGTGGTCGGCATGGAACACTGCATTCGCCTCCGAGGCCTCACCAAGGTCTACGGCTCCGGCCCCTCGGCCAAGCGAGCCGTGGACGGCATCGACCTCGACGTCCGACCCGGGGAGATCGTGGCCCTGCTCGGCCCGAACGGCGCCGGCAAGACGACCACGATCGACATCATCCTCGGCTTCATCGCACCCACCGCCGGCGAGGTCAGCGTGCTCGGCCGCACACCCCGCCAGGCGGTGGCCGACGGCCGCGTGTCGGCCGTCCTGCAGACCGGTGGACTGTTGCGCGACCTGACGGTGGGCGAGACGGTCGATCTGATCGCCTCGACGTACCCTGCGCCGACCCCCGCGCACGACGTACTCCGCCGCGCCGGGCTCGACGGCCTGGCCGAGCGGAAGGTCCAGGCCTGTTCGGGTGGCGAGCAGCAGCGCCTCCGTTTCGCCCTCGCCCTGCTCGCCGACCCCGAGCTGCTCCTGCTCGACGAGCCGACCGCAGCGATGGACGTCGAGGCCCGGCGCACGTTCTGGGCCGCGATGGCGGCCGAGGCCGACGCCGGCCGGACGATCGTGTTCGCCACCCACTACCTGCAGGAGGCCGAGGACTTCGCCCGACGCACCGTGCTCATCGCCGGCGGGCGGATCGTGGCCGACGGGCTGACCGACGAGATCCGCCGCCAGTCCTCGGGCCGCACCGTCCGCGCCCGGGTCGCTGCGGAACGGGTGGGGCCGACCACGGCCATGCTCGACGCCCGGGCCGACGTGCGCAGTGTCGAGGTCGACGTCGACGTCGACGGCGGTGGGCGGCTGGTCGTCGAGACCGCCGACTCCGACGCCGTCGCCCGCCTCCTGCTGGGTGAGCTGGGCGGCTGGGACCTCGAGATCGAACCCGCATCCCTCGAGCACGCCTTCGTGCGGCTCACCTCGAACCTGGAGAGCGCATCATGAACATGACCTACTATCGGCTGGAGCTCCGCCGGATCCGGCGGGACCGTGTCACCCTGTTCTTCACCGCCGGGCTGCCGGCCTTCTTCTATGTCATCTTCGGTGCGGCCCCCGACTACGGCGACGAGCCGATCCGTGACGGCAACGTCGCGATGTGGGTCATGATCGCCATGGCCGCCTACGGCGCCGTCACCGCCACCACCGGCATCGGGGGCATGGCGGCGGTCGAGCGGATGCAGGGGTGGGGTCGCCAGCTCGGCCTCACGCCGCTGCCCGACCACGGCTTCGTGCGGGTCAAGGCCGCCACTGCGATGACCATCGCCGCCGTCCCCGTCGTCCTCGTGTACGCGATCGGGGCGCTCACCGGAGCCCGGGCCCCGTGGCACGTGTGGGTGATCTCGGCCGCGGTACTGCTCGTCGGGGCCACGACGTTCGCCCTCTACGGGCTCGGTTTCGGCCTCGCGTTCCGGTCCGAGTCGGCGGTCAGCGCCGCCGCCGGTTCGCTCGTGATCCTGTCGTTCCTCGGCAACATCTTCGTGCCGCTCAGCGGTTGGCAGCTGGCGGTCGCGAAGTTCACGCCGCTGTACGGCTACGTCGGCCTCGCCCGCCGATCGCTCACCGGTGGCAACACGCTCGACGCGGAGACCGGGGAGCTCACCCCCGAGCCGCTCTGGCAGCTCCTCGCCAGCGTCGGGTTCTGGACCCTCGCCTTCGGCCTCGTGACGGTGGCCCTGGTCAAGCGGGGCCGGAGCCGCCAGTGAGCACGGCCGGGATCGGAGCGGGAGCGGAGGATCCGGCGTTCCGCTTCGGGCTGATGCTGCCGGCGGTGTGGTTGGCGTTCCTCGCCTTCCCGATCGCAGCCATCTGGGCCGACGACGACCATCCCGCGGCCAGGGCCGCCGCCATCGTGGCCCTCCTCGTGTTCGCGGTCGTCTACCTCCACGGCTTCCACCGCCAGATCCGACGTGAGCAGGAGGCGTTGCTCCGCCCCGGCGTTCCGGCCGACGACGGCACCGGCCTCCCGCCTGGATCCCGGCACTTCGCCGTCCTCGTCGCCCTCACCGCCGTCGCATTCGCGCTGTCGGGCGTGCCGGCGCTCGGCGTGATGTCGTTCGTGGTGGCCTTCGCCGTGTTCCACTTCGCCTGGCCGGTGGTGGCGGCCGTCATCGCACTCGGTCTGGCCGCCGTGGTGCTGATCCCGGTGGCCCTCGGCGTCTTCTCCGACGTCTGGTTCCTCACGTTGATCGTCGCCACCGTCGCCGCCGCCTCGGTCAACATCCGGCTCTTCGAGGACGGCCAGCTCGCCCAGGCCGAGCTCCAGACGCGTGTGGCAGTGAGCGGCGAGCGGGAACGGGTGGCCCGCGACGTGCACGACGTGCTCGGCCACAGCCTGACCGCCGTGATCCTCAAGGCCGAGCTGTGCAGCCGGCTCCTCGACGGGGTGGACCCCGACGACGAACGCACCCGCTCACAGGTGGCGGCCTGCCGCGACCACCTCGCCGAGCTGCGGTCGATCGGTCGGAGCGCGCTGGCCGAGATCCGCTCGACCGTCGGCGGCCTGCGCACCGCCGAGCTGGCCGACGAGCTCGCGGTGGCCCGCACCGTCCTGGCCGATGCCGGCGTCGAGCTGCTGGTCATCGGGGATGTCAGCGACGTACCCGAGCGCTTCCGGCCGGTGTCGGCCTGGGTGGTCCGGGAGGCCGTGACCAACGTGGTCCGCCACGCCCGAGCCAGGCGCTGCACGGTGGAGCTGGGGCCGACGGATGATGGCGGTGCCGTCGTGATGCGGGTCCGCGACGACGGGACCGGCATCGGCGACGGCTTGGAGGGCAACGGGCTCCGGGGCCTGCGCGAGCGGGTGACCGCCGCCGGGGCGGCGCTGCGCAGCCGGTCCGACGGCGGCACAGTGATCGAGGTCGTGGGGTGAGCGGCGCGACGCCGATCCGGCTCCTCCTGGCCGACGACCAGGCTCTCGTGCGCGGGGCCCTGGCGGCGCTCTTGGGCCTCGAGCCCGACCTCGAGGTGGTGATCGAGGTCGACCGGGGCGACGCCGTACTGACCGCGGTCGAGCAGCATCGCGTCGATGTCGCGCTGCTCGACATCGAGATGCCGGGCATGGACGGGATCGCCGTCGTCGAGCAGCTCCGCCGCCAGGCCCCCGGCGTCCGCTGCCTGATCGTCACCACGTTCGGCCGGCCCGGCTACCTCCGGCGTGCGATCGACGCCGGGGCCGCCGGGTTCGTCGTGAAGGACAGCCCGGCGGCCGAGCTGGCCGACGCCGTGCGACGGGTGCACGCCGGGTTCCGCGTGATCGATCCCCAGCTCGCCACCGAATCGCTGATCGAGGGGATGAACCCGCTGTCGAAGCGGGAACAGGAGGTGCTCGGGCAGGCGCTCACCGGGGCCCCGGTGGCCCAGATCGCCCGCACCCTGCACCTGTCGATGGGGACCGTCCGCAACTACCTGTCGACCGCGGCCGCCAAGGTCGGGGCGCGCTCCAGCGTCGAGGCCGCCGTCATCGCCCGCGACCGGGGCTGGCTCTGACCGGGATGGGACCCGACGCCGAGCTCGACGAGGCGGAGCGGGAGCGGGTGCGGGCGGCCCTCGTGACCGAGCTGGCGCGGGCGCGGGAGCAGGCCGTGTCGCTGACACGGCAGTTCGACGACATCGTCGCCGCTGCCGAGCTGTCGAACGCCGACGACGAGCACGACCCCGAGGGGACGACGATCGCGTTCGAACGCTCCCAGGTGAGCGCGCTGCTCCGGCAGGTGCAGCACGACATGACCGCCCTCGAACGGACGCTGGCCGACCTGGACGACGGCGAACGCCACGTCGGTACGTGCGAGCAGTGCGCCGGCCCGATCGGGATCGAACGCCTCATCGCCCTCCCGGCCACCCGCCGATGCGTGAGGTGCGCCGGCTGAACGGCGGGGCTGCCGCCACTACGACGTCACCGTCACCGCCACGTACTCGGCCCCATGCGAGCTCCGCGTTCCGTGCTCGTCTACCGGCCGTCGATCTCGTCGACGGCGCGCTGGAGCATGGTCTCGATGTCGTGCCGCTTGCGTTGGGCCGACGGCTGGCGGCGTTCGGTGTCGAGGAGGCCGATGATGGTGGCGATGTCGGCCCAACGGTGGAACGTTCGCCCGGTGCGTTGTTCCCAGGTTCGGGTGAAGATGTCGGCGGTGTCGAGCCCGTCGTAAAGCAGGTTGATCCGGCAGTGAGCGACGTCGATCGAACGCGGTCCGACGCTGGCGGCTTCCCAGTCGACGAGGCCCGACACGGCCCGGCGGTGCCACAGTACGTTTCCGGGGTAGAAGTCGCGGTGGATGAACGTGCGGTCGTCGTCGAGGACCGAGCCGTGGAAGATCTCGATCGCCCGTTGCCACACGGCCGGCTTGGTCGCCCACTTCGGCAACGCATACGACGACTGCGGATACACCGCGAACGGCCGAACGTCGGCCGCTGCGACGGGGTCGATGTCGTGGATGTCGATGAGTACGTCGACGAGTTGTCGCATCCACCGCTGGCCCGCCGCCCACTCGGGACGACCCGGGAGCTCAGTCATCAGTAGCGCCGGCACGCCGGCGACGTCGCCGGTCGGGTCGACGCCGATCAGGTGTGGTGTCGGTGTCGCGATCCGTTCGACGAGTTGGAGCACGGTGGCTTCGTGCGCGGCGACCAAGGGATCTGCGGCGGTCTGCTCCGGGCGCACGTAGCGGCGCAGCACCAGCCGATCGCTCGCGCCGTCGGCGAAGGTGACCGTGACGCGGTGCATCGCCAACGACGCACCGCCTCGCATGGGTTCGACCCGGTCGACCGATCGCGCACCCGACGCGGCGAGCACCCATGCCAACGTGTCCGCCGGCGGGTCGGCGCGCTGCAACGCCCGAGTCACCGCGCTGTCACTGCGGCTGACATCTGACCCCATCGCCCCAGTCTCGCCGACGCTGTCAGCCAGTGCTGCGCCGCCACGGATCACCGGCATAACCCGACCCGATCACCGGACTAACCGCGGACCCTCCGATCGAGGGTCCCGCTGGCTCAGCTCACGCCGGCGCGTGATCTCGAGCGCGCGTTCTGCTCGGATCGCGTATCTCGGAGAGGGCGCATAGCTGCAGATCTGGGCGCTACATCACCTCGGCCGCGCCGCTGGCGAGGGATACGGTTCCGGCCGGATGAACATGTTCGAAGCACGACCCCCCGACGAGTTGCTGGCGCTTGACGACGGAGAGCTCAACGACTGGGCGTTCTCGAACAACGCGCCCTGGCTCGATGAACTCGACGCGCTGGCTCCAGGCCGACGCGCCTATCTTGCGGTTGCTCTCTTCGAGCACGAAATCAACAACGGCGGTCTCCATCAGTTCTTCTTCAACCATCGGGACTGCCGCGTGATCTGGTGACAGGTGGGTTGGGTTAGGCCGCCTGTTCGGCGGGGGTCATGATGGTCTCGTACTCGATTGGGGTCAATCGGCCGAGGGTGGTCTGTCGGCGGCGTCGGTGGTAGGTGCGTTCGATCCAGGTGATGATCGCGATGCGTAGGTCGTCGCGGGTGGTCCAGCGTTGCCGGTCGAGCACGTTCTTCTGGAGGAGCGCGAAGAACGATTCCATGGCGGCGTTGTCGCCGGCGGAACCGACTTGGCCCATCGAGCCGACCATGCGGTGTCGCACGAGCGCGCGTTGGAGTTTCCGTGACCGAAACTGCGACCCGCGGTCCGAATGCAGAATGCAGCCGGCGACGTCACCGCGGCGTGCGACGGCGGTCTCGAGCGCGGCGACCGCGAGGCGGGCCTTCATCCGATCCGAGATCGCGTAGCCGACGATCCGGTTCGAGAACACGTCCTTGATCGCGCACAGGTAGAGCTTGCCTTCGTCGGTGCGGTGCTCGGTGATGTCGGTGAGCCACAACCGGTTCGGTGCGGTCGCGGTGAAGTCGCGTTTCACGAGGTCGTCGTGGGCCGGCGTGCCCGGCTTGGCACCCTTGTAACGCTTGGGTTTGCCGAACACGGACCACCAGCGATGATCCCGGCAGATCCGCCACACCGTGCGATCACACACGACATGGCCGGCGGTGCGGGCCTCATCGGCGAGGAACCGATACCCGAACTCGGGGTCGTCGACATGCGCGTCGAACACCGTGTTCGTCAGGTGCGCTTCGGCGAGGAGGCGGTCCGAGACGGGTTCGGCGAGCCACCGGTAATACGGCTGGCGAGCGATCTGGAGGACCCGGCACGTCACCGCGACGGGGATCCCGTCAGCGGCGAGCTCGCGGACGAGCGGGTACATCATTTTGGGCTGATGTTGGCCTGCGACAGATACGCCGCGGCGCGGCGCAACACCTCGTTCTCCTGCTCCAACAACCGGATCCGACGCCGAGCCGCGCGCAGCTCTTCGGACTCCGTCGACGTCACACCGGGCTGGTCGCCGTCGTCGACCTTGGCCTGGCGGAGCCACTTCGACAACGTCATCGGATGCAGACCGAAATCGGCCGCGATCTGCTCCAAGGTCACACCGGGATCGCGTCGGCGAGCAACCCGGACAACATCGTCACGGAACTCTCGGGGATAGGGCTTGGGCACGTTGACATCCTCTCAGGCCCACCCCACGGGCAAGCCAGATCAGGTGTCACCGAACCACGCGGCAGTCCCATCCGTCCCCGCAGACCCTGCGAGCGGTGCTCGAGGGTTATGAGTTCTTCGGAATGGACGATGCGCGGCGCGCCATCGAGGACTTGATTGCCCCAGTCGCCGAACGTGAAACCGAGTGGCGCGAGTCACTACGGGATGGCTCGATCGATCAGTTCATGGATTCGTACATCGCCAGCGAGTTACCGTCTCTCGACCACCTCGCGCCAGATAGCGAGCGGATCCGCGCTGCGTACGTCCGGGAACACCTCGCTCTCTTCGACACGTGACGTCGGCAGTTTCGCTAGCGCCGATTGCCCGGTCGTCGCTCCCGGCGCAAGCCGGCTGGCCGACGCAGAACGACGAGCGCATCACGGCAGTTCGGCGTCAGCCCGGCATGCCGTCTTCGACGTGAACATGACGCGTCCACCCAGGCGAGAACGCGGCTACGTGTTCGGGCGTTCCGTGGTGTGGCTTCGACGGCGTGAACGATCCACGCTCAACAGCGATGTCGTAGCACCCGTCTCCGACCGGATACTCCGTGACGATCCCAGAGACGCGATGCCGCGCTGCCCACGAGAGTGCGTCGGCGTCGGTTGTGAACACTGCTGAGGCGAACCGCGCATCCTCGCCGTGGAAGATCCACACCGTGCTCCGATCCATATCGCTCACCGGCATCGAGTGTGGCGCAAGCTCGTGCACGATGCATAGCGGCAGATCGGTGCGCGTGCCATCAGTCGTAGGCCGACAAGACTTCGGCGATCTGGCCTGCGAGAAACCTGTAGTCGTCCATCAGCGGGCCGACCAGCTTCCTGTCGCTCTCGAACCTGTCGCGAAGACCCTTGGCCAGATCCTCGATTCGATCCTCGGCGCTCAGAGCACCATGGTGGCGTCGGCGGATGGTGTCCCATCGACGAATCGCGATGTCGGCCTTCTTCTGGAAGTGGTCGTCCTTCGAGCCCGCTACTGGACACCCCGCGTCCCATGCCGCGGCTATTGCCGCCGAGGCTGCGCTGCGTCGCTGTTCAGGGGTCGCCACGTGAAGCAGGTTGCCCGGGCGCAGCCCAGATGACAAGTCCGAAACCAGCGCCGAGCGGCAGTCCCGATCGCTCAGGGCCACGCTGGAACATCGGCGGCCCTGGCTTCCAGCCGAACATGCTCGACGAGATCGTCGATGTCTCCAGCGAGGAAGGCTTCCCAAGCGCAGGCGACACGCCACACGAACGACTCGAACTCCACGCGGGCGTCCTCGGCCACGCCCGTGAGCGTTCGCCGGGAACCAGACGAGATCACCTCAGCGATCGCATAGGCGACCCGCAGCTGATCGACAGGGTTGAGCGTGATGAGGCTCAGCGTCTGTAGAGCGTCTGCGATGCTGCTCCACGCGGCGCCCAGTGCGAGCGCGCTGGAGCCGTGCTCGAACTGCCAGACAATGTCTGCGAATCCGTCGCCAGTTGCCTCGGCGGAGCCTGCGCCGTGTTGGATCAGTCGCGCGATCGCAGCATTCGCCTCGGCTCCAACTGAGTCCGCCACGCGGCGCATAGTGCCCGGTCGTCGCTCCCAGCGCAAGGGCACGCGTCGACGCAGAACGACGAGCGCATCACGGCAGTTATTCCGTGATCTGCGCTCGGGTTCCGCGGACGCTCCTGCGATGCCAGCACGGTCTCGGGCAGGATGTTGCCCGTCACGGGCAGAACACGGAGAAGCATGTTGAACAAGGAATGGATGCTGCGAGTCACGACTCGTGGCCTAGCCGTCGTCGTGGTGGCCTGCGTGTGCCTCGGACTATTGATCGTTGCCGTGTGGAGAGACAGCCGGCCGACGAGCTGTCTCGACTTCGGTTCACAGCAAGAGGCGCAGGCGTACTACGCAGGGCTCGACCCGATGGGTCCGAACCTGCTCGACGTCGATGCCGATGGAACTGCATGCGAGGAGCTGCCGAACTGATCTGCGCTGTTCGTGCCCGCTCCGAGCGGCAGCTCGGGCGCGTCAGCGTCCGAGTGCCTGTTGGATCGCAGTGACGATGGATTCGCCCTTGTTCACCACGAAAAACTCCACCGCTTCTCCACAGTCGATTTGGAGCCGTCGTCGCATCGAGCCGTTGAACGGGTTGTGTCCACGGGCCGACATTCCCACCCCCGAGATCGACGCAAGTGCACATTCCCAGGCCTTGCCACCGGTGGCGCTGTCAAACTTGTGCGGATAGAAAAGCACACGCTGGTCGGTCAAGAGGATGTGTCCGCCGACAGCGCGAGAGCCCTGCGTGCGGTTCGCTCGGTATGTCGCGATTTCTCGCTCGCTCGGGTTCAAGGCTGGCTTTGACACCGGCGCATAGTGCCCGGTCGTCGCTCTCGGCGCAAGGCCACGCGTCGACGCAGAACCACGAGCGCATCACGGCAGATCGGTGCTACCGATGCGCGGCCGGTGGGCTCGAGCCACCGTCGAGAAGCGTGCATGCCGCCTCGATCAGCTTGTTGTAGATGACGTCCTTGGGATCGCCGATCCACGGGTCGATGCCGGTGTTCCATGCGTTTCGTTCGCGTCGGTTCGTGTTGATGCGCCGGATGATGTCGTCACGGTTTGGGATCGACGCGCTCGGGACACTCCGCCACGCGACGAATTCGGCCGATGTACGGCTGCGCTCCAGCATTCCCACGAACGCCTGCCGCTCGACGGTGACGATCACGAGATGGTGCCGCTCGGCAGGCGCTCCCTCGTCGAGCGACGCGCTCTCTGGGCAGAAGTCGGCAACGGCCGAGGTTCCGGCGTCGACACGTCGTTCCGCAAGCGCATCCCGAACGAATCTCGCTAGCTCGGAGTCGTCATGTCGCACGAACCGGGTGAGGCTTGCGCAGTGCTGCAACATTGTGGCGTCCAGGTAGCGCAGATTGCCCGGTCAGGCTGCCTGACGCAAGCGTGTAGCACGACGCAGAACAACGAGCGCCGAGCGGCAGTCGGGCGCCAGCGGGTGGCATCGTGCGGTACGCACGCGAGGACAAGGTTTCACCCGTGGACGACTTGCCCGATCTGCCGAGCGGTGTCCACGAGCAGTTGATCGCCCATCGCTGTGTTCGACTCGTACGACGCGATGCGACCAAGGTAGAGAAGCTGAGCTTCAACCAGCCAGCCATCGACAGCGATCGAGTAGTAGCAGGTGTACTCGGCCTCGCTGCACCGAGCTTCGACGATCGCTTGGTCAAGACCGTCGATTGTGGTCAGCGCCTCTTCGAGGGCAATCGCACGGTCGTCGCGCTTCGAGTTCTCCGTGAAGCGCTCTCGTCGCCGGACTTGGTCACGGAGCAGGGAGGCGGCGCTGTCGGCGTCGACTGCGGCGACACTCAGCGCTACCAGGAAGTTGGGGTCTCCAACACGCTCGACGTTGAGATTCGAGTGCTCGCATCCGCGGTCGGGATTGTCGACAACACCAAGTGGCGTGAACGTTGTGTCCGTCACCGTCGCGGAAGCACCAAGTTCGTCCACGAAGGCGGCCGTGAAATCTCCGTCGCGGCATCCAGACTGACCATGGGTTCCGCAGCCAACGGCGAACACGCCCAAGGGGACCAGCACGGCAAGCAAGAGCCACCGTCGTGCACGCGGGTTGAATCTCTCAGCGGTCAACGCTCTGACCCAGGCTTCGTCCATGATGGCCACGTCGCGTTCGGCGCCACGCACGACGCGAACAACCGCGCGACGTTAGGCCAGACGCCACGCTGATCGACGCCGCCCCGAATGCCCGGTCGTCGCTCCCCGTGCAAGCCAGGTGGCCGATGCAGAACGACGAGCCCCGAGCGGCAGCCCGGCGCTCACTTCGGCTTCGTGCGTCGGCGGGACCGATGGAGCGCTCGCTCCTGGCCCTCCACGACTTCCACGGCGGCGAGGGCCAAGGCCTTGTCACCGGTGTAACCCGCCCCGCTCGTCAGCGAAGGGTCGGCGGTATACACCAGTCGGTAGTGAGCAACTCCAATGGCGTAGACCTGCTCAGGAGAAATCCCGGCGAGGACTGTCGCCAGGCAGTCGTCCTCGCCGTAGCTCCACAACGACGATTCGAGGTAGTTGCGGCTGTAGATGGAGCGGAGCACGCCGTCGGATTGGCGGCCTGTGAAGGCGGCTGCGGCCGCAACCAAGTAGCCGTTCTCGTCGGTCAACACGAGCGCAGATTGCCCGGTCGTCGCTCCTCGTGCAAGCGCACCAGCCGACGCAGAACGACGAGCGGCAGCTACGTGCGCGCCCACACGACGATCACGTCGCCGTCGTCGAATCCAACGCCGACGCCGAGCACGCCGCTGGGTGAGGACTGCCACGGTGCCAGAGACGTCACGACGCCGACCGCGTGATCGAGCGCTGCCTGCCAGTCCGCGGTCGGAATCGCTGCGAGGCCCGGCAGACGCAGGTACCTCGCGTCGGGCACCCATACGTAGTCACACGCCCAGTCGCCACCGTCATCGGCAGCGAAGGATGGGGTGCCGGATACGTACATCTGATGCTCGGCAGGGCCGCCTGCCGACGCTCTGACGAACAGGCCGAACCACAACCCAACGACGCCCGCCGGGACGTCAGTGGCGAGATCCAGCCACCACTTACCAGCCCACCTCAGGTCATCGTCGACGGTCATCACGGTGCCCAGCTTGCCCGCCGCGGGCGCACGACGACGAGCGCCGAGCGGCAGATCGGTGCTAGACGGGGTACTCAGATCGGTGCACGAACTCGGCTTGAGAAGCATCAACCTGCCAGTCGGCGAGCAGCTCGAGCAGACGCTCTTCGGACTCGCAGTAGGCGGCGCGTACCTCCCACATGCCGTCGCCGGGACCGCACCAGAGGTCCTGGTCGATGTACACCCGGTCGAACTCGCGATGCAGAACGTTGAACGTCCGATCCCGGGCACCACGCGTCCACTGCTCCGCGGCGGCTCGGTCATTCTGGGTGTCGTGCTCTGGATAGATCGCAACCCAAGCGCGTCGATCAGTGCTGCGCGCCGGGACCTCCACCGTCAGCGGTCGACCGAGGCGGAGGGCATTCAACTTCTCCGCAGGCAGCGACGTCATGCAGCGCGCCACATTGCCCGGTCGTCGCTCCCGGTGCAAGCGCGTCGGTCAGGGCCGAACGACGGGCGCCGAGATCACCGAGCGCTTCGCTCATCGCGGGCCATGATCCCGCAACGGCACGACCGGCGGCGCCACAATCGAGCGATGGAGCGTGCGTACATGGCGGTGAACCTGCCGGTGCGGTTCGCCGTCACGGCGGAGCTGCTCGATCGCCGCTTCTCGATGAACGGCATGTCGGTCCCGTGCGAACTGCTCCTGCCGAGAGCGAGCCCGATCGAGGAGTCGAGGATTCCCACCTTGGACCATCCATCGGGGTTGTCCGAGGCGTTGGCTCGCAACATGAACCCGAGGAGCGCCCACTGGCTCGAGGGGGGGCGGTCCATGCAGTTCCATCGATGGCCAGGTCCTTGAAGCGGTCATCAACTCCGCCGTGATCGAGTTCGACACGTCCACGAAGACCGAAATGGACGAGATGCGGCAACTGGTCGAGACCCTGCGTCGCGAGATCGCACTCTGGTTCGACTCGTTCTGTCGCTGGCTCGGCGTTCTCGGGCGGATCGTCGGAGTCGACATCGACCGTTCCCACCAGTGGTTCACAACCACCTATGCGCTCGCTGAGCGCGACGGCCAGGTCGACGTCTTCAGCGCCCTCACGGCATTCGGCGGGGCATACATGGAGGCGGCAACGATCGAGCCGGACTGCCGCGTGATCTGATCATTTCTGTCGTTTCCAACCCGACGCGCAGACGCGATGGTGTTCTCCTTCGTCGCCGCGCCTTGATCAGCGCGGCGCAAAGCACGACACGCCCCGCCCTAAATGCCCGGTCGTCGCTCTCAGCGCAAGCGCTGCGGCTGGCACAGAACGACGAGCGCCGAGCGGCAACTCGGCGCTCGAAGGGGTCAGCTCGGTCGCCGGACCGGAACCCCGGGCAAGTCGTCGAAGCCTGGCCGGTCTGAGGTGACCACAACCCGTCCAGTCGCGAGCGCTGTGGCGGCGATGATGAGGTCGTGGGCGCCGCGTGGTTGGCCGGCTTTGCGCACGGCGACGAGCAGCTGGGTGTGCGTTCGAGCGATGTCGATGTCGTAGCTGATCACGGGCAGTGTCTCGACGATGTCGTCGAGGAACGCCTTTCGCGCCTTTCGGCGCTTTCCAGTGGCGATGTCGACGCCGACGCCGAGCTCGGCGATCGTGATGGCAGCAACGGCGGGCTCGTCGTCGTCGGCGATGAGTTCGTCCAGGTCCAACGCTGATCGTTCGGCGTCGATGAGGACGTTGGTGTCCAGCAGGATGAGCGTCAGAACCGCTCCTCCACGGTTAGGTCCTTGCGTAGCGCATCGACCTCATCACCCCAGGCTCGATCGAGGCGGTGGCGTCGGAGCAGGGCTTTGGCCTCGGCGCCAGAGGTGCCGGCGGCAGGCTCGAGTTGGGCGATGACCCGGCCGCGGCGCACGATCGTGTAGCGCTCGCCGCGATGCTCGACGCCGTCGAGCAGGTCAGCGAAGCGCCTCGACGCTTCGGTAGCGGTCACTTCCGTCATGGAATCAGATTATCAGATCAGGAACCCGACAACAACGGCGAAGTAGCGCCGAGAGCCGGTCTGGCGCTGTTCTGCAAGTGCCGTCGGGGAACGAATGAACTCATCGGCCGACCGCTCGAGGACTGACTTGGGTGGGTCGGCTGGGGCCGGCGATGTGCGTGGCGGCGTGTCCGCCGGATTCGCGCACCAGAACTGGTGATCGAGATGACTGTTACACCCCCCTGTCATGATGGTCGACATGAGCAACGTGTCGGTGATCGCAGCGGTCGAGGCCCTCGACGCAGCCGACCTCGCGAGCGCTGACACCGCCGTGTGCATCTCGTTGTTGCGCGACGTGCGACGGGCGCGGGGCTGGCTGGATGCGGTCGAGGCGCGGATCTCGTCACGCATGCGCGACCTGTCCACCGTCACACCGGGAGCGACCGGGCCGGCCGCGACCGCTGTCGCCGATCTCCACGGCTCGGTCGGCGGCGTGTCCGCCGCCGAAGGTCGCCGCAAGGAACGCCGCTCCAAGACCCTCGACGCAGCACCATCATTCGCCGACGCACTCGAAACCGGCAAGATCGGCGCCGAACACGTCGACGCACTCGCGAACGCCACCGCCGGGCTCGACGACACGATCAAGACCGAGCTGCTGGAACAGGAGGCATCACTCCTCGCGGCCGCGGCGTCGAAGACACCAGAAGAGTTCACGCGGGTCTGCCGTGACCGGATCCGCCGCCTCGAGCGCGATCACGGGATCTCACGCAACCGCCAACAACGCGACGACACCTACCTCCGCCGGAAAATCAACCGCGCGACCGGGATGACCGAAGGCCGCTACGCGTTCCACCCCGAACTCGCCAACCAGATCTTCAACGCCATCGACCGCGAAATCGCCGCCATGATCGCAGCGGGTGAACGCGCCGGTGACCCCGAGTTCCTCGAACGCCGCTACCAACGCGACCGGCTCGCCGCTGAAGCACTCGGCCGGCTGGTGGCTGGCGGACACGATCGCGAACGACCCCTCGAAGCTGACGTGTCCTACGTCGTGGATGCCCAGACCGCTGCAACGGGTCGGCTGCATGCGCACAGCGTCTGTGAGACCGGTGACGGACTCCCCGTCCCACCCGAGAGCGTCCGTCGCGCGTTGTGCAACGGGTTCATCACCCCCGTCATCCTCGGCACCGACGGCGTCCCCATCAACGTCGGACGCACACACCGCACCGCCACCCGCGCCCAACGACGCGCACTGCGCACCATCTACCGGCACTGCGCCCACCACGGCTGCGACGTTCCGTTCGACCGCTGCGAAATCCACCACGTCGACTGGTTCGAACACGGCGGCACCACCGACCTCCACAACCTCCTACCGCTCTGCTCACGGCACCACCACCTCGTCCACGAAGGCGGCTGGACCATCCACCTCGCCCCCGACCGCACCCTCACCATCACCCGACCCGACGGCCACATCCACGCCTCCACCCGACCCGACATAACCGCGGAACGCGACGAGCACGACGACCACGACCATGAGCGACGACGACAACCCGCAGCGTGACGCACGCTCCCGAAACCAAGCCCACCCGGATCACCCGCAACCGGTCGCGCTCGACGCGCCGGCATGGGGGTCGGAAGGCCGCGTAGCGTCGCGTGGCATCGCCACGACTCGAACGACGTTCGCGCTCGACGACGCGCTCGCCGAGCAGGCCCGCCGGCTCGGCGTCGACATCTCCGCCGCTGCCCGGGACGGTGTCGCCGCGGCGGTGCGAGCGGCCCAGGCACACGCCGACCGCCGTGCGTACGCCGACGAAGAGCGGTCTCAGCCGGGGAAGGCGCCCTGCATCCGCGCGGCGGCGAGGGTGTTCTCGAGCAGGCAGGCGATCGTCATCGGGCCGGTGCCGCCCGGCATCGGGGTGATGGCGCCGGCGATCGCCTGGACGGCGTCGAAGTCGACGTCGCCGACGATGCCCGACTCGGTCCGCGACACACCGACGTCGACCACGGCGGCGCCGGGCTTCACGTGGTCGGCCGTGACCATCCGCGCCTGGCCGGCACAGGCGACGATGATGTCGCTCGCCCGGCAGACCTCGATCATGTCGGCGTTGCTGGTGCGCGAGTGCGCGAGCGTGACCGTGGCGTCGATGCCCTTGCGGCCGAGCAGGAGCACCTGCGGCAGGCCGGTGAGCGTGGAGCGGCCGATCACCGTCGCCCGCTTCCCCGCCGTCGCCACGCCGTAGCGCTCGAGCAGCCGCATCACGCCGAGCGGCGTGCAGCCCACATGGCCGGGCAGGCCGCGCACGAGCCGGCCCATCGAGCGCTCGGTGAGGCCGTCGACGTCCTTCTCGGGCGGGATCAGCGCCAGCACCGGCTCGGGGTCGAGCCCGGCGGGCAGCGGGAGCTGGCAGAGGATGCCGTGCACCTCGGGGTCGGCGACGAGTGCGGCGACCGCCTCCTCGACCTGGGCCTGGGTCGCCTCGTTCGGCAACTCGACGTGCTTCGACTGCATGCCCGCCTCACCGGCCAGCTTGCGCTTGTTCGACACGTAGAGGCGGCTCGGCTTGTCGTCGCCCACGAGCACCGTGGCCAGGCACACCGGCGGCGAACCGGCCGCCTCGATCGTGGCCCGCAGCCCGGCGATGATCTCGCTGCGCAGGCGGATGCCGTCCATCAGGACGGCACCACCGGGGGTGCGCTCGAAGTCGCCGGAAGGGGTCACGGCGCCGCTCACGACAGACCGACGATCTGGCCGTCCTCGTCGAAGTCGATGATCGACGCCGCGGGCTTGGTGCCGAGGCCGGGCATCGTGCGCATCTCACCGCAGATCGGATAGATGAACCCGGCGCCGACCGAGGCGCGCGCCTCGCGCACGGTCAGCGTGTGCCCGGTGGGCGCGCCCTTGAGCGATGCGTCGCCCGAGATCGACAGGTGCGTCTTGGCGATGCACACGGGCAGGTTGCCGAACCCGTTGTCCTCGTAGTTCTTGAGCTGCTTGCTCGCCGCCGCGGTGTACTCGACGCGCTCGGCGCCGTAGATCGTCGTGGCGACCTTCTCGATCTTCGTCTTGAGCGCGTCGGTGTCGCTGTAGAGGAAGTGGAAACCGCTCGGCTCCTCGCACGCCTCGATGACGGCGCGGGCCAACTCGACCGCACCCGCACCACCGTCGGCGAAGTGGGTGCACACCGCGACCCGTGCCCCGGCCGCCAACGCGACCTTGCGGATCGCCTCGTGCTCCGACTTGTGGTCGGTCGGGAAGCCGTTGATCGCGACCACGGGCGTGACACCGTGGGCCTTGACGTTCTCGATCTGCTTGGCCAGGTTGGCGGCACCGGCGAGCACGTCGTCGGGGTTCTCCTCGAGCAGGTCGGCCGGGAGTGGCTTACCGGCGACGATCTTGTACTTGCCGGAATGGGCCTTGAGCGCCCGCACCGTCGCGACGAGCACCGCGGCATCGGGCACGAGCCCGGACGCCCGGCACTTGATGTTGAAGAACCGCTCGGCGCCCATGTCGGCGCCGAAACCGGCCTCGGTGATCAGGTAGTCGCCACCGTGGATGCCGATCAGGTCGCCGATCACCGAGGAGTTGCCATGGGCGATGTTGCCGAACGGCCCGGCGTGCACGATCACGGGCGTGTTCTCGATCGTCTGCAGCAGGTTCGGCTTGAGCGCGTCGCGCATGATGACGGCCATCGACCCGGCACCGCTGAGCTGCTCGGCCGTGACCGGCGTGCCCGACTTCGTGTAGCCGACGACGATCCGCCGCAGGCGGGCGCGCATGTCCTCCATCGAGGTGGCGAGGGCGAAGATCGCCATCACCTCGGACGCCGCGGTGATGTCGAAGCCGGTCTGGCGCACGACACCGTCCTCCTTGCCGCCGAGGCCGATCACGATGTTGCGCAGCGCACGGTCGTTCACGTCGAGCACGCGGCGCCACGTGATGTTGTCGAGATCGAGGCCGAGCTCGTTGCCCTGGTGCAGGTGGTTGTCGATCATCGCCGCCAGCAGGTTGTGGGCGGCGGTGACGGCATGGAAGTCGCCAGTGAGGTGGAGGTTGAGCAGCTCCATCGGGATCACCTGGCTGTAGCCGCCACCGGCGGCACCGCCCTTGATCCCGAACGTCGGACCCATCGACGGCTGGCGCAGCGAGATGACGGCGTTCTTGCCGACGTGCTTCATCGCCTGGCCGAGCCCGACGGTGGTGGTGGTCTTCCCCTCACCGAGCGGCGTCGGGGTGATCGCGGTGACGACGACGTACTTCGCCTTCGGCCGATCGGCGAGCTCGTCGATGGCATCCAGGCTGATCTTGGCCAGCTCGCGGCCGTACGGCTCGAGCAGGTGATCGCCGATGCCCATCAGCGCGGCGATCTCGGGCAACGGCTTGGCCGTGGCGCCGCGGGCGATCTCGAGGTCGGTCGGGAACGGCATGTCGTGGTACCCCCGGGGTGGTGCCGGCCCGTGTGGCCGGCGGTCCGTCAGATGACGGGACGCATTGTTCCACAATACGGAATCGTTCCGCAATGCGGAACCTCGGGGCCTGACAGCGGGAACACCCTGCAATACGATGCCGCCATGGCACCACGTCAGCGCCACCAGCACCGTCCGATGGAGCGGCTCACGCAGCCGCTCGTCCGCGACGGCGGCGTGCTCCGGCCCGCAACCTGGGACGAAGCACTCACCCGGGCCGCCGAAGGGTTCCGTCGCTCGCGCGACACGCACGGCAGCCGCTCGATCGGCTTCTTCTCCTGCTCGAAGTCGACCAACGAGATGAACTTCATCGCCCAGAAGCTCGCCCGAGCCGCGCTCGGTACCAACAACATCGACTCCTGCAACCGCACTTGACACGCTCCCTCGGTGGTCGGTCTGGCCACCGTCTTCGGAGCGGGCGGCGGCACGTCGTCCTACGCAGAGGCTGAGATCGCCGACGTGATCGTCATGTGGGGCTCGAACGCGCGCAACGCGCACCCCATCTACTTCCATCACGTCCTCAAGGCGGTCAACGCCGGTGCGCGCCTGTACGTCGTCGACCCGCGCCACTCCGAGACCGCACAGTTCGCCGACCGCTGGCTCGGGCTCAACGTCGGCACCGACATCGCGCTGGCCCACACGATCGCCCGCGAGATCATCTCGGCCGGGCTCGTCCACCGCGCCTTCATCGAGCGCGCCACCGTCGGCTTCGACGAGTTCGCTGCCTACGTCGACGACTGGACGCTCGAGCGCGGCGAGGCGGTCACCGGTGTGCCGGCTGACGCGATCCGCGAGCTCGCCCACGCCTACGCCACCGCGAACGCCGCGCAGCTGTGCTGGACGCTCGGCATCACCGAGCACCACAACGGCGTCGACAACGTGCTCTCGCTGTGCAACCTGGCGCTGCTCACCGGCCAGGTGGGCCGCCCCGGTGCCGGGCTGTCGCCGCTGCGCGGCCAGAACAACGTCCAGGGCGGCGGCGACATGGGCGCCCTGCCGAACAAGCTCCCCGGCTTCCAAGACATCGTCGACGACCTCGCCCGCGCCAAGTTCGAAGCCGAGTGGGGCGTCGAGGTCCCCGCCGAGAACGGCTGGCACCTCACCCAGATGTTCGAGGCGATGGAGCGCGGCGACCTGCGCTCGGTGTTCGTGATCGGCGAGAACCCCGCCCAGAGCGAAGCCGACTCGCAGCACGCCACCCACCTGCTCGAATCGCTCGACCACCTGGTCGTGCTCGACATCTACCTCACCAAGACCGCCCAGCTCGCCGACGTGGTCCTGCCCGGCTCGGCATCGTGGTGCGAGTCCGACGGCACCGTCACCAACTCCGAGCGGCGCGTGCAGCGCGTCCGCAAGGCGCTCGACCCGCCCGGCGAAGCCCGCGACGACATCGACATCCTCCTCGCCGTCGCCGAGCGGCTCGGCCAGCGCTGGCACTACGACACCCACGAAGACATCTGGGACGAGCTGCGTCGCCTCTCCCCGATGCACGCCGGCATGTCGTGGCAGCGCCTCGACGAGCTCGGCGGCATCCAGTGGCCCTGCTACTCCGACGACCGCATCGAGCCGTCGTACCTCCACGGCCGCCTGTGGGCCGACGACCCCGCCGAGCGTGGCCGCCTCGCACCCTTCTCGGTGGTGCACGACGAGCCGCCGGTCGAGGCGCTCGACGACGTGTACCCGCTGCGCCTCACCACCGGCCGCCGCCTCGACTCGTACAACACCGGTGTGCAGTCGGGCGGCTTCTCGAGCCCGAACCGGATGGGCGAGACGATCGACGTCTCCCCCGAGGACGCATCACTGATGCGCATCACCGAGGGCGAGCTCGTCGCGATCTCGTCGCGCCGCGGCACCATCCACGCACCTGCCCGCATCGACCGTGGGCTGCGCCCCGGTCTGGTGTTCATGACGATGCACTTCCCCGACGAGGTCGACGTCAACGTCATCACGATCGACGCCACCGACCCCAAGGCCGGCACCGCCGAGTTCAAGGCGTGCGCCGTGCGCATCGACAAGCTCCCCGTCGACATCCCGCTCGCCGCCGCCGGCGACTGACCCCTGAAAGCGCAGCCGCATCGATGGACCTCAAGACGCGGGCGGCGCCGCCCACCGACGCCGAACGTGAAGCCGTCGAGTCGGTGCTGGGTCCGACACCCGAACGCTCACTGCGCGACGTGCGCGGCGGTCACGCGCTCAAAGCCAAGCGACACCTGCTGCTCCCCACCCTGCACGCCGTCAACGACCGTGTCGGCTGGATCAGCCAGGAGGCGATCGACCACATCGCGGAACGGCTCGACGCCTCCCCCGCCGAGGTCTACGGCGTCGCCAGCTTCTACGCGCTGTTCTCGATGACCGAGCGGCCGGCCCACCAGGTGCACGTGTGCGTCGACCTCGCCTGCCGCGCCAACGGGGCGCTCGACGAGCACGACCTGCCGCCCGGCGCCCACCCGTCACCGTGCCTCGGCGTGTGCGAGCAGGCGCCGGCCGCGTTCGTGATCGACGCAGGGCACGTCGCCCAGGGCGTCGTCGCCGGCCACGTCACCCCGGTCCAGATCGCCACGTGGACCGCCGGCGCAACTCCATCGTCGGCCGATCAACCGTTCCGCGCCACTGCGGTGCCTCAGGCCGGCGACCCGTCGCTCGTGCTGTTGCGCCGAGCGGGCCGAATCGATCCGCTCTCGCTCGACGCCTACCTCGGCGACGGCGGGTTCACCGCCCTCGCCCGCGCCCGTGAGGTCGGCCCCGAGGGCGTCATCGCCCGGGTGAAGGAGGCGGGCCTCACCGGCCGCGGCGGCGCTGCGTTCCCCACCGCCGTCAAGTGGGACGCCGTGCGCACCCAGGCCGCCACCCCGCACTACCTGGTGTGCAACGCCGACGAGTCCGAGCCGGGCACCTTCAAGGACCGCACCCTCATCGAGAACGACCCGTACGCGTTGATCGAGGCGATGTCGATCGCGGCGCTCGCGATCGGCGCCACCGAGGCGTTCATCTACCTGCGCGGCGAGTACCCGCGCGCCGAGGCCACGCTCCATCACGCACTCGCAGAGTGCAGGGCCCGCGGACTGCTCGGCCACGTCGGCTCCGAGGGGTTCGACATCTCGCTGCGCCGCGGCGCCGGCGCGTACATCTGCGGTGAGGAGACGGCGATCTTCAACTCGATCGAAGGGTTCCGCGGCGAGCCACGGAACAAGCCGCCGTTCCCGTTCCAGGTCGGCCTGTTCGGCAAGCCGACCGTGGTGAACAACGTCGAGACGCTCTACAACGTCCCGGGCATCGTGCTGCACGACGGCCCTGCCAACCGGCGTCTGTTCTGTGTGTCGGGCGCCGTCCGGGTACCCGGTGTCTACGAGGTCGAGCTCGGCGTCACGCTCGGCGGGCTGATCGATCTCGCCGGCGGCATGCGCGAGGGCTCCGAGCTCCAGGCGGTGCTGCTCGGCGGCGCCGCCGGCGGCTTCGCCGGCCCCGCCGACCTCGACCTCCCCCTCACCCCCGACGCCACGCGTGCCGAAGGGCTCACGCTCGGCTCGGGCGTCGTGATGGTGCACGACCAGCACGTCGACCTCGTCGACCAGCTCCGCCGCATCGCTGCGTTCTTCCGCGACGAGTCGTGCGGCCAGTGCGTGCCGTGCCGGGTCGGCACGGTCCGCCAGGAGGAGGCCGTCGAGCGGCTCGCTCACGGAATCGATGGCACAGCCGACGGCACGGTCGATCTGGCGCTGCTGCGCGACATCGGCCAGGCCATGAAGGATGCATCGATCTGCGGCCTCGGCCAGACCGCGGCCAACGCGATCGAGTCCGCCGTCGTCCGGCTGGGGGTGTTCCGGTGAGCGAGCCCACGACCGCAGCCATCACACTGAACATCGACGGTGCCGACGTCACGGTGCCGAGCGGCACCACCATCCTCCAGGCCGCCGGCGGCCGGGGGTGCGGCATCCCGACGCTGTGCTACGGCGACACGATCACCCCGAAGAACGCGTGCCGCGTCTGCATGGTCGAGGTCGAGGGCTCGCGGGTGCTGGTGCCGTCGTGCTCGCGCCCGGTCGAGCCGGGCATGGTGGTCCGCACCCGTTCCGAGCGCGTCGACCACTCGCGCAAGATGGTGCTCGAGTTCCTCGGCTCGTCGGTCGATCTGTCGCTCACCGACCACGTCGACGAGTGGAACGCCGAGTACGGCGCCGACCCCACCCGCTACGGCGCTGACGCAGCGACGTTGGCCGACCAGCCGGTCAAGGTCGACAACGACCTGTACATCCGCGACTACGCCAAGTGCATCCTCTGCTACCAGTGCGTCGACGCGTGCGGCGAGCAGTGGCAGAACAGCTTCGTGATCGAGATCGCCGGGCGCGGCTTCGACTCGCGGGTGTCGACCGAGAACGACGTGTCGCTCCCCGACTCCGCATGTGTGTACTGCGGCAACTGCATCCAGGTGTGCCCCACCGGCGCGCTGATGTTCAAGTCGGAGTACGACATGCGCTCCGCCGGCACCTGGGACGAGGAACACCAGACCGTCGTCGACACGATCTGCGCGTTCTGCGGTGTCGGCTGCAACCTCAGCCTCCACGTGCAGGACAATACGATCGTCAAGGTGATGTCACCGAGCGACAGTTCGATCACCCACGGCAACCTGTGCGTCAAGGGCCGCTTCGGCTTCCAGCACGCACAGAACCGCCCGTGACCGAGCGCAGCACCATCGTCGAACCGGCACGCGAGATCGACGTCGTCCACGACACCGACGTGCTCGTCGTCGGGTCGGGTCCGGGTGGGCTCGCGGCGGCGCTCGCCGCCGCGCGCGCCGGCGTCGAGGTCACGCTCGTCGAGCGCTTCGGGTGCTTCGGCGGCAACATCACGACCGTCGGCGTCGAGGGCTTCGCCTGGTACCGCCACGAGCAGACGGTCGAGGCGGGCGGCATCGGCTGGGAGTTCGAGGAGCGCGCGAAGGCGATGGGCGCGGCGGTGCCCGAGAGCCAATCGCTCTCCTACGAGCTCGACTCCGAGGGTTTCAAGCTGGTCGCCGACCGGCTCGTCGAGGAGGCCGGCGTCCACCCGATGCTGCACCGCAGCTTCGCCGCGCCGATCCGCGACGGCGACCGGGTCGCCGGGATCATCACCGAGTCGAAGGCCGGTCGCGAAGCGATCCGCGCCCGCATCGTGATCGACGCCACCGGCGACGCCGATGTGGCGCACCGCGCCGGTGCCCTCACCCGCACCACCCCGGTCGAGCACATGCAGGCGGCGTCGGTGATGTTCCACCTGGCCGGTGTCGACAAGCGGGCGTTCCTCGACGGTGTGCGCGCCGACCCGCAGACCTACGCCGATTGGGCGAGCGGCGAGTGGCAGATCGAGACCTCCGGCAAGGAGGACACGATGTTCTCCCCGTATCTCGGCAAGCCGTTCGAGCGGGCGATCCGCGACGGTCTGCTCCCGGAGCACCTCACCACCATCGCCGGCACGTGGGGTGCGATCCACGACACCGGTGAGCTCACCTACATGAACCTGGTGCACCTCGGCCGGATCGACGGCACCGACCCCGACAGCATGACGACCGGCGAGATCGAGGGTCGCCGCCAGGCGATGCTCGCGATCGAGGCCCTCCGGCGCTACACGCCCGGGTGCGAGGGCGCCCGGCTCCGCAACTTCGGGATGACGATCGGCATCCGCGACACCCGCAAGATCGACGCCCGGTACAACCTCACCGAGCACGACGTGCGCAACGAGGCCCGCTTCGACGACAGCATCGGGATCTACCCCGAGTTCATCGACGGGTACGGCGTGCTGATCCTCCCCACCACCGGCCGCTACATGCACATCCCCTACCGGGCGATGCTCCCCCACGGGGTACGCAACCTGTTGGTCACCGGCCGGGCGATCGGCGGCGACCGCATCGCCCACGCCGCCACACGCAACATGGCGTGCGCCGCGGTGGCCGGCCAGGGCGCCGGCGTCGCCGCCGCGATCGCGCTCCGGACGGCACGCGAGCTCGACGACGTCGACCTCACCGCGGTGCAGACCGAGCTCACGCGGCAGGGCGTGCGCCATCGCTGACGCACGCCCTGCCTCGTTCCACCTCGTCTGCCTCGGTCAGCTGTCGCCCACCGGGACGAACACACCGGAGATGTCGATCACCAGGTCCGTCGGGCTCGAGGTGTAGACGCACACCTCACGCTCGGTGCCGAGACCGACCGTGACCTGCGTGCCCTTGGTCTGGCCGGCGTGATGGTTCACGCTCGCCGCCAACGGCCGCACACCACTGCACTCGTAGACCGTGACGAACCCGTCCTGCTCGGCGTCGACGACCGCCACATTGAGTGCGACCGCCGACCCCGACTCGATCATCGACAGGTCGATGCGAACGGTCTCGCCCGCCGTCGTGCGCCGTGAGCCCGACCGGGTGTCGAGCACCCGTCCGGGGACGAGCGGGCGGAAGGTGGAGAGCTCGGACGGCTCGGCCCAGCCCACCAGGTCGACCACCACGTCGGTGTCGACCAGGCTGTACACGCACACGGTGCCATCGGCGCCGACCTTGCTGAGCGTGCTGTTGCCGACGGTGCGGCCGGCCGTGTAGTTGAGCATCGACGCCACGGGCACCGCCTCGTCGCAGGTGTGGACCGTGAGGAAGCCGTCGCCGCTCGCTCCGGTCGCGGCCACGTGGAGCGCGACCGCCGTCGCGCCGTCCGGAGCCAGGCCGGGGCCGGTGACGTCGATCGCCACCGACGTGCCCGCTGCGACCCGCGTGGTCGTCCGTGTGTCGGCCACCCGCACCGGCGTGGTCGACACGAGGCCGTCCCCGCTCGGGGAGAAGTAGCCGGTGACGTCGACCACGAGGTGCGCCGACGCCAGCGTGTACAGGCACAGCTCGGCGCCCGTGCGCTGCGGCACGATGGCAAGGTTCGCCACCGTCTCGCCGGGTGAGTAGTTCAGCACCGACGAACCGGGTCGGTCGTTGGCGCACGGGTGCACCGTGACGAAGCCGAACGAGTCGGGATCGGTGACGGTCACGTTGACGGCGACCGCCTCGACGTCGGCGGGGAACAGCCCCACCGGGAACGTCAGGCGCTGCACCGACCCGGCTGCCGGCTTGGCCCCGTCAGACCGCGTGTCGAGCACGCGGCGAGGGTTGATCGCCGTCAGCCCGCTCAGCGTGTGCGACGTCGTGCCGTCCGAGTTGTCGACCCAGCCGGTCGAACCGGTCCAGTCGACGAACAGCTGCGCTGTCCGAACGACCTCGCCGCCGTCGACGGTGCGCCCGGTCGCGACCACCTCGTGGTTGCCTGCCGGCACGTTCGCCGGGAGGAACACCGTCGTGGAGAATGCGCCGTCGTCATCGGTCATGACCGTGCCGAGCAGGATCGCATCGGTGCCCAGCTCGATTCGCACGAGCGAGTTCGGCATCAGGCCGGAGCCGCTCACGCGGACCGGTGCGTTGGCGACCTCCGACCCGATCTCGAGATCGAGATCGAGATCCAGCTCCGGCTCGGGCTGCGGCACCGATGCCGCGACCACGACGATCGTCTGCTCGACATCAGCGGCCGGGAAGACGTCCGCGTCGCCGGCCTGGCCGGCCACGAGGACGCAGTTCCCGGCACCGACCGCGGTGACGGTCGAACCCGCCAGCGTGCACACGGTGCCCGAGCCGGAGCCGATGCGGTAGCCGACGGTCCGCCCGAGCGTCGACGTTGCGACGGCAGCATAGGTGCTGCCGACCGTCAGCTCGGTGGGCGGGGTCGAGGTGAACGAGACCGTCTGCGACGCACGGGCGATCGTGACGAACACGTCGCCCGACGCCACCGTCGGGTCGTAGTTGTCGGCATCGTCGCCGGACAGCAGCGCCTCGCCGTACTCCTGAGTGACGTTGACGAGCATGTCGACGCCGATACCGGGGGCGGCGATCGTGCCGATCAGTGCATCGGCGTTACCCGACACGTCATCGCCGTAGACCTCACCGTCGAGGCTGAGCTCCAGGTCGACGTCGACGCCTCCGTCGAAGTCGCGATCGACAGCGGCGACGTTCACCGTGATGGGCTTCGGATCGATCGTGAAGGTCACGACCTCGGTGCCGCCGATCTCGGTATCGACCGGCGCTGTGGTGAGCTGGTACGAGCCGACGTCGGTCGGCGGTGTGCTGCTCGCCGGGTAGGTGGTGCCACCGACACCGACGTAGGTCTTCGTGACCGGCAGATCGGTCGGCACGACGACGGTGTCGAACGCGACGGGTTCGCCGTCGTACTCGACGTCGAACACGGTCGTGGTGATCACCGCATCGGTCGCGAAGGCGACCGGCGCCCCGTAGGCCCGACCGTCGGAACCGTCCACGACCAGGCGCGCCACGTAGTGCGTTGCGGGCGACAGCCCGACGAACGACGCCGTCACCGGCGTCGCGCCGGACCCGTTCACGGTGCCGGGCGTCGCCGAGATGTCGGTGTCCGCCGGCGTGCCGAGATCCTCGACGCTCGAGGCGATCTCGACCCACACGGTCACGTTGCCGGTGTTGGCATCGACCGTGGCATCGAACGTCGCGCTCTCGTCGGTGACGTCACCGACGCTCGCGGGGCCGGCGACCGGCGGCCGCAGGGTGGCCCACGGGCCGGTCCCGGTCTGCGAGACGCCGGCGACACGGACCTGGTAGGCGGTCGACGCCGAGGGGAGCTCGAAGGTCGACGTCGTGGCGGCGCCGGTCGACGCTGTCGTCCACGACGAGCCGTCGGCCGAGTACTGCACGATGTAGCCGGTGATCGGCGAGGTGTTCGCGGCGCCGGGGGTCCAGGCGAGCGTCAGCTCACCCGCATCCGAGATGGCACCGGTGATGGTCGGTGCCGACGGCGGGGTGCCGCCGACGATCGCCGACGTGCGGGGCGACGTGCGCGGGCCGGTGCCGGCCGCGTTCGTCGCCTCGATGGTGAAGAAGTAGGTGCCGTTGGCGAGACCGGTCACGTCGAGCGACGTGTTGGTCGTCTGCCACGACGTGGTGATCGAGCCCTCGGTCGCCGCCGACCAGCGGATGACGTTGTAGGCGGTGATCGGGCTGCCGTTGTCGTTGACGACGTCCCAGGCGAGCGACACGGTGTCGCCAGTCGGGGTGGCGCGGAACCCGACCACGCCGGCCGGTACACCGAACGGCTTCGCGTTCACGGAGTTCGAGGCGGCACCGCCGCCGACCGAGTTGACGGCCCGAATCTGCACCGCGTACGTGACGCCGTTCGTGAGACCGGTGATCGTCAGCGGCGACGACGTCGCCGCCGCCGTCGTCCACGTGCCACCGTCGAGGCGGTACTGGTAGCCGGTCACGGCTGCTCCGCCGTTGTTGCTCGGCGCCGAGAAGGCGACGGTGAGGAAGCGGCTGCCGGAGGTGATCGTGTTGATCGTCGGCGCGCTCGGCGCGCTGCGCGGCGTGGCACCTGCGAGCGCCGACCACGAGCTCGGACCGGCGAGGTTCGCGGCGGCCACCCGGAAGTAGTACAGGGTGCTGTTGGTGAGACCAGTCACGGTCGCCGTCAGCGCGGCCGACGTGCCGTCGGCGAACGTGGTGAACGGGCCGGTCGGGCTGGTCGAGTACTGCACGACGTAGTCGGTGACGGGCTGCCCGCCGTTCGAGGCGGGCGCCTGCCAGGTGAGCACCACGGACGCCTGCCCGGAGGTGGCCACCAGCGCGAGCGGAGCGCTCGGCGCCGTGTGCGGCACCACGTTCATCGGCGCCGACGCCGGGCCGGTGCCGGCGGCGTTGGCCGCACGGATCCGCAGCGAATAGGTCTGGCCGGAGGTCAGTCCGCCGATCGTGAACGGGCTGCCGGTCGTGGCGTTGGCCCACGTGCCGCCGTCCAGCTGGTACTGGTACGCCGTCACGGGCGAGCCGCCGTCGTCGTCGACCGACGCCGTGATCGTGAGCTCGGTCGTCGAGTAGCCGACACCTGCGACGGACACCTCGGGGACGTCGATCGGGGTGCGGGCGAGGCGGGGCGCACTGGCGACGCCGCTGCCCGCCGAGTTGTGGGCGGTGACCTCGACGTAGACGGTCACACCGTTGGTCAGCCCGGTGATGTCGCAGGTGAGCGTCGCCGTGGTGCACGTCGCGATCGGCGTGGTGCCGCCCGCGGCCTGCGCGTACGCCGACGCTGTGTACGAATCGATCGCCGTACCGCCGTTGGAGGCGGGGGCGCTCCACGAGACGGTCACGCGGCCACCGGCCGCGACGGCGGCCACCGCCGTCGGCGCACCGGGAACGGCGCTCGGCACACCCGGCACGGTCGCCGACGGCACGCCTGCGCCGATCGCGTTCCGCGCCCGCACGGCGACCTGGTAGGTGGTGCCGTTCGTGAGCCCGGTGATCGTCAGGGGGCTGCCGAGCGAGCCGGCGCTGACCCAGGCACCGCCGTCGAGTTGGTACTCGAGGTCGGTGATCGGCGAGCCGCCGTCGGTACCCGGCGTGAACGTGAGCACCAGCCCGCCGTCGATGGGGGCGACGCTGAGACCGGTCGGGGCCGTGGGCACGCTCCGCGGTGCGGCGAGCTCGGAGTTGCTGGCGAGGCCGGCGCCGGCGGCGTTGACCGCCCGGACCTGCACCGTGTAGATCGTCGCGTTCTGCAGCGGGTCGCCACTGCCGGACTCGGCCGTGATGACGAGCGGCGAGGCGGTGGTACCGGTCGCACGCGCACGCCAGGTGGCGCCGCCGTCGGTCGAGTACTCGTACGAGGTGATCGCGCTCCCGCCGTCCGAGACCGGGGCGGTGAACGCTGCGTCGAGCGCACGGTCACCTGCGGTCAGGCCGGTCAGCGCCGGCGCCGACGGCGGGGTCGCCATCACGAAGGTCTCCGGGGTCGAGGCCGGGCCGTCGCCGACGGCGTTGACCGCGCGCAGCTCGACGACGTAGCTCTGACCGTTGGTCAGGCCGGTCAGCACGAGGGTGGTGCCCAGTGAACCCGTGGTGGTCCACACGCCGCTGTCGAGCGAGTACTCGTACGCGGTGATCGGCGAACCACCGTTGGCCGGGGCCACGAACTCGATGATCGCGGTGCCGTCGTTGACGACGACATCGTCGACGACCGGGGCGCCCGGGACGGTGGTGGTGACGCCGTTGGCCGAGGCAGACGCCTGGCCGGCGCCCGCCGCGTTCACGGCGCGGATCTGGACGGGGTACACCGTGCCGCCGTCGAGCGGGGTGGTGCCGTCGGACGACAGGGTGCTGATCACGAGCGGTGACGCCGTGCTCGCTGCACCCCGGCTGCGCCAGGTGGCGCCGCCGTCGGTCGAGTACTGGTAGGTCGTGATCGCGCTCCCGCCGTCCGACACCGGTGCGGTGAAGTCGACGTCGATCGATCCCTCGACACCCACGAGCGATCCGCCGTTGATGGTCGGGGCGCCCGGCGTCGTCGCAGGGATGCCCGCGACGGTCAGCGATGCGGGGCTGTTGCCGGCCGGGTTGATGGCGCGGACGCGCACGTCGTAGCTGGTGCCGTTGGTCAGGCCGCTGATGAGGAACGGGCTCGACGCGGTGCCGGCAGCCGTCCACGGCCCGAGGTCGAGCGAGTACTCGTAGCCGGTGATCGGCGAACCGCCGTTGGCGGGTGCCGTGAAGCTCACGACGAGCGCTGTGTCGGCCGGCGTCAGGGTGATGACCGGCCTGGCGGGGGTGCCGGCCGCGGTGACCGACGAGATGTTGGAGGTGGCGCTGTGGCCGGCGGCGTTGACCGCCCGCACGGCGACGGGGTAGGTCTGGCCGCCGGTGAGGCCACCGATCGTGATCGGGCTCACCGTGCTGGCGGGCGCTCGGACGATCCAGTTGGTGCCGCCGTCGATCGAGTACTCGACGTTGGTGATGGGGCTGCCGCCGTCGGCGCCGAGCGCGAACTCGACGTCGACCGCGCCCGTGTCGAGCGCGACCGCCGAGATCGACGGGGCGGCCGGCACGGTGAACGGGGTGCCGGTCTCCACGCCGGAGGCCGGGCCGGTGCCGGCGGCATTGGTGGCGCGCACCTCGACCGTGTGCGAGGTCGCGTTCGTGAGGCCGGACACGACGAACGAGTCGGCCACCGACCCGGTCGAGCGCCAGGCGCCGCCGTCGAGGCGGTACTCGTAGAGCGTCACGTCGCTGCCGCCGTCGTCGGCGAGAGTGATGTCGACGATGAGCGAGCCGTCGCCCGGCTCGAGCACGAGCGTCGGAGCGCCCGGCACGGTGTACGGGGTGGCGAGGGCGATGGCCGACCACGGGCCGGTGCCCATCGCGTTCACGGCGCCGACACGGAAGTGGTACGTGATGCCGTTGGTGAGGCCGGTCACGGTCGCGGTGGTCGTCGTCGACGTGCCGTCGACGAACGTGCTGTACGGGCCACCGATGTTGGCGGCGTACTGCACGACGTAGTCGGTCACGGCGGCCCCGTTGTCCTCGACCGGGGCGGCCCAGGTGAGGGCGGCCTCGGTGTCGCCGCCGACGGCCTGGAGGCCGGACGGCGCTCCGGCGACATCGCGCGGCGTGGCGGAGTCCGGCGCAGAAGCGTCGCTCGGGCCGATCGCGTTCAGGGCGCGGATCTCCACGTCGTACTCGCGGCCGTTGATCAGGCCACCGATCGTGAGGCGGTTGCCCGACACCGAGCCGGTCGTCCAGTCGCCGCCGTCGAGGCGGTACTGGTAACCGAGGATCGGCGCGTCCGAGGCGCCGGGGGTGATGTCGACCTCGATGCCGTTGGCGACGCCCTGGATCGAGTAGATCGACGGCGGCTGCGGGATGTCGCTCGGCACGGTCGCGACCGAGGTGGTGGCCGACGAGCCGGTGCCCTGGGCGTTGATCGCCGAGACCCGGAACCAGTAGCCGGTGCCGTTGGTGAGGCCGGTGACGGTGTACGTGAGATCGGTCGACACGCCGTCGTTGATCACGGTCCACGGCCCGGAGCCGCTCGTCGCGATCTCGATCCGGTAGTCGGTGATCGGGAACGAGCCGGCCGACACGGGCGCATCCCAGGCGAGGCCGACGGCGTCGGTGAGCGTCGTCGCCGACAGGTTGAGCGGGGCGCTCGGCGCTCCGTTGTCGTAGGTGATCGTGATCGAGCCGTGGGCGCGGTTGGTCGAGTAGTAGTCGAACGACGAGGACAGGCCGGCAAAGCCGCCGACCGAGTTGGCGCCGGGCGCGCCGCCGAAGCCGAAGTACTCGGTGTTCGTTCCGCCGCCGTATTGCACGTCGCCGCGCTCGCCGCCCTGCGCACCGCCACCGCCGGCGCCGGAGGCGCCGCCGTCGCAGCGGAAGCCGACGCTGCACACCACCGTGGTGTTCAGCCCGGGGCGCCCCGTCGTCGACGTGGTGTCCGAACGCGGGATGTGCTGGTCCTCCGCGACGCGGCCGATGAGCGCGGCGAACTGGCCGTTGCCGCCGTTGCCGCCGGCACCGCCGGCCACCACGTCGACCCCGCCGATCTGCAGCACGGTGGCGGCGCCACCGCCACC
>JALHOG010000068.1 GCA_022843125.1 Ilumatobacteraceae bacterium
CCGCGAGGTCACCTATCGCGACCCGGTGGCTGCGCCGACGCCACCACGTGAGCACCAGCGCAACCGGACGCAGACCCGGCCTGCGGTCCGGCGTGTTGCTGCGCCGCCACAGCCGCGAGCACCACGCTTCGGCGTCGGACGCCCGCGGCGCCGGCTGATCGGCCTGCTCATCGTCCTGCTCGTCATCCTCACGGCGCTCGTCATCAAGGTCGGCCGGGTGCAGACGTCCGACGGCGAATCGCTCCGCGCAGCCGGGGCCGAACAGTGGACGCGCACCGTGACCCTGGCCGCCGACCGCGGTTCGATCTTCGATCGCAACGGCGAGGAGTTGGCGGTGTCGGTGCCGGCGTTCGACATCAGCATCAACCCGCGACTCATCACGAACCCAGACGGCACGCTCGAGATGTTGACGTCGATCCTGGGTCTCGACGAGGAAGAGCAGCGAGAGCTGAACGACGAGCTGGTCTCGAAGGAGCGCGGGTTCGTCTACGTGCGTCGCGAGGTGGACGCGTCGATCGGTGAGCAGATCCGACTGCTCGACGTGGTCGGGGTCAACGTCGACGCGGCCGACCGTCGTGTGCTCCCGGGCGGCGACACCGGTCGCAGCGTGATCGGTCGAACCGACATCGACGGAATGGGCACCGCCGGCCTGGAGCTGCAGTACGGCGGGGGCGAGCCCGGCCTCGCGCTCGGCTACGAGGACATCCTGACGGGCACGCCAGGCGAGCTCACCCGTGAGGTCGCCCCGAAGGGCCGTTCGATCCCGGGGAGCGAACAGGTGACGCTCGCCCCCGTGCCGGGCCGCGACCTCGTGCTGACCATCGATCGCTCGATCCAGTTCGCAACCGAGGAGGCGCTCATCCAACGCGTCAACGAGGTGGGGGCCAAATCGGGCTACGTCATCGTGATGCACGCCGCGACCGGCGAAGTGCTCGCGATGTCATCGGTCCGCCGTGACGACGAGGGGGTCGTGGAGATCACGTCGGGCAACTTCGCCGCGGTGAACGCGTACGAACCGGGCTCGGTCGCGAAGGTCGCCACCATCGCAGCGGCGCTGAACCAGGGCTCGGTCGAACCCGACTCGACGTTCGTCGTCCCGTGGCGCCGGCTGTACGCCGACGACCTGCTCAGCGACTCCCATCAGCATCCCGACGAGCTGATGACCGTCGAGCAGATCCTCGTCGAGTCGTCGAACATCGGCACGATCGACGTCCAGGAGTCGATGGGGTTCGGCGACTGGGACACCGCCCGCCAGTCGCACTGGGAGTACATGCGCAGCTTCGGCTTCGGCGAGCGCACTGCGCTGAACTTCCCGGGCGAGTCGCCCGGCATCCTGAAGCACTGGACCGACCTCTGGGGTTCCGAGCGGGTCACGGTGGCGTACGGGCAGGGCTTCGCCGCGACCGCGATCCAGATGGCAGCAGCGATCAACGCGATCGCCAACGACGGCGTCTACGTGGCGCCGAGCCTCGTGAAGGGCTTCATCGACGAGGACGGCGACCTCGTTCCCGCCGATGCGCCCGACCGGCACGAGGTGGTGCGCGCCGACGTCGCGATCGAGGTGCAGCAGATGATGCGCCAGGTGGTGTGTCGCGGCACGGGCAAGGCCGCTCAGGAGGGTGTCGAGCACTTCAGCGTCGCCGGCAAGACCGGTACCGGCCTGAAGGCTCAGCCCGGCGGTGGGTACACCGATGCGAGCGGCAATCGCGTGTACTACGCGAGCTTCGCCGGCTTCTTCCCGGCCGAGGATCCGCAGATCACCGTCCTCGTCTCGATCGACGAGCCGCCCGCCGGCGACATCAACCGCTTCGGTGGCACCGCCGCCGCGCCGGTGTTCGCCGGTCTCGTCCCCGAGATCGCACACGAGCTCGCGATCCAGCCGCCCGCGAACACAGCCCCCTGTTCGGGGTGACCGCGATGAGCGACGAGTCCGGAGATTCGGGCGCCGCCGGCATCGGCGTCGACGCGCTCGTCGCAGCGCTGCCCGGCGACCAGTTCGTCGCGCTCGCCGGCCCCGAGCCGGACGACGAACGCATCATCGACGTGACCCACGACTCACGCGACGTAGCCCCAGGATGGCTGTTTTGCTGCGTGCCCGGTGGCCGTTTCGACGGCCATCAGTTCGCCGGAGCGTCGGTGGCTGCAGGTGCATCGGTGCTGCTGGTCGAGCAGTCCGTCGCGGTCGACGTGCCCCAGGTGGTGGTGCGCGATGTCCGCCGCTCGATGGGTCACGCTGCGGCGGCGGTGCACGGCAACCCGGCGAGCCGACTGCGCACGATCGGCATCACCGGCACCAACGGCAAGACCACGACGGCGCACCTGCTCGCGGCGATCCTGCGCGAGACCGGTCTCGAGGTCCGTGTGCAGGGAACGCTGTCCGGCGCACGCACCACGCCGGAGGCACCCGACCTGCAGCGCCGGCTCGCCGGATGGGTGGCCGACGGCGTCGAAGCAGTCGTGATGGAGGTGTCGTCACACGCGCTCGCATTGCACCGGGTGAGCGGGATGCGTTTCGACGCCGCGATCTTCACCAACCTCGGTCGCGATCATCTCGACCTGCACGGGTCGATGGAGGCGTACTTCCGAGCCAAGGCGTCGCTGTTCATGCCCGAACTGAGCGACGTCGGCATCACCAATCTCGACGACCTGTACGGCCGGCTCCTGCTCGATGTCGCGGCGATCGAGATGGTCGGGTACGCCGGCGGCGAGGCGCAGGATGTCGTGGTGGGTGCCACCGAGCTCGCCTTCACATGGCGCGACCGCCGCACGACGCTGCCGCTCGGCGGCCGTTTCAACGTCATGAACGCGCTCGCCGCGCTCACGTGCGCTGCTCGGATCGGGATCGATCCCGATGCCGCCGTCGCCGGACTCGCCGCAGCGCCGCCGGTGCCCGGTCGGTTCGAGGTGGTCTCGTCGGAACGAGATCCGTTCACGGTGGTCGTCGACTACGCCCACACCCCCGACGGCCTCGTGGAGGTGCTGGAGTCGGCGCGGTCGGTCGCTGACGGTGCGCGGGTGATCGTCGTGTTCGGCTGCGGCGGCGATCGTGACACCGACAAGCGCCCGTTGATGGGGAGCGCCGCTGCCGAGCACGCCGACCTGGTGGTGATCACCTCCGACAATCCGCGCCACGAAGACCCGCAGGTGATCATCGACGCAGCCGCGGCAGGTGTCACCCCCGCTCGCCGCGACCAGCTCCACATGGAGATCGATCGCCGTGCCGCGATCCGGTATGCCATCGATCTGGCCCAGCCAGGTGACATCATCGTCCTGGCCGGCAAGGGCCACGAGACCACACAGACCATCGGTGACACCGTGATCGCGTTCGACGACCGCCAGGTCGCTCGCGAACTCCTCGCCGGCTCCTCCCCTCACCGTCCAGGAGCCCCAACGTGATTGCCGTCCTGATCGCTGGCGCGGTCGCCACCGTCGTGTCGCTGTTCGGCACGCGCTATCTCATCGTGCTGTTCCGCAGCAGCGGCAAGGGGCAACCGATCCTCGGCAAGGAGGATCACGGGCCCGATCACCACATGCCCAAGCAGGGAACCCCGACGATGGGTGGCATCGCGATCGTCGTGGCTGCGTTCGTCGGGTGGATGGCGGCCCACGTTCGCGACCTCGCCTTCTCGGACCAGGCGATGATCGTGTGGGTCGGGATCTTCGCGATGTCGTTCATGGGCCTGCTCGACGACTGGATCAAGGTCAAGAAGCGGCACAACCGAGGGATCTTCTGGAAGCAGAAGAACTACATCACGATGTTGATGAGCTTCGGGATCGCCTGGTGGCTGGTGCAGGAGACGAGCATCTCGGAGTCGATCTCGATCGTCCGCGCCGGCGACCTCGGTGTCGAGCTCCCCACCGCGGTCTGGGTGATCTGGGCGGGACTCATCATCTGGGCGACGACCAATGCCGTCAACGTGACCGACGGCCTCGACGGCCTCGCCGGCGGATCGGCGCTGATGGGCTTCGGCGCGTTCATGATCATCGCGTACTGGGGCTTCCGCAACCCGGAGATCTATGGGTCGGTGGTCAATCCGCTCGACATGGGTGTGCTCGCTGCCGGGTTCGCCGGCGCCTGCCTCGGGTTCCTCTGGTGGAATGCAGCGCCGGCTCGCATCTTCATGGGCGACGTGGGTGCGCTCGCGATCGGCTCCGCGCTCGCGTTCCTCGCGCTCACGCTCAACACCCACCTGCTGCTCATCTTGATCTGCGGGATCAACGTGATGGAGGCCGGCTCGGTCGCGATCCAGATGGGTGTGTTCAAGGCGTCCGGACGCAAGCGCCGCCTGTTCCGCATGTCGCCCATCCACCACCACTTCGAGCTGACCGGATGGCCCGAGACGACCGTCATCATCCGTTTCTGGCTGATCTCCGCCATCTGCGTCGCGAGCGCACTCGCCATCTTCATCGCCGACTTCACCCGGCAGGTCCAGGTGGTGACCCCGTGACCGCTCTCGTGCACGGATTGGCGATCACGGGGGCATCGACCGTGCGCGCCCTGCAGCGCCACGGTCACGAGGTCGTCGTCAGCGACGATCGGATCGACGACGCCAAGCGCGCGCTCGCCGCGGAGCTCGGGCTCGAGGTGGTCACCCCGCCGAGTGACCTCGCCGCGTTCGTCGCCCGGTTCGAGTTCGTGTCGCCCGCACCGGGTGTGCCCGAGACCCATCCGCTGGTGCGAGCGGCGATCGACGGCGGCGTCCCGCTGCTGAGCGAGATCGAGCTGGCGTACCGATGGGAACAGCAACGGCCCGGCGGACCGCGCCCGATCCTCGCGATCACCGGCACCGACGGAAAGACCACCACCACCGAACTGACCGTTGCGATCCTGCGGAGCGCAGGCGTGCGCACGGCAGCGCTCGGGAACACCGACGTCCCGCTCGTCGACGCGGTCGACGCCGTGGGCGAGGCCGAACTCGATGCGTTCGTCGTCGAGTGCACGAGCTTTCGGCTGACCTGGACCGAACAGTTCCGGGCCGACGCAGCGGTCTGGCTCAACCTCGCTCCCGACCATCTCAACTGGCACGCATCGATGGACACCTACGAAGCGGCCAAGTCCCGGATCTTCGACCTGCAGAGCGCCGACGACGTCGCCATCGGTTTCGTCGACGACGCGGTCGTGATGCGTCGCCTGCACGCGGCGCCGGCGCGGCACGTGACCTTCGGCCCGACGAACGCCGACTACCACCTCGACGGGGCACGGCTCGTCGGGCCGAACGGGCCGATCGCCGAGGTTGCAGCGATGCGCCGCAGCCTCCCGCACGACATCACGAACGCGCTCGCTGCGTCGGCACTCGTGCTCGAGACCGGACTCGCCGATACCGACGCGATCAGCGAGGCGCTCGCCGTGTTCGAGGCGCCCAGGCATCGGCTCGAACCGGTGGGATCGATCGACGGCGTCACCTACTACAACGACTCGAAGGCCACGACGCCACACGCGGCGTCGGTCGCGATCAGGGCGTTCGACTCGCTGGTGCTCATCGCCGGTGGAAGTCGCAAGGGCGTCGATCTGTCGCCGATGGGGGCCGAGGCCCACCGAGTGCGTGCGGTCGTCGCGATCGGCGAAGCCGCGCCGGACGTCCGCTCGGTCTTCGAGGGTCGTACGGCCGTCGTCGAGGCCGGTTCGATGGCCGAGGCCGTCGCCGCTGCGACGAGCCACGCCCGTCCGGGCGACGCTGTGGTGCTGTCACCCGGCTGCGCGAGCTTCGACTGGTACACGGGCTACCCGGCGCGGGGCGACGACTTCGTCCGATGCGTCGGGGAGCTCACGCGTTCTGCCCGGCGACGCGCCGACGCACAACCCCTCGCCACGACCCCGGAGGAATCCGCATGACGATCAGCATGAATCGCGGCGACACCCGCAACGCCGGTGGTGCCCGCCCGGGTACCGACGTCCGCGCCCGGCGCGAAGCTGCGCTCGCCCGCCTGAACGGCGGCACTGCGCCGGCCAGGGCGGATCGGCGCAGCCCCGAGGTGACCGTCGCTGGCGAGCCCACGCGGCTGCGACCGGTCGTTCGTGCGAAGCCGTCGCGGCGCGCCGTTCAGCGCACCGTGCCGCGTGCGGTCGAGCGGCTCGGTCCGGCGCCCGCGATCTACTACGCGATCGTCGTGATCGTCGCAGGGTTCGTGATGCTCGGGCTCGTGATGGTGCTGTCGGCGACGTCGGCCAACTCGGTCGGCGGCACCGAGTCGCCGTACGCCACGTTCAGTCGCCAGGTCGTGTGGGCCGGGTTGGGTCTGGTCGGCATGCTGGTCGCTCTCGCCCTGCCGTACCAGAGGTGGCGGTCGTTCGTGATCCCGGGAGCAGTGCTCGCCGCGGGTGCGATGATGCTGCCGTTCGTCCCCGGCGTCGGCGCCACGATCAACGACGCCAACTCGTGGGTTCGCTTCGGTTCGTTCGGCTTCCAGCCGTCCGAGATCCTGAAGCTGGCCGCGATCGCGTTCCTCGCCGACTACTTCGCGCGCCACCAGGACGAGATCCACGAGCCCCGGCGGGGCATCGTGCCGCTCGCACTCGTCGGAGCGGGCTGCGCGGGCCTCAGCTTCCTGCAGGGTGACCTCGGCTCGGCGATCGTGCTGGGCGCCGCGATCCTGGCGGTCGGCGTCATCGCCGGCGTCCCGCTCGTCCACGTCGGATCGGTGGCCACCGTCGGTGCGATCGGGGCGTTCATCGCGATCTGGTCGGATCCGCGTCGATTCAACCGGCTCACTGCGTTCCGTGACATCGAGGGGAACAAGGAGCACCTCGCCTGGCAGTCGTGGCAGGGCCTGCTCGGGATCGCGAACGGTGGCATCACCGGGTCGGGCATCGGCGGGAGCCGGGCGAAGATGGGCTACCTGCCACTCGCTCACAGCGACTTCATCTTCGCCGTCATCGCCGACGAGCTCGGCTTCATCGGCTCGGTCGCGGTGATCGGCGGCTTCGCGCTCCTCGTTTGGTTCGGCATCCAGACCGCGCTCGCTGCCCCGGATCCGTTCGGGTTGGTGCTCGCCGGCGGGATCTCGGTGTGGTTCGGGGTGCAGGCGATCGTCAACATCGGAGGCGTCGCCGGGATGCTGCCGGTGACCGGCCTGACACTGCCGTTCTTCTCGGCAGGCGGCACCTCGCTGTTCATCTCGATGGTCGCAGCGGGCCTCCTGCTCAACGTCGCACGTCGTGCCGTCACCGTGCCGCGGACGCAGGTGCCGAGCACCGTCGGGCCGATCGGTGAGCGGCTGGTTCGATGACCGGACGGTCGGCGTTCGCCGTCGTCACGGGCGGCGGGACGTCGGGTCACGTCCTGCCTGCGATCGCGGTCGCCGAAGGGCTCGTCGCCCGCGGTCACGAACCGTCAGCGATCCACTACGTCGGGGCTGTCCGCGGGATCGAGACGCGTCTGCTCCCGGAGACCCCGTTCCCACACACGTTCCTCGACGTCGTCGGCTTCCAACGCAGCCTGAGCCGGCGCAACCTCGGCTTCGTGCCGAAGATGTGGCGGTCGCGGCGCGCAGCGATCCGACTCCTTCGCGAGCTGGAACCGAAGGTGGTGGTGAGTGTCGGTGGGTACGCCAGCATGCCTGCGGTCTTCGCCGCGACGGCACTCGACATCCCCGTCGTCGTCGTGAGCTTCGACCTGCTTCCCGGGCGCGCCAGCCAGGTCGCTGCACGCCGCGCGGTCGCCTGCGCCGTTGCCTTCCCCGACTCGCCGCTACCGCGTGCCACCCTCACCGGTGCCCCGGTCCGCCAATCGATCCTCGACGTCGACCGTGCCGCCGATCGGAGCGCAGCTCGCGCCGAACTCGGAGTGCCCGATGATCGTTTCCTCGTCGCTGTGATGGGCGGCTCGCAGGGCTCCGGTGTGCTCAACACTGCGATCACCGAACTCCTGACGAGCCGAAGCGGTGATCGCGGCCTGGCCGTTCGCCACGTCGTGGGGGAGCGGTTCGTGGCAGACGCCGCCCCGGCCACCGACGGCTCGGCCGGGATCCTCTACCAACCGATCGGTTACGAGCGGCGGATGCCCTCGGTCTACGCCGCCGCCGACCTCCTCGTGGGGCGCGGCGGCGCGAGCACCGCGCACGAAGTGGCGGTCACGGGCATCCCGGCGATCCTGGTGCCCTGGGCGGCGTCAGCCGAGGATCACCAGACGTTGAACGTGCGCTGGCTCGCCGACCGCGGCGCAGCGGTCCACCTCGCGGAGGCCGACGTCGGCACGCTCGGCGACGTCGTCGAACAACTCCGCCGGGACGACCCGATGCGATTCGAGCTCGGGCGGCGGGCCCACGAGCTGGGGGCGGTCCATCGCAGCGGCGCCTTGGCTCAACTCGTGGAGTCGGTGGCTCTAGCCTGAGGCCGCCGTGAACCCGCTCGCCGTCCCCGCACCCCCCTCCGCGCCGCTCGACCTGTCCGAGCCGCGCCGTCTCCACGTGATCGGTGTCGGTGGGCCGGGCATGAGCGCGATCGCCCTCGCCCTCGCCGAGATGGGTCATACGGTCTCGGGCGTCGACATCCGCGAGCGCCCCGTGCTCGACCGACTCCGCGCCGCCGGTGTCACCGTGCACGTCGGGCATCACCGTTCCCACGTCCATGGCTGTGACGCGGTGACGGCATCGACCGCAATCGCACGCGACCTCAACGAACTCGACGAGGCGCGATCGCTCGGCATCCCGACGCTCAGCCGGGCCGGCATGCTCGCGTCGATCTGCGCCCAGGCAAGCTCGCTCGCGGTGGCGGGCACCCATGGCAAGACCACGACCACATCGATGCTGATGCTGATCCTCGTCGAGGCCGGTCGGCGACCGAGCTTCGTGATCGGCGGCGACGTCAACGACATGGGGACGGGCGCGCACTGGACGGGTGGCGACTGGTTCGTCGTCGAGGCCGACGAGAGCGACGGCACGCACCTCGAGCTGCCCCTGCACGGCACGATCCTCACCAACGTCGAGGTCGATCATCTCGACCACTACGGCTCGCGCGAGGCGATCGAGGAGTCGTTCGACCGGTATCTCGCGCAGATCCCCGGCCCGAAGGTCGTCTGTGTCGACGATCCGGGTGCGGCCCGCGTCGCCCGCGCTCACGACGTCGTCACCTACGGCACATCGCCCGACGCCATGGTGCGTGCGGTCGACATCGAGCCCGTGCGGGGTTCGTTCCGCTTCCGCATCGAGCGAGCCGGCCGGCACGTCGTCGAGATCGAGCTCCCACTCCGCGGGTTGCACAACGTCGTGAACGCCACCGGTGCCGCCGCGCTCGCGCTCGAGCTCGGCGTCGAGCCCGAGGCGATCGCGACGGCGCTCGCCAAGTTCGGGGGCGTCGCCCGCCGGTTCGACGTCCGCGGCGCGCACCGTGGTGCGACCTTCGTCGACGACTACGCGCACCTGCCCTCCGAGATCGACGCGGTGTTGCGGGGAGCGCGAGGCAGCGGCGACGGTTGGGAACGGGTGATCGCGGTGTTCCAGCCCAACCGGTACAACCGGATGGCCGAGATGTGGCAGGACTACGCCGATGCGTTCCAGGCGGCCGACGTCGTCGTGCTCACCGACATCTACCCGTCCGGTACCGAGCCGATCCCCGGCGTCACCGGCAAGCTCGTCGTCAACGCGGTACTCGACGCACATCCGCGCACACGGGTCGTGTGGCTCCCCAAGCGCGACGATCTGATCAGCTTCCTCACGCACGAGGTGCGCTCCGGCGACGTGTGCATCTCGATGGGCTGCGGCGACATCGCGTCGCTGCCCGACGAGGTGCTCGCGGCGAGGCAGGGCACCGGGGTGCACCGCCGATGACCACGCGAACGGCGGTCGAGCGAGCTGCCTCGATGCTCGAGGGCAGTCTCGGCGAGCGCGTGCGTCGGCTGTTCCCGCTCGCGACGCTCACGACCTATCGCGTGGGGGGCCCGGCGGCACTGTTCGTCGAGGCCCGGTCGCTCGCCGACCTCGAGCTCATCGGCGAGGTGCGGGCCGCCACAGCGATTCCGGTGGTCGTCGTCGGGCGCGGCTCCAACATGCTGGTCGCCGACAGCGGCTTCGACGGGCTCGCGGTGAGCATCGCCACGTTCGCCGACGGCATCGACATCCCGAGCCGATCCGGAGCGCCGCTCGGCTCGTCGCTGACCGTGACGGCCGGTGGCGGCGTGCCGCTGCCGGTCGTCGCCCGCCGCACCGCCGCCGCCGGGGTGACCGGCTTCGAATGGGCGGTCGGTGTGCCCGGGTCGATCGGCGGTGCGGTCCGCATGAACGCCGGAGGTCACGGCTCCGACATGGCGGCCAGCCTCGTCGACGTCGAGGTGTTCGATCTCGGTGGTGGCAGCGGATCGCACGTGATGGCTGCCGCCGACCTCGGCCTGCGGTTCCGGGCCTCGTCGCTCCACCCCGACCACGTGGTGATCAGCGCTCGGCTCCGGCTCGACGTCGGCGAGCGCGATGCAGCAGAAGCAGAGATCGTCGAGGTGGTGCGCTGGCGCCGCGAGCACCAGCCGGGCGGCCAGAACTGTGGCTCCGTCTTCGTGAACCCGGTGCCCGGCGAGGTGGCCGCAGGTGCGCTCATCGACGGGCTCGGGCTCCGCGGGTTCAGGATCGGCACCGCCTGGGTCTCCGAGAAGCACGCCAACTTCATCCAGGCCTCCGAAGGTGGGAGTGCTGCCGACGTGCGGTCGGTGATGGAGGCGGTGCGCGAGCGGGTCGCCGCCGAAACCGGCTACCGGCTGCGCAGCGAGGTGCGCCTGATCGGTTTCGACGATGCCGATCCCCACTCGTTCGATGATCAGCCCTCGCCCCCGGACGGGGGGACGCCGTGAGCGAACGCGGGCACGATCCCGAGCCGCAACCGGCCGCGCTCGATGAGCTCGCCCGCGCGTTCGGCCTCGGCGCCGACGACGCGTCGCCGGCCGCCGGCTCACCGGGTCGCCGCAGCGACGACGAGCGGGCGGCGCCTGCGCACGTCGACGACACCGGCGAGATCGAGATCGACGATCACGACGACGCTCTCGACGATGACGATGACGGGCTGGCGGCCACCGAACCGGTTCCGCTCGTCGATCGCGAGGCGTCAGCCACCGAATCGGCTGTGGTCGAGGCGCCGCGAGTGATCCGGATCGATGACATCACGGGATCGGTCCTGGTCGGCGATCGCGCCCCTGGCCCGGATACAGCTGCGGGCCCGGGTTCATCGGGCCCACCCGTCGCAACGGACGCCGACTCGCCGGGGGCTGCTCCGGCGCTGATCTCCATCGACGCCGACGACCTCCCCGACGCCGTCTATGTCGCAGGCAGCCTCGAAGGTGGGTCGAACCGATCGATCGTCTTCATCGAGGACGACACGGCGGGTGACGCGCTGCAGCCCGAGTCGGATCGCGACCTGCGTCGCGGTATCGAACCGCGCCTGCGCGAGCGGCGCGTCCAGGTCAAGCGGGCCCAGAGCCGCAAGCGGCTGAAGTGGGTGGTCGCCGGCGCAGGCCTCGTCGTCGTCGGCATCGGGGCGCTCGCCGTGTTGGGCAGCACGCTGTTCGCGGTCCAGCTCGAGCAGATCACCGTCACCGGCGACGTCTACGCAGATCCGGCTCGTCTCGACACGATCCTCGACGACCTGGCGGGTACGCCGACGCTGCGGGTCGACACCCAGCGGATCGAGCGGGAGATCGAGACGATCCCGTGGGTCGACGATGCCAAGGTCACGGTCGCCTTTCCCCGCTCGGCATCGATCGAGATTCGCGAGCGTCGTGCCATGGCCACCTATCAGGGGCCCGATCAGCGCTTCCGGGTGCTCGACCGCGAGGGTCGTGTGCTCGACGTGCTCGAGAAGTGGCCGATCGCCTATGTGCTGATCACCGGGCCCGATCCCGTCGATCTCGAGGCGGGCCAGTTCGCCCCGCAGGGGTACGTCGGTGCTGCGGAACTCGCGAAGAACCTGACCGGCTCGGTCCGCGGGCAGGTCGAACGCATCGACGTCACCGCCGACGGGCAGCGCCTGTCGATGTTCCTGGTCGACGGTACCGAGGTGCGTTTCGGCGAGGCTCGGGACCTGTTCACCAAGCTCGTCCGGCTCGAGACACGCCTCGCCGACCCGGAGCGCGCCCCCGGCCCGATCGACGTGGCGACCAACTGAGCGCCCCACACGCACTTGCCCGTAATCAGGCGAAGGCGAGCCCGGCAGGTCCTGTGGAGCTAGCATCACCAGGCGCGATGGTGCGGGCATGCCAGGATGGCGCCGCAACCCGCACCGATACTCCATGGCTCCTGCACCTCAACTCTCACGTCTCACTCGCCGCCACCCTCGACGGAGGTACCGCTGATGCCCGGCGCGCCACAGAACTATCTCGCTGTGATCAAGGTCGTCGGCGTCGGCGGTGGCGGCGTCAATGCCGTCAACCGGATGATCGACGCCGGCCTGAAGGGCGTCGAGTTCATCGCCGTCAACACCGACGCCCAGGCGCTCCTGATGAGCGACGCCGACGTGAAGCTCGACATCGGTCGCGACCTCACTCGCGGACTCGGAGCCGGTAGCGACCCCGAGGTCGGGCGTGCAGCCGCCGAGGCTCACGACGACGAGATCGACGAGATGGTCAAGGGCGCCGACATGGTGTTCATCACCGCAGGCGAGGGTGGCGGGACCGGGACCGGCGCTGCGCCGGTCATCGCAGAGATCGCACGCAACGCCGGAGCGCTCACGATCGGCGTGGTCACCCGCCCGTTCGGGTTCGAAGGTCGGCGCCGCGCCGTCCAGGCCGACAACGGTGTGCAGCGGCTCAAGGAGAAGGTCGACACGCTGATCGTCATCCCGAACGATCGCTTGCTGAGCGTTGCCAACGAGAAGACGAGCGTGCTCAACGCGTTCAAGATGGCCGACGAGGTCCTGTTGCAGGGCGTGTCGGGGATCACCAACCTCATCACCACGCCGGGGCTCATCAACACCGACTTCGCCGACGTGAAGATGGTGCTCTCCAACGCAGGGTCGGCGCTCATGGGCATCGGACAGTCGAGCGGTGACGACCGTGCGGTCTCGGCAGCGAAGCAGGCGATCAGCAGCCCGCTGCTCGAGTCGGCGATCGACGGTGCACGCGGCATCCTGCTCAACATCACCGGCCCGTCGTCGATGGGCCTGTTCGAGATGAACGCGGCAGCCGAGATCATCCACGGTGTCGCCCACCAGGACGCCAACATCATCTTCGGCACCGTCATCGACGACGAGATGGGTGACGAGATCAAGGTCACGGTCATCGCGGCCGGGTTCGACCAGACCGGCGGCGCGACCCTCAGCCTCGGCGGTGGTCTCCACGATCGTCCGTCGACGCGCATCAGCGAACTGTTCGCCGAGCCCGAGGACGTTGCGGATGACGACGATGACGACGACGACTTCGACGTCCCGTCGTTCCTCAAGTGATCCACGCCACCGGGTGACGCCCGGGCGCGGCACCGTCATCGGACGGCGTCTGGGCGAACCCGTCCATGTCCGCTGGTCGGTCAGAGCCGACGGCGACTTCCACCGCGTCGACGTACCCCTCGCCGACCTCGAGCGGCGCCGTCGCCGCCTCGTCGACCTCCCGTGGACCATGCTCGACGAGCACCACGGAACCGACGTCGTCGTCGTGGATCACCCCGGCGGCAATGACGGCGCATCGGGCGATGTGGCGTTCACCTCGCTCTCCGGCGCAGCACTCGGCTGTTGGGTCGGCGACTGTGCACCCGTCGTGCTCGTCGGTGAGCAACGCGAGTTCGCCGTGGTCCACGCCGGATGGAAGGGGCTCGCCGCCGGCGTCGTCGACGTTGCCGTCGATACGTTCACCGAACCGGTGATCGAGGCGTATCTCGGTCCGTGCATCGGCGCGTGCTGCTACGAGTTCGGTGCTGCCGATCTCGCATCTGTGGCCGACGGCATCGGTGCGCCGGTCTCGACGATCACCGGGCGGACGCGCGACGGAACCCGTGCGCTCGATGTGCCCGCAGCGGTCGCGCTGGTCTGTGCGCGCCGCAGCGTGCCGCTCCGCTCGCTCGGGTCGTGCACGGGATGCTCGTTCGACGGCTTCTCGCACCGGGTCCGGCAAGAGCGTGAACGCCATGTGGTGGTCGCATGGCAGGGCGGCCCGGCGTGACTGTCGACCCCGCCCTCGTCCGTGTCGCCGTCGCCGACGTCCGTCGCCGGATCTCCGAGGCCGGAGGCGACGACTCGGTCGTGATCCTCGCAGTCACGAAGGGGTTCGGTCCCGACGCGATCGAGGCGGCTCTCGCTGCCGGCTGCAGCGCGATCGGCGAGAACTACGCCCAGGAGTTGGTCGCGAAGCGCGACGCGGCCGCCGGTGCCGAGGTCCACTTCATCGGCCAGCTCCAGACCAACAAGGTGCGCCAGGTCGCGGGTGTGGTCCAGGTCTACGAGACGGTCGACCGCGAACGGCTCGCCGCCGAGATCGCCAAGCGCGACCCCGGTGCAGGCGTTCTCGTCCAGGTCGACACGTCGGGAGAGCCCGGCAAGGGTGGCTGCCCGATCGGCGAGCTCGATCCGCTGGTCGAGGCGATCCGCTCGCTCGATCTCGACCTGCGCGGCCTCATGACCGTGGGCCCCACCGACGGTGGGCCCGAGGCGGCCAGGGCAGGCTTCAGAGCGGTGCGCGCCGCCGCTGACCGGCTCGGTCTGAGCGTGGTGTCGATGGGCATGTCCGACGACCTCGAGGTTGCCGTCCAAGAGGGCTCGACCGAGGTGCGCGTCGGCTCGGCACTGTTCGGAGCGAGGCCCGTCCGCACCTGACGCGACCAGGTGCGATATCCTCCCGCGGGAGAGGAGGCCGGCACATGTCAATGTGGAAACGCACCATGGACTACCTGGGACTCGGTCCAGACGACGCGTACGACGATTACGACATGGAGGACGAGTACGAGCCCGCGCCCCGACGCCGGCCCGCCGACGTCGAAGCCCGTCAGCCCCGCCACCGTGATGACACGGCGGGGAACGAGGGCGTCGTGCGCACCCTGCCCAGCCGCCCGACGTTCCCGTCCCGCGACTTCGACCCGTCGCAGGCTCGCCGCAGCGCCGAGCGGGCCGACCGTGACGAGTCCAACATGAACATGCGTCCCACCCGGAGCGTGGCCCCGGCCCGTCAGAGCACGCCGGCCGAGCCGGCTGCCATCCGTCCCCGCCGGTTCGACCAGGCCCAGGAGGTCGCCGACAAGTACAAAGAGGGCCAGCCGGTCATCATGAACCTCGAAGGCGCCGACCGCGAGGTTGCCCGTCGCCTGATCGATTTCGCGAGCGGGCTCTGCTACGGCCTCGACGGTGCGATGGAGAAGGTCGCCAACGGCGTGTATCTCCTCAAGCCCATCGCGTCCCGGTCCAACCGGTACGACGAGTACGACGACTGATCATGAGCGAACTCACCCCGACACAGCTGGCAGGCGCATCGTTCAAGACGGTGCGCAAAGGGTACGACCCGGACGAGGTCGACGCGTTCCTCGAGCGCGCGGCCCGAGCGCTCGAAGACGCCCAGCAGCAAGCCACTGCGATGGAGGCTCGTGCGCGCGCTGCCGTCGCCCGGCTGCAGGAACTCACCGCCGCCGAGCAGGCGCCGGTGCCCGCCGACCAGTCGAACGTGCGGGTCGGTGCAGACGAAGCCGAGACCATCAGCCGTACCTTGCTGCTGGCACAGCGCACCGCCGACTCGGCGGTGTCCGAGGCGCAGGCCGAGGCCGACCGGATCCGCGACGAGGCCCGCCGTGAGGCCGAGTCCACGATCGACTCGACACGTGAGATGTCGGCGCGGCTGATGGAGGAGGCGCGTACCGAGGCCCGTCGCACCACCGAGGTCGAGCGGATCGCAGCGGAGAACGAGGTGCAATCGCTCGTCGCTCGGCGCGAGTTCCTCGTCGGCGACGTCGACCAACTCGAACGCTTCCTCGTCGACCAGCGTGAGCGGTTGCGTGCCGCCGCCCGCCAGATCGAGGCGCTCTGCGAGCGCGTGCCGGCCGGGCTCGGCCAGGTGCGCCCTCCCGTCCTCTCGGCGTCGGACGACCCGCCCGGCGACGACACCTCCGAGCATTTCCGCCCGGGCGGGGTCGACGCGCTCGACCTCGGCGACGAAGCCGAGCCACCACTCGGTGGAGCCATCCCCGAGGGGGCCGAGCACCCCGCGGCGCCCGCATCTGCGTCCGACGTCCTCGATCCGACCCAGGAGCTGAGCGTCGCCGACATGCAGCGCGCCGCTGCCGACTCCACGCCGCAGGGTGGTCTGTTCACCGACGACGGCGACGCGGCCACCGATGACGATGGCTGGGGGTCTGGCGACCCCTGGCGTCGGTAGCTGCGAATCCCCGCAGGGGCGGGTCCGCGCATCCGGTAGCCTGGCGCCCAACGGCGTCGACGAGGCCATCACCTCCGAGCCTCTGGAAGAACGGCGGGCTCGCCCGCTCAGTAGAACCGGACGGGTCCAGCCCGTGACCGCTGGTGAACGCGAGTGGTCGTGCCCCACGGGGTGCGGCAAGCAGGGTGGTACCGCGGGTTCCGACTCGTCCCTGGCAACCGACAGCCACGCCAGCCCACCCGCAGGAGCCCTCTCGTGAACAGCCGCTACCCGACCGTCGACGCGCAGCCCGACCTCCCGGCGATCGAGCGTGCCGTGCTCGAGCGGTGGGAACGCGACGGCACCTTCCAGCAATCGATCGACATGCGCGACGCCGGGAGCGACGGCGACAACGAGTTCGTCTTCTACGACGGCCCCCCGTTCGCGAACGGGTTGCCGCACTACGGCCACCTGCTCACCGGATACGTCAAGGACGCCGTGCCCCGCTACCAGACCATGCGTGGCCGCCGGGTCGAGCGGCGCTTCGGCTGGGACTGCCACGGCCTGCCCGCCGAGGTCCAGACCGAGAAGGAACTCGGCATCTCCGGCCACCCCGAGATCACTGCCTTCGGTGTCGACAAGTTCAACGACGCGTGCCGCACGAGCGTGCTGCGCTACACCCAGGAGTGGCGCGACTACGTCACCCGCCAGGCCCGCTGGGTCGACTTCGACAACGACTACAAGACCCTCGACCTCGACTACATGGAGAGCGTCATGTGGGCGTTCAGGACCCTGTGGGACAAGGGCCTGATCTATGAGGGGTATCGTGTTCTCGCCTACTGCTGGCGCTGTGAGACGCCGCTCAGCAACACCGAGACCCGGATGGACGACGTCTACCGTGACCGGCAGGATCCCGCCCTCACGGTGTGGTTCCAGCTCGAGACCGGCGAGCGAATCCTCGCATGGACGACGACGCCCTGGACGCTGCCGGCGAATCTCGCGGTCGCCGTGGGACCCGACATCGAGTACGCGATCCTCGAGGAGGACGGCCAACGGTACGTGCTCGCAGCCGCCCGGGTCGGCGCCTACGCGAAGGAGCTCGCGAACGCGACGCAGGTCGGCACGATCCTGGGGAGTGAACTCGTCGGCCGGCGGTATGCGCCACTGTTCGACTACCTGGCCGACGCGGACGTGTTCGGAACCGGCAACGCCTTCCAGGTGCTCGGAGCCGACTTCGTCTCCACCGAGGACGGCACCGGTGTGGTCCACATGGCGCCCGGCTTCGGTGAGGAAGACCAGAACGCCTGCAACGCAGCGGGCATCCCGACGATCTGTCCGATGGACGAGCACGGCCGCTACACGGCCGAGATCGGCGACTGGGTGGGCGAGCACGTCTTCGATGCGAACCCCCACGTCATCCGTGTCCTGAAGCAACAGGGACACGTCGTGCGCCACGACTCGTACAACCACTCGTACCCGCACTGCTGGCGCTGCGACCAGCCGCTCGTGTACCGCGCGATCTCGTCGTGGTTCGTCCAGGTCACGGCGTTCCGCGACCGGATGGGTGAGCTCAACCAGCAGATCAACTGGGTACCCGAGCACGTCAAGGAGGGCAGCTTCGGCAAGTGGCTCGCGAACGCCCGCGACTGGTCGATCAGCCGCAACCGGTTCTGGGGCTCGCCGATCCCGGTGTGGAAGAGCGACGACCCGGCGTACCCGCGGATCGACGTCTACGGATCGATCGAGGATCTCGAGCGCGACTTCGGGGTGCCGGTCACCGACCTGCACCGACCTGCGGTCGACGACCTCACCCGACCCAACCCCGACGACCCGACCGGTCGCTCGACGATGCGACGCGTCGCCGAGGTCCTCGACTGCTGGTTCGAGTCGGGATCGATGCCGTTCGCCCAGGTGCACTACCCGTTCGAGAACGCCGACTGGTTCGAACACCACTATCCGGGCGACTTCATCGTCGAGTACATGGCCCAGACCCGCGGCTGGTTCTACACCATGCACGTTCTCGCGACTGCGCTGTTCGACCGGCCCGCGTTCAGCAACTGCGTCAGCCACGGGATCGTGCTCGGCGACGACGGGCGCAAGATGTCGAAGTCGCTGCGCAACTACCCCGACCCGAACGAGATGTTCGACACCTACGGCGCCGACGCGATGCGCTGGTTGCTGCTGGCGTCGCCCATCCTGCGTGGCGCCGACTTCTCGGTGACCGAGGCCGGCATCCGCGACACCGTCCGCCACGTGATCCTCCCGCTGTGGAACTCGTACTCGTTCCTCACGCTCTACGGCAACGCAGCCGGCCTCCACGGCACGGTGCGCACCGACCAGACCGATGTGCTCGACCGCTACCTGATGGGGGAGTTGCGCGGTCTGATCGAAACGGTCGAGGGCCGCATGGACGCGTACGACCTGTACGGCGCGTCCGAGGCGGTCGCAGCGTTCATCGACACGCTGACCAACTGGTACATCCGTCGCAGCCGCGACCGTTTCTGGGCGGGGGAGCAGGACGCGATCGACGCACTCCACACCGCGCTGGTGACGCTCTGCCAGGTGGCAGCACCGCTGCTGCCGCTCGTCAGCGAGCACATCCACGCCGGCCTGGTGGGTGGCAGTGACGGTGCGCCGGCGCCGAGCGTCCATCTCGCCGATTGGCCCGACGCCACCCGCTTCCCGTACGACGCCGACCTCCACGCCGGAATGGACCGGGTGCGTGACGCCTGCTCGACGCTGCTGTCCCTGCGCAAGGCCGAGGGCCTTCGCGTGCGACTGCCACTGGCGCGCGCGGTCGTCGCGACGGCCGACGTCGACCTGGTCGCGCCGCATCTCGACATCCTGAAAGACGAGCTCAACGTGAAGGAGGTCGAGCTCACCACCGAGGTCGGTCGCTTCGGCTCGAAGGAGCTGATCCTCAGCCCGAAGGCGCTCGGCCCGCGACTCGGCGGTCGGACCCAGGAGGTCATCGCTGCGCACAAGGCCGGGGACTGGCGGGTCGAGGGTGACATCGCCGTCGTGGGCGGCGTCGAGCTCCATCCCGGCGAGTTCGACTTCCGCGTGGTGTCGGCGGGCGACGGCGCGGTGGCGACGCTGCGCAACAGCGACGGCCTCGTCGTGCTCGACACCCACGTGACCCCCGAACTCGAGGAGGAAGGGCGCGCCCGCGACCTGATCCGCTCGATCCAACAGGCCCGGCGGGATGCCGGACTCGACGTCTCCGACCGGATTCGTCTCTCGATCACCGGCCCGGCCGATGTGGTCGCGGCGTTCGAGGCGCACCGAGAGCTGGTCACCGGAGAGACGCTGGCCACCGAGTCCGACGCAGTGGCCGCCGACGTCGCCGACGTGCAGGTACACGTGGAGCGCGTCGGCGGCTGACGGCGTGGGCCGTTTGCACGTCCGGGTGCAGCCCGGGGCTCGCCGAACGGGATTCGCCGGATGGTTCGGTGATCACCCGAAGATCGCGGTGGCGGCGCCTCCGGTCGGCGGCGCCGCCAACGACGAGCTCGTGGGGTGGCTCGCCGAGCGATTCGGGGTGCGACGTCGAGACGTCCGGATCGTCGGCGGCGCATCGTCGCGGACGAAACGCATCGACGTGATCGGTCTCGACGACGACGAGCTGCTGGCACGCATTCGGGCTGTCGACCCGTCGTCGTCGGCCGAGGCATGACGACCGACTGCGTGCCGGTCGCAGTCATCGCCGCGCTCGCCCGATAGAGTCCGGCGTTCACATCCGCCAGGAGGTCGTCCCGCAATGGCTGCGAAGAGTTCCACCAAGAAGGCCGCACCCGCCAGTACGGCAGCTGCGAGCGCTGCTCCGACCGGTCGGGCGGCCTCGGCCAAGAAGCCGGCCGCAGCCGCCAAGGCGCCGGCGAAGCCACCGGCCAAGAAGTCGGCGGCGCCTGCCGCAGCGGCGACGAAGCAGACGGCGACGAAGCAAACGACGAAGCAGAAGAATCAGCCGGCGGCAACGGCGACCGAGCCTCCCGCCAAGGCGACCAAGCCGACCAGCAAGCAGACGACCAAGCCGGCCGCAACGCAGACGCGGCGCACGCCGGCATCGTCTGCCGGCACCGGATCCCCCACCCCCCAGAGCACGAGATCAGCCCCCGACACGATGCACGAACTCCCCAAGCCCAAGTTCAACAAAGAAGGCCTCGGTTACACCAAGGACTTCGACCTCCCCTTCATCAAGACCCAGTACGACCTGCTCCAGCAGGAGCGGGTCCACCTCACCGGCCAGGCCAAGCGACTCGAGGACGAGGCGCACCAGCTGGTCGAGGAAGCCGAGATGGGCGACGTCCAGTTCGACGACGAAGGCGGCGAGGGCGACACGATGGTGGTCGAGCGTGAGCGCGATCTCGCCCTCAGCGCCCAAGCTCGCGACGCGGTCGCCGAGATCGACGCTGCCATCATCCGGATCATGGAAGGCACCTACGGCTACTCGGTCATGTCCGGCAAGCCTCTCCCTCGCGAACGCCTCGAGGCGATCCCATGGTCGTCGGTGCTCGTCGAGGAGAAGGTCGGCGGCATCGGCCGCCGATGACGTGACCGTTCATGCGTGACCTCGTTCACGCGTTCAAGGGCCGCCTTGCGCCCGGAAGCATCGCGGTCGCGGCCGCGATCGTCGTCGTCGACCAGCTCACCAAGTGGTGGGCGGTGGCTGAACTCGAGGATCGCAACATCGATCTCTTCTGGACGCTGCGCTTCAATCTGTCGTACAACACCGGCGCAGCCTTCGGTATGGGCCGGGACATGGGCCCGATCATCGCCGTGCTGGCGATGGTGATCGTGGTCGGGCTACTCCTCTCGCTGCGTCGCAGCGGCAGCCGTGCCGCCGACATCGCGATCGGCATGATCATCGGCGGGGCGATCGGCAACCTGATCGACCGTTTCGTCCGCGATCCGGGTTGGCTGCGCGGCGGCGTCGTCGACTTCATCGACTTCCAGTGGTTCCCGGTGTTCAACATCGCCGACATGGGCATCACGGTCGGTGGCGCCCTGCTCGTGCTCGCCTCGTGGCGCATCGCCCGCACCGAACCCGCCCGCGAACCGGTGCCCGCTCCGGAACCCGCTCCCGAGACCGCTTCCGACTCGACCGAGACGGCATGATCACCGAGACGGTGCCATCGGCGCTCGCGGGGGAGCGGCTCGACCGAGTGGTGGCGCTCATGCTCGACATCAGTCGATCGGTCGCGACCGCCGTCATCGCTTCGGGTGGTGCCACCGTCGACGGTGATGTGGCGACGACCGGCAAGGTCCGCCTCGTCGAAGGGCAGGTCGTCACGGCCGACCCCGATGCGGTTCCGGTCGAGCAGCCGCCGCAGCCCGACGCGTCGATCGTGTTCGACGTGCTCCACGAGGACGATGCGGTGATCGTGATCGACAAACCGGCCGGGCTCGTGGTGCATCCGGGCGCCGGCAACCTCGACGGGACCCTCGTCAACGGCCTACTCGCTCGCTACCCGGAACTCGCCGGTGTCGGCGAGGAGCACCGACCCGGCATCGTGCATCGTCTCGACGGCGGGAGTTCCGGCTTGCTGGTGGTCGCCCGCACCCAGGCCGCCGCCGACGCACTGATCGCACAGTTCGCATCACACGCGGCGACGCGTGTCTACATCGCGCTCGTGTGGGGTCACCCCGAGGCGCCCCACGGTGTGATCGACGCGCCGATCGGGCGCTCCCGCCAGGATCCGCTGAAGATGGCGGTCGTCGCCGACGGTCGCCCGTCGCGGACCGAGTATCGCGTGCAGGCCCGGTACGACCGCCCAGCCGATCTCGCGTTGCTGGAATGCCGTCTCGAGACCGGCCGGACCCATCAGATCCGCGTGCATCTGGGGTCGATCAACCATCCTCTGGTGGGTGACCCGGTCTACGGTCAGCGGCGCCCGAAGCTGCAGCTCGAGCGACCCTTCCTCCACGCCGCCGAGCTGGCGTTCGAACACCCGACGACGGGGGAGCGTGTGACCTTCCGGAGCGAACTCGCCGCCGATCTCGCCGCGCGGCTCGAAACGCTGCAACCGGTCGTCGACTCGGGTTGAGAGGCGGGTTCGTCAGGCGACGGGCGAATCGACCGGCGAATCGACCGGCGAATCGACCGCGGGCCACACCGCATCGCCGCGTGCCATCTCGGCGATCGACGCCAGCGTGTATCCGTCGAGGTGGCGGCGCATCACCTCTCCGGCCTGCTTCCACACGGCGAGCAGCACGCACTGGCCTTCGTGGTCGCAGGCGCCGTCTGCGTGCGGTTCGCCGAAGTCGCCGAGCGTGATCGGGCCGTCGACCGCGGAGAGGATCTCTGCGATCCGGATCTCCGCCGCGGGCCGGGCCAGGACGTAGCCGCCACCGACGCCGCGCTTGGAACGCACGAGGCCGGCACCCTTGAGCGCGAGGAGGATCTGCTCGAGGTAGGGCTGGGGCAGGCCGGTGCGTTCCGCGATGTCGCGGACGGAGGTGGGGCCTCCCTCGTCGACACGGAGCGCAAGCGACAGCAGGGCTCGGCAGGCGTAGTCGCCTCTGGTCGACACTCGCACGACACAGAGCGTAGGGGGTGGAGCGGCGCCGCGCGTGAACGGCCGCCTGCTCGAGGTGTCGCGGCTCGCTTGGCTCAGGACCGTCCGCCGTGATGGACTAGCCGCCGCATGTCCCCCGAGCCGATCGTTCCCGACTACGCCGGCGCGAACGTGCGCGGGATCATTCCGGCGCTGCTCGGACCGCTTCCGTGGTCGACCGGACTGCCGGCATGGATGCCCGACGTCGTCGCCCAGGCATCCCAGGTCGTGCTCCTCGTGCTCGACGGGCTCGGGTGGGATCAGCTCCAGGATCGGCGCGCCGTGGCGCCGACGATCGCTGCGATGGTCGGTGGGCCGATCACCACGGTTGCGCCCACCACCACGTCGACGGCACTCAGCTCCATCGCGACAGGGCTCACGCCGGGTGAGCACGGTCTGATCGGCTACCGGATCGTCATCGGTGGCGAGGTGCTCAACGTGTTGCGCTGGGCGGTCAACGGTGACGATCGGCGTCGGGTCTACCCGCCGACCGACATCCAGCGGTTCCCCGCCTTCATGGGCGAACGGGTGCCGGTGGTGAGCCCGCTCGAACTGTGCAACACGGCGTTCAGTGAGGCGCACATGCGCGGCGGCCGCCCGGTGGGTTGGCGGGCGATGTCGTCGTTGCCGGTCGACGTGGCCCGCCTGCTCGGCGAGGGGGAGCGCTTCATCTACGCCTACTACGGCGGGGTCGACAAGATCGCCCACGAGCGCGGCTTCGGGCCGTACTACGACGCCGAGCTCCGCGTCGCCGACCGCCTCGTCGCCGACGTGCTCGAGGTGTTGCCCCCGGGCGCGGTGCTGCTGGTCACTGCCGACCATGGGCAGGTGCAGGTCGGTTCGAACATCATCACCCCCGGTGACGACGTGCTGGCGCTCTGCACGCTCCAGTCGGGTGAGGGGCGATTCCGCTGGATGCACGCCCGGCGTGGTGCCGCCCCAGAGCTCGCAGCCGCGGCGACCGAGCAGTTCGGCGACGTGGCCTGGGTTCGGACGCGCGACGAGCTGATCTCGGGAGGCTGGTTCGGTCCGGTCGTTCCGCCCGACGTCGCCAACCGCCTCGGCGACGTTGCGATCGTCGCCCATGCCGATGTGAGCTTCCTCGACCCGGAAGACACCGGACCGTTCGAACTCGTGTGTCGCCACGGTTCGATGACGTCGGCCGAGGTGTACGTTCCCCTGCTGGCGGGAACGCGCGGCTGACCGCACTGGTTGCACCGGCCGGAACCCTGGTCGCCCACGCGTACCAAACTGACGAACATCGGAGCATCATGACGAGCACAGCGGACGAGACGACACCGGCCACCGAAGCATCGAACAGGGAGGCATCGCACGGGGCTGCCCTCGACGAGCGTCGAGTCGAGCACGGTGAGCTCCTCGAGCCGGTCGAGGAGGTGCCGCACGGGGCGGTCACCGAGCCGGCCAAGGTGATGCGCATCGGATCGATGGTCAAGCAACTCCTCGACGAGGTGCGCCAAGCGCCGCTCGACGAGGCGAGCCGTGAGCGGCTGGCCGAGATCTACGAACGTTCGGTCACCGAGCTGGCCCAAGCGCTCTCGCCCGATCTCCAGGAAGAGCTCCGGTCGCTCGCCTTGCCGTTCGACGCCGACACGGTGCCGACCGACGGCGAGCTCAGGATCGCCCAGGCCCAGCTGGTCGGCTGGTTGGAGGGCCTCTTCCACGGGATCCAGGCAACCCTGTTCGCCCAGCAGATCGCTGCTCGCCAGCAGCTCGAGCAGATGCGCCAGCTCCCGCCCGGCTCGGCTCCGGGCGGCCCCGGCCCGCAGGGTGCCATGATCATGCAACCCGACCGCCCCGGCACCTATCTCTGAGTGCTGAGCGGGGTCCGTCCCCGTGAACTCGCGTCGGCAGGTCTGGTAGGTTCGGACCGAACCACACCGTTGTGATTCGGCGGCCCGGTGTGGCAGGGTAGAGACCCGCCGTCAGCCCAGCTCATGCCCGATTCGTTCACGCATCTCCACGTCCACACCGAGTTCTCGATGCTCGACGGCGCGGCGCGCCTCGACGAGATGGTTGCCAAGGCGGTCGCCGACGGCCAGCCGGCGATCGGCATGACCGATCACGGCAACATGTACGGCACCCTCGAGTTCTACAAGGAGTGCAACAAGCAGGGCATCAAGCCGATCATCGGCACCGAGGCGTACATGGCCCACGACAGCCGGTCCGAGCGCCCGGCCCGGCGAGGGCGCATCGACGACTCCGGCGGAGACACCGAGGGCGGCAAGAAGCTCTACTACCACCTCATCCTCCTCGCCGAGAACGAGGTGGGGTACCGCAACCTGATCCAGCTCTCGAGCCTCGCGTTCCTCGAGGGCTACTACTACAAGCCCCGGATGGACTGGGAGCTGCTCGAGAAGTACCACGAGGGCCTGATCGCCACCACCGGCTGCCTCGGCGGGCACGTGCTGCAGGCGCTCCTCCAGGGTGACGAGAAGGGCGCGGTCGAGAAGGCCGGCCGCCTGCAGGACATCTTCGGCAAGGACAACCTGTTCGTCGAACTGCAGGACCACGGTCTCGCCGCCCAGCACGACACCAACCCGCAGCTGATCGAGATCGCCAAGAAGATCGGCGCGCCGCTGCTCGCGACCAACGACTCGCACTACACGCACCGCGAAGACCACGAGTCACACGACGCTCTGCTCTGTGTCCAGACCGGCGCCCTCATCTCCGACCCGAAACGGTTCAAGTTCGAGGGCCAGGAGCACTACCTCAAGTCGGCGCAGGAGATGCGCTATCTGTTCCGTGAGCTCCCCGAGGCGTGCGACAACACCCTCTGGATCGCCGAGCGGGCCGGGCTGGAGATCGAGTTCGGCAACGCCCTGCTGCCCAACTTCCCGATCCCCGAGGGCTTCACCACCGACAAGGACTACCTCGACCACATCACATGGCTCGGGGCCAAGGAGCGCTGGGGCGAGCAACTCCCCAACGACGTAATCGAACGGGTCGCGTACGAGCTCAAGGTCATCAACGACATGGGGTTCGCGTCGTACTTCCTGATCGTCTGGGACCTGATCAAACACGCCAAGGACGGCGGCATCCGGGTCGGGCCGGGCCGTGGCTCCGCAGCCGGGTGCGCCGTCGCGTACTGCCTGAAGATCACCGACCTCGACCCGATCAAGTACGGCCTGCTGTTCGAGCGGTTCCTCAACCCCAGCCGCGTCTCGATGCCCGACATCGACATGGACTTCGACTCGCGCTACCGCGATGAGATGATCCGCTACGCCGCCCAGCGCTACGGCCGCGACCACGTGGCCCAGATCATCACCTTCGGCACCATCAAGGCCCGCAACGCAGTGCGTGACGCAGCACGTGTGCTCGGCTACCCGTACGGGGTCGGCGACAAGGTCGCCAAGCTGATGCCGCCGTTGGTGATGGGGCGCGACACGCCGCTCAAGTACTGCTTCGAACAGAGCGAGAAGTACGCCGACGGCTACAAGGCTGCAGCCGAACTCCGTGCGCTCTACGACAGCGACACCGATGTCAAGCGTGTTGTCGACGTCGCGAAGGGCCTCGAAGGCCTCAAACGCTCCGACGGCATCCATGCCGCTGCGGTGGTGATCACCAAGGAACCGGTCACCCACTACCTGCCGATCCAGCGCAAGCCCGAGTCGGGTCAGGATCCCGCCGACGCGCCGATCGTCACCCAGTTCGAGATGGGTGGCGTCGAGTCGCTCGGCCTGCTGAAGATGGACTTCCTGGGTCTGCGCAACCTCGACGTCATCACCGACACCCAGGCGATGGTGCGGCGCTCGCGCGACCCGCAGTTCGACATCGACACGATCCCGCTCGACGACGCGCTCACGTTCAACCTCCTCGGCAAGGGTGACACGATCGGCGTGTTCCAGCTCGAGTCACCGCCCATGCGCCAGCTGCTCCGGGCGATGGCGCCGAACAGCTTCGACGACGTCGGCGCCCTCATCGCGCTCTACCGGCCCGGCCCGATGAGCGCCAACATGCACTACGACTACGCCGACCGCAAGAACGGTCGCAAGCCGGTCGAGTACTTCCACGCCGACGCCCAGGCGGTCCTCAACGACACGTTCGGTCTGATGATCTACCAGGAGAGCGTGATGCGCGTGGCGCAGAAGTTCGCCGGGTACTCACTCGCCGAAGCCGACAACCTGCGCAAGGCCATGGGGAAGAAGTCGCGTGAGGTCATGGCCAAGGCGCGTGAGGCCTTCGAGACCGGGTGCCGCGACAAGGGCTACGACGACCTCGGCCGCCACCTGTTCGACATCATCGAGAAGTTCGCCGACTACGCGTTCAACAAGAGCCACAGCTACGGCTACGGCCTCGTCACGTATCAGACCGCCTATCTGAAGGCCCACTACCCGGTCGAGTACTTCGCCTGCCTGCTCACCAGCGTCAAGAGCAACCTCGACAAGGCCGCGGTCTATCTCTCCGACTGCCGGACGGCCGGTATCAAAGTCCTCACGCCCGACATCAACCGGTCGGTGATGGACTTCGACGCGATCCCGACCGATGAGGTGCCCGCCGACGTGTCGCTCGCGATCGGGAGCCCGGGAGCGATCACGTTCGGCTTGTCGGCCGTGCGCAACGTGGGCGAAGGGCTCGTCGAGCAGCTCCTCGCCGAGCGCAACGAGAACGGCGAGTACACCTCGTTTCACGACTTCGCCGAACGGGTCCCCGAGCCGGTGCTCAACAAGCGAACGGTCGAGTCGCTGATCAAGGCGGGCGCCTTCGATCGTCTCGGCCATCCCCGCCGCGGGTTGCTCGCCTCGTTCGAGCAGATCATCGATGTCACGGTCGAGCGGCGCCGCGAACGCGACCGGGGCGTGATGAGCCTGTTCGGTGATTGGGGCGACGCGCCCGCCGCCGACGCGGTGCCCGGGTTCGACGAGCGCACCCCGATCCCCGACATCGAGTTCGAGAAGAACGACCGGCTCAAAGCCGAGAAGGAGATGCTCGGTCTCTACGTCTCGGACCACCCGCTGTTCGGTGTCGAAGCCGCGCTCAAGCGCAAGGTCGAGCACAGCCTCGCCGATCTCGAGACCTATGAGGACGGCGCCCAGGTGCTCGTCGGCGGGGTCATCACCGGGCTCGCGCGGAAGTTCACGAAACGTGGCGATCAGATGGCCGTGTTCGTGTTGGAAGACCTCGAGGCCTCGATCGAGGTCACGGTCTTCCCGCGCACCCTGCAGGAGCAGGGGCACAAGCTCGAGGACGACGTGATCGTCACGATCAAGGGCCGGCTCGACAAACGGGACGAGTCCAGGTTCGGGCTGATCGCTCAGGACGTCCAGGTGATGCAGGGGCTCACCGACGGCCCCGCGCCGCCGCTGCGGTTGGCGCTGCCGAGTCACGCCCTCGACGAGCTGAAGATCCAGCGTCTCAAGCGGATCCTGCGCGATCACCCCGGAGACTCGGTGGTGATGATCGAGCTCGGCCGCGGCAAGGTCCTGCGCCTGTCCGATGAGTTCCGGGTCGACATCGACCGGGCGGTCGGCGAGTTGCGCATGGCGTTCGGACACGATGCCGTGCTCCTCTGAGCAGCCGGTCCGTAGTCGCCCCGTCGCGGTCGCGAACGCCCTGGTCAGGTCGGTGTCGCCGTGAACGCCTCGTGAACGCGACCAAGTCCGGTGTGAATCCGAACCCGTACGGTGGCAGAATAGGCGTCCGAGCTCTTCAGGGAGAGGGGACAATGCCGCTCGTCGTAGCCACCAATGATGCCATTTCGCTGACCGATGCCGATCTCGATGAGATGGGCTCGATGGAGGGCGCGTTCGACATCGGTGCGCTCTCCAAGGCGAAGGAGGACTGGGTCCTCGTCACCACGGCGCGCATCGACGACAAGCTGCACGGGTTCATGTTCTCGACCCTCGAGCGCATCGGTGGTACGCCGTGTGTCCTGATCGGGATGCTGTCGGTCCGCCGGCACTCCAAGCGCGACACCGTGCTGCGCGGCCTCATGCACGAGGCCTACCACCGGGCGCTGATGGCGTTCCCCGATGAGGACGTCGTCGTCGGTTCGCGTTTTGTCTCGGCCGACGGGCTCGAGGCATTCGAGAAGCTCGACGAGGTCACGCCCCGGCCGGGCAATCGTGCGGTCGGTGAGGAGCGAGCCTGGGGCCGACGCCTCGCGAAGCGGTTCGGTGTCGAGAGCAAGTACGACGCCCAGTCGTTCGTCGCGAAGAACGGCCAATCCGGGTTCCTCGACTTCGAGTCGTCGAAGCCCGAGAAGCTCGACCCCGAGGTCGTCGCCCTGTTCGAGGGCGTCAACCCGACGACGGCCGATGTGATGGTCGTCTACGGGTGGACCATGGCCGAAGACCTCGTCAAGCTCGGCGCCTGACCCGCTGCCCCACCCGTTTGGTCGCGCCAGCTGGGGCGGGCTCACCGGCCCCGGGTTAACGTCGCACGATGGGAGCGTTCGTCGATGTCGTGATGGCTCGGCGGATGACGCGCAGCTACCGATCCGATCCGCTGCCCGACGGCTTGCTGGAACGCCTCGTCGGCCTGGCCAACCGGGCGCCGAGCGCCGGCAAGACCCAGGGCTGGCATCTCGTCGTGCTCGAGGGGGCCGACACCGCTCGTTTCTGGGACATCACGCTGCCGCCCATGCGGCGCGGCACCTTCAAGTGGCAGGGCCTGCTCGACGCTCCGGCGATCCTGTTGCCGTTCGCTGATCCCAAGGCATACGTCGACCGGTACGGCGAACCCGACAAGGCCGCCACCGGGCTCGGGTCCGGCGTCGACGCCTGGCCCGCTCCCTACTGGACGATCGATGCGTCGATGTCGGTGATGACGCTCCTGCTCGCTGCGGAGGACGAAGGGCTCGGCGCCCTGTTCTTCGGGGTGTTCAAGGGGGAGCGTGAGCTCCGGCGGGCGCTCGGCGTGCCACCCCACCTCGAACTGCTCGGCGCGATCTCGCTCGGCTATCCGGCCACGGCGGATCGTGCGGCGTCGGCCGGACGCAGCGCCGCTCGGCCGTCGCGCGCCCCGCAGCAGATCATCCACCGCGGCGGCTGGACCCCGACACGCCCGGCGTGACGGAATGGGTCAGACCAACTCCGTCACGGCTCGAGCCGTGACGGAGTTGGTCTGACCCATTCCGTCACGTCCGTCGGATCGACATGCCTTCCGGCACCGGCCGACCGACGAGCAGCTCGTA
>JALHOG010000069.1 GCA_022843125.1 Ilumatobacteraceae bacterium
CGTCGCCGACGTCGGCGGCGTCATGAGCCACTGCGCCATCGTCGCCCGCGAGTTCGCGATCCCCGCCGTCGTCGGCTCCGTCAACGGAACCAGCCGCATTCAAACCGGCCAGACCATCACCGTCGACGGCACCAACGGCAACGTCTGGCTCGACGCCCGCACCCTCTGACACAACGCATTTGCCGTCGCGGAACGGTTCATTCGAGGTCTGACACCGGATCGACGAGCGAGCGTTGTGTCAAGGAGTCGGCAAATGTCGCCGATCATGTCCTAGAGATGTCGGTGGTCGGCGTCGGATGGGGTGTGATGACGAACGTGTGGACGACGACCGACGCAGCAGGGTCCACCCCTGCTGCGCCGGTCCCGATCGTGAGACGGCTCGACTCGGCGTGGTCGCTCGCTGCTGCGAGCGACCGTGAGGCGGCGACCCGTGACCAGGGGGTGCGCGATCTGTATGCGCGCACCCATGCCGACATGGTGCGGTTCGCGGCGTTCCTGACCGGTGACGTGCACGTCGCGGAAGACGTCGCCCACGAGGCGTACGTCCGGGTCTTCGACGCCTGGGACCGCATCGAGCAACACGACCGGATCGACGCCTACCTCAAGGCCACCATCGTCAACCTGGTCCGCGGCAAGCACCGCCGCGACACCGTCGCCGAGCGCCACCGTGGCGCACATCTGACGCTCGTCGCGTCGGCCGAGGAGACAGCGCTCGGGCGGTTCGGCCGCGACCGCGTGCTCGCCGCTGTTGCCGACCTGCCACTGCGCCAACGCGCCTGCGTCGTGATGCGCCACTGGATGCGCATGACCGAGTCGGAGATCGCCGAGACACTCGACATCTCCGTGGGTTCCGTCCGCACCCACACCAAACGCGGCACCGAGACCCTGAAGCGAACCCTGGGAGACGCACGATGAGCATCGTTCACGACGGACTCGACACCGAACTCGCCCTGCTCCTCGACGAGGTGGCAGCGACGATCGAACCGCACGGCGACATCGAGGCAGTGATCGCAGGTGCCTCCTATCTGCCCGCCACCTCGGGCGGCAGCGACGGCGTCCGGCGCCCCTTCCGGCGGGCGATGATCGCCGCAGCGGCCGCACTGCTCGTCACCGCAGGTGGCGCTGCCGCCTACCAGACCGTCGACAACGAGTCGGATGCCCTCGTGTCGTCGGACGTGGCCACCGTCGACGCCACGCCGATCAACACGAGCGCCGCCGCCAAGCCCGTGGGCGATTCCGTCCCACCGAAGGCGTCGACGCCGGACCCGGCGGGGTCGGCCACGAAGTCGCCGACCGTGGGCGCAGTCACGTCGACGTTGACCGCGAAGCTCGGCAAGGCGGCGTTGAGCGCCACGCCACCCACCCAGCAGGTCATCGGTACCGCACCTGCCGGCGCCGAGGTCACGATCGCCGGCCCGTTCGGCAACACGATCGCCACCGCCGACCCGACCGGCCGCTGGATCGCCACCGTCGACCTCAGCCAGGCCGTCGCCGGCCAGCAGGTCCTGCTGGCCGTGACGGCTGCCGGCGTCGACAGCGGCGTCCAACTGGTCGTGGCGATGCCGGGAGCACCCACCACCGAGCCCACCGCGACGGTGCCCGCATCCACCGTGCCCGAGCCCACGACCCCCGTGTCCACCAAGCCGGTCACCGGAACCACGGTGCCCAAGACCGTCACCGACCCCGGGAAGACGACGTCGTTCACCGCAGTGCTCGGGTGGACCGAAGGCAACGGTGCTCCACTCAAGGTCGGGCTGTGGGGCAAAGCCGATGCAGGCAGCACCGTGACCGTCGCGTCCGATCGCGGCACAGCTTCCACGGTGGCCAGTGCGGCCGGGACGTGGGAGATCGTGCTCGAACTCCGCGACGTCCCGCCCGGTGGCAAGGTCGGCCTTCGGGTCAGCTCGTCGACGAGCGAGAAGGTGCATGACTTCACGGCGAAGGCGCCCCACGCCGAGCCCGTCGCCGTGACGAAGCCGTTCACCGTTGCACTCGGCCACGCCGACCTCGGAGCGAACCCGATGAAGCAGGTCTTCACCGGCACCGGCAACGCCGGCAGCGTCGTCCGGGTCGCGAGCGACTACGGCGTCGTCGAGGCCACGGTCGGCAAGGAAGGGTCGTGGGAGGCGAAGCTCAAGGTCGAGGCCCCGTACGGTGTGGTGGTCGGTGTCCGGGTGACCAACTCGGCGAGCCCGTCGTCGTTCGACTTCGCACTCCAGCGCCCGGCCGCTCCCGTCCAGGAGTTCACCGCCAAGGCGGCGTTCGCCGACTGCAACGAGCCGATCGCATGGAACGAGTACTCGGGCAAGGCTGCGCCAGGAGCGGTGATCACGATCGAGTCACCGTTCGGTGGCGGCGTCGTGACCGCCAGGTCCGACGGCACATGGTCGGCACGGGTGGAGTTCCCGTCGGCCCCGATCGACCAGACCTTCATGGTGAAGGTCCGCAGCTCGCAGGGTGGCCCGGTCTACGAGTACGCGTTCGTGCGGCTCGCACCCAAGTGACCGCGGCGCCGCGCCGCCAACGCCGCCCTCAGGACCAGAGCCGAGCGCTCGCGATCTCTGCGCCCATCGCGAGGTGCTTGAACTTCGGCCACACGACCGTGGGGTGCACCTCGGGCTTGTACGAAGCCCGCGACGAGAACCCGCAATCGGCGCCTGCGATCACACGCTCCTTGCCGACGATGTTCGCGTAGCGCACGATGTACTCGGCGATCAGGTCCTCGTGCTCGACGTAGTTGTTGGCGTGCCCGATCAGGCCGGGGATGAGCACCTTGTCGTCGGGAAGCGTGATGTCTTCCCAGATCGTGTACTCGTGCTGGTGACGCGGGTTCGCGACCTCGAACGAGTAGGCGCCGGCGTTCACCTTGAGCATGAACGGAGCGACCTTCGCCATCGGCACGTCGGTGAGGCGCGGCCCGTGGTTGAGGCCGTAGCACGTGTGGTGACGCACCCGGTCGGCCGGGATGCCGCGCAACGCATGGTTGACCGCCTCGATGTGCTCGTTGCAGCCGCGCTCGCGGGCTTCGGTCTCGAGGCCCGAGTAGTCGGTCAGGTACTCGATCAGCCACGGGTCGTCGATCTGGAGGATGAAGCCCGCCTCGACGATCGCGAGATACTCCTCGCGCATCGCCTCGGCGACCGCCTCGAGGTACTCGCTGTTGGTCGCGTAGTACTCGTTCTTGCCGAAGCCGCTCGGACCCGACGACGGCATGAAGACCTCGGTGACGGTGTGCCCCTCGGACTCGACCTGGGCAACGGCAGCCTTCAGGTTGTCGATGTCGATCTGCAGCAGGTCGTGGCCGACGTAGCTGACCGGACCGCGAGCGATGATGCGACGCAGCGGTGCGACGGCGGCGGAGTACTTGCCCATGTAGTCGGCGTAGTACTCGGGGAACATGTCGATCTCGACCTGCCACGACGGGGCCGGGCCGCTGCCGCCCTCCTCGACCTCGAAGCCGCCCAGGCGGTCCTTCACGTAGCCGAGAAAGCTGACCTTGCTCATCTCGCCGTCGGTGACGATGTCGATCCCGTTCTCGACCTGCTGACGCACCCGGTCGAGCACAGCGTCGCTGACCTGCTGGTCGAACACGGCCTGGTCGTAGGGCCGGCCGTGCTCCTTCTCCTTCATCGTGTCGAGCAGCGGCGTCGGGCGGGCGAGGCTGCCGACGTGCGTGGTGAGGATGCGATCGGTACTGGTCTTCATCGGTGTCCCCCAGGGAGATGCGCCGCAGCCGTGGCTCGGCGGACTGACGCCGGAGTGTCCCACATGCCGAACACCGGTCACCACGCAGCCGTTCGGCCAGGACGAACGCGCCCGGCGGCGCCCGTTTCGGACGTCGCCGCAACCGCTCGAGGCGCGGCGCGCACCTCCCCATGGGCGCGGCTAGGGTCGGCACCTGCATCCGGCGTACCGCCCGCCCGGTGTGTGCTGGGATGAGGGACAGCAGCGTGACCGACGCATCCACAACCGACGGCGACCAGGACGGCTCCGCCCGTCCCGACATGACGCGTGCTCCCCTCCCCGCCAGTGGTGTCGATCAGGCGCTGCTCAACGAACACCTCCCGCTCGGCGTGCTCGTGGTCGACAAGGTGGGCGTCGTCCGCCATGTGAACCGCCGGGCCACTGCGCTCACCGGGTATCGCGCCGACGAAGTCCTCGGTCGGTCGATCGTCGACTTCATCGAGCCGGCCGACGTCGACTTCCTCGTCGCCTCGCTCACGTTCGCGGCGCACTACGACGACGCCGTGATGGGGCCGTCGCGCGTTCGGTTCCGGCACCGCGACGGCGAGTCCCGCTGGACCGAGTACTGGGCGTACGACTGCCCCGACACGTTCGGTTTCGAGGGCTACATCGTCACGATGACGCCCGAGTCGGTGACCGACAACCTCGCCAACGCTGCGTTCCAGATCGCGTCCGACCAACCACTCCCCACCTGCCTGGGGTCGCTGGCGCGCGCGGTCACCAGCTACCCGCTCGTCGCGACCGGCACGATGATCGTCCGTGCCGATCGGCTGAACGACGCCGGCACGAGGAGCCGCTCGTCGACGGAGGTTCGGCTCTCGCTGATCGGCCACTGGCCGGCGTCGGTGCTGCCGTACGTCGCCGACCGAGTGATGCCCTGGCACGACGTGTTCGACACGGGCGAAGCTCGCGATCTCGAGATCGACGGGCTGCCCGAACCGGTTCGGGCCGCAGCGATCGAGGCCGGATACCGGTCGATCTGGGTGCGCCCGGTCATCACGCGCCAGTCATCGGTGGCGGCTGCGCTGGTGGCGTGGCGCTACGAACCGGGCAAGGCGAGCCCCAACCAGGAGCGCCACCTCGACGAGGTCGTCGGGCTGGCTCGCCTGGCGTTCGACAACGACGAGCACCGGCGCCAGCTCGAGCTGGCCGCCACCACCGATCCGCTGACGGGGCTCGGCAACCGCGCCGGGCTGGCGCGCCGGTTGCGCGAGGTGGAGGGTGAGCACATCTCGGTTCTCTACGTCGATCTCGACGGCTTCAAGCAGGTGAACGACACCTACGGACACGGCGTCGGCGACAGCGTCATCGTCGCCGCCGGCCAACGACTCGTCAGCATCCTCCGCGACACCGATTCGGTGTACCGGGTCGGCGGCGACGAGTTCGTCGTCGTGTGTCGCGACATCACCAACGAGCAGTCGAGCGATGCTGCGTCGCGGATCGCGTCGCGCATCGTCGAGAAACTCGGTGCGCCGTTCCGGGTCGACGAAGCGCTCGTGTCGCTCGGTGCGAGCGTCGGCGTTGCGCTCCGCTCGGGCGAGGAGAACGCGACCGAGCTCTTGCGCCGCGCCGATCTCGCGCTGCTCAGCGCGAAGCGCGATGGCAAGGCCCGCTGGACCAGCGCCCCGGTGTCGCTGACACCGCAAACGCGTTCGTCCTAGCGGAACACGATCGTTGCCAAGATTTTGCTCGCCGGGCGGTGGGTGGCCAGCTTGCGCGTTATCAACCTGGCTTGTACGTTCCGTGCCGGAGATGGCAACATCGCCACGTCGGCACGCGCTGCGTGTCGAATTTGGGGAATCCACAAGGGGGAACTATGAGGAACCGACGTTTCGGTGTGGTGCTCGTCGCCACATCGCTGGTGCTGGCCGCGTGCGGCGGCGACGACGAGGAGCCGGCAGCCGGCGACACCGCAGAGGCCACCGCTGAGGCAACCGCGGAAGCCACCGCCGAAGCCACCGCCGAAGCCACCGCGGAGGCGACCGAGGAAGCACCTGCCGAAGACACCGCTGAGGCAACCGCCGAAGCCACCGCCGAAGACACCGCTGCCGCTCCGGCGGAGCCGTCCGGTGCCATGCTCATCGAGCCCGGCGCGTGCGGTCTCGGTACGGGCGAGCCGGCAACGGAGGAGCCGATCCGCCTCGGCGGTCTCGCCACCAACATCCCAGGTGTCGACTTCACGTGGATCCCGAAGATGGCGTCGATCTATTTCGACTGCGTCAATGCCAACGGCGGCATCCACGGCCACCCGATCGAGTACTCGTTCGAGGAAGTCGCTCCCGATCCTGCCGTGCTGCAGTCGGCCGCGACCAAGCTCGTCGAGACCGACGGCGTGTTGGGCATCGTCGGCAACACCGAACTGCTCGAGTGCGACGTCAACACCGAGTACTACGCCGAGCGCGGCTTCAAGCCGATCATCGCCGGCGTCGCCCCGGGTTGCTTCCTGAACGACACCTGGTCGGCCGTCAACATGGGCCCGTACTACTCGAACCTGGGTGCTGCCCAGGCCGTGGTGCGCGCCGGGGCGACAGGCAAGCTCGTCGCCGCCTCGCCCGACCAGCCCGGCATGGACTTCAACAACAGCTCGGTCGAGGACATGGCGAACATCGCCGGCCTCGAGTTCGAGGGCATCCTCGAGCCCGTGCCGATCGCCGACCCGGCGGCCTTCGCCCAGCGTCTCGTCGACGCGGCCGGCGAGGGTGGCGGTGTGGTGCTCAACTTCACCGGCCCGACCGTGCTCCCGCTGCTCCAGGCGATCAGCGAGCAGGGCCTCGTCGACTCGGTGATCTGGGGCAGCTCCACGCCGCCGAACGATCCGTCGGTCGCGCAGGCGCTGCAGGACTGCTGCGGCACCGACTGGAACGGCAAGTTCCTGATCAACGCCGAGTTCAACGTGCTCGACTCGGGTCTGCCCGACAACAACACGATGCTCGAGATCCACGCGGCTGCCAACGCCGACTTCCCGATCTCGGCGTTCTCGCAGATGGGCTACCTCGTCGGCAAGTTCACGACCGAGGCCCTACTCCGCATGGGTCCTGACGCCGAGTACACGGTCGAGACCGTGAACGCTGCGATCGGCAGCCTGGCAAACGCCGAGAGCGACATGCTCTGCAAGCCGTGGTACTTCAGCAACAACCTCGGTACCGGCAACGTGTCGAACAACACCGACCGGACCGTCGTCCCGCAGGACGGCAACATGGTCCTGAAGGAAGATTGCTTCGACATCCAGGAGACCGACAACAACCCGTTGGCCGAGATCCGCGCCGCCGAGGGCTGAGCCCGAAGCACCGATTCGGGGCTGACACGATCAGCTCCATGACATGTTGCGTGGGCCGGCCGGCATTCGTCCGGCCGGCCCACGCCGCGTATCCACCCATGTGATCGGTCGAACCTGATCGGTCGAACCACGGCGTTCGAGGAGTCGCATGCCAGATTTCAAACCCTTCCTCGTCATCGGGCTGGCGCTCGGTGGCGTCTACGCGATGAGCGGCGTCGGGCTCGTCGTGCTGTATCGCACCACCGGTGTGCTCAACCTCTTCTACGGCGCAGTGGGCGCCCTGGCGTCGCTGACGGCGTGGGAGCTGATCAACGAGTACGGCTGGAACCAGTACATCGCCTTCGTCATCGCGATCGTGCTGTCCGGCGTCATCACCTTCGCATACGGCTGGTTCTTCGGCCCGCCGCTCGCTGACCGCGAACCGCTCGTGAAGGCCGCCGCCTCGCTCGGCCTCGCCTTGATCCTGCTCGGGTTCATGCAGTGGTACTGGACGGCCGACGTCCGCTCCCTCAACCTGCCCACCTCGGCGTGGCAGTACGTCAACGGTTGGCTCCGCATCAACGTGACCCAGGCGCTCGGCATGGTGGTCCCGATCGCGATCGCCGTCATCACGGTGCTCTTCCTGAACCGCACCAAGGTCGGCACCGGCATGCGTGCGCTCGCCGACAACCGTGACAACGCGGCGCTGCTCGGCATCCCCGTTCGCAAGGTCGAGGCGTTCGCCTGGTTCGGGTCGGGCATCCTGTTCGGCGTCTCCGGGCTCCTGCTCGCCAGCCTGGTCTCGATGGAGATCGCCGCCCTCACCTTCACGCTGCCGGTCGCCGCGCTGGCTGCGGCGCTGATCGGCCGGGTCGAGTCGCTGGCCGTGACCGTGGGCGCTGCGTTCGCGATCGGTCTCGTCCAATCGAGCCTCGGCGCGATGAGCTCGATGGCCCAGTACCGCACGAGCACCCCGTTCCTCGCCGCGATCGTCGTGCTGCTCTACTTCGGTTGGCGCGGCAACACCCAAGGGAGGGTCGCCTGATGAGCCAGACCGCCGATGTCCGGCTGCCGTCGCTCCTCACGGCGGCAACGCCCCAACGGATGATCGCTCTCGTCGTCGTGTTGGCGATCGCGCTGTTCGGCATCCCCGCGATCCTGAGCACGTTCTGGATGAAGATCATGTTCGAGATGGCGGCCTACTCGCTCGTCACCCTCGGTCTCGGTCTGCTGGTCGGACGAGTGGGCATCTACTCGCTGTGCCAGATCCCGCTCGTCGCTGCGGGCGCGTGGTTCTCCCTCCGCGTGCACTTCCTGTTCGACGAGAGCGTGCCGTTCCCGATCCTGCTGCTCATCACCGGCGTCCTCACGGGCGTGCTCGGCATCATCATCGGGCTCCCCGCGCTCCGGCTCAGTGGGCTCTACCTCGCCCTCGTCACGCTGATGGCAGCGGGCGCGATCACGCTGCTGCTCGTGTCGGTGAAGTTCCCGAACGGCGGCGGTGGCTTCTGGGGCTTCGACACGCGCAGTGCATCGGGCTTCAACTCGGTGCCCCGACCGGGCATCGCCACGGGCGACATCGCGTTCTACCGGTACACCGTGGTCGTGGTCGCACTGATGTTCCTCCTCGCGGCGTGGCACATCGCCGGCAAGCCGGGACGTGCCTGGGCATCGCTCCGGCAAGCGGAGGTCACCGCGATCTCGGCAGGCGTCAACACCACGCTCTACAAGCTCTGGGCGTTCGCTCTGTCGGCGGCGATCGCCGGCGTCGCCGGTGGCATCATCGCCGCCGGCAACGGCGTGACGACCAACCAGTTCCCGGTCGAGCAGTCGATCCTCCTGCTGGCGGTCGTGTTGCTGGGTGGCGCCTACAGCCTGTGGGGGGCGATCGTCGCTGCGTTCTTCCTGCGGGTCTTCCCGCAGCTCCTCGACAAGCAGCTCGGCCTGCCGGTCGAACTGCTCACCGTGCTGTTCGGCGTCGGTGTGCTGTTCACGTTGATGTTGCAGCCGAAGGGCGTCGTGCAGGACCTGACGAACCTCGGTCGCCTGATCGGCGTCAAGACCGGGATGATCAAGCCGCCGGTTGCGCCGGTGGTGGCCTCGGCCGCCGTCGAGACCGCGCCCGTTGCGGAGCAGGTGCCGTCATGATCTCGATCTCATCGCTCACCGTCCGCTTCGGCGGCGTCGTCCCGATCGACGACCTGAACCTGACGCTCGACGTCGGCGTCAACGGACTGATCGGCCCCAACGGCGCCGGCAAGACCACCTTCTTCAACGTCCTCACCGGGTTCGTCAAGCCGGTGCAGGGGACCGTCACCGCGTTCGGCGACGATCTGCTCGCCATGCCGCACTTCCGCCGCATCAGGTGGGGTCTGCGCCGGACGTTCCAGACCGAGCAGGCCGTTGCCGAGTTGACGGTGCTCGAGAACGTTCTGACGGTGCTCGAGCACTCGGGCGGCGCCAAGTCGAGTCGGCGCCGCGACGTCGTCGACGCCGTCGAGTTCGTCGGGCTCGGCGACTCGCTCCAGCGCCCGGTCGGCGCCCTCGGTGCGGCGGAACGTCGCCTCGTCGAGGTCGCCCGTGCCGTCGTGGGTTCGCCCCGCCTGGTCCTGCTCGACGAGCCGGCCGCAGGTCTGCCCGACGAGGAGACCGCTGCGCTCGCCCAGGTCATCAAGGAGATCCCTGCCCGGACCGGCGCGCTGACCATCCTCGTCGACCACGACATGGCACTCGTCAACGAGACGTGCGCCCACGTGGCCGTGCTCGACTTCGGACACATCATCGCGTCAGGGCCCACGGCCGACGTGCTCAACGACGCCCGCGTGATGGCGGCCTATCTGGGGGAGGACATCGACGTATGACCGCAATCCCGAGCGCTGGGGCGCTCACCATCACCGAGCTCGCCGTGCCACGTGGCGACCGACCGGTCTTGCACCAGGTGTCGCTCGAGATCCCTGCCGGCGAGATCACCACGCTGCTCGGGCCCAACGGCGCCGGGAAGAGCACCCTGGTGCTGACCGTCGGCGGAGCGCTCAAGCCCACCGGTGGCAGCATCCGCATCGGCGATCTCGAACTGGCCGGCTCGAAGCCCGACAAGGTGCGCGGCGCCGGTGTCGCCGTGGTCCCCGAAGGTCGCCGGCTGCTGCCGAGCCTCTCGGTTCGCGACAACCTGAAGGTCGCCACGTACAACATGCCGGCGTCCGAGGCCGACGCCGGCCTCGCCTACGCACTCGAACTGTTCCCCGAGCTGGAGAAGCGGATCGACACGTCGGCACGGTCGCTGTCGGGCGGCGAGCAGCAGATGGTCGTACTCGCCCAGGCGCTCGCGTCCAAGCCGCGGTTCATGCTCGTCGACGAGCTGTCACTCGGGCTCGCGCCGGTCGTCGTGAAGCGGCTCATCCCGGTGCTCGAGCAGGTCGCCGCCACCGGGACCGGGGTGCTGCTCATCGAGCAGTTCGCGCACGTCGCGCTCGCGCTCGCCACCCGCGCCTACGTCCTCGAAGGCGGTCGCGTCCAGTATTCGGGCACCGCCGCCGAGCTGCGGGAGAACCCGGAGCTCCTCCACTCCGCGTACCTCCTCGGCGCGTAGGGCTGCAGCGTGCAGCAACTGACCGGCAAGGTCGCAGTCGTCACCGGAGCCGCGTCCGGCATCGGGAGAGCGATGGCCGAACGCTTCGGCCGCGAGGGGATGCGGGTCGTGCTCGCCGATGTCGAACTCGGAGCGCTGGAAGCCACCGCCGCCGAGCTGGCCGACGAGGGCATCGACCTCATCAGCGTGCGCACCGACGTGTCGTCGCAGGACGACGTCGAGGCGCTCGCGGCCGCGACCTTCGAGCGGTTCGGCACAGTCCACGTGCTGTGCAACAACGCAGGCGTCGGCAGCCGCGGCCTCACCCTCCACGACCTGCCGGTGCAGGACTACGAGTGGGTGTTCGGGGTCAACCTGTGGGGCGTCATCCACGGGATCCGGGCATTCCTCCCCCACCTGCGGTTGCAGGACGAGGGCCACATCGTCAACACCGCGTCGACGTCGGGCCTCTACCACCTGCCCCGCATGGGCCCCTACAACGCGTCGAAGGCCGCCGTCATCGCGCTGAGCGAGACGCTGCAGTTCGAACTCGCCGCCGAGGGTTCGCACCTCGGTGTGTCGGTGCTGTGCCCGAGCTGGGTGCGCACCAACATCTCGGCCGCCGTGCGCAACGTCCCGGAGCACCTGCGCTGGGAGATGACCAGCGAGCAGGCAGCCGAGATGACCGAGTACAAGGCGGCGCGCCGCGCGCTCCAGCCCGAGGCGATGGATGCTGCCGACGTGGCCGGTCAGGTGGTCGACGCCATCCGCGACCAGCGCTTCTACGTCATCACGCACCCGGAGAGCATCGACCAGATGCGCGCTCGGTTCGACCGAATCGTCGCCGGCGACAACCCGCAGCCGCCGGCCGTCTGAACACCCGGTCTGGTCATCTCGGATCCCCTCCCGTGACGGCCGATCGTTCAGTCGGCGCTGCTCAGCACCCCGTTCACGACGGGTTGCTGTGAACCCGCGCATGACACGAGCGTCGGCGAGGGCGTCGCCGTGCGGAGGGGGGCGGTTCTCGCGAAACGCAGTTCGAATTGACAGCGTGTCAACTCAGATTGCGTTTCGCGAAAACCTACGGCCGCCTGCTCAGCGGGGGCGCCAGGCGCGGTCTTCGGGGAGCGAGTTACCGCCGTCGACGACGATCAGCTGACCGGTGACGTAGCTCGCCACCTCGCTGCACAGGAAGGCGATGACGGCCGCGACCTCGTCGGGTGAGCCGGAGCGGCGCATCGGGGTGAGCTCCCCCGCCACCTGCTCGCTCGGGAGTTGCGACGCCGTCGCGATCCAGCCCGGCGCGACCGCATTGACGGTCACCCCGTGGACCGCGAGTTCGAGCGCCGCGGCGCGTGTGAAGCCCAGCATCCCAGCCTTCGCAGCGTGGTAGGCGACGTCGCCGACGAAGGCCTGCACGGGCCCGCTCGTCGACGCGACGTTGACGACGCGGCCGTGTCCGCGCTCGCGCATGGCCGACACGACGGCGCGCGTCACCGCGAAGCAGGTCGTGAGGTTGATGTCGAGCGTGCGCGCCCACTCCTCGTCGGTCGTGTCGGTGAGGGCCGCATCCACCTGGGAGCCGCCGACCGCGACCATGCCGGCGTTGTTGACGCAGATGTCGAACGGCCCGGCCGCGACGATCCGCTCGATCGTGGCGGTGTCGCGGAGATCGCCAGCGATGCCGACGGCGCCGCCGAGCTCCGCGGCACGCTCCTGAATGCGATCGGTGGTCGAGGCGATCACGAGCTCGTGCCCGGCGGCCGCGAGCGCCCGCGCCACGGCGAAGCCGATCCCCGACTCGCTGCCTGCACCGGTGACCAATGCGCGGCCCATCAGCGCGCTCCCCACGAGAACGTCTGCTTGAACACCTTCAGGCACACGAACGACTCGACCTCCGCGACATCGTCGCGGCGCCGCAGCGACGACAGCAACTGCATCAGGTGCTCGTCGTCGTCGACGATGACCTCCAGCATCGCGTCGTACCGCCCCGACGTGGCGATGAGGTACTCGACCTCGGGCAGCTCGGCGAGCGCCGCGGCCGTCAGCCCGACGTCGCCGGTGACCCGCATGCCGATCATTGCGACGCGACGGACACCGAGCGACAGCGGATCGGTGACCGCGACGATCTGCATCACGCCGGCGTCGGTGAGGCGTTGCACGCGCTGGCGGATCGCTCCCTCGGTCAACCCGACTTCTGCGGCGACACGCGTGAACGGCATCCGCCCGTCGGCCTGGAGCAGCTCGATGATCTTCCGATCGGCGTCATCGAGCGTGTCCCGACTCACAGCGCCTCCTGCGCGGCGAACTCGCGCGCCGCGGCGGTGAGTGTCGTCCGCAGGACCGCCTCGATGAACGCGAACTCCTCTTCGCCGGCGATCAACGGCGGCGACAGCGTGATCACCGGTTCGCCACGGTCGTCGGCACGACAGATGAGTCCGGCGTCGAACAGGCGCGGCGACAGGTAGCCGCGCAGCAGCCAGTCGGCCTGTTCGGCGGAGAACGTCCCCCGCGTCGCCTGATCGGTCACGAGTTCGATCGCGTAGAAGTAGCCGTCGCCACGAACATCGCCGACGATCGGGATCTCGAGCAGGCCGTCGAGCAACTGCTTGAAGCGGGCCTGGTTGGCGAGCACGTTCGCGCAGATGTCCTCGCGTTCGAACACGTCGAGGTTGGCGTTGGCCACGGCGCACGACACCGGGTGGGCACCGAAGGTCTGGCCCTGCAGGAACGCGACCGGCGCGTCGATGAACGGCTCGGCGATGCGGTCGCTGATGACGACACCGCCGAGCGGCGCGTACCCACTCGTGACACCCTTCGCGAACGTGATCATGTCGGGTTGGTAGCCGTAGCGCAGGCTGCCGTAGAGGTGGCCGAACCGGCCGAACGCGCTGATCACCTCGTCGCTGACGAGTAGGACGCCGTAGTGGTCGCAGATCTCGCGGACCCGCGCCCAGTACCCGTCCGGCGGCGTGAACGCCCCGCCCGTGTTCTGGACCGGCTCCATGAAGACGGCGGCGATGGTGTCGGGGCCCTCCATCTCGATCCGGAGCGCCAGATCGTCGGCGCACCGCAACGTGCACGCCGACGTCTGCATGCAGTCGTTGCAGCGGTATCGGTACGGCGTCTGCACCTTGATCGCGCCCGGCATCAGCGGCTCGAACACCGACTTGATCGACGGCACCCCGGTGAGGCTGAGCGCACCGATCGACGTGCCGTGGTATGCGAGGTACCGCGAGATCACCTTCGTGCGCATCGGCTCGCCGCGCAGCTTCCAGTACTGCCGGGCGAGCTTGATCGCCGTCTCCACCGCGTCACCGCCCGACGGCGTGAAGAACACGCGGTTGAGATCGCCGGGTGCGGCGACCGCAAGCCGCTCGGCGAGGGTGACGGCCGGCTCGTGCGGCAGCCCCCAGACCGGGAAGTACGCGAGCCGCTCGGCTTGATCGCGACCGGCTTCGGCGAGTTCGGCGCGGCCGTGACCGACCTGGACGGTGAACAGCCCTGCGAGCCCGTCGAGGTAGCGCTTGCCGTCACGGTCCCAGACGTAGCACCCCTCGCCGCGGTCGATGATCGGCGTGTCGACGTGGGGCTGGAGCCGGGTGAAGTGCATCCACAGGTGCCGGGCAGCCTTTTCGGAAATCGTAGTCATCGTGGTTCAAGCCTCCGAATATCGGAGGATACCACTTCGAGACGCGCCGATCAGGCGGCGGAAGCCTGCGTTGTGAGCACCACGCCGACGTTCTCCTCGAGCCACTCGACGAGGTCGGCGAGGCGAACCCCGACCTCGTGACCAGTGGATGTCAGCTCGTAGGTGACGCGTACCGGCGCGTCGGCTGCGACAAGGCGGCGCACGAAGCCGTCGGCGGTCAGCTGCTTGAGCGTCTGGCTCAGCATCTTGTCGCTCACGCCGAGGATCGTGGACGCGAGCTCGCTGAAACGGTGCGGTCGCTCGAGCAGCAGCACGAGCACGAGCACGCCCCACCGCGAGCTGACGTGGTCGAGGAGCGCCCGCGAGGGGCACTCCGGCGCGTAGACGTCGCCTCGGCGCGCCTGAGCGGCCAGTTGATCGCGGATGCGTTGCCCGGGAGCCGTCATCCCATCACACTATCGCTCACTTACCAAGAAGTAGGTACTCACTCTTGGTAAGTATCGCTACCGTGCCGACCATGATCGTCATCACCGGCACCTCAGGACATCTCGGACGCCTCGTCGTCGAGCAGCTCGCACAACAGATCGACCCGGCGGGCATCGTCGCCACGGCGCGGTCGCTCGACAAGATCGCCGACCTCGCCGAGCTCGGCGTCGTCGTGCGCGAGCTCGACTACGACCGGCCCGACACGATCGCTGCGGCGCTCGACGGAGCGAGCCAGGTCCTCCTCGTGTCGAGCAGCGAGATCGGCCGTCGCGTGCCGCAGCACACGGCGGTGATCGAGGCGGCCGCAGCGGCCGGCGTCGAGCACGTCGCGTACACGAGCATCCTGCGCGCCGACACCTCTGCGCTGTTCGCGGCGGTGGAGCACCGCGGTACCGAGGAGGTGCTGGCGGCGGCCGATCTCGTCACGACCCGTCTCCGCCACGGCTGGTACATCGAGAACTACACCGACAACCTCGCGCCCGCACTCGAGCACGGTGTCGTCATCGGGAGCGCGGGCGACGGCCGCATCGCCGCAGCCACGCGCGCCGACTACGCCGCTGCCGACGTCGCCGTGCTCCTCGACCCGACGCTGCGCGGCGGCACCTACGAGCTGGGTGGCACCGCGTACACGATGGCCGAGTACGCGGCCGTGGTGTCGGAGCTGACCGGCCGCCAGATCCCCTACATCGACCTGCCTGCGGCCGAGTACCGCGACGCGCTCGTCGGTGCGGGCTTGCCAGGGCCGCTCGCCGACTTTCTCGTCGACGCCGACCTCGGGATCGCCAAGGGCGAGCTCGACACCGACACCGCGACACTCGAACGGCTCGCCGGCCGCCCGCTGGCCGGCCTGCGCGACACGGTCGCGGCCGCGCTCGCCTGACCACCCGACGAGCGGAGATCCGCCACTCCCCGGCGCCGCGCTACGACGATGACGGGGGCGTCGATGCGTCCCGGACGACCACGAAGCTCTCGTCCTGGAACCAGAGTCCGCCGTGCTTGCGCACGACCTCGTTCGTGATGGTGAGGTAGTCGAGCTGCTCCATGGCATCGGCGACACGGACGTCGTCGATCTGGGCGACGTAGACCGCGGCGTTCCACGCCGCGAGCGATGTCGACATGCTGATCCGATTGCTGACCTCGTTCGGCATCGCGTGCAGGTGGTACGTGAACAGCGCCCCTGCGTCGTCATGATGCTCGAAGTGCACGTGCACCGCCTCGCCCTGCGCCGGATCGGCGAGCTGGCGCTCGAGTTCGTTCATGAGCTGGATACGCGGGGTGGCGAAGGGCTCGTCACCTGGCCAGATCCGACGGATGATCTCCATCCCGGGGTCGTGCCCCGTCGACTGGATCACGACCAACCGGCCGCGCGGGTTGAGCGCCCGGGCACACGGGGCGAGCACGCTACGGACCTTCGCCGCGGCGTCGGTGCGCGATCGCCACGGCTGGGCGCACAGCACCAGGTCGTACCCGTTGGGTTGCGGCGCACCGATGTTGCGCGGGATCACGTCGTGGAGTGCGAAGGCGCGATCGCTGCGGTACAGCACGATCACCGACGGCCTGGCGTACACCTGGTTGCCCGTCTTCTCGCTGGTCTTCGTCTGCCAACCGGCCTCGAGCAGATGCTCGAGCTCGCTGATCTGGGTGCCGAACTCGTAGCCGGTGGTGCCCTCGAGCGGGACGTCCCACCATTGGAGCTCGGCCTGACCGCCCGGCGAGCGCGGGAACAGCGCCGGCGCCTCGGAGTAGGCCATGTTGGTCAACACGAAGACGGTCTCGGGGTGCTCGGCCAGCCGGCCGGCGAAGGTGCTCAGCGTCAGCCGAGCGTCCTCCATCGAGAACTCCTTGCCGACGACGACCAGCGGCACCGTCGGCATCACCTTGTGGAGGTGCCGCAGCACGTTCGCGAGCACGACACCGTTGCCGGTGCCGGCGTCGAACATGCGCATCGCCGGGGGGATCGGTTCGAGCAGCGGCAACTCCCGGCCGATGCGCTGCGACACCATCGCCTTCTCGCTCGTCGTGGTGACGAACATCAGGTACTTCTCGCGGTTGTCGAAGAAGCGGAACGGCTCCCCGTTGACCGGCGGTGTCGGACCTGCAGTGGCTGTGGCGTCGGTCGTCATCTCCCACCCCCGGTCTCGGACGGACGACTGCAACCTACGTGTCCGCCGATCGGCGCGCCGTGTGCTCGTTCCTCGACGGCGAACGGGACATCCGTCGGGTCAGTGCGGGAGCGTGGGCGGCCGGTGCAGTACCACCGGACACGTGGCGTGGCGCACGACCTCCGACGCGACGCTGCCCAGCCGGAGCCGGTCGAGACCGCTGCGCCCATGGGTCGTGAGGAACATCAGCGACGCACCGAGCCGGTCGGCGAAGTCGACGATCGCTCGCGACGGGCGGTCACCGTGGAGGGTCTCGTACTGGACCTCGTGTCCAATGCTGGTCTGCACCTCATGCGCGACCCGGCTCACGTACGCCGATTCGAACACGTCACCGGACGAGGTCGCGACCGTGTCGAGTACCTCGACCAACCAGGGCGTCCCACCGAACTCGACGGCCCACGCTCCGATGATCGGCACGATCGCCCTGGAACGATCGGAGCCGTCGAGAGCGGCTACGTACGAGCCGTCGAGCGTGCCGGCGTCGGCGGGTACATGGGGCCCCACCACGACGATCGGGCCGTACAGCCGGCGCAGGAGTTCATCGGTGACGCTGCCGAGCACGGCTGCGGTCCGGCCGTGCCCGTGGGAGCTCATCGCCACCATGCCGCCGGTCATCGACTCGACGTGATCGGCCACCGCCGTCGCGACCGAGTCGCTCGCGAGCACCTGGGACATCGGCTCGACCGCCAGCTCGCCGAGCTGTGCGAGGCCGTCCTGCAGCGCACGCTGGGCGGCGGTGATGTCGGCGAGGCGATCGACGACGGTGACCACCTCGAGCTTGCCGTCGACCGCCGCCGCCATACGGGCCGCCACCGGCACGGCGTGCCACGACGCCGCCGAGCCATCGATCGGAACGACGAGTTGCTGGAACATGACACCCTCCTCGGGTCGCTCGTGGCTCCACGAGCCGTCTGGACCCCATGGTCGCAACTGGCAGGGGCGCTCCCCAGGGCCGTTCGACCCGACGCCGTAGGCGCGTCCGTCCGCGGTCAGGCGGTGCGGGCGCAAGCGATGCGGCGCAGCGGCGGATCGTTCTTCGGTGGAACGCGTCGAGGCGGGAGCGTCCCGAGCAGCTCGGTCGTCGCCGCGGTGACCGCGGCGACCGCTCGCTCGAAGGCGTCACCGGTTGCGTCGGTCGGCTTGGCGACCCCGCTCACCTTGCGCACGTACTGGCGCGCCGCCGCTTCGATCTCTTCCGGCGTGGCCACGGGTTCGAGACCGCGCAGCGTGGTGATGTTCCGGCACATGCCGCCGACGGTACCCGCACGGCCGGCACCGCAACGCCCCGGATCAGACGGTCACGCCAGTCGGGTGACGCCGGCTGCGACCGCCGGGTAGTCGTCGTGCATCGCGATGTCGTGGCCCGGGAAGATCAGGTCGATCGACGACGCGGCAGCGCGCAGCTTCTCGTAGGTGCGGAGGCATTCGGCGAGATCCATGCTGAATGCGCTCGGCCAGTCGTATCGGTAGTTGCGGAACGTGTGGGCGCAGTCCGAACCGATGATCGCGCGCCCGTGTGCCGTGTCGTCGACCGCCACTGCTTGCTGACCCGGGGTGTGCCCAGGAGCGTGCAGGCACTCGATCCCCGGCAGGATCTCCCGGTCTCCTCGCAGCACCACGAGGCGATCGGTACCGTCGAGCGCGGTCAGGTACTCGAGCGAGGCAGGGTCCGCGAGGTTCGCGAAGGGCGGGCGCTGCGACATCGGATCCTCGGTCCAGAAGCGGTACTCGCTCTCCTGCACGTAGAAGCGAGCGTTCGGGAACAGATGGACACCCCCGGCGTGATCCCAGTGGAGGTGCGAGAGAACGACGTGCTCGACCTCGTCGGCCGCGACGTCGAGGCGGGAGAGTACGTCGACCGGGCTCTCGAACCGGTCCTCCTGTTTGCGCGAGCGGGTGAGTGCCGGGTCGGCGCCGGTGTCGACGAGCACTGTCGGGCCATCACCGCCCACGCACCACAGGTACCAGTTCTCACGTTCGAACGCCTCGGTCGCCATGTCCCACTGCCAGACGTTGTAGCCGGCGTAGACGTTGAACGGACCCGCGTACTTGAGTGCGTAGATGGATCGGTCGGGCATCGTCGGCTCCAGTCAGCAGCGGTTCGGCGCGCCGCCGGGAGTCGCGTCGGTCGCGTCGGTCACGGCGCCACGGTAGGCGGCCCCGCAGCGGTGAACGCTGTCGCAGGCGGGTCGACGGCCCATCCGGCTGCCGCCCCCCACTCGTCCTCGTAGACGAGTTCGCCGAGCGGGCGCCGACGCACGGGCCCGTGCCCTCCCGCCGGTCGGCCGAGCGTGATGGTCGCCGCGATCGTCGTCGCATCGGGCAGGTCGAGCAACGCGCGCAGGTCTGCCTCGACCTCTTTGTGGAACATCGTCATCACGCCGCCGTAGCCGTACGCTCGCGCGGCGAGCAGCAGGTTCTGGCAGGCGGGGTAGACGTTCGATCCCTCGCTGGGGTCGGGCGCCCGGTAGCGGTTCAGACAGGGCAGGACGAGCACAGGTGCAGCGGCGAACGAGTCGACGTAGTGCTCCATCGTGGCCGCCATCCGCGCCTTCGGCGAGGCGGCATCGGCGCCCGAACCGCTGGCGTATCCATCCTGCGTGAACTTGGCGTCCCAGATGGCGCGTGCGCCGCGAGCGATGAGCTGCTTGACGGCGTCGGCGCGCGGGCCGTGCCGGAACACCAGGAAGCGGAACGGTTGCCGGTTCGACCCGCTCGGCGCCCGAGTCGCAGCGAAGAAGATGTCGCGCAGCACCTGTTCGGGAAGGTGCTCGTCGGTGTAACGCCGGATGGCCCTGGTCGTGACGAGACCATCGATCAGCCCAACGTCCGTCGGTGCGACGGGCGCGTCATGGAGCGGATGGCCACCCTCGGTGTCGTCGGCGTCGACCACGGGATCAGCAGTCGGCGAACGAGAAGCGCGGCGGTGTGCCGGCCTCGAGATTCACCACGACGGCGTCGGCGGGATCCGGCCGACCGGGGAAGTAGTTGCCGTCGTCGTCGAACTCGCCGAAGGGTGCCCCCTCCGACAGGATCGTCAGCAGGATGCCGTCGACCGAACCGGTGCCGAGCGAGTAGCAGCCGCCGGTGTCGACGGTCATGGTCGGGAAGTCGGCCCACCGGGACTCGACGGTGACACCGCTCGCCGTGACGAGGGCCGGCGGCGCATCGCCGCTGAACGTCCATCCGACGAACGCCAGGGGGCCCGATGCCGGTCCGCCTGCGTACGTGCACAGCCCGTTCGGATAGCAGGTCTCCCGGCCGAGGGGGTGGGCGAACAACTCGTCGCCGAACTCGTCGGTGGCGAACTGCCCGTCGAACGGGACGGGATACGCGATCAGTTCGTCGCTGATGGGCGCGCCGAGTGCCTGCCCGACGCTGTTCACGAGGACGGTGTCACTCGCGCCGAACGCCACGGGGCCGATGCCGGCCGAACCCAGGACGAGCGACTCCGGGCGCAGCGGTGCGATGGTCGTGGTCGTCGTCGGCCCGGGAAGGGTCGTGGTCGCCGGCGTCGGTCGGGTGGTGGCGGTCGTGGTGCTGCTGGTGCTGGTGCGCACGGTCGTCGGGGTGCGAACGGTCGTGCTCGGCGCTGCAGTCGTGCTCCTGCCCGTCGATGCCGTCGTCGTCGTCGCGCCTTCGGCCGCTGCACCCGGACCCGAACCGGGTGTCGCCGATCCGGTCGGCCCGCTCGACGTCACGTCCGTGCTGTCGGGAAGGCTCCCACCGGGACTCGTCGACGTGCTCGCACCGAGGTCGACGCTGGTGGACGGCCCGGTCACCAGCGCCAGCTCGTCGTCACCGCTTCCTGAACAGCCGGCGAGCACCAGGAGCGCGACCGCGACATGGGGGGAGTGCCGCCAGACAGACATGCCCGCAGGCTCGCAGATCGACCGCTCGCGACGCAACGAGGCGTGCTCGGTGACCGTCGACGCTCACACCTCGAGCGTCACACGCCGCGAGTCACACCCCGCGCGGGGCGACGATGCCGCAGTCGAATGCCAGGATCACGGCCTGCACCCGGTCACGGCATCCGGTCTTCACCAGCAGACTCGACACGTGGCTCTTCACCGTGGCCTCGCGCAGGTCGAGCGCGGCCGCGATCTCGGCGTTGGAGCGGCCGGCTGCGAGCTCGTGGAGGATGTCGATCTCGCGGTCGGTGAGGCGGAAGCGTTCGACCAGATCGACCGTCGCCACCACCCCGTTCGTCCGCCCGTCACCCTGAGCGAACCGGTCGATCAGGCGTCGTGTGATGCTGGGCGCCAGCAGCGCCTCGCCACCCGCGACCACTCGGATCGCGTGGAGGAGGTCGGCGCTCGTGAGGCGCTTGAGCATGAAGCCGCTCGCCCCGGCGCGCAGCGCCTCGTGGACGTACTCGTCGTGATCGAACGTGGTGAGCACGATCACCTTGGTGGGGAGGCCCGCTTCGACGATCCGGCGGGTCGCCGTGATGCCGTCGACGCCGGGCATGCGCACGTCCATGAGGACGACGTCGGGCCGCTCGGCAGTCACGACGGCGAGCGCCTCGGCACCATCCGCTGCCTCACCCACCACCGACAGGTCGTCCTGGCTGTCGACGATCATCCGGAAGCCGTCGCGCACCAGCGGCTCGTCGTCGACGACGACCACCGACACGGCGCCACTCACGTCAGCACCGCCGAACGCGAGGGGGCGACGACCGGTTCGGCGACGGGGACGGTCGCCTCCACGCGGAACCATCCGTCGCGGTCGTCGATGTACAACGAGCCACCGAACAGGTCGAGCCGCGAGCGCATCGAGTCGAGACCGTGACCGCGACGGCCATCGACTCGCTCGCCGGCGGACCGGTTCGCGACCCGGATGACGATCCCCCCGCGCTCGGTCGTCACCGACACCGAGGCAGTCTCGGTTCGGTCGGCGTGCTTCACGACGTTGGTGACGCACTCCTGGACGATGCGGTGCACCGTGGCCGCGACGGCCGGCTCCACGACCGGCGGTGGCTGGAACACACGGAGCACCACGGCGACACCGGCCCGGTTCGCGGCGTCGACCAGCGACGGGATCTCGTCGATCGTGGGGAGCGGCGCCATCTGCGGTGCCCCGATCGACCCGGCGCCGTCGGTGCGCAGCACGCCGAGCAGGCGGTCGAGCTCGGCGAGCGCGGCACGGCCGGTCTCGGCGATCGTTGCGTACGTGCGCGTCGACCCCTCGACGTCGCGGACGAACGGGCCCTTCTCGGCCTGCACGACCATCAGGTTCACGTGGTGGGCGACGATGTCGTGGAGCTCCGATGCGAGTCGGCGCCGCTCGGCCGAGGCGGCGGAAGCCGCACGCAGCTCGGCGCTGACCATCGCCATCGCGGCCTCGCGTTGCGCGGCATCGGCGCGCAGTCGCTGCTCGCGCAGGACCTGCGCCATGATCACCACGAGCACGACGGGCATCACTGCGTACCCGACGGTGTTCAACACGTCGATCCAGAAGATCGGGTACATCTCGTCGTAGATCGCATACGGCGCCAGCGGCGCGGCGATCACGCATGCAGCGGCGACGGCGCCGACCGCAACGGCCGACCGCCGGCCGACCAGGTTGGCGAACGTGAAGACCGAGACCAGCAGCGGCAGGTTCATGCCGAGCAGGAGCGTCGAGGCACCGTCCGTGAGCTCGACGAGCGCAGGCAGCGTCGACCCGAGCGTGAGCGCCAGGACGGCGGCGAACGAGATCCGGGGCCACAGCCGGCGCACGAGCAGCGGGACGACGATCGCCACGGACACAGCGGCGATCCAACGCGTCGGCGAACCGGCCGGCGTCGTCAAGGTGGAGCCGATGACCATGCCGTCGGCCGCGGTGTCCACGACCACGAGCGCGTCGCTGAACGCGAGCAACGGCGCCATGGTGGTTGCCGCGATGGCGACCGCGAGGAGGCCGTCGATCAGGACCGTGCGACGGGTGTCGCGGGCGTCCTGCTCGAACGGCACCGGGACGTCCATCGGCAGCTTCATCGGAACGGTCATCGGCACCAGCATGTCCGATCCGTAGCGTCCGGTCCTCCACCTCGAGTCGCACGACTTTCGGCGGAGGCGCAACCGCGCCCCACCGCCGGACGGCGGATCCCGACGTGTGCCGCACCTGCGCACGGTGGCGGGCATGTTGACGAACCCCCGTTCCCGCAAGATCCTGGTGCACGCCTCCGCCCTGTGCACCATGGCCCTCCTCGGCGCCGCCTGTGGCGGCGCCGAGGAGGATGACTCGGCCGGCACCTCCGCCGACACCGGCATCGAGTCCGACCCGCTGATGGCCGGGCTCCTCGACGGCAAGACGTTCGAGGAGGCCCAGTTCGAGGTCGAGAAGAAGGTGCAGGAGTGCATGACGGCGCTCGGGTGGGAGTACACCGCGGTGGCACCCGGCAGCACCGGCAGCGCGGGCGTGTTCGAGGCCGGCGACTTCGACCCCGACGAGTTCGCCCGGACCTCCGGCTACGGCATCTCGACCCTGTCGAGCGGTGACGGCGTCGCCGTCGGCGGGGTCGGTGCCGTCGGCGGGGTGAGCGCAGCGGGTGGCAGCTCGGACCCGAACGGCACCTACGTGAGCTCGCTCTCGGAGTCGGACCAAGCCGCCTACTACAACGACCTGTTCGGCCCGCCGGTCGAGGCCGACGCGTCGAGCGACGCGATCATGTCGATGGAACCCGCCGGCTGCATGGGCGAGGCGACGACCGCTGTCTACGGCGAGGGCGCCTTCGAGCAGCTGAACGACCAGTTCCAGGAGGTCGGCGTGCGCGCCGAGGCCGACCCACGGATCGTCGAGGCGTTCGCCACCTGGGCGGCCTGCATGTCCGACGCCGGCTACAGCTACACCAAGCCGACGGAGACGTTCGACGACTTCGTCGCGCGCCTGCAGGCGCTCGGCCAGCAGCCCGACCCGGCCGCGCTGAAGGCGCTGCAGGACGAGGAGATCGCGACCGCGAAGGCCGACCGTGAATGCGCCAAGCAGGCAGACCTCGACACGATCCAGCAGGAGGTCTTCGAGGACATCAGCGCGCAGGTGGCGAGCGGATCATGAACAGTCGCACCACGCTCGGCCTTCTCATGGCCGGCATGATCGGCATGGGCGCCGGTGGCATCGCCATCGGCGCCCAGCTGAAGTCGCCCGCCGAGGTGGCCGCCGACGCCGCTCCCCCCGAGGCGTCGCCGGTCACCGCAGCGGTCACCCGCAAGCTCCTGTCGTCGACCGTGACGACCCGCGGCTCGATCCGGTTCTCCGACCCGAAGCCCGTCTCGCTCGCCGGTCCGGTCGGTTCGGCGTCCGGCACCTCGTCGTCGTCGGTGATCACGAGCATCGTCGAGCGCGGCACCACGCTGCAGGAGGGCGACGTGCCGCTGACCGTCGCCGGGCGGCCGGTGTTCATCCTCACCGGTGCCCTCCCGATGTACCGCCAGATCGGCCCCGGCGACAGCGGGGACGACGTCACGCAGCTCGAGGAGGCACTCGCCCGCCTCGGGTTCGACCCGGGCCCCGTCGACGGCGTGGCCGACGCGACCTTCATGGCGGCGGTACAAGCCCTGTACGCCGCGAAGGGCTTCGAGGCACAGGGCCTCACCGACGCCCAGCAGCAGGAGCAGCGCCAGCGCGAGACGGCCGTACGCACCGCCGAGCGCGACCTCTCGAGCGCCCGCAGCGCAGTCGAGACCGCCGGCAAGCCGCCGACCGCGGTCGAGTACGCCCGAGCCGATGCTGCGGTACAGACCGCAGAAGACGGCGTGAACGCCGCCCAGCGGCGAGCGGAGAACGACCTCGCCAACGCCAACGCCGACGTCGCGGCCAAGCAGCGCGCGCTCGACGCGGCCAACGCCGATGTGGCGGCCCGGCAGAAGGTGCTCACCGACGCGCAGGCCGCGGTCAACACCGCGACCGCCGAGGTGCAGCGCGCCACCCAGCAGCGCAACGCCGCGCTCCTCCTCGATCCGGCGGACCCGGCGGCCGTCGACGCGGCGAACGACGCGCTCACCGCAGCCGAGGGCCGGCTGGCCGAGGCGAACCGCGCCGTGCCGCAGGCACAGGTCGACGTCGAGACCGCACGGCGTGCCGTGCCACAGGCGCAGGCCGACCTCGACGCCTCCAATCGGGCGCTCGCCCAGGTGGGCCCGGCGAACGACGAGTCGATCCGTCAGGCGGAGACCGCGCTCGCGAACGCTCGCGGGGAACGGCGGGCGCTCGACGCGCCGCGCGACGTGCGCACCGCGCAGGAGCAGGTCGCGAGCGCCGAGCGGGCGTTGACCACCGCGCAGGAGGATCTCCAGCGCTTCCTCGCCGAGAACGGCACGACCGTGCCCGCCGGCGAGATCATCTTCGTGCCGCAACTGCCCCTGCGGGTCGAGGAGGCCAAGTTCAAGATCGGCGACAGCGCGAGCGGCACCGTCCTCACCCTGTCGAGCACGACACTCGCCGTCGACTCCTCGATCCCGGCCGCGGATCGCGGGATCGTCCGCGAGGGCAGCAAGGTGCAGGTCGAGGCGGCGGACTTCGGCATCGAGACCGAGGGCACCATCTCGTTCCTCGACACCAAGCCCGGCACCAACGGGGTCGATGCGCAGCGCGTGTACATGACGATCGCGCTCGACGACGCCGAGCTCGCCGAGGAGCTCGCCGGCGCATCGGTCCGGGTGACCATCCCCGTCGACAGCACCGACGGCGAGGTCCTCACCGTCCCGGTGAGCGCGATCGTCACCGACCCCAACGGCGACACCACGGTCACCGTGCTCCGCAACGGCGAGCAGGTCGAGGTGCGCGTGCGCACCGGCCTGGCCTCGGGCGGCGACGTCGAGGTCACCCCCATCGACGGCACTCTCGACGAGGGCGACCGCGTGATCGTCGACGAGGCCGCCGTGCCGCAGGCCGACGACACGGAGGAGGAGCTCGACGTGCCGACCACCGGCGAACCGGGCGCCGGCACGCCGGCGACGAGCACTCCTGCCGGGACGGTGGCGCCATGAGCCTCGCTCTCACCGACAGCGAGCCGCAGACCGCCGACAACACGGTGCCCGTCATCCGGATGCGCGGCATCAGCCGCTCGTTCGGCGACGCGCCCGTGCTCCGTGACGTCGACCTCGACGTGCAACCCGGCGAGTACGTCGCCATCGTCGGCCCGTCCGGCTCGGGCAAGTCGACGCTGCTCAACGTGCTCGGCTGCCTCGACCGGCCCACCACCGGCACCTACGAGCTGGATGGCGTGGAGACCACCACGCTCGGCGAGCGGGGGCGAGCCGCCGTGCGCGGCGGCCTGCTCGGTTTCGTGTTCCAGTCGTTCCACCTCCTCAGCCACCTCTCGATCGAGGACAACGTGGCGATGTCGGAGTCGTACCGGCACCGCCAGCCGGGCACCCAGCGCAGCACCCGCCGGGAGCGCGCGATCGCCGAGCTCGAACGGGTCGGGCTCGGCCACCGCATCGGCTACAAACCCCGGCTGCTGTCGGGCGGCGAGCGCCAGCGCGTCGCGATCGCACGCGCGCTGATGTCGAAGCCGGCACTGCTGCTGTGCGACGAGCCGACCGGCAACCTCGACCGCGCCAACACCGCCGCCGTACTCGACCTGTTCGACGAACTGCGTGCGAGCGACCTGATCACGATCATGGTGATCACGCACGACGGGTCCGTCGCGGAACGGGCCGACCGGGTGATCGGGATCGCCGACGGCATGGTCTCGGACCGGCCGCGGGAGACGTCATGAGGTGGCTGCCGTTCCGACGGCGCGACGCCGCCGACCGCCGACGGACGGTCCTGCGCGGTTCCCGGATGGGGCTGAACGAGATGATCGATGCCGCGGTCAACGGCATGTTCGCCAAGCCCGTGCGCTCCGCGCTCACGACGCTGGGCACGGTGCTCGGCATCGGCTCGCTGGTCGTGACGCTCGGCATCGCCAAAACGGCGGGCGCGCAGATCGTCGAACGCTTCGACGCACTCGCAGCGACCACCGTGACCGTCGAGCCGGCACAGCAGGGCGGGGGCGGCGGGGGCGGCCGCGGCAACCGCATCGTGCTGCCGTGGGACGTCGAGCAACGGTTGTTGCCGCTCAACGGCGTCGTAGCCGCCGGCGCGTTCGGCGACGCCAACACCGGATCCGGGCGCATCAGCACGAACGCGATCAACGACCCGACCGACCGTGCGCAGCTCAAGCTGCGGGTGGTGGGCGCGAGCGCCGGCCTGTTCGCGGCGATCAAGACCGAGCCGGTCGCCGGCCGCTTCTTCGACGGCGGGCACGACACCCGCGCCGACCGCGTCGCCGTGATCGGCCAGGGCATCGCCGAGCAGCTCGGCATCCGCGACATGTCGCGCCGCCCGGTGATCTTCATCGGCGAGGAGGCCTTTACGGTGATCGGGATCATGGGCCAGCCGCAGCGCGAGTCGGCGCTCGTGAACGCGATCATCGTCCCTGGCGGCACCGCGGCGGCCCGCTTCGGGCTCGCCGGCCCGACGAAGGTCGTGATCGACACGGAGGTCGGTGCGGCGCGGCTGATCGCGGATCAGGCGCCGCTCGCCCTGCGCCCCGCGGAACCCTCGGCGCTGCGCGCGACGTCGCCACCCGAACCGCAGAGCACGAGGGACGACGTGTCGAACGACGTGAACGGCATCTTCGTGGTGCTCGGCCTCGTGTCGCTGATCGTGGGTGCGATCGGGATCATGAACGTCACGCTCGTGACCGTCATGGAGCGCACCGGAGAGATCGGCCTGCGGCGCGCGCTCGGGGCGAGGCGGCGGCACATCGCCGCCCAGTTCCTGTCGGAGTCGACGACGCTCGGCCTCACCGGCGGCATCGCCGGGGCGACGGTCGGCATCATCGTGATCATCGCGGTGAGCGCCGCCCGTCAGTGGACTCCGGTGCTGGATCTCCGCCTCGCCGCCCTCGCCCCCGTCGGCGGCGCGATCACCGGCCTCGTCGCCGGCCTCTATCCCGCCTGGCGCGCCGCGAGCATGGAACCGGTCGACGCCCTCCGGTCCGGCATGTGACCAGTCCTACTGCTGCTGGGCGCGGGCGGCGAGCTCGGCGGCGCGCTTGATGCTGGCGGGCACTCCGCCGATCGACCACAGGTCGGGATCGGCGAGCTCGATCTGCACACGCACACGCTCGGGGTCGGCACCGATGGCGCCGGCGACGGCATCGGTGACCGCCGCCATGAACCGCTGCATCAACTCGACGGGCCGGCCGGCGAGCAACGTGCACTGCACGAACGGCGTCTCGACGGCGAAGCGTCCGTGCTCGGCGAACTTCTCGTCGGCCAGGCCTCCGTCGAACGCCCACAGGTCGGCCGGGATCTCGTTGACCCACACCTCGAGCCGGTCGGCCGGTGCGCCGAGCACGTCGACCATCGCGGCTGCGACCCCCTTCACCGCCGCCTGCAGCGACGCACGCGGATGTCCTGAGAGCACGTTGATCTGAGCAGCCGGCATGCGAGCACAGTAGCGATGCCGGACCGGTCCCGACGGCCCGGCAGTCGGCAGGGTGGACTGCGCCGATCGGCGCCGTCGTACACGCACCAGATCGGCTGCGCGAGCGGCTGAACCAATCGGTACGGATGGGGTCAGACGCATTGCGTACCCCGTCAGGCGATCCGAGCGCGTCGCGTCACGGTACGGATGGGGTCTGACGCCTTCCGTGCCCCGTCGCGCCAGCCGATCGCCGCGAGCGATGGACCGCGCGGCGCGATCGGAAATCACCATGCCATCACGATTGCCTCGCAAGTCGAACACATGTACGATAGGTGCATGTCCCTGGCCGCGACGCTCGACGCAGCACCCCCTCAGGTGCGCGACATCGCGTCCGAGGTCGCAGCGTTGGCTGGGGTGCTGAACACCGCGATGGCCCGACTAGTGGAGGTCACCGCAGCGGCGATCGCATCCGGTGAGACGTCCGAGGCAGGGATGAAGACCCCGGCCGCGTGGCTGGCCTGGAGGTCCGGTCTCTCGCCCGAGCACGCCGGCCAGATCGTTCGGTTGGCGAAGGTGCGCGACCGGTATCCGGTCCTGTTCGACGCGTTCGACCGCGGTGTGGTGTCGGCGGATCAGATGACCGAGTTGGTGAAAGCCCCGGAGTGGGCGCAGTCCCAGATGCTCGGCTTCGCCGAGATCGGCACCGTGTCCCGCCTCCGCCGCGCGATCCGTGACGACGCGTTCGAGCACGACCCCGACGAACCCGCCGACGCCAAGGCGGCACGCGCGCCGGAGAACCGGTTGTCGTTCGGCACGAAAGACGGCCGGTGGCGGGTCAACGGTGAGTGTGATCTCGATCTCGGCAAGCGCATCGAAGCCGCGTTCACCGAATCGAAAGACCGCCTGTTCGACGACGGCAACCCCGACGCCACCTGGCTCGACGCCCTCGTCGACATCGCCGAACGCTCGTTGGATGCCGTGCCGTCGCGGGATCGTCGCGA
>JALHOG010000070.1 GCA_022843125.1 Ilumatobacteraceae bacterium
TCAAGGCGCCGATCGTGATCGGGCGCGACCACCTCGACTCGGGCTCGGTGGCGTCGCCCTACCGCGAGACCGAGTCGATGCTCGACGGCTCCGACGCGATCGCCGACTGGCCGCTGCTGAACGCGCTCGTCAACACGTCGTCGGGCGCGACGTGGGTGAGCATCCACCACGGCGGGGGCGTCGGCATCGGCCGCTCGATCCACGCCGGGATGGTGTGCCTCGCCGACGGCACCGACCTCGCTGCGGAGAAGCTGTCGCGCGTGCTGGTCAGCGACCCCGGCATGGGTGTGATCCGCCACGCCGACGCCGGGTACGACCGGGCGATCGAGGTGGCTTCTCAGCGCGGCGTGCGTGTGCCCATGATGGAGGCGTGACCACGGTGCCGTTCACGATCGAGGGGGACTACTGGCGCGACGGAGCGGTGGTGGTGCGCGGCGCGTTCACGGCCGATCAGGTCGAGCTGGCGCGGGGCGCGATCGACGCCAACCTGGGCGCGCTGTCGCCGCTCGCGAAGCGGGCGAGCAGCGCCGACGACGGTGCGTTCGTGGAGGACTTCTGCAACTGGTCGCGCATCCCGGCGATCGAGCGGTTCATCCGCGAGTCGGGCGCGGCCCGGATCGCCCACGAGCTGACCGGTTCGTCCACGATCCGGCTGTACCACGACCACGTGCTCGTGAAGGAGCCCGGCACCCGCCAGCGCACGCCGTGGCACCAGGACCAGCCGTACTACAACGTCGACGGCCGGATGAACGTCAGCATGTGGATCCCCGTCGACCCGGTGCCGCGCAGCTCGACGCTCGAGTTCGTCGCCGGCTCCCATCTCGGCCCCTGGTACATGCCGCGCACCTTCCTCGACGGCCAGGCCAAGTGGTTCCCCGACGGCACGCTCGAGGAGCTCCCCGACATCGACGCCGACCCGGAGCGGGTCCGTGTGCTCGGCTGGGCGCTCGAGCCCGGCGACATGGTGTGCTTCCACATGCTCACGCTCCACACCGCCGGAGGGGTCGACGGTCCCGACCGGCGACGCGTGATCTCGCTGCGCTTCCTGGGTGATGACATGGTGCACACGCCGCGCGAGTGGGCGACGTCACCGCCGTTTCCGGGCCTCGTCGACGAGCTGCCGGCCGGCGCGCCGATGGACCACCCGCTGTTCCCCGTCCTGTGGAGCGAGAAGGACGAACCGGTGTGACGGTCGACGCCGCGCTGGCCGCCCGGGCGTCGTTCGCGTCGCACCGGCTGATCGGGTGGGTCTTCTGGGATCCGCCGGCGATCGAGCGGTACGCGGCCCTCGGTGTGCCCGATGGGCGCGGCTACTACATCGCGACTCGCGCCGCGCCGCTCGCCGCGGCCGGCGACGCGGCGGTGATCGCGGCGTTCGTCAGCATCCATCCGCTCTTCGTCCGCTTCTCGCTCGACCAGTGCCGCGAGCACACCACGTTCGCCGACGCGTATCGGGTACGCAACGAGGCCGTCGGCGTCGGGTTGCGGGCCTACGTCCCCGAGATCGTCGACGCGCTCGGTGAGATGGCGCCTGCGCTCTGGGACGCCGTCGACACCCATCCGCTCGATGCCCGCGTGCTGTTCGCGGCGCACACCGAGTGGCCGCGCCACGACGATGATCCAGCGGTCTCGGCGTGGCTCGCGCTCAACTGCATCCGTGAGTGGCGGGGCGACACCCACTGGGCCGTGGTCGCATCGCACGGACTGTCCGGCGTGGAAGCCGGCCTCCTGCACGACGCCTACATGGGGTATCCGGGGGAATGGTTGCCGCGGTCGCGTGGTGCCGACGACGGCATGCTCAGCGTCGCCTGGGAGTCGTTGCTGTCGAAGGGCCTGGCCGACGAGCACGGCGGCGAGCGGCGCATCAACGCCGAGGGCCTGATCGTCCGCGAGGGGATCGAGCACCGCACCGACGAGCTGTGCGCGTTCAGCTGGCGGCTGGTCGGTGAGGAGCGCACCAGAGCCTTCTGCGAGCTCGTCGAGGGTGTCGGTGACCGGCTGCTCGACCGCATCGACCGCACGGCGGGTCCGAACTGGATGCCTGCGGCGCGGGAGCGCCGGCGGTGACGGTGCTCCCGATCGTCACGGTCGGCCACCCGGTGCTGCGCGAGCGCGCTCGCGAGGTGTCGGCCGACGAGCTCGCATCGCCTGCGATCCAGACCTTCATCGACGACCTGATCGACACGATGCGCGCCGCGAACGGTGCCGGGCTCGCCGCCAACCAGGTCGGCGAGCCGATCCGCATCGCGGTCATCGAGGTCGCTGACAACCCGCGGTATCCGTACAAGCCGCGGATCCCGCTCACCGTGCTCGTCAACCCGGTGGTCGAGCCAGTACCCGGTCCCGACGGGACGGGCGAGATGGTCGAGATCAACGAGGGCTGCCTGTCGGTGCCGAACCTCCGCGGCAACGTGCAGCGCCACGTCCACGTGCGGGTGCGCTACCTCGACCGGCACGGCGTCGCCCACGATGAGGTGAAGCGGGGGCTCACGGCCGGCACGTTCCAGCACGAGCTCGACCATCTCGACGGTGTGCTGTTCCTCGACCGGGTCACCGACCCGACCACGTTCACGACGTGGGAGCAGTTCGAACGCTTCCACCGCGACGCGTTCGTCGCTCGCATCTCCGACTTCGTCGCGAGGATCGGGAGCTGACGCGATGCCCGCGACGCCGGACGCCGTGTTCCACTGCGAGCTCGCGTGGCTCGGTGGGGACGAACCGGCCGCGGGCGTGCGCATCGACGTTCGCGACGGCCGGGTTGCCGCGGTCGAGATCGGCGTCGCCTGCCCCGCCGGAGCCGTCGGGCTGGCCGGCATCACCGTGCCGGGCCTCGCCAACGCGCACAGCCACGCGTTCCACCGGGCGATGCGCAGCCGCACCCAGGTCGGTCAGGGCACGTTCTGGACGTGGCGCGACGAGATGTACCGCGTGGCCGGTGCGCTCGATCCCGACGGCTATCACCGCCTCGCACGGGCGGTGTTCGCCGAGATGGTGCTCGCAGGGGTGACCTGTGTCGGTGAGTTCCACTACGTGCACCACCACCCCGACGGAACGCCCTACGCGGACACCAACGCGATGGGCGCTGCCGTGGTGGCGGCCGCCGCCGAGGCCGGCCTCCGGCTCACCCTGCTCGACACCTGCTACCTCGGGGCAGGCCTCGAGCCCGACGGCTCCGTGCTGCCGCCGCGGCCCGAGCAGCGACGCTTCTCCGACGGCACCGCCGACGCGTGGGCGCAGCGGGTCGATGACCTGCGCGACTCGGCATCGGTGCGCGTCGGCGCCGCCGTGCACTCGGTCCGGGCGGTCGACGCGGCGTCGATCACGACAGTCGCGGCGTGGGCGGCCGAGCACGAGCGCCCGCTCCACGCCCACGTCTCGGAGCAACCGGCAGAGAACGACCAGTGCCTGTCCGCGCACGGGATCAGCCCGATCGCGCTGATGGAGTCATGCGGTGCCCTCTCACCGAGCTTCAGCGCGGTGCACGCCACCCACGCCGACGAGATCGACATCGCCCTGCTCTCGGCCGCCGGCGCCCACGTCTGCATGTGTCCCACCACCGAGCGCGACCTCGCCGACGGGATCGGTCCCACCGATCGATTCCGGCACGAGGGTGTTGCGATCACGCTCGGGTCCGACTCTCACGCGGTCATCGACCTGTTCGAGGAGGCGCGAGCGGTCGAGCTCGACGAGCGGCTCGCCACGGGGGTGCGAGGCAACCATCGCGTGCGCGAGCTGATGCGCGCCGCCACGGCCGACGGGCACCGCTCGCTGGGCTGGCCCGATGCGGGTCGCATCGAGGTCGGTGCGCCGGCCGACTTCGTGACGGTGTCGCTGTCGACGGTGCGCACGGCCGGCACACGAGCTGATCACGCGCTCGCCGCAGTGGTGTTCGCGGCGACCGCTTCGGACGTCACCGACGTGGTGGTCGCCGGAGAGCGGGTGGTCCGCGATGGTCGGCACCGGTCGATCGATGTCGTCGACGAGCTCGACGGGTCGATCCGGGCGCTGTGGCGCGCGGTCGAGGCGCGGGCGTGACGTACGCGATCGACCACATCGGGCTGCTCGTCACGAACGACGTCGAGTCGGGCGACGGTCCGCTCGGTGTTCGCCGCGACGTCGCACTCGTCATCGACGGCGGCCGTGTCGCCGCGATCGAGCCCGCCGGGGTGCACGCCGACGACGGCGTCGACGCCGGCGGGCGCTGCGTCATGCCCGGGTTCGTCGACAGCCACACCCACCTCGTGTTCGCCGGCGACCGCAGCGACGAGTTCGTGGCCCGGATGGCGGGAGCGCCATACCGGGCGGGCGGGATCACCACCACGGTCGACGCCACCCGCGCTGCGAGCGACGACGAGCTGACGCGGCTGCTCGACGTCCGGGTCGCCGAGTCGCGCCGCAACGGGATCACCACCACCGAGATCAAGTCGGGGTACGGCCTCACCGTCGACCACGAGGCGCGGCTGCTGCGCGTGGCCGGTGCTGCCACCACCGAGACCACGTTCCTGGGCGCGCACGTGGTGCCCGCCGAGTACGCGGGGCGTCCCGACGACTACGTCGAGCTCGTGCGCACGTCGATGCTGGACGCCGTGGCCGGCTCGTGCCGGTGGGTCGATGCGTTCTGCGAGGTCGGGGCGTTCGACGCCGACCAGTGTCGGGCGATCCTCACCGCGGCGTCCGGGCGCGGGCTCGGCACGCGGCTCCACGCCAACCAGTTGGGACACGGGCCCGGCGTGCAGCTCGCCGTCGAGCTCGGGTGCGCGTCCGCCGATCACTGCACGTACCTCACCGACGCCGACATCGAAGCGCTCGCCGGCAGCTCGACGGTGGCGACGTTCCTCCCGGCGACCGACTTCTCGACCCGCCAGCCGTACCCGGATGCGAGACGGGTGATCGACGCCGGCGCCACCGTGGCGCTCGCCACCAACTGCAATCCCGGGAGCAGCTACACGTCGTCGATGTCGTTCTGCATCGCGCTCGCCGTGCGCGACATGCACATGACGATCGAGGAGGCGGTGCTGGCCGCGACCGTGGGTGGCGCCGCCGCGCTCCGCAGGCCCGATCTCGGGCGGTTGTCGGTCGGCAGCCGCGCCGATGCGATCCTGCTCGACGCACCCTCGTACACCCACCTCGTGTACCGCCCGGGCATGCCGTTGATCGCCCGGGTCTGGCAGGCGTAACAGGCGCTGCGGTCGTACGCTCGGTGCATGCGACGGGCCGGGTCACGCGAGCGGAGGACATCGGGCGGGATCGAGACCATGCCGTGGCGGACGGTCCGCAACCCGTACGAGCCGGTGCGGGTGCTGAGCGACGACCACGTCGAACACATCCACCGTGCGTCGCTGCGGTTGCTCTCCGACACCGGCATGCGCGTGCTCGATGCCGGCGCCCGCGAACGGTTCGTGGCGGCGGGCTGCACCGCCGACGGTGAGATCGTCCGCCTCGACCCCGAGCTGGTGGAGTCGTCGGTCGCGTCGGCGCCGTCGGAGTTCACCCTGCGCGCACGCAACCCCGAACGTTCGATCACCGTCGGTGGCGATCACGTGGTGTTCGGTTCGGTGGGTGGTCCGGCGTTCGTCAACGACGTCGAGCGCGGGCGGCGGCCCGGCACGCTCGCCGAGCTCGGCGAGTACATGCGCGTCATCCACCAGCTCGACATCGTCCACCACGAGGGGGGCGGCTCGTTCGAGCCGATGGACCTGCCGGCCGAGACCCGCCACCTCGACGTGGTGCACGCGCTCATCAAGCACCTCGACAAGAACTGGCAGGGCATCCTGCTGGGTCGCGAGCGGGCCACCGACTGCATCGAGATGGTGGCGCTCTCGCTCGGGACCGACCGCGACGGCCTTGCCGCCGAACCGGCGTTGATGGGCATCGCCAACACCAACACGCCGCTCACCCTCGACGTGCCGATGGCGGAGGGGATCATCACCTTCGCCGAGGCCGGCCAGGCGGTCTGCATCACCCCGTTCACGCTCGCCGGGGCGATGGCCCCGGTCACGCTGGCGGGTGCGCTCGCGTTGCAGAACGCCGAGATGCTCGCCGGTGCCACCCTCGTCCAGCTCGTCCGACCCGGGGCGCCCGTGATCTACGGGTCGTTCACGTCGAACGTCGACATGCGCTCGGGCTCGCCCGCGTTCGGCACGCCCGAGTACACGAAGGCCGCGCAGGCCAGCGGGCAGCTGGCGCGGCGGTACAGACTGCCGTTCCGCTCGTCGAACGTGACGGCGTCGAACACGGTCGACGCGCAGGCCGCGTACGAGAGCGCGATGGCGCTGTGGGGCGCGGTGATGGGCGGGGCCAACCTGGTGAACCACGCGGCCGGCTGGTTGGAGGGCGGGCTGACGGCGAGCTTCGAGAAGCTGATCGTCGACGCCGAGATGCTGCAGATGATGGCGTCGTACCTGCAACCGATCGAGGTCGACGAGGCATCGCTCGGGTTGGAGGCGATCGCCGAGGTGGGCCACGGCGGCCACTTCTTCGCGTCGCCGCACACGATGGAGCGGTACGAGACGGCGTTCTACCGGCCGCTCGTGAGCGACTGGCGCAACTTCGAGACGTGGCAGGAGGCCGGTTCGGTCGATGCCACCGAGCGCGCCCACCGGATCTGGCGGCGGATGGTCGACGAGTACGAGGCTCCGGCCCTCGACCCGGCGATCGACGAGTCGCTCACCGACTACGTCACCCGCCGCAAATCCGCGTGACGGAATGGGTCAGACCAACTCCGTCACGGCTCGAGCCGTGACGGAGTTGGTCTGACCCATTCCGTCACGGGATGCGGTAGGGGAGCAGGCGGTCGTAGAGGGGGAGGCTCTGCTCGTAGGCGGGGACGACGCCGGGGAGCAGGTCGGCCTGCTTCTCGCGGTACGGGGCCCATCCGGTCGAGCGGTGCACGGCGTCGTACCAGTAGGGGGCCCACACGCCGTCCTCAGGCTTCGGGCCTGCCGGCCACGCCAGCATCGCCGGGTCGAACGGCACCCCGACCCGGCGGCACAGCTCGGCCAGGACGCGCGGCGGGTCGGCGAGGAGCGACCTCGTCTCGACCACGACGGGTTCCTCGCCTGCATCGAGCAGCGTGTCGAGGATCTCGATCATCTCCGGGAATCCCGTGTCGTCGAGCGTGGCGTCGGGCACCTGCACCTGGAACGACGTGAGCATGTCGTGCGGGTCGCGGGTGAGCAGCACATTGCGGCACTGCGGGAGGAAGCTGCGGTCGATGTCGACGAGGTGCTTGGCCATCTGCTTGAGGAACACGACCGGTGTGGGGTACGGGCCGAGGATCACGTCGCGGACGACCGCGGCACCGTCCTGATCCTGGGATGCGAGCACCTCGTCGCGGCCGGGGTGCTCCCGTCCGGTCACGCGCAGGTAGTGCGCGTACAGGGGCTCGTCGACGACCGTCGTGTCGGCTCGCTGCCGCCAGGCGTACATCATCGCCGTCGACAGGTTGCGCGGGCTCGACCACATGTTGATCCGGACGGTCATCGTGCAGCCTCCGCCCGCCGGGCGACGTCGGCCTCGATCGCCGACCGGTACAGCTCGGTCAGCCGGACCGTCATCGGCCCGGGCACCGCTCCGTCGCCGATCGTGCGGCCGTCGATCTCGCGCACCGGCGTGAGCCCGCCGAACGTGCCGGTCACGAACGCCTCCTCCGACTCGTACACGTCGACGAGTGAGAACGGCGCCTCGTGCGTCGGGATGCCTGCGGATCGCGCCACCTCGAGGACGACCGCCCTGGTGATGCCGTGCAGGTTGTAGTGGCCGGTGGAGGTCCACAGCTCACCGCGGCGCACGACGAAGAAGTTGGTGGCGTTGCACGTGGCGACGGCACCGGTGGGGTCGAGCATCAGCGCTTCGTCGGCACCGGCCCGGTTCGCCTGGATCAGGGCGATCACCTCGTGCAGCTTCGAGTGGCAGTTCAGTCGCTGGTCGAGGGTGTCGGGGGGCGGGCGCCGGATCGTCGCGGTGAACAGCGTGATGCCCTCGTCGGTCACCGTCGGGTCGGCGCGCTTGTGCTCGGCGATGATCACGACGTTCGGCCCCATGCCGGTCGAGTTCGACGGGTGCTGCGACGGCGTCTTCTTGTCGCCGCGCGTGATCATCAGGCGCACGTGGACCTGGTCGGTCATACCGTTGCGGTCGACGGTGGCGCGCAGCGCGCGCTCGATGTCGTCGCGGGTTCCGATGTCGATGTCGACCGTCCGCGCCGCGCCGAACAGCCGGTCGAGGTGCCGGTCGAGGAACGCGAACTGGCCGTGGTGGAGGCGGATGCCCTCCCAGATCCCGTCGCCGACGAGGAAACCGCTGTCGAACACCGAGATCTTCGCGTCCTCGCGACGGAAGAACTCCCCGTTGATGTAGATCTCGACGTCGGCGTTGCGCTCGTCGGTGAGCGCGGCATGCGTGCTGCGGGTCATGCGCCGTGACCGTAAACGATGCAGCACAGGAGCGGCGTGGAGCGCGTGAGGCCGTCACCGCGGCACCATGGAGGAGCCGATCAGCGACGACTTCTCCCCACCGCCCACATCTGGACGAGGGCGACGTCGACGATGAGCGCGGCCAGCCCACCCATCACCCATGCGCCACGGGTCGAGAACCAGCCGGCGGCGATCGCTGCTGCCGTTCCGACGACCCATCCGGCATCGAGCGCGCTGACCAGTGGCGTGAGCTGCGCCCGGCGGGCTCGCGGCCCGCGGGCGAGCGCGAGCACCGCGCAACCGAACGCGACGAGTCCGACGCCCACCAGACGGACCCAGCCGGGGGACCCGGTTCCGAGCAGCGAGTCGACGCGTCCGGCCGCGACGGTTGCCAGCGCACCACCGCCGATCGAGGTCGTCGCATTCACGGTCAGCGCCGTGCGGAGCCAGGTGTCGGCTCGGAGCCCTGCGGAGGCGTCGGGACGGACGGTGTCGGGGTGGGCGGTGGCGATGGAGCTGTGCATGCGATCACCATCACGGTGTCCGGCGCCGGTTCTCCATGACCTGCCGGGTCATGGGGGCCGTGACGTGCTGTCCGTACGCTCGGCGCATGGCAACGTCCCGTTCCCGCGTGCACGCCGGGCCGCTCCTGCGGGAGTGGCGCGTGCGCCGGCACCTCAGCCAGCTCGACCTCTCGGTGCGGACCGGTGTGTCGACCCGGCACCTGTCGTGCGTCGAGACCGGTCGTGCCAAGCCGAGCCGGGAGCTGCTCGTGTTCCTCGCCGACGAGCTCGAGATGCCGCAACGCGTCACCAACGAGCTGCTGTTGGCCGCCGGGTTCGCGCCGGCGTACAGCCAGCACACGCTCGACGACGAGGCGATGCGGGACGTGCGCGAGGTCGTACAGCTCGTGCTCCAGGGCAACGACCCGAACCCGACCACCGTGATCGACACTCGCTGGAACCTGCTCGACGCCAACGCAGCCGCGCTCTGGCTCGCGACCGGCGTCGCCGACCATCTGCTGCAGCCGCCGATCAACATCGCCCGCCTGAGCCTCCACCCCGACGGCCTCGCACCGCGCATCCAGAATCTGCCGCAGTTCGCCGGACAGCTGCTGCGACACATGCGGCACACGCTCGCCGTCACCCACGACCCCGACCTCGCCGCGCTGATCGAGGAGTGCGAGACGTACGTCCCCGACGCCGAGCGTGCCGTGTCGCCGGCGGGCGAGGTGGTGCTCCCGATGCAGACCGTGCTGCACGGCCGGCGCCTCACGTTCCTGTCGACGATCACCACCTTCGGCGCGGCGCGCGACGTCACCCTCAGCGAGCTGTCGATCGAGACGCTGTACCCGGCCGACGCCACCACCCGAGCCGTGCTCGCCGCGCGCCCCTGGCTCGACGCCGCCGCCTCCGCTTGACCTGACGCGTCATCGTGCAACGCCGGGCCGACGGCGCACGATCGTGCGATGAGCAACGACACTGCAACCCACACCGACGTCGACATCACCATCGACGGGTACCTCGCCGCGTGGAACGCGACCGAGCCCGACGAGCGGGCAGCGCTCGTCGCCCGGCACTGGGCACCCGACGCCCGGATGGTCGACCCGCTCGTCGACGTGACGGGCCACGCCGAGCTGGAGGCGGTGTTCGCCCGCTTCCACGACGAGTACCCCGGCTGCACGTTCCGGCGCACCGGTGGGCACGACGGCCACCACGACCTCGTGCGCTGGGGGTGGGAGATGCTGGACGCCGAAGGCGGGCGCGTGCTCGACGGGATCGACGTGGCGACGATCGCGCCCGACGGCCGGTTGGCGCACGTGATCGGGTTCTTCGGCGCCGCGATCCCCGCCTGAGCCGGGAAGGCGGGCCGGACGAGCCGGGTTCCCTCCCGCATGACCGACGCCGTCCGCCGGGCTGCCCTCGTCCTGTCCGCCTCGTTGGCGCTCGCCGCGTGCGGCGCGAACGACACCGCGAGCGACACCGACCGGCCCGCGGCCACGACCACCCTCGACGGCTCGCCCGCCGATGCAGCGGCGGGGTCAGCGCCGTCGCTCCCGGCTCGGCCGGGCGAGCCGTTCGAGGTCGACCAGCTCCCCGCCTCGGCCGTCGAGGATGTGGCGTCGGGTCTCGAGTCGGGGCTGTCCGGCGACCTTGCATCGGGCCTGCCCGAACCGACCGTGCCGCTCGACGAGCTGCGATCGGGCGGCCCGCCCCCCGACGGGATCCCTCCGATCGACGACCCGACGTTCCTGCGGCCCGACCAGGTCGACTTCCTCGCCGAGAACGAGCCCGTACTCGCCTTCGACGTCGACGGAGACGCCCGTGCCTACCCGGTGCAGATCCTCATCTGGCACGAGATCGTCAACGACACCGTCGGCGGCGACCCGGTCGCCATCACCTACTGCCCCCTCTGCAACTCCGCGCTGGCGTACGACCGGCGGGTCGGCGACCGGGTGCTCACGTTCGGGACGTCCGGGATGCTCTACAACTCGGCGCTCGTGATGTGGGACCGGCAGACCGAGACGCTCTGGAGCCACTTCACGGGCGAGGCGATCGTCGGCACGCTCACCGGGGCCGAGCTGGAGTCGCGGGCGGTGTCGACCGTCGCATGGGGCGAATGGCGCGACGCCCACCCCGACGGCCTCGTGCTCAGCCGCGACACCGGCCACAACCGCAGTTACGGCGACAACCCGTATCCCGGGTACGACGACGTCGACGGCACACCGTTCCTGTTCGAGGGCGAGGTCGACGGTCGCTACACCGCGATGACCCGGATCGTCGGTGTCGAGCTTGACGGCGATGCGATCGGCGTTCCGCTCGCGGCGCTCCAGGCGTCGGGGGTGGTGGGCGCCGAGCTCGGCGGCGGCCCGCTCACGGTGTGGTGGACCGGTGGCACCGCCTCCGCGCTCGACAGCCGTTCGATCGCCGAGGGTGTCGACGTGGGGGCGACGGCCGTGTTCTCGCCCGTCGTCGACGGACGACCGCTGACGTTCAGTGCCGACGGCGACCGGTTGGTCGACACCGAGACCGGATCGAGGTGGAACTTGTTCGGCGAGGCCGTCGAGGGCGACCTCGCCGGTACCCAGCTCGACCAGATTGTCCACGTCGACACGTTCTGGTTCGCCTGGTCGACGTTCCGCCCCGACACGCTCGTGATCGAATGACCCCGGGTCGAGCGACGCGGCACCGTCGGAATCGCTCGGAATGTCGGGCGTCGTCACCGGGTTCCCGGTGCATGCCCCACCCCTGTCGCGCCAGATCTCGTCTCGCCGCCGCACCGCTTGCCGTCGCGGTTGCGTTGGCCCTGGCCGCGTGCGGCGGCGAGGCGCCCGACGGGTCGTCTGCCCAACCGGCCGCGACCGACCCCGGACCGCGTCCAGAGCTGCCGGTCACGGCGGTCGACTCACCGCTCCCCGCCGTCACGGTCCGCGACGTCACCAACGACGAGTGGGTCCAGTTCGCCGACCTGCTCCCGGCCGAGCAACCGGTGCTCGTGTGGTTCTGGGCGCCGCATTGAAGCGCCTGCCGGCGCGAGGCGCCGGGTGTCGAGCAGTTCGCTCGACAGCACGCAGATGACATCACGGTGGTCGGGCTCGGCACGCAGGACTCGCTTGCCGAGGCCGACGAGTTCGCCGCCACCTACGAAACGACGTTCCCGATGTTGTGGGACGAGACGTTCGAGACGTGGGTCGCGATCGGTGTGAGCTCGCAGCCGGCAGCGGTGCTGTTCGCTGCCGACGGGACGCCGCTCGGCGGCTGGTCGGGCCCGTTCCCCGAGGGTGAAGTGATCGATCTCGCGCTCGACGCATGATCGTTGCATCCGGAACGACTCTGCGGGAATGAGGTGTCGACGGGCCGGGTTCCCGCTGCGTCCCACCCACTCCTCCAGGAGGTCCCACCCATGCAGTCCCTGAGCACCAGCCTGAACCGTTTCCGCTTCGTCGGCCCGATCGTGCTGCGCGTGTCGCTCGGCATCATCTTCCTGTGGCACGGCATCGACAAGTTCGACGCCGGCATCAGCAACGTCGAAGGCGCATTCGACTCGTGGGGCGTCCCGCTCCCCGCCCTCGCCGCTCCGGTCACAGCGATCGTCGAGATCGTCGCAGGCGTCGCGCTGATCATCGGGCTCGGCACCCGCGTCGCCGCTGCTCTGCTGGGCCTGATCATGATCGGTGCGGTCATCTTCGTGAAGGCCGAGCTCGGGCTGATCTCGAGCGAGCCGATGCCCGGCACCGAACTCGACCTCGCGCTGCTCGCCGGCCTCGTCACGCTGTTCGTGTCCGGGCCCGGGCGGTTCTCGGCCGACGAGATGATCGGTCTCGAGCCGTCCGAGACGGGTGTCGACCGCGAGCTCGTCGGCGTGAGGAGCTGAACCGGTTCCCGTCTCCCTCCACCGGCGGCAGACGCCCACGGAGCGTCTGCCGCCGGTGCGCGTCAGAAGCCGGTTGCCCGGTGTCGGCGCCGCCACCTGCCCACCAGGTCGGCCGCCCGATCGGGGAGGGTGCGGCGACGTGCCAGGCTGTGCTTGATGCGGACCGTCACCTCGGCATCCGGGCCACACATCGGGCAGGTGTCGACGTGACGCGCCACGCGATCGGCGAGCGCGCCGTGGAGCTCACCGTCGACGTAGGCGTCGACGAAACGGCGGTAACGGAGGTGGTCGATCTTCGCCATGGAGGCGGAAACCCGCCGGCCCCGCGGAAGCTTCCGTGCGGTCGACAGGATGCCCGGGAATGACGAGGCGTGATCGGCGGGTTCCCCGGACCGTGCCGGCGACACCGACCAACCAGGCGGCGTTCGAGGAGTACGTGCTGCCGGAGATCGAGCTGCTGCTACGCGTGGCGCGCTCGCTCACCCACCACGATGCCGACGCCGAGGATCTGGTGCAGGACACGCTCATCCGGGCGTTCCGTGCCGTCGACCGATTCGACGGCCGCCACCCGCGGGCCTGGCTGCTCACCATCCTGCGCAACACCCACATCAACCGCAACCGGCGTCGGCGGCCCGAGCTGATGCGAGGCGCCGACGCCGGCGAGGCCGGCGACCGGTTCGCCTCGCCGGACACCGCCGACGCGGGCGTCGACGCCGTGTTCGACGCCGAGATCGAGGCCGCGCTGGCCGATCTCGGCGAGCCGTTCCGCCAGGCGGTCCAGATGGTCGACATCGCAGGCCTGTCGTACGCCGAAGCTGCGTCTGCGCTCGGCGTGCCCGAGGGAACCATCATGAGTCGGCTGCACCGAGCACGCAGCCGGATGCGTGAGCGCCTCGCCCGGTCGGGTGTCGCGCCACACGCGGACGAAGGGAACGGATGATGAGTGCCTTGATCGACCGCCTTCGCAACCGGTTCCGGCGCGACCCCGGACCGATGGACTGCCACGCCGTCGCGAAGGTGCTCCAGCAGTATCTCGACGGCCACCTCGACGACCAGCGCTCGTTCCGGCTCGAGGCCCATCTCGAGGACTGCCGCAGGTGCGGCCTGGAAGCCCAGACCTACGAGCGGATCAAGGCCTCGCTGGCCGACAAGCGCGCACCGCTCCCTGCCGACTCCGTCGCCCGCCTGCGCGAGTTCGGTGAACGCCTGGCTCGCGGCGACGAATCGGGCGACCACTCCCACGGCTGACCGATGTCGCCACCGCGTTCGTCTTCGACGGACATGCACCGGGGCTGCTCGGGCGCGTGGTTCAGTCGGCGTCGGCGTCGGCGTCCCAGTCGCGGAGGCCGGTGGTGGTCAGGTTGCGATCGAACAGGCGGCAGAGCCCGTCCTCGTCGAGGCGCTCGATGCGGTGCGCCGCATCGCCGGTGGCGAACCCGCAGAGCGTCGGCACGCCGGTGAGGTCGGTCATGTCGGTGACGGCGAGCAGCTCGACGTCACCGGCCAGACGCAGCGGCCGGATGCGCGGCCACCAGCGCGTGTCGAAGGTCGCGAACACCTTCGTCACCGGGCCGGCACCGAGATGCTGGATCGCGTCGGCGACGTCGGCGGGCAGCGGTGGATCGAACGCCGGCCGCCCCGCCCGCAGTGCGCCGATGGGCACCGTGACGACGACGGCGTCCGCCTCGTACCCCGTGTCGGTGCGCCAGCGCGCCGTCGACGCGTCGCGTGCGAGTGACGCCACGCGCTCGTCACCGCGGATGTCGAGCCCGGCGGCGAGGTGGTCGATCACCGACTGGAGGCTCGACGTGATGAGGCGATCGTCGCCGTCGAGCTCGTACGGCTCGTAGCCCGTGCTCGCGGGCATCTCCGCCATCGGCGCCGCGAACAGGCTCTCGCACTCGATCGTGATGAGCCCGATGAGCGCCGTGCGCACCGCCGGGTCGAGTGCGGTGAGCTTGGTGGCGTCGAGCGCGGCAGAGAACGCCTCGGCGACGCTGACACCCTGCGCGGCCTCCGCGAAGCCGACATGGACCCGCTCGTACGCACGGCCGAGCTCGACGAGCTGGTCGGGGGACAGGGCGCCATGGCCCGCGACGAATGCGGCGCCGGCGATCGTCCATTCCTCCGCGACCCAGGTGACCAGGTCGGCCATCGGGTGGCCCACCTCGCCGTGCAGCCACGCGCCGCCGAGCGGCAGCGGAACGCCCAGGCTGGTGTCGGTCGCGATCCGTCCGCCGGGCCGCGGCTTGGACTCGAGCACCGTGACGCGCCAGCCGTGCGCCGTGAGGCCACGAGCGGCCACCATCCCGGCGATGCCGGCGCCGACGACGAGCGCGTCGCCCGGATTGCCGCCACGTTCGGCGTGCACCTGCTCCGCGGCACGCTCGCCCGAGAACCAGGCACCGTGCATGGTCGCCGGGTGCTCGACCGCCGTCGCCTCGCCTGCGATCCGGAGCCCGGGCAGGATCGGGCCGCGCAGCCGCTCGCGGTGGGCGGGGGTACCGCCGATCCTGAGGTGCGAGTAGGCGCCGGCGGTGTCGGGGTCGTCGCACCAGTGCGAGGAGACGGCCCGGCGAGCCGCCCGGGGGTGTGTGCCGCGCACCATCACGGTGGCGGCGTGGCCTTCGGTGTCGACGCGGTCGAGCACACGCCAGCCACGGGCTGCCCAGTACTGCTCCTGGCCCGACGTGAAGAGGTGGACGTCCTCGTGCCCGCGCTCGGCCGCCCCGGCGAGGAGCTCGCTGGTGAGCGCGGCGGCGACGCCACGGCCGCGCGCCTCGGGGGAGACGTACATGCTCGCCAACCACGGCGTCAGGTGCTCCCAACCGGCGAGGTCGTCGTCGGCCACGAGCGACACGGAGCCGAGCACATCGCGCTCGGAGCGGCCGGCGCCGTCGAACGCCACCCACGTGACGTCGACCGAGCCGGGCGCGGCCATCGTCTCGAACTCCCGCACGGCGGTGTCGCGGCTCCACGTGCCGGCGTCGTAGAGGTGCCCCCACTCGTCGTGGTGCCACCCTGCGAGCAGCCCGGCGAGATGCCCGTGCCCGGTCAACAACTCGATCTCCACCACCCGTTCACTCACGCCCGAGAGTCTGCCCGAACGGTACGGATGGGGTCAGACGCGTTCCGCCGCCGCGAAACGGTACTGATGGGGTCAGACGCATTGCGTACCCCGTCAGGCGATCCGAGCACGTCGCGTCACGGTACGGAATGGGTCTGACGCCATCCGTACCCCGTCGCACCGGATCGATCGGAACGACCGATGGAACGCGCCGGACGATCGGAAATCACCATGCCGTCACCATTGCCTCGCTAGTCGAACACATGTACGATACTGGTATGTCCCCCGCCGCCACGATCGACGCAGCACCGCCTCAGGTGCGCGACATCGCCTCAGAGGTCGCGACGTTGGCCGGCGTCCTCAACACCGCAATGGCGCGGCTGGTGGAGGTCACGGCTGCTGCGATCGCTGCGGGTGAGACGTCCGAGGCAGGGATGAAGACCCCGGCCGCGTGGCTGGCCTGGCGATCCGCCTTGTCGCCCGAGCACGCCGGTCAGGTCGTGAAGCTCGCCAAGGTGCGTGACCGGTATCCGGTCCTGTTCGACGCGTTCGACCACGGCGTGGTGTCCGCGGATCAGATGACCGAGCTCGTGAAGGCCCCCGACTGGGCACAAACCCAGATGCTCGGCTTCGCGGAGATCGGCACCGTGTCACGCCTGCGGCGCGCGATCCGCGACGACGCGTTCGAACACGACCCCGACGAACCCGCCGACGACAAAGCAGCCCGCGCGCCGTCGAATCGGCTGTCGTTCGGCGTCCGCGACAACCGGTGGAAGCTCACCGGCGACCTCGACATCGATCTCGGCAAGCGCATCGAGGCCGCGTTCACCGAGTCGAAGGACCGACTGTTCGACGACGGCAACACCGACGCCACCTGGCTCGACGCCCTCGTCGACATCGCCGAACGCTCCCTCGACGCGGTCCCGTCGCGTGATCGGCGCGACCGGTACCGCACCTGGTTCCACCACAACACCGCCACCGGAGCGACCACCACCACCGACGGGTGGCGCATCCCACAGAACCTCGCCCGCCTCTGCACGTGCGACGGGCTCGGCGCGATCGTGTACGAGACCAACGGCATCCCGTTCAGCGTGGGACGCACCCAGCACATCGTCCCCGACCGCACCCGCCGCATCATCGAACGCCGCGACCGCGGCTGCCGCGTGCCCGGCTGCACCGCTGACCGGTTCGTCGAGATCCACCACATCATCCACTGGGAAGACGGCGGCCCGACCGACACCCCGAATCTGCTGAGCCTGTGTCCACGGCATCACCGCATGCACCACAAGGGCGAACTCGGCATCCACGGCAACGCCGACACCCCCGACGGCATCACGTTCACCGACCACCGCGGCCGACCGATCCCGGCGAGTCACCCACCCGACCCACCTGACGGCATCCCCCACTGCGACCGGCCCTACGAACCACCACCCGCAGGCAAGATGAACTACGACTGGGTCGGCCTCGGCTGGGCCCACCCCAACGCCCTCAAACACCGCCGCGACCAAGCCAACCGCTGGCGCCACTGACTCCACGGTGAGCGAACCTCGGGCCGGCGGTCGCTGACGTTCGACCAGACTGCACACCCGTGCACTCGTTCCTGGTCGTCACCGGCCCACCGGGGGCGGGCAAGTCGACGGTTGCCCGACTGCTCGCCGAGTCGACGCCGACGAGTGTGCTCGTCTCGGGCGATGCCTTCTTCGGCTTCCTCGCCAACGGAGCGCTCGACCCGTGGCTTCCCGAAGCGCACGATCAGAACACGATCGTCACGCGTGACGCAGCCAAGGCCGCCGGCGAGTTCGCCCGCGGAGGGTTCGCTGTCGTCTACGACGGGGTGATCGGCCCGTGGTTCCTCGAGACCTTCACGGCCGCCACCGGCCTGCCCGAACTCGACTATGCGGTGTTGCTCCCACCGGTCGAGATCTGTCAGCAACGCGTTACTGCCCGCACGGAGCACCGGTTCGCCGACCTCGAGGCCGCCGCCGAGATCCACCGATCGTTCGCCGACGGCGGACATCGCGGCGCGACATCTCGTCCGTGATCACGACACCGGGCCGGAGGGGGTCGCCGCCTCCATTCGAGCGGCGCAGCGTCGGCGCGAACTCCGATACGCATCGGGTTGAGTCGCAGCCGGACTGGCGCAACGGGCGACCCGCGTACAGTTCAGGCGTGACGTCGTCGGTCGTGATCATCTCCGGGCCCAGCGGAGTCGGGAAGACCACGATCAGTCGTCGTGTCGCCGAAGCGTTCGACCCGAGCGTGCTTGTGCGAGCCGACGACTTCGTCGCGCTGGTCGTCCGCGGCGGCGTCGATCCGTGGCGGCCGGAAGCGTCACACCAGAACGCAGTGCTCGGTGCGGCGATGGCGTCGGCCGCCGCCCGGTTGGCAGGAGGCGGCTACACCACGGTGGTGGACGGTGGCTTCTTCCCGGACGGTGCGAGAGGCTTCGCCGCGCTCTGCCGCCGCGAGAGCGTGTCGGTGCAGTACGTGGTGTTGCGAGCACCCCTCGACGTCTGTGCGTCACGCGTCGCTGGACGAGGTGACCGACCTGACGGCGACCTCGTGCGGGCGCTGCACGATCGGTACAGCGATCTCGGCGACCACGAGTCGCACGTCGTCGACGCTCGTGCCCCGATCGTGGAGGTGTGCAACACGATCGTCACCGGTGTCGGTGACCAACGCTTCACGATTCGCCCGTAGTCGCCGCCGAGCGGGTCGAGCCGGCGTGTTCGATCACGTGACATCGAAGGCGGTGCGGAGTGATCGGACGACGAGTGGAGCGGCGACGAGCCCACCGATCCCGGCGATCGCCAGCGCAGTCGGGAGCGATCCGATGGATGCGATCCATCCGCCGATCAGCGCGCCGCCGATGGCGGCGGCGATGACGACGCCTCGGTAGCCGGCGGCGATCCTCCCGAGCGACGCCGCAGGCACGATGGTCTGCCTCGTCGTCGTACTGGCGATGTTCCACAGTGCGAAGGCGCCGCTCGTCACCACCAGGGCGACAAGGGTCGTCGGCAGGTTCGGCACGAGTGCGAGCAGCAGCAGGCACACGCCCATTGCGCTGAACGCCGATCCGCCGATGCTCGACAGCGGAAGGTCGTCGCACCGTTCGGCGAGCGCGGCGCCGAGCAGTCCGCCGAGTGCGCCCACGGCCAGCAGCACGCCGAAGCCGACGCCACCCACCCCGAGTTGTCGCTGCACCACGAGCACGAGCAATGCGAACCAGGCGGCATCGATCGCTGCCAACCACGCGCTCGCTCGGGTGACGGCGCGCAGGCGCGGGTCGGTTCGCAACATCACGAAGCCGTCCCGCCAACGCATCGACGCGACCTCGGATGGCCGGCCCACGAACCCGAGCGCCACCGGCACCGCCAGGAGCAGGACCACGGCCACGGCCAACAACGAGGCGTTGGCGAACAGCGGCACCGACGCTCCGATCGTGAACAGCACGCCACCGAGCGCCGGACCCACCAACTCGTTCCCGGTGATCTGCGCCGCGAGGAGCCGCCCGTTGACGCTGCTGAGATCCGTCGGCTCGACGATCGCAGGCACCAGCGCCTCTGTGGTGGTGTCGACCATGGCCTCGCACGCGCCGACCACCACCGCCGCGGCGATCAGCAGGCCGACGCCGACCTCGGCGACGGCGACTGCCACCGCCAGCACGAGCACCAGCGCAGCTCGGAGCGCGTTGGCGCGCTGCAGGAGCCGCACGCGATTCGTGCGATCGACGACACCACCTCCCCAGACGGCGACCGCCAGCCACGGCAGCTGACCGGCAGCGAACACGACTGCAACCGCGAGTGGATCCGAGGTCGTCGCCGCAGCCAGCAACGGGAGCGCGGCGGCCCACACACCGTCACCCAGGTTGGACACGCCGGACGCCGCGACCAGCCGCACTGCGGGCATCGTCAGCACGGACGAAACCTAGGCGGACGGGTCGGCCAGGGTCGAGGCCGCCCCACCACCGACGTCGACCCTCACGATGTGTTGGGGTTGCCGGCCCACGATGTCATCCGTAATGTAGAGATGTGGCTACATGAGGAGCGCCGATGACGACACGGATGACCAGCCGCGAGTTCAACCAGGACACCAGCGGTGCGAAGAAGGCGGCTGAGCACGGTCCGGTGTACATCACCGATCGGGGCCGGCCCGCACACGTGCTGATGACCTTCGACGCGTATCAGGAACTCGTCGGACCTCACCGGGCGCTCGATCTGCTCGCCGAACCGGCGGGGGTCGAGGGCGTCGAGTTCGCGGTGGTGAAGCGCTCCGACGCCGCTCGGCCTGCGTCGTTCGACTGATGTTCGTGCTCGACACGAACATCGTGTCCGAACTCCGCAAGGTTCGGAGCGGCAAGGCGAACCCGGGCGTGGCCGCGTGGGCCGAACGGACGCCGTCGGTCGCGTGGTTCATCTCAGCGATCACCGTCCACGAACTCGAACACGGCGTGCTGCTGAAGGAGCGTTCCGACCCAGGGCAGGGCGCGGTGCTTCGTGAATGGCTCGATCGGAGCGTGGCCGCCGTGTTCACGAATCGAGTGCTCGCGATGGACGAGCGCGTCGCCCGCCGCGCCGCCGCCCTCCACGTCCCGGACCTCGCGCCGTTCCGTGACGCGCTGATCGGCGCCACAGCGTTGGTTCACGGCATGACCGTCGTGACCCGAGATGTCCAGGACTTCCAGCGCTTCGACGGACTCGACGTCGTCGATCCCTGGAACTGACGTCCCCGTACCGTGTCCCACAGGACGAGTCGTGCACCTGTGCGGGGAGCCGTCGCCGGTTCGTCACGATCAGGCCGACAGCTGGATCCTGGTCGACAGCATCGAGCCCAGGTTCGGGTTCACCTTGCGTGGCCGCGACGTCGAAGTGGTGTGCGACTTCACCACGCTCTTCCACGACTGCGACGACACCGCGGTCAGACTGGGGCATGGACCTGTCGATCCGCACGTTGATCCTCGGCTCGGTGCAGCTGCCCGCGTTCCATCCCCGAGCTGCGGAAGGCAGCTGTGTGATCCAGGGCTTCGTCGTCACTCATCCCGACGGTGCGGTCGTCGTCGACACCGGCGTTGCGACCGATCACGACCTCCTCAACGAGATGTACCGACCAACGGCGACGCCGTTGGTCGACGCACTGAACTCGGTGGGCGTCGACGAACGAGATGTCGTCGCGATCGTCAACACCCATCTCCACTTCGACCACTGTGGGCAGAACCGCATGCTGCCGAGCGTGCCCGTGTACGTCCAGGCCGCCGAACTCGAAGCGGCCCGGCTGCCCATGTTCACGATCCCGGAGTGGGCCGAGATCGCCGACGAGCGACGCCGTGTGATCGACGGTGATGCCGAGATCGCACCGGGTGTGTCGGTGGTGGCGACGCCGGGCCATACCCCTGGGCACCAGTCGGTGGTCGTCCGCAACGACGATCGGGTCGAGGTCATCGTCGGTCAGTGCTGCTACACCTGCGGCGAGTTCACCGACGGCACGGTGCTACCCGAGGACATGCACGACACCTCGCTCCTCGCTCGAGGGATGGCCTCCCTGGATCGGCTGCGCCGTCTGAACCCGGCCGCCGCCTACTTCAGTCACGACACGACCGTCTTCATCGCGTGAGGTCGCCGCTTCCAGCAGGCGATCCCGCGACCGGAATGAATGGAGGCTCTACGGTTCGCTCATGCGAGTGGCGTTGATCACGGGGGCGGGGACGGGGATCGGGCGGGCGTCGGCACTGGCGTTGGCGCGTGACGGGTTCACCGTGGTGCTCGCCGGGCGGCGGCTCGAACCGCTCGACGACGCGCTCGATGCGATCGCCGCCGATCCGGCGATCACGGTGGCCGGGCACATGGCGATCCAGTCCGACGTCGCCGACCCGGGCTCGGTCGACGCGATGTTCGGCACGATCGGGCAGCGGTACGGCCGGCTCGACCTGCTGTTCAACAACGCCGGCACCGGCGCCCCGCCGATCCCCCTGGAGGACCTCACCCTCGAGCAGTGGCGGGCGGTCGTCGACACCAACCTCACCGGCGCGTTCCTGTGTGCCCAGCGGGCGATCGCGCTGATGAAGCGCCAGTCGCCGTCGGGCGGTCGGATCATCAACAACGGATCGATCTCCGCCCACACCCCGCGCCCGCATTCGGCGCCGTACACGGCGACGAAGCACGCGATGACCGGGCTGACGAAGTCGATCGCGCTCGACGGCCGCCCGTTCGGCATCACGTGCGGGCAGATCGACATCGGCAACGCCGCCACCCCGATGACCGAACGGATGACCCAGGGTGTGCTGCAGCCCGACGGCGGCGTGATGCCCGAAGCGCGCATGAACACCGACGACGTCGCGCGGGCGATCGCCTACATGGCGAGCCTGCCGCCCGAGGCGAACGTGCTCACGATGACCGTGATGGCGGCCCAGATGCCGTTCGTCGGACGCGGCTGACGGCCCTCAGACGGGGGCCGGTTGGCGGCGGGCCGCCACCGGCACCGGCTTCGCGAGGACGAGCAGCAGCACGAGCAGCACCGGCACCGTCAGGTAGGCGATGCGCACGTCGGTGAGGGCCCGCAGGCCCGCCATCAACGCCGGGGCGCCGACGAGCGCGATCCCGGAGGCGATACCGCCGCGGGTCGCCCCCTGATCCGGTGATGCGGGGAAGCGTGCGAGCAGCGCGGTGATGCGGGTGGGGTAGAGCGGCGCCGCCCCGAGGCCGGCGATGCCGATCCCGACGATCGCGGCAACCGGCTCGCCGACCCCCCACAGCAGCACGAATCCGATACCGATCAGCACGACGCTCGGGACGATCGACCGCGGTGCCGGCCGCACGCTCACGACGAACCGCCCGATCGTCATCCCGACGCCCCACGCGGCGGCGCCCGCCGCGGCGCCGGCGGTCGACATGCCGAGCTCGTCGTGGAGGTAGGTCGCCGCGAAGTACGCGAAGCAGAACTCGACCGTGATGCACATCGTGAGCACGGTGATCTCGCGCCACCAGGTCGCCAGCGGGGGCACGGCTGCGCCTGCGTCGAGTTCGGCTGACGGGCCGGCGGTCTCGTGGGGGAGCGGGCGTGCCGTGATCGCGACCACGAACGCAGCGAGAGCGATCGGCAGCGCCATCCCCGGGAGCCACCCGAACCCGACGGCGATCGCCGCGCCGATCGCGAGCGGCGCAGTGATGCTCGCCATGCTCGCCCACGCGTTCGCCCGCACCATCACGAGCTCGGTGTCGTCCGGCCGCGCCATCGCGATCGTCGCGGGCAGCATCCGGATCAAGGTGGCGGCTGTGTACGCGGCGGCCACACCACCGAGCGCGCTCACCCACCACCAGTTGGTGATGCCCATGACCAACACCGACGCGGTGAGGCCCACCGTCGCTCCGATCATCAGCGGTGCGTGCGGGGAGCTGGGCGCGGCGCCGCGGTGCCGGCGGGTGATCACGATGCCCCACGCGAGGAGCACGGCCCCGGGCAGCAGTGGGTAGGCGCTCGCACGCTGTCCGATGTCCTCCTCGAGGTCGGGCAGCACCGCTCCGAGCCCGTTCAGGAACCAGGCGACGGCGCAGTTCGCCACGTACGCCGCCAGCACCAGCGAGCTCGGACGGAGTGGTTTGCCTGCCGGTGGCACGGCCGGTGACGCTACGTCGTCGTCCGGCTGCCTCCTCGCTCCGGACGCACCGATATGTTCGGCGGCCGTGACCGACGCTCCAGGCAGCCCCTCCGACCCCCACGCCACCCCGCATGCCACCCCGGCCCCCGTGTCGGGCGTGGTGGAACCGTCAGAGCTCGCCACTGCGGCCGAGGCCGGGCCGCGCCAGTTCCGCCAGCACCGGTTCACGCCGCCCCCCGGAGCCGCGGAGCTGCTCGTCGTCCGTCACGGCGAGTCCGCGCCAGCATTCGAGGGAGAGGCGTTCCCGCTGATGGACGGCCACGGTGACCCCCCGCTCGCGGAGGAAGGGCACGAGCAGGCCGAGCGCGTCGCCGATCGACTGGTCGCGAGCGGCGAGCGGATCGCCGCGATCTACGTGACCTCCCTGCAGCGCACGCATCAGACCGCGGCGCCCCTCGCGGAACGGCTCGGCCTGACGCCGCGGGTGGAACGCGACCTGCGCGAAGTGTTCCTCGGGGAGTGGGAGGGCGGCGAGCTGCGCCGCAAGGTGATCGACGCCGACCCCATCGCCGTTGCGATGTTCGAGCTCGGTCGCTGGGACGTGATCCCGGGCGCCGAACCCGACGACGACTTCCGTGATCGCGTGCGCGCCGGCATCGAACGGATCGCCGCGGCCCACCCCGACGAGGTCGTCATGGTCGTCGTGCATGGCGGCGTGATCGGCCAGATCATGAACATCGCCACCGGGTCGACCGGGTTCGCGTTCACGGGTGCCGACAACGCATCGATCACCCACCTCGTCGTGGCGGCCGATCGCTGGATCGTGCGCTGCTACAACGACACCGGCCACCTCCGCGACCGGTTCAGCACCGCCGGCGAGGCACCCCCCGTCACCGGCATCCGCCCCGGTGGCGTCACCTTCTGATCGGGTCAGCCGAGGCGGCAGGGAGCGGCGCCGGGCGGGCTCGAACCGGTCAGCAACTCGTACTCGACGGTGCTCGCCGTCCCGGGCGACTGCTGCTCTGAGCCGCTGAGCTCAGTCGTGCAGTACGTCACGTCCCACTCGTGGAACACGAACTCCCCGCCGAGCCAGTCCCACTCGACGACGCGCACCAGCAACGTCCCGTCCCGGTACGCGTAGTCGCCGGATTGCTCGAGCGCCCACGCGGATGCGTCGGACGCCAGCGCGTCCAGATCCGAGGCGAAGCACCGCTCGAGGGTGAAGGCAGTCCCGTCGGTCTGGAGACGGAGGAGTCGATGGCATTGCTCGCCGGCGGGGCGCACGTAGACCGCGTCCACCCCGGCGGTGGTCGAGCCCGCCGGGAGCGCCTCGGCGCCGTACTCGACGGGCGTCGGTACCGGCCCTTCCAGCCGCTGCCGGCACCCGCCGGCCGAGGTCACGAGCACGACGAGAGCGACCGCCAGCGTCACGTATGGTGCGGTCATGCGCTGGTTGGTCGGTGGGCAGGTGTTCGACACGGAGTCGGGGACGTTCCGCCGCGCCGACCTCGGCATCGACGGCGGGCGCATCGTCACGATCTCCGACGGTACTCACCGCCCGGGTACCGCCGACGCGACCGACGCGACCGACGTGATCGACGTCTCGGGCATGTGGCTGCTCCCCGGGTTGATCGACTGCCACGTGCACCTCACCCAGCCCACCGACGCCGGCGATCCGGCCAAGGCCGCTGCTCGTTCCGATGCCGCCGTCGCGCTGTACACCGCGGCGGCTGCCGAGCGGACCCTGCTCGGAGGCATCACCACGGTGCGCGACGTCGGCGGCTGGAACTACGTCGAGATGGACGTGCGCGACGCGATCCGCGCCGGCACCCTGCGCGGCCCGCGGATGTTCCTGGCGGGCAAGCTGCTGTCGATCACCACGTCCACGGCCGACTACTACCCCGGGATGTACGACGTCGCCGACGGCGCCGACGCGGTGCGGGCCGCGGCCCGCCGCCAGCTCGCGCGAGGCGCCGATCTGATCAAGGTCATGGCGACCGGCGCGCTCCTGTCATCGGAGACCGAGGACGCCCGCGCGATCCAGTTCACCCTGGAGGAGTTGCAGGCAGCGGTCGAGATCGCTCACGCCAACCACAAGCACGTGGCGGCCCACTGCCACGCGCTCGCCGGGATCCACAACGCGGTCGACGCCGGTGCCGACTCGATCGAGCACTGCACGTTCGCCGACGACGAGGTGCTGCGCAAGATGGCAGCGCGCGGGACGTCGTTCGTGCCGACGATCTGCGCGGGCGAGCTGCTGTTCCGCGATGACGCGGTCGTGGCCACGATGCCGCCCCACCTGCTCGAACGGATGGAGGCGTTCAACGACATCCACGCCGCAGCGGTGCGCCGTGCCAACGAGCTGGGGGTGCCGATCGCGATGGGCACCGACGCCGGGACGCCGGGCAACCACCACGGCATGAACGCCCACGAGTGCGTGTTCATGGTCGAGCAGTGCGGCCTCTCGCCGGTCGAGTCGATCCGCACCGCCACCGTCAACGCCGCCCGTCTGCTGCGTCAGCCCGACCTCGGCTCGCTGCGTGAAGCGGCCCACGCCGACGTCATCGCGTGCGCCGACAACCCGCTCGACGACATCACCACCCTCACCCGCCTCACGATGGTGATGGCCGCCGGTGAGGTGGTCACGCACCCCAGTGCGGGTCTCGGCCGGTGAAGGCGATCAGACGGGTCTGCGCGTCGGCGGCGTCGTCGATCGTGATCGCGGTGTCGAAGCGGCCGGGCTTGCGCATCGTGTCCTCGTCGCGGCTCAGGTAGTCGGCGTAGACGTGCTGCACCGCTGCCGGTTCGAGCTCGACGTCGAGGCCGGCGCCACGGGCGACGTCCCAGGTGTGGACGAGGGTGTCGGCGATCATCATCCCGATGTAGCGGTCGAGCGTCACCTCGCCCGCCGACGAGGTGATCACGGTCTGCAGCGCCCCCGGGCGATCGGTGGCCTCGAGGTAGCGATCGCGGATGCCCCGGAACGTCGAGAGCGGATCGTCGCCCGCGATCGCGCCCACGTCGCCGAACGGGTCGAGAACGGTGCCGACGCCTCCTCTGGCGGCCACGTTGTTGACGACGCCCATCGCATGGCCGGCGACGTCGCGGGTGGTCCACCCCTCGCAGGGCGACGGCCGGTCCCAGGTGTCGGCCGGGACGAGTTGCAGCACGTGCTCGAAGCCGAACACGACCGTGGTGTACATCCGCAGGTTGGCGCTCATGGCGGGCAGCGTAGGGAACCCGCCTCGCCCGATCGCTGTCAGGTGGCGGCGAGCGCGAGGCGCAGGCGGCTCTCGTAGTCCTCACGGTTGACGTACGCACCACACAGGTGGCGATGACCGGTGTAGGCGGTGCGGCCGTGCAGCACGCGCCAGTTGTCGAACAGCATCGCGTCGCCCGGCGGGTTCACACGCCGCCACTGGAGGCGGTGGTCGTTGGCGAGCGCCTCGAACGCGCGTAGCGCCGCGTAGAAGCGCTCCATGTCGTCGGCGGGCAGGAGGAATGGCGCCCGGTCGGCGTTGTTGAACGACACCTGGACCAGCTCGCCCGATTGGTCGTGGCGGAACACGGGGCGGCTGGCCATCAGGTGGGCGCCGTCGCCGATGTACTGGCCGGGTACCTGGACCGTCGACAGGGTCTCGTAGTGGTCCGGCTGGCCGGAGCGCAGCTCGGCAGCGATGCGAAAGCCGTCGACCATCGTCGACTGCCCACCCTCGCCGTCGAACGCCAGGCAGTGCAGGAGCTGCAGCCCGGGTGCGTCGTGGCTGTAGGTGCCGTCGGTGTGGGGGAGCAACTCGATGTTCGTGTAGGCCGTGTCGGCCTTGGCGAGGTCGGCCTGGAAGTCCCAGAAGCCACCGAAGATCGTCTCGCGGATGTAGCCGATGCGCTCGATCAGCTCCTTGGTGGCCTCGATCGTGGCCGGGGTGCCGGTGACGACGCAGAACCCGTACGTGGCGACCTGCCTCATCCAGGCGTGCATGCCTGGGTCGCCGGCCATCACGTCGTCGTACTCGACGGTGGGCCACTGCTCGGCGATCGACTCCTGGTCCCAGAGCACGCGCTCGGCCGGGAGCGAGATGCGCGCCGGCGCGGCGGTGCGGAAGCGGTCGAGGAACTCGGCCGACAGTATCGAGGGGGCCGAGCCGTCGCTCCAGGCGACCCGCACGCCACCGTCCACCAGTGACACCTCGCTGCCGTGCAACGTGCTCGGAACGCCGGCGGTGAACAACTGCCGCTGCTGTGTCACGGGATGCAGCGCTGCGGCGTCGTGGTCGCGGAGCCAGAGCCAGGGGTACTCGGACTGGGCGCCGTCGACCCAACGCACCTTCAACGAGCGGTCCGTCGGTTCGAGCGCGGCGATCGTCGTCACGTGTCGATTCTGCCACGCCGACTGACTGAGGAGTCAGGCGGCGTTCAACCGGCGCGACGTGCGGTGAGGCCGCCGTCCACGAGCAACGATGCCCCCGTCACGTAGCTCGCGTCATCGGATGCGAGGAAGGCGATCGTGGCCGCCACCTCGGCCGGTTCGGCGATCCGGCCGAGCGCGACGCCGCGGACCATCGCGGCCTCCGCCGCTGCGGGATCGCGGTTGCGGTCGATCGACTCCTGGACGAGCCGGGTGCGGGTGAAGCCAGGGCACACGGCGTTCACGCGCACGCCCCACGGGCCGTAGTCGAGCGCCATGTTCCGGGTCAGCCCGACCAGCCCCGCCTTCGCGGCGCCGTACGGGAAGAACCCCTCGAGGGTCGCCACCG
>JALHOG010000071.1 GCA_022843125.1 Ilumatobacteraceae bacterium
CCGCCACCGGCAGCAGCGCGCCGAGCCGCCGCCGAGCGCGCCCCCGCGCGCCGGTCGAGGTGTTCGTGGGATGTCCATGCATCGTGCTCTCCGCCCTTCAGGTGACACACCTGGCCCCGCCAGTTGTCGACATCGTGCGAGTGAGCGGTGCGTGGTGTCATGAGTAGGGATTACTCACTCCGGCGTGCGAACAGGGCCACCGGATCGGCGATGATGGCGTCATGTCGCCGTTCGAGCACCTCGTCGCCCCTGCTCACGACCGGTACACAAGCCTCCGGCCGCGATCGTTCGAACTCTGGGAGCGGGCCAGGCAGGTGATGCCGGGCGGTTCGACGCGCTCGGTGCTCGACATCGCCCCGTTCCCGTTCCGCATCGCCTCGGCGCACGGGTCGCGGATCCTCGATGTCGACGGGCACGAGTACATCGACTTCCTGGGCGACTACTCGGCCGGGCTGCTCGGTCACGACCCCACGCCGGTCGCCGCGGCCGTCCACGCGGCGCTCGACCGTGGGTGGAGCTTCGGCGGAGTGCACGTCGACGAGATCCGGTTCGCCGAGGCGGTGTGCGGTCGCTTCCCGTCGATCGACAAGGTGCGCTTCACCAACTCGGGCACCGAGGCCAATCTGATGGCGATCCAGCTCGCACGGCATCACACCGGTCGCGACCGCATCGTCGTGATGGACGCCGCGTATCACGGCGGTCTCCTCTACTTCGGCCACGGCGGTGACGCGCTGCTCGCGCCGTTCGACTTCGTCCGGATGCAGTTCAACGACGTCGACGGCGCAGTGGCCGCGATCGACGCGTCGGTGGCCGCGGTGATGGTGGAGCCGATGATGGGCGGCGCCGGCTGCATCCCCGCCACACGGGAGTTCCTCGCAGCGTTGCGCACCCGCTGCGACGAGACCGGTGCGCTGCTCGTGTTCGACGAGGTGATGACGTCACGCATGAGCGCGGGAGGGGTCCAGGCGCGCCTCGGCGTCACCCCGGATCTCACGACGCTCGGCAAGTACCTCGCCGGTGGCATGACCTTCGGCGCGTTCGGCGGGCGCGCGGACGTGATGGATGCCTTCGACCCGGCTGCGGGCGGCACGCTCACCCACGGCGGCACCTTCAACAACAACGTCGTGACGATGGCGGCCGGTGCCGCGGCGCTCGGCGAGCTGCTCACACCCGAGGTGCTCGACGCGCTCTACGCGCGCGGTGAGCGTCTCCAGGAACGGATCGCCGCGGTGCTCGCCGAGTCGGGGCTCCCGATGTCGATCACGGGCATGGGTTCGCTGATGACCATCCACACGGTGAACGGGCCGGTGCGCTCACCGTCCGACCTCGCCGACTCCGACCCGCACCTCAAGGAGCTGCTCCTGCACGAGCTGCTGCACCGGGGGATCTACCTCGCCGCCCGCGGCTACATGGCGTTGTCGGCGGCGATCACCGACGACGACTGCGACCGATTCGTCGATGCGCTCGCGGACGCGGTCGCCGTGATCGTCACGGCGTCGGGGTCGGCAGCAAGCCGGTCTCCCGCGCCCGCTGGATAGCGCCGTCGAGCGCGGCCTGGTCATCCGGCGTCGCCGGCTCGATCGGCGTGATCGCGCCGGCGTCGACGAGGTCGGGCAGGTTCCGGATCTGCACGTCGGGGCTGATGTCGCTCATGTAGCCGTCGGGCGGCACTGCGGCACGGGCGGGGGAACCGGCCACCAGCGAGAAGATGCGCCGATCGTCGTCCGCCAACCCCGACCAGTAGTCGGCGCCGTTCCCCATCCACACGGTGTTACGTCCGAGCGCGACCACGAGGATGACGCGTGGGATCCACGGCGCCCACGATGCGAACCGTCGCGCCTGGTCGAGGCCGACGGCGAGCACCGGTGCGACCATCATCGCCGCCATGTACTGGTAGCGCGGCCAGCCGCCTGCCTCGATCCCGAACACCTCGCGGCGCAGCCCGATGCCGGCAAACATCGCCAACACCGTGGCGACGAACGCGATCATCGGCACGCGTCGGGCGGCGCCGGTGGCGGGCCACACGATCATCGCGACGCACAGCAGGAACGCCGACCAGCCGAGCATGCCGGTGCCGGTGAGGCTGCTGAACGTCGACCAGACCCCGCGCTGGACGAACGAGACGACGAAACGCGGGCCGGCGTTGCCGGGCGCGCCAGCGGGGTCGGCGCCCCACGTGAGCCACCACCACGACCAGGCGAGAGCCTGTGGCACGACGGCGACGGCCGCAGCGGTCCACCGGCGTCGCAACGCCAACAGGACGCCGACGCCGAAGCCGAAGAACGGCCCGAACCCCGACGACGAGACACCGATCAGCGAGATGCCCGCACCCGCCCAGTCGCGGCGATCGACCGGGCCGTCGTGATCGACGAGCAGCATGTGCGCGAGGAACGCGATGAGCGAGAAGTTGTAGACGATCTGGACGGCGAAGAGCAGGTTCTCCCACCCGGCCCCGAACACGAACAGCACCGCCGTCATCAAGGTGGTGGTCCACGCGGACACGCCGAGGCGGCGCATCCACCCCCGGGCGAGCAGCACGATGCCGACGTGGGTGAGCCACAACACGATCAGGTACGGCAGGTAGGAGCCGATGCCGAACACCGCCCGAATGGCGTGGAAAGTGAGGATCGGCCACGTCATCCAGTGACCGTCCTGCGGCTCCAGCAGCATCGAGTCGATGCCGCCGACCTCGCGGAAGCGGTCACGGGAGAACAGGAACGCCCAGTCGTCGCGGATGAACCACTGGTCGCGCCCGGCCCAGACCAGCACGGCGATGCCGAACGGCCACACCAGCCACATCGCTGCGCGCGCGACATCGTCGCGGTCGATGCGGTCGAGCGCGACGAGCAGGGAGGCCGGTGCCGATCGCCGCGGCTCCGCGGCGTCAGCGGTCACGGACGACCACCTCCCACCAGAGCGCGACGAGCTGGCGAGCGCTGCGCCAGATCGCCGGCACCCGGAAGAACTGCGACTTCCCGTGCGGGCGGAAATAGTGGTGGACGGGCGCCTCGACGAAGCGGGCGCCGGCGCGCTCGAACCGGAACATCATCTCGACGCAGATCACACCGCTGGTCGACCGCAGCGGGCGATCGCTGAACAGGTGCCGGCGGAAGAGCCGGAAGTCGCAGTCGGTGTCACGCACCCGCAAGCGGAACAGCAGCCGCACGACGTGGTGGTAGGTGCGACCGATCACCTTGCGGTACCAGGAATCGCCACGTCCGATCTTGTAGCCCTGCACGATGTCGACGTCGGCGGTGGCGAGTGGCAGCAGGACGGCGACCTCGCGGGCGTCGTACTGCGCGTCGCCGTCGGTGTAGAAGATCCAGTCGTTCCGGGCAGCGCTGAAGCCGCTGATGAGCGCGCTCCCGTACCCGCCGTTGGTGGCGTGGTGGACGACGCGCAACCACGGCCGCTCCGCGGCGAGCTCGTCGAGCAGCGGCCCCGATCCGTCGGACGAACCGTCGTCGACGACGACCACCTCGACGTCGGCGACGAGCGGGGCGAGGGTGCCGTGGGCATCGTCGATCAACCCGCCGATGGTGTGCGCGTCGTTGTAGCAGGGGAACACGACCGACACGCTGCGGACATCGGTCCCGGTCATGCAGGTTCGTCCCCGGGGAGCGACGCCAGGGCGTCGGCGACGAGCGCGATCTCGTCGTCGGTCATCTCCGGGAAGCAGGGCACGCTGACACACTCGCGCGCCCACGCCTCCGACTCGGGGCAGTGCGACCCGGCGAACATGGCCCGGTAGGCGGGCTGCTGCGTGAGCGCCGCCGGATAGTGGATCGCGGTGCCCACGCCGGCATCGGCGAGCCGACCGCGATCGGCCTCGCGCTCCCGACTGCGGAACACGCAGAGGTGGTACCCGTGCTCCTCCTGGGACTGCTGCCAACGCAGGTGCGGTGCCGCCGAGCGATACGTCGCAGCGATCCGGCGCCGAGCCCTGACGTCGTCGTCGAGACCCGGCAGCGCGAGCCGGAGCCACGCCGATTCCAACTCCGACATCCGGAAGTTCTGCGACACGTCCTCATGGCGGTACAGCTCGGTCATGCCGTGCACGCGGCGCCGGCGCACCGCAGCGGCGATCGTCTCGTCGTCGGTGAGGACCGCGCCCCCGTCGCCGATGCCGCCGAGGTTCTTCGTCGGATAGAAGCTGTAGGCCGCGGCCGTCGACGTCAGCGGCCCACGGTGAGCGCCGGTCGCCTGGGCGACGTCCTCGATCACGATCAGATCGTCGGGGCCTTCCGACAGGCGGGTGGGAAGGTCGGCGATGTATCCGTAGAGGTGGACGACGATCGCCGCTCGCGTGGCTGGTGTGCGCGCCGCCGCGATCGCTGCGGGCGTGACGCACGCGGTGTCGGCGTCGACGTCGACCAGAACGGGGCGCGCCCCGGCCGCCAGGACCGCCGACGCAGTCGGGACGGCCGTGAATCCGGGGATGAGCACATCGTCGCCACGGCCGATGCCGGCCGATTCGAGCGCGAGCTGCAATGCGCCGGCACCCGACGCCACGCCGACCGCGAACCGAGCGCCGACATACGTGGCGAGCTCGCGTTCGAGCGCGTCGAGCTCGGGGCCGAGCAGGAACTGCCCGCTGGTGGCGATCCGGCAGGCGTCCGCCGCGAAGGCGTCCGCGTAGCGAGCCCCTCGGCGGCTCAGGTCGACGACAGGTAGCACCCGTGCTCCTGGTAGAAGGCGACGGTGTCGCGGATCCCGGCGGCGAGCTCGACGGTGGCACGCCAGCCGAGCACGTCGGCGATGCGGGCACTCCCCGTGTGGAACGAACCGATGTCGATGCGAGCGCGATCGTCGGGCCACGGGACGAGCCCGATCCCACCGGTCGAGCCGACGGCCTCGACGATCATCGACGCGATCTCGCGCAGCGCGTACGTGTTGGTGTGGCCGACGTTGAAGACCTGGCCGACCGCCCGATCGTCGACGGCTGCGAGGAGGGCGACGATCACGTCGTCGACATGGAGGCAGTCGCGCCGCTGGAGACCGTCGCCGTAGATGAGGATCTCCTCCCCCTGGAGCGCCCGGCGCAGGAAGACCGGCAGGAAGCCGAGGTCGTCGCTCGTGAGGCGCTGGCGCGGGCCGTACACGTTGGTGAGGCGGAGCGCGGTGCAGGCCAGGCCGTGGGCGTGGGCGTACACCATGTGGAGTTGCTCCCCGGCGAGCTTCGCGACGCCGTTGACGTCGACCGGGTTGGCGGGGTGCGACTCGTCGACCACGGCGGCCGACGACCGGCCGTAGACCTGGCGCGTCGAGGTGTACACCACCCTGGCACCCGGCACCACCCGCCGCACGGTGTCGAGGAACGTCGCGTGACTGGTCGCGTTCAGATACAGGTCCTGCTGGGGGTCACGCATCGAGGCCGTGTGGCTGACCTGACCGGCGACGTTGAACACGACGTCGGCGCCGTCGAGCAGTTCACCGACGAGCGGCCCGGCGATGTCGGAGACCAGCACCGCCTCGACGGCGACGCCGTCGAGGTGATCGGCCCGGCCGCCGTGATCGGGGACGAGCGCATCGACCACGCGCACCGTCGCCCCACCGTCCACGAGTGCACGGGCGAGGTTGACACCGATGAATCCGAGCCCGCCTGTGACCACACACGTCACACCCGCCCAGTCGTCGTTCGAGCGACCACCAGGGCGCATGCCGCGGGACAATACAGCTCGCGCCTGGCCAGGGACGCGCGCGACAGCACGCCGGCACGCCTCCACGGGTTGCACGGCAACGATGCTGCCCGAGACCTACGGTGTCGGCCGATGGATGTCGACGAGTACCGACGGATGGCCGAGGCCGGCAATCGTCACTGGTGGTACCGGTCGACCCGGGCGCTGCTGGAGCAGCTGGTGGCGCCGCATCTGCCCCCGGTCGGTCCCGCTACCCGGTACCTCGATGCCGCGGGCGGCTCGGGCGCCACTGGGTCGTGGCTCGCGGCGAGAGGGCAGACCGCCGTCGACGACGTCGACGAGCAGAGCGTGCGATTCGCCATCGAGACGCCCGGCTACGTCGGTGTCATCGCCGACCTCAACCACCTCCCCCACCCGAACGGGTCGTTCGATGCGGTCCTGTGCGTCACGGCCCTGTGCCACCGGATGAACCGGGACCCGGCGTCGACCGTGAGCGAACTCGTCCGTGTCACCCGGCCGGGCGGGATCGTGTGCCTGATGGAGCCCGGCGTCCGGTGGCTGCGGCGTGGCCATGACCGGGTCACCCACACGGCCCGCCGGTTCAGTCGTCGCGATCTCGCAGCGATGCTCGACGAGGCCGGTGCCGACGTGCTGCGCTCAACGGGGGCCTACACCTTCCTGGTTCCACCGGCGGCGCTGCTGGCCGTGGTGGAGCGGGGTAAGGAGACGAGCGACGTCGGCCGCAACGAGTCGGGGCTCGCCGGTGCGTTCGGTGGTCTGGCGCGGGCCGAGCGGGCGATCCTGACGCGGATGAACCTGCCGACCGGCCTCTCCGCGATCGCGGTTGCACGCGTCCCGGGCTGAGCGATTCAGCCGACTCGCGAGAGCGCAGCGACGGTCTGTCGGGCGCGAGCGATCCACGCCAGCGACCGCACGCCTGCGTGTGCAGCGTACGCGTGACGGGCAGGGTCGCGACCGGGTAGAACCTGCGGATGCCCGCTGATCCCGCCCGCGTCGTCGCCGACCTGCTCGAACTGCGGTCACTCACCTCACAACCCGTCGACGGCATCCCCCAGACCGTGGGAGGGCGCCCGTCCGACGGCCCGCCGCTCGGCAGCGCCCGACTCGCCTGGACCGAACCCTGGGTGCGCGCCCGCGAGTGGTTCGCCTCCACGTTCGAAGGCGTGCCCGTCGAGACCACGATCGACCCGGCCGGCAACCTGTGGGTCACCCTGCCGGGGGCCCGTCCCGAACGGATCGTGCTCGGCAGCCACCTCGACTCGGTGCCGAACGGGGGCTGGCTCGACGGCTCCCTCGGTGTGCTCGCCGGCGCGGAGGTGCTGCGTGGCCTGTACCGCGACGGTGTCGAGCTGCCCGTCTCGATCAGCGTCGTCGACTGGGCCGATGAGGAGGGCGCCCGCTTCGGTCGCTCGCTGTTCGGCTCGGCGGCGGTGTCGGGGACGCTCGAGATCGACGCCGTGCGCGACCTCGTCGACAATCAGGGGCGCCGGCTGGCCGAGGTCGTGCGCGAGCACGGCGTCGAGCTCGAGACGGCGCTCACCGCCGGCGACGTCCACTCGTCGATCGTCGCGTCGGCCGAACTGCACATCGAGCAGGGCCCGATCCTCGAGGCGTCCGGGCTCCGACTCGCCGCGCTGCACGGCATCCTCGGCGTCGAGCGCCGGCTGGTGCGGCTGCAGGGTCAGGCGTGTCACGCCGGTGCGACCCCGATCCCGCTGCGCCGCGACCCCACGATCGCCGCGGCCCGCATGGCCGTCGCGATCCGCGACCTCGGGCTCGAACACGATGCGTTCACGACGGTCGGTGTGTGGCGTGTCCACCCGAGCGTGCCCACGGCGGTGAACGGCCGCACCGAGTTCAGCGTCGACATGCGACACCTGTCGCGTGACGTCCTCGACGCGCTGGTCGCGGGCCTCCAGACGATCGTCGACACGATCGCCGCAGAGGAGCGCGTGACCAGTGAGATCGACACGCTGTGGTCGATCGACCCGATCGCCTTCGAGCCCGACCTGGTCGACTTCGCGGCCGACATCGTGGAGGCGCGTTCCGGTGTGCGCCAGGTGATGCCGTCGGGCCCGATGCACGACTCGGCCGAGATGGCCCGGACCGGGATCCCCACCGTGATGATGTTCGTCCCGTCGATCCACGGCCTGTCCCACACCCACATCGAGGACACGGCGGAGGCCGACGTCGAGCTCGGCGTCGCCGCCTTCGATGACCTCGTCAGGAGGATGATCCCGTGGGCAGCAGGCCGGCTCGGGTGATCAGCCGGGCGCGGCTGCGCCCAGGCACGAGCTGACGGCCGGAACCGAGTCGCCGGTGCACATGCGCCGGCCGCGACCCTTGCGCGCCGGTCAGACCAGCGCCGGTTCGGGAGCAGAGGTGCGGATCAGGTGGTCGAAGGCCGACAGTGCAGCGGTGGCACCCTGGCCCATCGAGATCACGATCTGCTTGTACGGCACGGTGGTGGCGTCACCGGCCGCGAACACCCCGGGCAACGACGTGGCGCCGCGGGCGTCGACGACGATCTCGCCGCGCTCGCTCAGTTCGACCGCTCCCGCCAACCACTCGGTGTTCGGCAGCAGACCGATCTGGACGAACACGCCGTCGAGATCGAGGGTGTGGTGGGTGCCACTCACGCGATCCTCGTAAGCCAGACCGGTGACCTGCGAACCGTCGCCGCGTACCTCGGTGGTGCGTGCGTTGAGCACGATGTCGACGTTGGGGAGGCTGCGCAGCTTGCGCTGCAGCACCTCGTCGGCGCGCAGCTCACCCATGAATTCGAACAGGGTGACGTGAGCGACGACTCCGGCGAGGTCGATCGCCGCCTCGACACCCGAGTTGCCGCCGCCGATCGCAGCGACGCGCTTGCCTGCGAACAGTGGGCCGTCGCAATGCGGGCAGTAGGTGACGCCCTTGTTGCGGTATTCCTGCTCGCCGGGGACGTTCATGTTCCGCCAGCGGGCACCGGTCGCGAGGATCAGGGTGCGGGCCGAGAGCGTGGCCCCGTTGGCCAGTTCGACCGTGGTGAGTCCGCCCACCTCGGCCGCAGGCACCACGCGGGTCGCGCGCTGCAGGTTCATGATGTCGACGTCGTACTCGCGCACGTGCTGCTCCAGCGCAGAGGCGAGCTTCGGGCCCTCGGTCTTCGGGACCGAGATCAGGTTCTCGATGCCCATCGTGTCGAGCACCTGCCCGCCGAACCGCTCGGTCGCGACGCCGGTGCGAATGCCCTTGCGCGCCGCGTACACGGCGGCCGCAGCGCCGGCCGGGCCGCCACCGACGACGAGCACGTCGTACGCCTCACGTGCGTCGATCTCGGCAGCCATGCGTGCCTCGGCTCCGCTGTCGAGCTTGGCGACGATCTGGTCGATCGTCATCCGACCCTGATCGAACACCTCACCGTTCAGGTAGACGGTCGGAACGGCCATCACCCGACGCTGCGCCACCTCGCCCTGGAACAACGCACCGTCGATCGCGACATGGCTGATCCGAGGGTTGACGACGGCGAGCACGTTGAGCGCCTGCACCACATCCGGGCAGTTCTGGCATGACAGCGAGATGTAGGTCTCGAAGCTGAGATCGCGGTCGATCGAGCGGATCGCCGCGAGTGTCTCGTCGGTGACCTTCGGGGCGACGCCGCCCACCTGGAGGATGGCGAGCACGAGCGACGTGAACTCGTGGCCGAGTGGGATCGCGGCGAAGCGGACGCCGTCGACGAGATCGCTGCCGTCACCGGCGGGTCGGTCGATCGCAAATGACGGTCGGCGATGGTCGGTTCCGGCGGTCGACACGCTCACGAGGTCCGAGAGCGATGCGATCTCGGTGAGGAGTTCGAGCAACTCGGCCGACTTCGCGGAGTCGTCGAGCGATGCCTCGAACACCACGGGGTGCACGAGCCGGGCGAGGTGGGTCTGCAGTTGGGCGGCGAGCTGTTCGTTGAGCATGGGTTTCTCCGTCACGAGGGGTTCGAACCTGCGCGACGTTCACGTTGTGGCTGACACAACGTGAACGTCGTCGGGTGGGTCGGCGTCAGATCTTGCCGACGAGGTCGAGGCTGGGGGCGAGCGTGTCGTCGCCCTCTTCCCACTTGGCCGGGCAGACCTCGCCGGGATGGCTGCGGACGTACTGCGCGGCCCTGATCTTGCGGACGAGTTCGGCGGCGTTGCGGCCGATGCCCTCGGACGTCATCTCGATGACCTGGATGATGCCGTCGGGATCGACGACGAAGGTCGCCCGGTCGGCGAGCCCGGCGCCGGGGCGCATGACCTCGAAGTTGTTCGTGATCACGCCGGACGGGTCGCCGAGCATCGTGTACCGGATCTTGCCGATCGTGTCGGACGACGAATGCCAGGCCTTGTGGGTGAAGTGGGTGTCGGTCGACACCGAGAACACCTCGACGTCCATCGCCTGCAGATCTGCGTAGTGATCGGTAAGGTCACCGAGTTCGGTCGGGCAGACGAACGTGAAGTCGGCGGGGTAGAAGAAGAAGATCGACCATCGGCCCATCAGGTCGACGCTGTCGACGTCGACGAACTCGCCGTTGCGGAAGCCGGTGGCGGTGAAGGGCTTGATCTCGGTGTTCATGAGCGACATGGGGGATTCCTCCGTGGGGGGTGGCTGATCGGGCCACCCTACGGACCACCATTCGATATGAGACAACGATTCAACATATGAGTTGAATAACTGTTGGCTATGTATACGCCCGCGGCGGGCCTCGCACCCGCCGGTCAGCGCACGACCGATGAGATCACCCACGCAGCGACCGAGAGCACCGCCACGCCGGCGAGTGCCACGGTCGCCCACAGCAATCCCTCCACCAATCGCAACACCCCGGTCCCCTGCGGGTTGGCGGCGTCGCGGGCAGCACGACTGCTCAGCGGTGGAGCGGCCGGACCTGGAAGGCGAACCGTGCGACGCTCGGTGACCTCCCGGATGAGCATCGTGGCCACCGTCTCGTCGACGTATCGCATGAGCACGTCGTGGCACACCGGCGCCGGCAACCACGGCGTGCGCTCGACGACTCGGCCATCCGCGTCCGATTCGGCAACGGCGTAGTTGCCGGCACGATGGGTGACGGTCAACGTGTGCGTCGGTTCGAGCACGACGGACGAGCCGTCCACGGTGGTCACTCCTCTGCCCGACGTCCTGTACGCCCGGCAATCCATCATCGGCTCGAAACGCTCCGACGTTGAGCCCGCCCGCTGTCGTGGCTGCTGCCGATCGTCAGCGGAGGTGACCCTCGATGATCGCAACGGCGCGCCGCACGGCGGCGTCGAGGTCGAGTGCACGTCCCTCCGCCTGCCAGGAGGCGAACCGGTCGGGCCACACCTCCGACTCGACCTGCGCCAGGACCGACGCGAGGCGCGACCGCTCGTCGCCGTCGGGCGCGCGGTCGACCTCGTCCGCCACTGCCGTGGCGAGCACGGTCGCGGCTCGCTGATCACCATCGGCGACGAGGAGCGTCACGAGGTCGCACATCATCGTCGCGGCGTGCACGAGGTTGCCATGGCGGACCGCGCTGCGCAGCGCCACGCCAAAGGCCTCGTAGGCCGCTCGCGTCGCTCCGGCTCGCGCGAGCTCGGCGGCGAGTGCACCGCGACCGAGCGAGATGACGACGGGGTTGGCGACTGATGCTGCGAGGTCGATCGCGCGGCCGAACGACGCGACCGCACGATCCCGCTCACCGAGTCGGCTGAACGCCGTCCCCTCGACATACGCGATCCGGGCGAGGTCGGTCCGCGACAGCACGGTGCGGTCGAGCAGGCGCACCGCTGCCAACCCGCCGTCGGCGTCATCGCGCCGGGTTCGCAGTCGTGACCGGTTGATCGCCGCGATTGCGGCGAGATGGCTGTCGGCGACCTCCACGCCCAACCGTTCGAGCTCGGTCGAGTGATGAGCGGCGGCGTCGAGCCGACCAGCGGTGAATGCGATGTCGGCGAGGACCTCGTGCGCACTCGCTGCGAGGCGCGAGTCGGTCGTGTCGCCCAGCACCTCGATCGCCAGGTTGCGGGCGATCCGGAGGTGCCCGGCGCCGGCCTCCGCCGCAGCCACGAGCGTTCGGGTCGCCGGGAGCGGCCCGACGTCGGACGCGGCGAGCGCGTCCACCGCCCACGCCGCGGGCTCGGACCACAACCGGTTGTACGACGCCAGGTGCAGCGCGGCGCTCATCCGTTCGAGGAGGCCGACGGCGTGATCACCCGCCCACCGGAAGGCCTGACGGACCTCGCGATCGATCTCGTCGAGCCGTCGGCGAGCGGCCGGCTCGTCGCTCGAACGCAGCGCCTCGTCGACACGTTCGAGCGCATCGGCGACGGCTTCGGCATGGCGGCGGCGCACGGCGGAGCCGGCGTCCAACCCGTCGAGCCGACGTACCGCCACGGCCTTGGCACCGGCGAGCATGCGGTACCGAACGGTGGGACCGTCGCGGTCGACCGACAGGAGCGATCGGTCGGCGAGCTCGGCGAGTGCGCCGGACGTCCCCGGGCCGATCACCGCGGCAGCGTCGCGAGCGGAGACCGCGTCGGCAAACACCGAGAAGTCGACGAAGACGCGCCGATGATCGGGCTCGAGCCGATCCGCCGACCATGGGAGCAGCGCACCGAGCGGCGGCTCACGGCCGGTCGAAGCGCTGGGTTCCAGAACGCGCTCGACATCGCGTTCGAGTTCGTCGAACGTCATCGACGCGAGACGGGTCGCGGCGATCTCGATCGTGAGCGGCAGCCGATCCAGTCGATCGACCAGCCGGCCGAGGCGATCACGACCCACCTCGGTCACCGACCAGTCCGGCCGCGCCGTCTCGGCGCACGCGACGAACAGCGCTTCGGCGTCATCGGGCGCGAGCGACGCGAGTCCGATCACCAGCTCGTCGGCGACGCCGAGCCGGAGCTGACTGGTGGCGAGCACGCGGGTCGTTCGCCCAGGCGCCGCGAGGATTCCGTCGACGAGCTCGGCGACGTGGTCGACCACGTGCTCGCAGTCGTCGAGCACCAGCACCGCGTCGAGCCGGGCGATGGTCGTGATCGCGACCTCCGGCCGGCCGGGGTCGAGCACCGTGTCGAGCGAGCGGCACAGCGCCGGGAGGACGTCGCCGCCGTGTGCCAACGATGAGACCCGGAGGAGATGCGCGCGTGTGGTTCCGCTGATGCGCTGCGCCGCCGATCGCGCCAGCGTCGACTTGCCGACCCCGCCAGGGCCGACGAGCGTCACGACCGGCCACCCCGCCAACCGGGCGACCACCTCATCCACCTCGTGCTCGCGGCCGATCGGGCCGTGGTCGCGCCGTACCGGCTCGGCAGCGGGCTCCGCGACGAAGCGGTAGCCGCGTCCGTGGACGTTCCTGATCGTGTGCTGGGTCGCGCCGTCGTCACCGACGGCACGACGGATCTCCCTGATGCGGGTCGCGATCGACGTCTCCGTGACGTGCGAGTGGTCCGCCTCGCCACCGAGCAGATCGCCGTTCGAAACCACCTCGTCGCGCCGTTCGATCAGGCGGACCAGCATGTCGAACGCCTGTGGTTCGAGATGGATCGGCTCGCCGTTGCGCGACAGCACCCGGGCTCGAGGATCGACGACGAGATCCCCGAACCGGTACACACCGCCGATTGTCCCACGACCGGCACCACGATGACCCAGATCCGGGTCCGCCGCTGCCGCCGCTGCCGCCGTGGGGCGTCAGCTGGGGATCGGACGCTTGGACTGGAGCTTGTCGCGCTTCGCGTCGCGCTTCTCCTTGAGCGATTTCCCGGGCTTCTTGCCGGCCGGGCGTTGTGGCGACTTGTCGGGCATGTCGGTTCCTCTCGTGCGATCGGACAGCAGTCCGGTCACGTGGCGGGTTCGGCGGCCGGCGCGGCTCGCACGGGGCGCGTCGGGCGGCGCACCACGGGCGATTGCATGTCGCAGCGCCAGCAGCGTCCGTCCGGGTCGAACTCGTCGAGGTGGACGAGGAGCCGAGACGGCTGGACGACCTTGGCAGGACCGCTCTTCGGCGTGATGCGGATCGTCACCTCGTTCGAGCCGGGTGCGGTCTCGATCGCGGTCACGCGACCCGGGACCAGGCTCATGTCGGTGTCGGACTCGTCGTGCACGAGGACGTGGTCACCGACGCGCAGCGCGTTCCACTGGAGCCGGATCATGCGGCACCGCCGTGGCGCGCCGGGAGGAGTGCTCCCGAGCACGCTTCGCACGCCCACCAACCGCGCAGCTCGAACGGGTGGGTGCCGGCGGCCACCGGGAAGTAGTTGCGGCAACGACCGCACTGCCGGCCGGCAACGGGCTCGTCGTCGGCCACCGGTTCGTCGTCGGCCAGGGTGGTGCCTGGATCGGTCTGGGTGGTGTCGGTCATGGGGGGCCTCAGGGATCGGTCGGACTGGTGGACGTTCAGGTGGCGAGGGCGGCGACCGCAGCGAAGTGCAGTCCGGCGGCCGCGATCGTGTGGGCGTGCCAGACCTCGTGGTACGAGAAGATCGACGGCCGCAGCGTCGGCCAGTGGCGGGCGAACGCAACCGCCCCGACCGTGTAGACGACCCCGCCGGCGACCAGCAGGACCACGGCGGTCGCGCCGCCCCGGTCCCACACGCCGGGGACGAGCGCGAGGCCCGACCACCCCATCGCGATGTACATGGCGGCGCCGAGCCGGTTGGCCCGGTCGAAGCGGGCGATCTTGAACCCCCCGCCGATCACCGCTGCTGACCAGATGACGATCAGCATCGCGATGGCGGGGCCCGTGGAGAGGCTCGTCAACGCGATCGCCGAGCACGTGCCGGCGATCGCCGCGAAGATCGTCGCGTGGTCGAGCCGGCGCCAGATCGCGCGGGCGCGGATCGTGTGGACGTACCGGTGATAGATCGTCGAGACCGCCAGCATCGAGCACAGCCCGACGCCGTAGACGATCACCGCGGCGCGTGCCCGGGCACCGTCGGAGGCGATCGCCAGTCCGACGATGAGCGGGATCGCCGACCAGAGCGCGATGAGGTGCAACCGACCGCGCCATGCGGGCCGGTCAGCGGTGCCGAGCGGTGCGTCCAAGAGCTCGGACCGATCGCCTGGTGAACTCCCCGACGCGGGCAGCGCGGAGCGCTCCACGATCAAGCCGCTCGTCGATCGGTGAGCTCGACCGACCTCGATGGCGCAGACGACTGCGCCCAAGGGAGCCGGATCAACACGCGATGGCGGGGCCAGCGTCCGTGCAGCGGAACGGGTTGCGTGACGGGACGGGTGTCTCCGGAAGGGCCGGAGATGGGATGGACGGACATGGCGACTCCTCGAACCGTGATGGCTCAGGTCAAGGCGTCGGGCCTGCACGGGGCGACAGCACACGGCCGTCCTGCCCAAGCGAGGCGACTCATCCCAAGGAGGTCACCCTACCTCCGATCGGTCTCCGATGCCGGTCGGAGTCGGGAACCTCGCGCCGCCACGGCGTCGCTCCCGCCGGATGGGCGGGTACGGTGAACAATCGCCGTCGTCAACCGACACCGGCGTCGTGAACCAGGGGTTCCGATGGATTCGCTCCGGATGGCGCGCAGCAACTCGGTGCACATCGCGCCCGATCCCCGGCGGGTGATCGTCAAGCCGTTCATGCCGCACGACGAGGCGTACCCTGACGGGTCATCGCGCATCCAGGTGGTCGTGAGACGGATCCTCGCGATGCCGGAACACGAGGTGACCGAGACGCTGCGGTCGTCACGAGCGGCGTTCGCCGGGCGGCACCGCAATCTCGACGACGTGCTGGACCGGCACCTCGAGATCGTCGCCGGGCGCATCGCCCACGTCCCTCATCTCGACGTCCTCGACGAATCGCTGTCGTCGGACCGTCGCCGTCTGATCGGCGCCTACTTCACGCACGAGTACTCCATCCAGGCCGCCGCGCTCGGCAACCCGTCGATGGTCGTCGGCCCCGACCAATCGGGTGCCGGGCCCGGCGAGCTCCGATTCGTGATGAGCCTCCGCGCGATCGGCGAGGGCCACATGTCCTCGATCGAGTTCCGCTCCGGCACCGTGTCAGCCGACGCAGCCGTGCGACTCGACGCCGTGAGCCCGTACGCCACCACCGGGATGCTCACCGAGCACGCGTACGACAAGGCGTTCTTCGCGACGAAGCTCGCCGACATGTCGATGCTGAACGAGGTCGAGGAGCGCGTGTTCGCCCGGCTGGGTGAACGCTTCACGATGGCCGAACTCGAAGCGGCCGTCACGGCGCTCGACGACGACGGCATCGAGCGTTCGATCTCGGGTGAGACCACGAGGGTGCTGCAGTGGCTGGCATCGTCCAACTACCGCACGTCGTTCGCGCCATCGACCGACATTTCGGAACGCGTGCTGTTCCCGACTGGTCCGACCGAGAGTCGCGGGATGGAAGACGCCCGCTTCGTCCGCTTCGTCGACGACGACGGCACCGTCACCTACTACGCGACCTACACCGCCTTCGACGGGCACCAGATCCTGCCGCAGCTCATCGAGACGTCCGACTTCATCGACTTCCGCGTCGCGACGCTGCGTGGCCAGGTGGCGCACAACAAGGGGATCGCACTCTTCCCTCGCCGGATCGGCGGCAAGTACGTCGCGCTCGGCCGCCACGACAACGTCAACAACTTCGTCATGACGTCGAACGACATCCGCGTGTGGCCCGACGCCACGGTCATCCAGGAACCCGAACGCCCCTGGGAGCTGATGCAGCTCGGCAACTGTGGCTCGCCGGTCGAGACCGACGCCGGCTGGCTCGTGATCACCCACGGTGTCGGTCCGTTCCGGCGGTACACGCTCGGCGCGCTGCTGCTCGACCTCGACGACCCGTCACGGGTGATCGGGCACCTCAAGCAGCCACTGCTCGAACCGAGCGACGACGAGCGCGACGGCTACGTCCCCAACGTCGTGTACTCGTGCGGCGGCCTCGTCCACGGCGAGCACCTCGTCCTGCCGTACGGCTACGCCGACGTGGGAGCCGGGGTCGCGACCGTCCGCCTCGACGACCTGCTCAACCAGCTGGCCAACTCGGCCCCGTGAGCGTGGGCCGGCTGAGCGTCGAGCCGGCGAGGCGGGCGGCGTGCTGCATCGTGCTGATCAAGGCGAGCGTCGATTCCGCCCCCTGATTGAGGTTCGGACCGTTGGGGGTGAGGCCGTCGTAGCCGCCGTTCCCCACGGGGTCCCACATCACGGCGCCGAGGTCGTTCTCCCCCTCGAACCACCCGACTGCGAGATCGACGCCGCGCTGCCACGAGTCGTCGCCGGTGATCGCGCGGGCGCGAGCACATGCATCGGCCATCGCAGCCACCTCGATCGGCTGCTGATCGAACCGGGACCCGACATCACTGCGGCCCGAACCGCCGGTCGGCGTCGGTGACAGGTGACCGTCGATGGTCTCGCGGTCGAGGAGCCAGCGCAGCAGCGTGAGCCCGTCCTCGACCACTTCCGGGCGGTCGAGCACGTGTCCGGCGGCGATCAACACCTCAGGAATCGCAGCGTTGGCGTAGGAGAGTCGTGATTCCGGCCACGGCCACGTGGCGTCGGCCCGGGGCGAGCCGATCGCATCGATCGCATCGGCCAGGAGCGCGCGGGCGCGCTGATGTCGAGGGTCATGCTCGGCCACCTCGACCGCGCCGAGCGCGGCGAAGGCCATCGCCCGCAGATGCGGTGACCGGTTGGCGACGCCGTGGTTGAAGTACGACTTCGAGACCGACCGCATCCACTCCTCCGGTGCAAGGCGCGCCGCTGTGCCGAACGCCCACAGGCTGCGTCCCCAGCAATCGTCGACGCCGTGGCGTCCGTGCCAGCGACCGTTGGCCGAGCGTCGATTGCGGGTCCGGCCGGTGGTGCTCTGCGACTGGGTGAGGAACCGGAACGCCGTGCGGCTCAGCGCCCTGACCTCCCGGCTCGGAGACGGTTCCCTGACGGCCACGATCAGGAGGCGGGCGACGTCGTCGGTGCAGTAGCCGTGCTCACGGCGGATCGCAGCGTGGTCGGCGTGCTCGAACATCCCGATCCGATCGGTCAACGCAGAGACATGTGAGAACGTGGGCAGGTTGACGATGGCGTTCACGACGCCACAGCCTGCCGGGCCGAGGCCAACCGGTCGCCCAGGCGGGCGTACCTACCCGCCACGGCCGTCCACGACAGCGACGGGGCGAGGCGACGCGCTTCGGCCGCCATCGACGCCGCCAGTGCATGGTCGGTGAGCACGGATCTGATCGCCTGCCCCAGCGCCTCGGGATCGCGCTGGGGCACCACGATGCCAGCACCGCTCGCGAGCAACTCGACCGCGTGGGGGAACGCGGTCGACACGACCGGGCGACCCAACGCGACGGCGTCGACGAGCACCCCGGAGGTCACCTGGTCGTGCGAGTCGTAGGGGAGCACCACCACATCGGCCGTCCGGACGAGCTCGATCAGCGCCGGCAGGTCGCGATAGGTGTCGTCGAACACGACGTGCTCTGCGCTCCCGGAACTGGCGGCACGGTCGATCAGCATCTCGCGATACGCCTCGCCATGCTGTTCGCGGACCTTGGGGTGCGTCGCTCCGGCGACGACGTACTCGGGGTGCGGGTGGAGGTCCGACACCGCCGCGAGCGCGTCGATCGCCCACTCGATGCCCTTGCCCGGCCCGAGCAGACCCCAGGTGAGCAGCCGTTGTGTGAGCGCTCCCTGACGGTGCATCGCCGGACCGGCACCCTGCGGCGTCGCCGCACCGTGCGGGATCAGGTGCACCTTCGACTGCACCACGTCGAACCCGGCGAACAGCCGATCCCGTGCCGTCTTGGTCATCACCACCACGGCGTCGGCGAGCGCACAGACACGTTCGAGCACGTCACGCTGGTGCGGCGTCGGCTCGGTCAGCACCGTGTGGGCGACCACGACGAGCGGGACGTCGATATCGCCCATCAGGGTGAGGATCGAGTCGCCGTCGGCGCCCGGGTACAAGCCGTACTCGTGCTGGACGATCACCACGTCGGTGGCGTTGAGGACGCGGGTGGCCTCGGCCCGACCTCCCCGCGACCAGTCGGTGATCGCCGCGGTGACGAGCCGACCGTCCCCCGACCGGCCGTCACCCGGCTGGCGGTCACCGCAGCGGACGACGTCGACCGTGGCGCCACCGTCGACGAGGCCGCGTGCCAGCGCGGCCGAGAAGGTGGCGATCCCGCACGACGTGGGGGGAAACGTCGACACGACGCCGAACGACCGGGCCGCACCGAAGCCCTGGGTGAGGGGCATGACGGGAACCGCTGATCGCACGGAAGTACTCCTTGTTCGGACCGGGCCGAGGCGGGGAGCCTGCACAGGGCGGCGGTGACGAGTTGCCACCCAGCACATGACTGGGGCGCACTCGACCGAGCGACGTGGTGACCACTGTACGGCCGAGCGCCCCGTTCCGGCATCGGTACTCTGGGTTGATAGCTGTCCCCCGTGTCGACGTTGCCCCAAACTCACCCATACGGGTCGCCGTGCTCGCCCCGATCGCCTGGCGGACGCCGCCGCGCCATTACGGCCCGTGGGAGTTGTTCGCCTCGTTGCTCACCGAAGGGCTCGTCGCGGCGGGCCACGACGTCACCCTGTTCGCCACCGCCGACTCGATCACCGCTGCAACGCTGCGTGGCAGCTCGCCGACGGGCTGGTCGGAGGATCCGGGCATCGACCCGAAGGTGGCCGAATGTCTCCACATCGCCGACGTGTTCGAGCGCGCCGACGAGTTCGACATCATCCACAACAGCTTCGACTTCCTGCCGCTCACGTACAGCGGGCTCGTCCGCACTCCGGTGATCACGACGATCCACGGGTTCTCGTCGCCGCGCATCCTCGCCGTCTACGAGCGCTACGACGCCACCACCCACTACGTCGCGATCAGCGATGCCGATCGGCACCCGCGGCTCCACTACGCCGCGACGATCCACCACGGGATCGATACGAGCGTGTTCGCCGTCGACCCGGCGCCTGGCGATCACCTCCTGTTCTTCGGGCGGATCCATCCCGACAAGGGCACCGCGCACGCAATCGAGGTGGCGCGGCGAGCGGGCCGGCGGCTCGACATCGCCGGCATCATCCAGGACGAGGAGTACTTCCGTGCCGAGGTCGAACCGCACGTCGACGGTGAGCACGTGCGCTACCTCGGCCCGGTCACCGCCGGCGACCGTGCGGCGGCGCTCGGTGGTGCCCACGCCCTCCTCCATCTCATCGACTTCGACGAGCCGTTCGGGTACAGCGTGGTGGAGGCAATGGCGTGCGGTACGCCCGTGATCGCCTACGACCGGGGCTCGATGGCCGAGCTCGTCGAGCAGGGGGTCACCGGTCGGCGCGTCGCTTCGTTGGATGAAGCCGTCGCCGCCGTCGACAGCGTCGCGACGCTCGACCGGCGCGAGATCCGATCGATCACCGAGCGGCGCTTCGGCGTGGAGCCGATGATCGACCAGTACGTCGCCGCGTACCGCAGCGTCCTGGGTCGCGCCCCTCTCAGGTGACGGCCCGCACGTCGGGTGGGGCCCAGGCGGCGGGGCCGGGGTCAGCCGCAGCCGGTGACCGACCGGCACGGCGGAGGGCGGTCACGAACAGGACCCCACCGACGATCGTCTGCACCGCGATCGTGCCGTTCATCAGCGCGCCCCGGATGACGGCCTCGGGCACGTCGATCGCCCACCAGAGCGCATAGGTCCCAGATGCGACAGCCGGCAGCGCGGCGATCGGCCACAGCGCCCACGCCGGGAAGCGGCCGTCGAGGAGCTCGAGGATCGACGGTGTCCGGGCAACCCGTTCGTATCGCCGCAGACCCCAGATCTGCAGGCCGAGGTACACCACGAACATCGGTGCGGCCCACGGGATGGCGACGGTCCAGGCGATGACGATCCCACCGGTAACGACGGCCCAGACCACCTTCGCGGGCCGGGACGGCTCGAAGCTCGACATCCAGCAACCACGGCCGAGCAGGAGATGGGCGGCCGCCAGGATCGCCGAGAACGTCAGCGCGTACAGCGTGAACTCGGAGGGGTCGAGGATGTGCAGCGGACCGCCGTGGTCGGCGATCATCTCGGGGTCACCGACGCTCTCGGGCAGCTGCAGCGTGATCGACCACGTTCCCCAGAACGCACCGAGCAGGATCGACGCAGTCAACAGCCGTCGCCAGTTGCGGACGACGAGCCACCTGCGGACACCGAACAGCAGCACGACCATGCTGAGCACCCCGTGCCACGCACCGAACCACACCGGGAAGAAGGGGACGAAGGGGCCGCCCGAGTACACGATCGGCGTGACGACCCCTTCGACGAGCAGGCCGATGACCGGAGCCACCAGCAGCAGCCCCCAGAGTTCGCCGACGCGGTAGCGGTCGATGAGCCACAGCACGCCGGCAACGGCCGGCGCGTACACGAGGGTGACCATCACGTGGTCGAGCGGGCTGCTCGCCCAGAACCAGAACATGCGCTCGGAGCCCACCCCGACGATCGCCGCACACACCAGCACGAGCACGAGCCGCCGCAACCCAAGTCCGATCCTCACGCCGACACTGTCGATCCCACGCGACGTTCCGGTTCACGACGAGCCGGATCGCGGCTCGTCGGCTGATGTTGCCGTGCACCGGTAGAGGGGCGAGACAATTTCGGAGATTTCTTTCTCGGGGCTGTCGATTCGTTCGAAGGGCTGCGTCATCCATGTGCCAGCGAGGCACCGGGCCTCACTCGACAAGCACATGGAGCGTCAGATGAACACCCACCACAACCCGCCGAACTCGACGGTGACGAAGTCGAAGTTGCCCTTGGCCGTGAGCGTTACCGCCACGATCGCGGCGCCCGCTGACGTGGTGTACGACCTGATCAGCGACGTGACCCGGATGCCCGAGTTCAGCCCGGAGAACATCCGTGGCGAGTGGCTCGCAGGTGCGACCGGCCCGGCGGTCGGCGCCCGCTTCAAGGGCACGAACAAGCTGGGCAGCACGACGTGGTCGACGAAGCCGGTCGTCACGGCAGCCGAGCCGGGCCGGGTGTTCGCGTTCCAGGTCCCTGGTGGCAGCGGTGCGCTGTGGACCTACGAACTCGCCGAGCGCGACGGGGTCACGGTGGTCACCGAGTCGATGGTTCAGCAGAAGCCCTCGTCCGCCATGATCCGCTGGTTCCAGCGCCGTGCCGGCGTCACCGACCGTGCCGCCAACCTGCGAGCGGCGATGACCACCACGCTCGAGCGAGTTGCCGCAGTCGCCGAACGCCGAGCCGACAACTCCTGACGCGTTCGCCCGCGATGATCCGGGTGCATCCACTCGGAGCCCGAGAGCAATCCCCAAACCCACCAAGCAATGACAACGAAAGGTAGAACGAGAACCATGGAATACATGATCCTGCTGTACAGCGACGAGAGCTTCGAGATGCCCGCCCCCGACACCGCCGAGTTCGGCGAGTTCATGGGCGAGTGGATGGCGTACAACCAGAAGCTCATCGACGGCGGCCACTGGGTGGCCGGCGCCAGCCTCCAGCCCACCGCGACCGCGACGACCGTGACGAAGACCTTCGGCGGTGCGCCATCGGTCACCGACGGCCCGTACGTCGAAACCAAGGAACAGCTCGGCGGCTACTACCTCATCTCCGCCAAGGACCTCGACGAGGCGATCGCGCTCGCCAAGCAGGTCCCGATCCCCGCCGGCTCGTTCGAGGTCCGGCCGGTCGCGTTCCGGCCCGACGCCGCCTGACGGCGCCTGGCGGCGACGAAGGCCAGTGTCGTCGACCGACGACATCCAAGCCGCCCTGACCCGGCTGGCACGCGAGGAGAGCGGGCGAGTGCTCGCTCTCCTCGCGCGTCGCTTTCGCAACCTCGATCTTGCCGACGAAGCGGTGCAGGACGCCCTCGCCACCGCTGCTCGCCGATGGCCGGTTGACGGCATCCCGATCAACCCACCGGCATGGCTGTTCACCGTCGCCCGCAACCGAGCGATCGACCGGCTCCGCCGTGATACGACCGCCCGCCGCCGAACCCTCGCCGCAGCCCCCGACCTCATCCAGCACGACGACGCCATCGCGCCCTCGACCTCCGACCCGAGCATCGCCGACACCATGATCCTCGAACACGACGAACATCCCGGCGCCGACGACCAACTCCGTCTCATGCTGCTCTGCTGTCACCCGGCCCTGGACCGCGACGCACAGGTGGCCCTCACCCTGCGCCTCGTCGGCGGGCTGACCACCACCGAGATCGCCGCGGGCCTGCTCGTGCAAGAGGCCACCCTGGCGCAACGGATCGTGCGTGCCAAACGAAAGATCCGCGACGCCGGCATCCCGCTCACGATCCCCGCCGACCTCAACGAACGAGTCGACGTCGTGCTCAGTGTGCTCTACCTGATCTTCAACGAGGGCTACCTCTCACGCGCCACCGACACCATCGTCCGCATCGACCTCGTCGACGAAGCGATCCGACTGACTCGAGCCCTCGCCGACATCCTCGATGACCAACCCGAGGTCCTCGGCCTGCTCGCGCTCGAACGCTTTCACCGGGCCCGCTCCGCCACCCGCATCGACGGCGCCGGCGACCTGATCCTCCTCGAGGACCAGGATCGAACACGTTGGGACCGCCACGAGATCGCAGAAGCCGGCGCCATCCTCCTCAGGGCAATCCGCCAACTCCAACCCGGGCCCTACCAACTCCAAGCCGTCATCGCTCGCTACCACGCCAGCGCACGCACCGCCGCCGACACCGATTGGCCCGCCATCGCTGCCGCCTACCACCAGCTCCACGCGATGACAGGCTCACCCGTCGTCCGGCTCAACCACGCGGTCGCGGTCGCGATGGCCGACGGACCCCACGCCGGACTCGCTGCACTCGAACTCGTCGACGGGCTCGATCACTACCACCTCTACCACGCCTCCCGCGGCGAGCTCCTCCACCGAGCAGGACGACACGACGAAGCCACCGAAGCGTTCAGCACCGCCATCGCGCTCACCGCCAACGACGCCGAACGACGCCACCTCACCCGCCGACGAGACGCATCGAGAAGAGCGCAGGGCTGACGACACCCACCCGACGAGAGGCCCCGCGACCGCACTGCAGCGCCCCGGCACACGCGTGCACGGGCGTCGTCCGCAAAGGTGGTGGCACCACGACTGACGTCATGCGCCGGAAGATCGATGATCGACGCATGACGACAACCCCCTCCCGAGCCGTGATCCGCGCGGCAGGCGCCGCCGCCGTCCTCGCAGCGGCAGCCCTCTCCGCCCCCGCCCCGGCCCACGCGGCCCCGCCACCCGGTCCCGTCCTCGTCTGCCAGAGCGGCATCTGCCTGCTCAACCCGTCAGGCATCGACACCGACGGCGACGGGTTCAGCGATGCCGACGAGACCGCCGCCGGCACCGACCCCCACGACCCCACCAGCCACCCCCAGATCCTGCAGATCCTCCACGGGTACCTCGACCTCGGCATGCGCCCCGACGGGTTCGCGCTGCGCGAAGTCATCGTCCTGCCCACCACCGCACCCGACGGCACCGCCCTGGCAAGCGACCTGTTCGCCTTCGGCCCGCAACGCACCGACGCGTTGACCCGACTCGGCCTGACCAACCCCATGCTCGCCGGCTTGTCCACCGACAACGGCCTGCGCGCCACGGTCGACCTCGGCAGACCCAACACGGCAGGCGGCCCACCCGTCATGGTCGGCGGTGTCGACATCAGCCTCATCTCGACGATCTTCCGCTTGGACGATGCGCCGAAGAAGCCGGTGACCACTCATCACGACGACGGCGGTGTGTCCACCTACGCCCCCGGGAAGGGCACGGACTTCGGCTTCGCCCACGTGGGCGCCACGAAGACGGGCGCGGACGGCACGACGACGACCACGATCACCACCAGCTCGTCCTTCACTGGGACGAGGGGATCGATCTTCTCACTCGAGACCGTGACCCACGCGACGAAGCCGGACGGCACGACGACGACCACCGTGGCGCACCACACGTACAAGGACTCAAAGGGCAAGGTCACCGAGACGACGACTTCGATCTTCACCCAGCAGGTGAACCCGGACGGGTCGAAGGTCAACACCTTCACGGAGACCGTCACCGACAAGGACGGCAACACGACGACGACCGTCACGACCTCGACCACGGACACCGAGGGCAAGGTCACCAACAAGACCAGCTGCACCGGCGCCAACTGCCCCACCCGTGACACCGGCGAGATCGACTCCGCTCCCGTGTTCGCTCCCGGCTCGACCATCAACGCGACCCCCGAGCTGACCCGCCGAATCGAGGCCCTCGCCGCCTCGCACACCAACGACGGCGACACCGGGGTCGAGATCGGGCCGGACGACGAGCCCGAGCCGCCGCAGTACTCGCCCCAGAACCCAGGTGTGATCTTCGTCGACACCTCCAACGACGCCGTGTGGTGGACCCCGGAACTGACCCTGCCCGACCCCGACAAGGTCGCCGGCAACATCACCTTCGTGCGGGGTTTCGAGCCCATCACCTCGCACTGCCTGCCGACCGACAAGCTGCCCTGCCCCTCCTGAGACTCTGCAGATCTCACCGGGCGTTGCTTTCCCCAGCCCTGACCGGCACCCAGCCGGTCAGGGCAGCGACGAACATCCGCGCGTCACACAGCTACCGGAACCAGTGTCGCCCAGCTACCGGAGCCAGTCCCGAACGTGTCATCCACCTAGCGGAGCCAACATGTCCACTATGAGCCGGGACAGCACACGACGCGGCTACTTCAACGTCACGCTGTTCGGAGCGGCCGGTCAACGCAAAAGCCCCCGATAGCGGCGCTACCAGGGGCTTTGTTGGTGGAGACGATGGGAATCGAACCCACGACCCCCTGCTTGCAAAGCAGGTGCTCTGCCAACTGAGCTACGTCCCCGAAGTGGGGAGCCCTAACTTATCGGTCAGTCGTCCTTCAATGCGACGGCGTTGGGCGTCACATTCATCTTGGGGACGTACTCGGCCACCTCGACGACCCGGCCTTCGGACTGGAACGCCGCCCGCAGCTGGGCCCGGCAGCCGTCGCACGGTCCGTAGAACCGGGCCTCGACCGACGAGTGGCAGCGGGGGCAGGTGAACTCCACGGTGGTCGATGGTATCTGCGACCGTCGCAGCGGCAAGGCTTTCGGTCGTGCCCTCCGTTGCCTACAGTCCACACC
>JALHOG010000072.1 GCA_022843125.1 Ilumatobacteraceae bacterium
CAACGTCATCATCGACACCGTCGCGAACACGACCAACGCCACCAAGGCCATCACCACAACGAACGGCAACCGAACCGCCACCCGAACGTTCTTCAAATACTCCTGCACGACTTCTCTCCCTTGTCGATGTCACGGGACCCGTGTCCCGATGACGTTGTGGAGAGGACCGTGCTGCCCGGTCGTCGGCTGCGCCGTCGAGACGCTCGCCTCTTGATCACATGTGGGTCGACTTGATCGAGGATTGAGGTGAGTCGTGAACACGTGGGCGAGCGCGCCGATGAGCGGGACGCTCGCGCGTCCCGCTCATCGGTCTCGGAACGGTCGGTTCAGGCGGCCTTGCGCAGGATGCTCACGAACAGCGGCTCGCCGTCGACGAAGAACGCCTCGCGGCTCTCCTCGCGGGTGCCGGGGAACGTGACCACGTAGTCGATACCGGTCGTCACCGTCGGCAGCGACAGCTGCGACGGTGCCGGCATCAGCGCCTTGACGTTGCCGCCGATCATGTTGGCGATCTCGCCCACGGCGTCGTTGATCTCTGACGGGTCGGCCTCGAGCGGGTCGACGCCGAAGAAGGTGCCGGTGATGAGCCGGGCGAGCTCGTCGCTGCATGCGACGGCAACGGTCCCTTCCCATTCGCCGGTGATCGACACGGCCGCAGTCACGTAGCGGTGACCGGTCCGGTCGATCTGGTCGGCGATGGTCGGCTCGACGGAGAATTCGGTCAGTGACGCGAACACGTTCTCGGTCACAGCACGGATGTCGTCGATCGATGCGGTGATCATGATCGGGTCTCCCTGGGGTTCAAAGTCGTTCGGATGGGGGGCGGGTTGCGGTGACCGGCGGGGGCGGCGACCGGTCGTGAACCGATCGGCCGTGCCGCCGAAGCGACACCTGCCGGTGAGGGGGAACGGGTGAGCGGCGCAGCCATTGCTCGGGGGGTCGCGGGCGTTGATGCGTTCGCTGCCACAGGTCGCAAGCTGCTGATCGGGCCCACCTGCTGGCGTGTGAACGGGACGTTCAGGCCGATGGTCGACTCGGTCGAGCCGAGCAGCAGATGCCCGTGGGGCGCCAAGATGCCGTGGGTGCGCCGCAGGATCTGCTCGCGAGCAGCGTTGTCGAAGTAGATCAGGACGTTGCGCATCAGCACGAGATCGACCGTCGGCATTGCCGGCCACTGCGCAACCAGGTTGCCGGTGCGGAACTCGACTCGACGCTTGATGTCGGGCTTGATGTGCCACTCCATGCCGGAGCGATCGAAGTACTTGACGAGCAGTGGGGCCGGAACGCCGCGGTTGACCTGGAGCTGTGTGTACACGCCGCGCGACGCCTGCTTCACCACGGTCGCCGAGAGATCGGTGCCGATGATGCGGACCTGCCAGTTGCCGAGCTCGGGGAAGTGCTCTGCGAGCGTCATCGCGAGGCTGTACGGCTCCTGCCCGGTCGAGCACGCACCGCACCAGATCGTGAGGGCGCGTTCGGCGGCGCGCACCTTGACCAGCTCGGGGATGATGTTCGTGCGCAGGGCCTCGAACGGACGGATGTCGCGGAAGAACGAGGTCTCGTTCGTCGTCATCGCGTCGATCACGTCCGTGACGAGCGGGCCGTTCGGCGCCGACTTCATCGCCGCTGCGAGCGCATGGAGGTCGCGGAGCCCGTGTGCCTGGGCAACCGGTACCAGTCGCGATTCGACGAGGTACTCCTTGCCGGGCTCGAGCACGATGGCGGAGCGTTCCTTGACCATCGTGCCGATGGTCTCGAAGTCCTGTGCGAGGATCGTCATGTCATTCTCTCCCTGCGGTGACGGGGACCCGCAGTCGGATTCGAGCGGTGATCTCGGCGCCCATCAGGCCGAGAGGCAGAACAGCGTCGGCGAGGCCTGCTTCGGCGATCGCGCGGGGCATGCCCCACACGACCGACGATTCCTGGTCCTGCGCCAGCGCGTGGCCGCCGGCGGCGACGATGTCGCGTGTGCCGAGCAGGCCGTCATACCCGATGCCGGTGAGCACGACTGCGAGGACACGTCCGTTGAAGGTCGACGCTGCGCTGCGGAACAGCACGTCGACCGCGGGACGGCACGAGTTCTCCGGAGGATCCTCGTTGAGGCTGATGAGCGTCGAGAGGCCCTGGTGCCCGACGGTCATGTGGAATCCGCCGGGAGCGAGGTACGCGTGACCCGGCTCGGCGCGCATGCCCGCCTGGGCTTCGACGACCGGGATCGTCCCGATCACGTCGAGCTGCTTCGCGAACTGGGCGGTGAACGCCGCTGGCATGTGCTGCACGATGAACACCGGAACCGGCAGCGACCGGGGTAGGTCGCGCCAGAGTTGGGTGAGGGCGGTGGGGCCGCCGGTCGACACGCCGATCACGAGCGCTTCGACGCCCTTGGCCGCAGCGCGCGGCTGTGCCGGGCGGGCGCCGCCGATCGGTGTCACGCCGGGTCGCCGTGCCGGGGCGACGAGGGCTCGGATCGAGGCCGGCGGTGGCTCACGCCATCCGCACAGCGCCTTGATCTTCGGGATGAGTTCCTCGACGACCGCCTTGCGTCCTTCGACCAGGTTCGTCGCGGAGGGCTTGGTGGCATAGTCGGAAGCACCACGCCGCATCGCCTCGAACGTCGCATGTGCGCCGCGCTCGGTGAGCGTCGAGAACATGATCACCGGGAGCCGAGGATGCGCGCGCCGCAGTGGGATCAGCGTCTCGAGACCGTTCATGACGGGCATCTCGATGTCCAAGGTCACGACATCGGGTCGCAGCGCCTGGATCTTCTCGAGCGCGTCCTTGCCGTTGTTGGCGGTGCCGATGACATCGCAGGCCGGGTCGCTCTCGACCGCCTCGCGCACGAGCCGTCGCATCACCGCGGAGTCGTCGGTGACGAGCACGCGGATGCGCTTGCCGGAGCCCGGCTGTTCAGCCGGTGCTGATCCGATCGGCCGGGGCGCGACCGGTCGGGGTGGGACCGGTCGTCGCCGCGGCGGCGGGGGTGCGGGGACGGGCACGACTCAGCTGATTTCTGGAGCGACGCCGAGCATGTCGAGCTTGTCCATGATGATGTCCTTCGTGAAGGGCTTCATCACGTACTCGCTCGCGCCCGCCGCGAGAGCCTTGACGACCTGGGAGTACTCGGTCTCCGTCGTCACCATCACGATCGGAATGCGACGCATCTCTGCTTTCGCACGGATCGCACGGATCAGCTCGAGCCCGTTCATCTCCGGCATGTTCCAATCGACGAGGATCACGTCGGGTGCCGGACCGTTCTCGAGGACCTCGAGCGCCTCGCCACCGTGGGCGGCCTCCGTCAGCTCCTCGAACCCGCCTTCGGCGAGCATCTTCTTCAACACGACGCGAATTGCCTTCGAATCGTCGACCACCAGAGCGCGCATCAGGCGTCTCCCTTTCTTGTTGCTGTGACCAGTTCGCCGATCACGCGCCCGACATCGAGCACGTGCAGCAATGGACCGTCGACTTTGTAGACGCCGGCAATGAGATCGCGCCCGGCGCCGTACACGGTCTCGGGGGGTAGTTCGAAATCGGCGCGGTCGACCTCGAGCACGCCGCCGATGCTGTCGACGAGGATGCTCACCGGCCCCTCATCGGTGCGCACCACGATGTTCACGGATGCGTCGCCGTCCTCGCGGGACGGCAGTTCGAGCCGTTCGCGTAGGTCGATCGCGGTGATGATCTGACCGCGCAGGTTGATGAGGCCGTTGATCGCCGTCGGTGCGAGCGGCACCGGGGTCATCGACTGGGTTCGGAGCACTTCCTGGACTTCCAGCACTTCGATACCGAAGCGCTGGCCGTCGAGCCAGAACGTGCAGTAGGACGTGGGCTCGGCCATCAGACCATGCTCCCTTCGTACTCGTCGGCGTAGGCGCCGGACTGGTCGTAGTCGCCGTATGCACCCTGATCGGTCGGGTAGACACCGCCGGCGGCGAGCACGCGCTCGACATCGACGATCTCGGTGACCTTCTCCTGGAGCACGACGGTGTTCTGCTCGGCGTCGACCAGGGTGGTCGAGTCGGTGACGCAGATGTCGATGATCGTGTCGACGACCAGGCCGACGTGCGGACCGTGGCCACACACGACGACGGTGAGCTCGTCCGACTCGGACAATCCACCGCCGGCAGACATGACATCGCCGAGCTGGACGAGCGGCATGATGTCGCCGCGGTACTGGACCACCTGCTGGTGCCCACGCCACTCGATCGCGTCGATCGTGATCTGTTCGAGGCGGGTGATCTGATCGAGCCGCAGCGCGGCGCGGCGGTCGCCGGCGGCGACGAGCAGCATCGTGCTGCTCTCGTTGGCGACGACACGCTCGTCGTCGCGGTCGAAGCGGGTGCCACCGGCGCTCTCGCTGAGCACGTGAGCGTGCTGGCCGAGGCGGAACACGTCGAGGATCAGCGCCACCCGCCCGTCGCCCATGATCGTCGCTCCGGCGTACATCGACACCGACGACAGCAGACGGCTGAGCGGCTTGACGACGATCTCCTGGGTGTCGACGACCTCGTCGACGAGGACGCCGAACTGGCGGTCGTCGGCCTGGAGCACCGCAAGCGTGATCCGGTCGGTGGCTTCACTCGACAGCTCGAGGATGCCTCGCAGGTCGACGAGCGGGAGGAGCTGGCCACGCAGGCGGTAGACCGGAGCGTTGTGCAGCATCTCGATGCCCGAGCTCTCGGCGTCGTGCTTGAGCTGGACCAGCTCGACGACGTTGATCTCGGGAATCGCGAAGCGCTCGCCGGCGCAGCGCACGAGCAACGCCGGGACGATCGCGAGCGTGAGCGGGATCTTGACCGTGAAGGTCGAGCCGTGTCCGAGGCGGGTGTTGACGTCGACCGTTCCGCCGATCTGCTCGATCTTCGTCTTGACGACGTCCATGCCGACGCCGCGACCGGACACGGCTGTCACCTGTTCGGCGGTCGAGAAGCCGGGGAGGAAGATCAGGTTGATCGCGTCCCGCTCGGGCATCTGTGCGGCGTGCTCGGGCGAGATCACACCGTTCGAGACCGCCTTCGCCTTCACCTTCTCGGCGTCGATGCCGCCGCCGTCGTCGGTGATCTCGATCACGACCTGGCCGCTCTCGTGCGATGCCTTCAGCAGGAGGCGACCGTCGGACGACTTGCCTGCGGACTTGCGGATGTCGGGACGCTCGATGCCGTGATCGATCGCGTTGCGGACGAGGTGCGTCAACGGGTCGCGGATTGCGTCGATGACGGTCTTGTCGAGCTCGGTCTCCTCGCCGATCATCTCCAGGCGAACGTGCTTGCCGCACGCGTTGGCGACTTCGCGCACCACTCGCGGCATCTTCGACCACGCAGAGCCGACCGGCTGCATGCGGGTCTTCATCAGGTTCTCCTGCAGGTCGCTCGTGATCAGGTCGAGCCGTTGGGCGGCCGTCACGAGGTTGCGGTCGGGGTTGCCGGCGACCGCCTGCAGGATGTTGTTGCGCGACAGCACGAGCTCACCGACGAGGTTCATCAAGCGGTCGAGGCGGGTGACCTCGACACGGATCGTGCTGTCGGCGATCGAGCCCTTGTTGTCGTTGTCACCCTGGTCGACCTGGCGGTCGAGCGCCTCGCTGACGGCCTGAGGCGGGGTGGACCCGTGAGCGACCATGATCTCGCCGACCTTCCGGTCGTCGCCCAGGTCCTGCTCCATGAGTGCCAGGTCGACGGCGCTCTGCTCGGCGTCGCCGGAGTCGACGAGGATCTCGCCGAGCTTGGCGGTCGCAGGGGCCTCGGTGGTGGGTGCCACCGCGGCGGGCTTCTTCGCCGCTGGCTTCTTCGCCGCAGCGGCCTTCTTCGCAGCCGGCTTCTTCGCCGCCGGCTTCTTCGCCGCTGGTGCGGGCTGCTCGGACGTGGTTGCGGCATCGGCCGCCGTGTGCTGTGTGGTCACGGTCGTGGTCCCCAGTTCCTCCGCCTCGACGACGTTCGTCGTCTCGCGGTCCGTCGGGTCGGGTGTGTCGCCATGCGAGTCGGTGTGCGTCGCGCTCGCCGGCGCCGGCGCTGCGACGTCGCTGTCGGGATGCGACAGACGCTCGAGTTCGGCGATCAGCGCCTCGCTCGGCGCGTTGCCGTCGCCACCGGTCTGCTCGATGAGCCGCATCATCTGGCGGACGGCGTCGACCATCGCGAGGAGCGCCGAGGTCCTCGGACCGTCCAGGGTCAGCGCTCCGGTGCGCAGCTGCGACAACAGGTGTTCGCCGGCATGGGTGAGCGACTCGAGGTGCGAGAACCCGAGGAAGCCGCACGTGCCTTTGATGGTGTGGATCGTGCGGAACACGCTGGCGAGCAGCGCCTTGTCGTGCGGGTGCTCCTCGAGCTCGATGAAGTCGTTGTCGAGCTGGTCGAGGTTCTCGTGCGATTCCATCAGGAACTCGGCTACGACCTCGTCGACCTCGTCATCCATTGTTCTCGTCGTCCTTCCATAGCGCCCGGCAGCGGGCGAGTTCCGTGGGTGATCGTCCGTGTCTGCACGGCGGACGCAACCAGGTGGTCGCGTCCCAGGGGCGTCAGCGCCCGTGGTGGTTAAGGTGCAGCTCGACGGCGTCGCGGCTGCAGAACATCGCCCGTGGCGGGCGTGCCGCAGGGGCGGCAGGTTCGCCCGCTGACCACGCGACGATGTCGTTGATCGACGCATCGGCACTCCGGGCCAGCGCAGCGATCGACGCCGAGAGCAGGGCGATCGACGCCTCGGCGAGCTCGTCGGGGGTGAACGCCGACAGGCAACGCGCGATCGCGGCGCCGGTGGCGAGATCGCCCTGGGACGTCGCGCCCACGACCGTTGCTGCGGCGTTGACCGCACGCTGATCCGGGACGCGGCTTGCTGCGTGGGCGAGCACCTCGGCTGCCGCGCCATGCCGCTCGGCGGGCGAACACGCCGACGCAGTGAGCGCCTGCAGCTGCCCCGCGACCAGCTGGCCGGTGATGGCCATCACGTCGACGGTGTCGAGATCGGCGACGATCGAGATGTCGATCGTCGGCTCACTGCTGGCCACCGTGGCAGCGAGCAGGAGGAGATCGCGGATGTGGGCGGGAGTCGCGTGGCGGGATTCGATCACGAAACTGACAGTGCGGAGTCGCCCCCGAGAATCACTGTTCTTGATCGCAGCTTGACTCAAGTCGACGCGGTCTTTGCGTTCGACCCGAGCCAGGACGGCTCTCGCTCTCGGACAACCGAAGTGACGTGAGCAGGACTTGACGGTCGATCGCGCGAGCAACCTCGGCGCACTCCACGAGGCCGGCGAACGTGCGCGCCCACACCAGGACCTCGGGCACCGGACGCACCCGCCACGTCGTGCACCCCGGCATCAGCCAACTCAGCACCCGCCCCGAGTGGAGATCGAGCGAGAGTGTGGCGTCGGGCGATCGGACCTCGACGGTGTCGCCTTGGATCTCGACCTCGGTCACGCCGGTCACCTGCTGCACGGCGCCACGCTGGTCGATCGCTGCGACGGACAGGCCGGCGATCGGATCGATCGACACGCTCACCCGCTGATCGGCCACCAGCGTCTCGGAGCCGCCCTGGCCCGACCAGGCCCGAGCCAGGCCGACACGTCGTCGCCCGGGTGTGGCATCGATGAAGCCGAAGCCGGTGCGTCCACGATCGGCGATCGCGTCGCGGAGTGCCTCGATCACGACCGCCAGGCGCTGCGCCTCGTGTGGGTCGAGCGCGGCGTGCACGACATCACCGCCAGGGCCGGTGGTTCCGGGATCGAGGACTCGTTCGAGCAGCGTCGTGGACGGAGCGGACACCTCGAAGTCGCGAGCCGCCGAGACGAGCCGCTCGATCGACGACAGTGGGTCGAGGATCCACGAGCGCTCCCACATCGCACGCCACTGGGCGTAGCGCATCGGCACCTCGACGTCGGCGAACGCCAGCGTGTCTTCCGTGAGGAGCCAATCGGCGATCGGCTCGTGGTCGGCGTGTCGCGTGGCGCGCACGAACGGGACCAGTTCGTCCGGGGCGGAGTCGGGCACGTCGCTGTGCCGCACCACGGCGACCAACTCGGCCGATGGCACGATGATCGGGAACGGATCGTCGTTCGACACCGTCACCTCCCTGGGGCCCCGGCACGACGAACCGACACGATGATTCCGATCTCAGCGCAGCGCGTGTTGTCGATCTCGTCACGATGTCGCATCGCACTCCGTTTCGGTGGCAGGTGGCCCCCGATCTGCGGGCCGGAAAATCGTGCCGGGTTGCTTGCAGCGGGCGCTCCGCTCCGGACCATCTTGGCATCTGAACCTCCGGACAATGGCGATTCTCCGTGACGATGACAGAGATATCGCCACAGCCCGTGCGAATTGTTGGAGTGCGCCACATGTCAAAGGACATTTTCATTGCCCGGCAACCGATCCTGGACCTGGATCGGAACACCTTCGGCTACGAGCTGCTGTTCCGTGACGGCCCCGAGGACGTCACCGTCTTCGAGGACCCGAACGAGGCGACGCAGGCGGTGATCGAGCGCGCCTACCTCGACTGGGGCATGGAGCGGTTGATCGGTCAACGCTTCGGGCTGATCAACGCCGACGCCACGCTGATCGTGCGCGGCCTGCACCGGGTCCTGCCGCCGGAAGGCATCATCCTCGAGCTCCGCGAGGGCGCGGGCCCGAGCTTCGACGGCGAGACGATGGATGCGCTTCACCGGGCCAAGCGCGAGGGCTATCACTTCGCGCTCGACAACGTGCAGTCGATGGACGACATCAACCGCTCGCGTGTGCTGTCGCTGTGCAGCCTCGTCAAGATCGACGTCAGCGCCGCGCCGGCCGACACGCTCGCGGGCCTCGTCGAGCAGATCAAGCGGATCAAGCCCGACGCACTCATCGTCGGCGAGAAGGTCGAGACCGCCGGGCAGTACGCCGCCGGCGTCGACGCAGGGTTCGACCTCTTCCAGGGCTACTTCTTCGCCCGTCCCGACATCTTGCGCAAGTCGGCGCGGCCGGCGAACGCCCTCGCCGTGATGGCGCTCGTCGCCGAGACCCAGCGCGCCGATGTGAGCATCGACCGGTTGGAGCAGGTCATCGGCGGCGACGCATCGCTCGCCTACCGGGTGCTGGCCGTCGTCAACTCCAGCGCGTTCGGTCTGGACCGGCGCGTCGAATCGCTCCGCCACGCCATCGTGCTGCTGGGCATCAACCAGGTCCGGCACCTGTCGATCCTGCTGAGCATGTCGGCCACGAAGGATGCGAGCGAGGAGCTGATCAAGCTCGGCGCATCACGGGCACGCCTGCTCAGCCGGCTGGTCCAGCACAGCGACAAGGTGAGCGGTGCGTTCACTGTCGGCCTGCTCTCGGTCACCGACGCGCTCTATCGGACCCCGATGGAAGAACTGCTCAACGAGCTGCCGGTCGCCGAGCCGATCGCTCGGGCGCTGCTTCGTGGCGAGGGCGAGTACGGCTCGCTGCTCGAGGTGGCGAGGGCGTGCGAACACGCTGATGTCGAGCGGATCGAGGAGCTGCTGCCGGGCAAGGCCCATCTGGTCGTCGACGAGTATCGCGGCGCCGTCGAGTGGGCCGACGAGATCTGCTCGCACGTCGCAGCCCGCCCGTCACGCTCGGTCGAGCGTGTGCGCAACCTGGTCACCGCCTGACGTTCGCCTCGTTCATCCGGTGACACCGGATGCGGTGACACCGGATGGACCTCGGGCGGGTCAGCGGAGGGCGACTCGAACCAGTGACCCGAGGTCCGAGGTCTCGGGGGAGCTGGGCGGGGCCAGCGGGACGCCGATGACGGCCCGCGCCTCGGCGTGGGTCAGCGTCTTGCGCTTCGACGGAGAGAGACCGCCGAAGTAGCCGCCTGCGATCTCGTGCGCGTACGCATGGTCGAGACAGTCGACCCGTGCCGCGCACCCTTCGCACATCTTCACGGTGTCGGACGAGAGGCTGCGCCCCGCGTCGACGAAGAACCGATCGAGCTCCGCGAGCTCGAGGGTGCCGCACGCAGCGCGTCGGACCCACTCGTAGTCGGGCGAGTGCTCGATGAGTGATGCGAGTTCGTTCAGGTTCATCTTTGGCCTTCCCTCGGGTGTGTGAGGTGGAGGTGTTCCGTCTCCGGCATTCGCATCGGCGTGCACAGTGCCGCGCACGATCAAAATTCGATCATCTTTCGTACAGATCTCGACATTTCATTCGGATAACGGAGCCATCGCACCGTCTTCGTTTTCCGACGAGCGTTCGCGAGTCGTCGAGGCGGGTCGAGACGGGTCGAGACGGTCGAGCTGACACCTACCTGACAGTTCCCGGAACCCGCGCACAGTCGCCGACGATCGGTGAGGTGCTGCCACCCACAGCCAACCCCACCGCAACCGTTTCCCCGTGCGCAGGAGTTCTTCGTGACCGCGACTGACATCAACATCGATCTCGACATGATCTCCGAGGCCGCGGGCATCGTGGCCGAGGCCTTCGGCCTTGGACAGCAGTCGAGTCCGATCGACGAATGGGCCGTCGACGAGGGCGACCGGATCATCGGCGCGTTCGTCGAGGGGCCGGATCCGTTCCACGTCTTCCTCGCCGTGAACGCCACGATCGGCGAACGCCTGATGCACGATCAGGATCGTTTGACCGCTGGGCTGTCGGAAGCCGTGCGGTCGCTCGTCGGTGGCTCGTCGGAGTATCGCCTCACCGGGCTCGCGCCCACGACGGAACATCCTGAGGCCTATGCCGGCATCTTCGATCAGGGCCAGCTCTGCGCGATTTTCGGCATCGCGTCGGTGGAAGCCGTCGAGCGCCAGCTCGGCGGGGCCGCCCCCGCAGTCGATGCAGACGTCAGCGACTCGTTCGAGCCCGACGCCCTGCAGCCGATGGACACGCAGTACCTGGTGCACGCCGGCGCGCTCGAACTGCTCAGCGACGTCGAGATGGAGGTCACGGTCGAGCTCGGTCGTACGACGATGCCGATCCGCGACCTGCTGTCGCTCCAGCCCGGCATGGTCGTCGAGATCGATCGAGCCGCGGGTGCCCCCATCGACGTGCTGGTGAACGGTCGCCGGATCGCGAGTGGCGAGGTGGTCGTCATCGACGAGGAGTTCGGCGTGCGGATCACCGAGATCGTCGCAGTGGGCGAGCGCTGATGTTCGCCGCTGGGTTCGTCGATCTCTTCGTGCGGATGGTCACCTCGCTCGCCGTCGTCCTCGCGATCGTCGCTGTCGCGTACGTCGTGATGCGTCGGCGGGCCGGGATGATGGCGCGGAGCGTCCGGCCACAGGCGGGTGCGTCGGTCGCGCCGCGCCGTGGTGAGCGCTCCCAGCGCTCGTCCAGGAGGATCCAACGCCAACCGATCGAGGTCATCGGTCGAGTCGGCCTCTCTCGCTCGTCCGCCGCCGTCGCGATCAAATTCGGTGACCGCGTGATCCTGGTCGGCGCGTCCGAGCAGTCACCGCCGACGGTGCTCGCCGAGGTCGACGCCGCCACGTGGGAGCTGAGCGATCCGGCAGCAGAGTGGTCGGTCCCCGCCGAGATCGTCGATCCGTCGGACGATCGCGCCCTGATGCGTCCGAGCTTCATCGATGCGCTCCGAGAGGCCACGGTCCGGCGTGCGTGACTCGTCTCCGACCGTCCGGGCGTCGATCCGTCGCCACCGTTCGGACCGTCGTACATCTGGAATCCGTCGGCTGGTGGCGGTGGCGCTCGCCAGCCTCGCGGTGCTGTTGGGGCTGCTCGCTGCTGGTTCGCCTGCGTCGGCTACTGCGCCCGGACCGGTCGCACCGCCTGCCCCGATCGAGCCGATCACGCCGATCGAGCCGATCACGCCGATCGGCCCCGACACCGGCCCCATCACGGGGCCGACGTTGCCGCAGTTCGGCCCGATGCTGCCCACACTCGGTACCCCCGACGGCGCCGACGAAGACGGCACCGGTGGCGCCGGCGGCACCACGATCGGCCTCGAGCTCCCCGACGTCACGGAGAAGCCCTCGAACGCCGTCGTGATCATCCTCGTCTTGAGCGTGCTGTCGATCGCGCCGAGCCTGCTCGTCCTGATGACGTCGTTCACCCGGATCGTCATCGTCATGTCGCTCACCCGCAACGCGCTCGGCATCCCGCAGTTGCCGCCGCAGCAGGTGATCGTCGGCCTCAGCTTGTTCCTGACGCTGTTCGTGATGGGACCGACCCTGTCGGAGCTGAACGAAGTCGCGCTGCAGCCGCTCCTCAACGAGCAGATCAGCTTCACTGACGCGGCGAAGGCGGCCGAGATCCCCGTGCGCGAGTTCATGCTCGACTACACGCGCGAGGGCGAGCTCAAGCTCTTCCTCGATGCGTCGGGAACCGCCACCCCGATCGCCCGTGACGAGGTTCCACTCACGGCGTTGATCCCGGCGTTCGTGCTGTCCGAGCTCAAGTCGGCGTTCATCCTCGGGTTCATGATCATGATCCCGTTCCTCGTGATCGACCTCGTCGTCTCAGCGGTCCTGACGTCGCTCGGGATGATGATGCTGCCGCCGACGTTCGTGTCGTTGCCGCTCAAGATCCTGTTGTTCATCCTGCTCGACGGCTGGGTGCTGGTCACCGGCACCTTGCTCGAGTCCTACGCCTGAATGGGGCACCCGCCATGACTTCTCAGAACGCGATCGACATCGGCCAGGACGCTCTGGTCCTCGCCACCAAGCTGGCGGCGCCATTCCTGATCGTCGTGCTCGCCGTCGGTGTGATCGTCGGCATCCTGCAGTCGGTCACCCAGGTGCAGGAGCAGACGCTGGCGTTCGTCCCGAAGCTGATCGCCGCCGCAGTCGTCATCGCCGTCTCGGGCGCGTGGATGCTCGAAGAGGCCGTGGCGTTCGGCCAGGAGTTGATGGCGCAGGCGCCCGAGATGCTCGGCCGCTGACGCTCCGGCGCCGCATCGGAACACCGGACCCACCGTGCAGCTCGAGATCGCGTCGTCCACCCTCGTGGGGTTCTGCCTCGCGCTGGTGCGTACCACGGCGTGGATCGTCATCTGCCCTCCGTTCAACTCGCCGGCCGTCCCGCGTCGGGTCCGCGTGGGCCTGGCGACCGCGATCGCGTTCGCGATCACGCACACGGTCGCTCCCGTTGTGCCTCCGATGGAGCTCGTCCCGTTCGTGATGGCGTTGCTGACCCAAGCGTTGGGCGGTCTGGCGCTCGGTTTCACGGTGTTCGTGCTGTTCAGCGCGATCCAGGGAGCCGGCGATCTGCTCGACCTCCAGGTCGGCTACTCACTCGGAGCGGTGCTCGACCCGCTGTCGGGTGCGAGTGCTGCGCCGATCGCGCGCCTGCACCAGCTGATGGCGACGGTGCTCCTGTTCGCGATCGACGGCCATGTCCTGGTGGTGCGTGGGTTCACTCGTTCGGTCGAGGCGGTGCCGAGCGGGATGATCGACCTGGCCGCGTTCGCGGAGCAGATCACGAAGATGGTCGCGACCTACTTCGCGGCGGCGGTCGAGATCTCGATGCCGGTGCTGGCCGGGCTGTTCCTCGCCGAGATCGCGCTCGGCCTGATCGGCAAGGCAGCGCCGTCGCTCAACGTCTTGGTGATCGGGTTCGCCGTGAAGTCGTTCGCCGCGTTCGCACTGCTGGGCATCACCCTGGTGCTGCTCCCGGAGGCGAGCGAGTCGCTCGTCACCCAGGCCATTCGCGCCGCCGGACGCGCCTTCGAGCGCTGAGGAACGGACCGGAATGGGCAAGGACAAGACCGAGAAGGCGACACCGAAGAAGCAGCGCGACACGCGCCAAAAGGGCCAGGTCGCCAAGTCGCAGGACGTCGTCGACTGGGCGATGCTGCTGGCGGGCACGATGGTGGTCCCGGCGCTCGCACGTCAGATGGCCGACGACTTCACCCACTCGTTCGGGCAGATTCGGCGCGTCACGGCCGACCCGAGCAGCGGCATAGCGGTCGAGGCGCTCGCGGACGGGCTGCAACGTGGCATGTTCGCCATGTTGCCGCTGTTCGCAGTGGTGGTCGTCGCCTCGATCTTCGCGTCGGTGACTCAGACCGGCCTGTTGCTCACCGGCAAGCCGCTCGTCCCCGACTTCAAGAAGCTGAACCCGATCGCCGGGTTCAAGCGGCTGTTCTCTCCCCAGTCGATCTGGACGACCATCAAGCAGTTGCTCCGGATGGGCATCGTGACGTGGATCTCGCTGCCTCGGGTCGAGCAGATCGTCGAAGACCTCGTCGGGCGGGGCCGCGTGCCGCTGCGCGAGGCGATGATGCTCACGGCGGACCGCACGCTCGATCTGTTCCGCCTCGTTGCGTTCTGGATGCTGCTCCTGGCGCTCGCCGACTACCTCTACCAGCGGTGGCAGCACGCCCGGAACATCCGGATGACCAAGCAGGAGGTCCGCGACGAGCACAAGCAGGCCGAAGGTGACGGCATGGTCAAGGGGCGCATGCGGGCCCTGCAGCGGGCCATGTCACGCGACCGGATGATGAGCGACGTCGCAACGGCGAACGTCGTGGTGACCAACCCGACGCACATCGCCGTCGCGCTGCGGTACGACCCCGCGGTGTCGCGGGCGCCGAAGGTCGTCGCAATCGGTGCGGGCTCGGTGGCCTTGAAGATCCGCGTGCGGGCGGCCGAGGCGAACGTGCCGATCGTCGAGGCCAAGCCGCTCGCACGGGCACTGTGGCGCGCGTGCGAGGTTGGTGACGACATCCCACTCGTGATGTACGAGGCGGTGGCGAAGGTGCTCGCGTTCGTCCACCGGCTCGACAAGCGGTTCGGCATCGCCCGTTCGCTCGAGCTCCCTCGCTCGCTCCAGGTCGACGAGTCGGTGCTCGACGCCGTCGGCCGCAAGAAGCGCCGCCGCCGTCGCTGATCCGTGCCGCACTCGCGCTGCCCGGCCGAGCCCGAGTCGTGGCGCGGCAGGGGTGGTTTTCGCGAATCGCAACGTGGCTTGACGCGACGTCAATCCACGTTGCGATTCGCGAAAACAGCCTCGCTCGCAGCAGGTCGACGAGCCGGTGCTCGACGCCATCGGCTGCTGGGATGGGGTGCAACCCTGTGACATCGGGACGTGCACCGCCGACATCGATGCCTCGATCGGCGAGACACCCCCGGGTCTCGGATCGTCGACCGCCCGGGCTCACGGTTTCGGCGGTGCGAGGCGGGCCAGGTACTCGGTCGGTGAGACACCGAGGTGCACACGGAAGTCACGGGTGAGGTGCGCCTGGTCGGCGTAACCGAGCTCTGCCGCGACCGCGGCCCAGCCGCGCCATGCTTCGCGCTGCTCGATCGCGCTCCGGGCCTCCTCGACGGCGTCGATGATCCGCCAGCGCTTGATCACGAACGACGGGCTCGCGCCGACGTGCACGTCGAACAGGCGCTGCAGCGTCCGGACGCTGTTACCCGCCGCCTCGGCGAGCTGCTCGACCCGTCGCACCGTCCGGTCGGCCTCCGCGATCCGGGCGATGCGGACCACCTCCTGCGCCTCCGCGACCAGGTCCACCGACCGCTGCGACGCCACGGCGGCGAGCGCCCGGCGGAGCCGGTCGACGCGCTCGGCGTTGTCATCGGGCTCGCTGACCTGCGCGACGACGCCCGGCCCGTCGAGACCAGGGACGGCGTCGAAGGTGAGTTGTGCGCCGTTGGCCGGCCGGGCCGCACCATCGAGGAAGACCCCGAGCCCGCCAACCGCGGTGCGTGCCGCCACGGTCCATCCCGCCCCCGCGAGCCGTCGGTGGCTCAGCCCCTGCTGGACGCCGTACACCCGACCCTCCGGCGGGTCGAGTGGCACGCCCCGATCGTCGAGCGTGCCGACGCTGACGTTGCCGGCCGGGTGGTTGAGCACGTGCTGGTCGTGCACCGCGCCCGCGGGCAGCTCCCACGCGACCGACCAGAACCACTCGACGATGCCCTCCAACACCTCGCCGGCGGGGTACCGGGCGAACCTGACGTGGCGCATCATGCCCGCCGGGTCGATGATGCCGCGCGTGTCGCTCGGGGGCACCGTGCCGGTCACCTGGCCCAGCGTACGCGGCGATGCTGGCGTGAATCTTCAAGACGACCGGACCACGGGCTGCGATCGTGAACGACATGAGCGACGACCTGCCCGTCTTCCCGACCGACGCCCCGGCGGCCTTCCGAGATCCCGGGGCGGTCGACGCGATGTTCCACCCCGTGCTGTCGCGCCTCGCGAAGCTGGTCGACGTGCCCCCCGACCGGCTCGACGCCCCGACGCCGTGTGAGGCGTACACCGTCGATCAGCTCCGGCGTCACGTGCTCGCCTGGCTGCAGTTCTTCGCCGCGGCGCTGACCGATCCGTCGGGCGCAGCGCCACGCCTCGACCCCGACGCCTGGCAGCTCGACGACGAGGCACCGGGTGACATCGTGGAGCGCGCCGACCACGACATCCGTCGGTCGGCTGAGCGCGGGGTGGCCGCCGAGCTCGTCGTGATGTCGCAGGCACGGATGGCGGGCGACGGCGTGCTCGCGATGGCCCTCGGCGAGTACCTCGTGCACGGCTGGGACCTCGCCGTCGCGACCGGGCGACCGTACGACGAGGACGCGGCGATCGGTGCTGCGGCCAAACAGGCGCTGGCCTTCCTCCGCACGATGGTGGCCCCCGAGTATCGCGGCGCGGAGAGCGGGTTCTTCGACGAGGAGGTACCTGCGCCTCCGGGAGCGACCTCGCTCATCCAACTGCTGTGCTTCGCAGGCCGCGAGCCCGACTGGACGCCACCCGCTCGCTGACGGTCGGAATGGCGTCGGCGCTGTCAGGGTTGGCGCTGTCAGGGTTGGCGGTGTGCGCGGCGCGTGGTCGCCGAGAGCGAGACCGCGCTCATGCCGGAACGGTCGGCCGGTGATGCGCCGGTCGCGCGTGCGGCCTCGTTCTCGCGTGCGATCTCGGCGTAGACCTCATGGCGGTGCACCGTGATGTTGCGCGGCGCGTCGATCCCGACGCGGACGGAGTCGCGACCCGCCTCGACGATCGTGACGACGATGTTGTCGCCGATGACGATGCTCTCGCCGGCGCGTCGCGTGAGGATCAGCACGTCATGCTCCCTGCTCTGAGTCGATCGGTCCTGTGTCGACGCCGAGCTCACTCGGCGCCCCCCCGGTCGGTGATGCAGCCGCCAGCGGTGCCTGGACCGGCCAGTCCTGATTCTGCAGGATGATCTGGCGACCCTTTCGCGTGGTGGTGTCGATGATCACCGGTGCGAGCAGGTTGGACGTGAGCGTGACGCCGCCACCGTCGCGCCGCACCGTCACGATCGACAGCACGCACAGATCATCGACCTGCGCGCCGTCGACGTCACCGGGGTCGATGTCGATGTCGTAGTCCGGGTACGCGGTCCAGGGGACGATCGTCATGAAGGCGAGTTCGGGGTCGGTGATGTCCTGCAGCCAGAACAGCGAATGGTGCCCGTCACCGGGTTGGCCGCCAGGCATCTCGCCACCGCCGAGCAGCACCATCGATCGGCGCCCGCGAAAGCCGGGAAGGCCGTCGTCGAACACGACGACCTCGTCGTCGTCGATCTCGAGCGTTCCGAACCGTGTTGTCTCGACCTGCATCGCAGCCTCCTGTCCTGAGTATCGCGTCCGACCGGGGGTCGGACAACGGATGCACCGGCACATGGGCGGGCGCGGCATGCAGCCGTCGGTCGGCGACCGTCCGGGGATCGCGCACCCACGCCGGTACCTGCACGACAGATCGCGTGACCGCCGGACGGTTCGCCCACGTCCACCGACGGACCGCGCGTGCGGCCGAATCGGGACACCACTCCGACGATGCAGAATCACTCCCGAATCGCTCAGGCCGGCTTCCCAGCGGTGATCGTGCTGGTCATCGCCGTGATGATCATCCCGCTGCCGTCGAGCCTGCTCGACCTGCTGATCGTGGCCAACATCTCGGCCGCCGTCCTGATCCTCATCATGTCGACCAACGTCAAGCGCGCCCTCGACTTCTCGTCGTTCCCGGCGCTGCTCCTGGTGGTGACGCTCGTCCGGATCGGCCTCAACGTGTCGACCTCGCGCGCCATCCTCGGCACCGGTGAGGCGGGCGAGGTGATCGAGACCTTCGGCTCGTTCGTCGTCGGCGGCAACCTCGTCGTCGGCTTCGTGATCTTCGTCATCATCACCCTCGTCCAGTTCGTCGTGATCTCGAACGGCGCCGGTCGCGTCGCCGAGGTGTCGGCCCGCTTCACCCTCGACGCGATGCCCGGCAAGCAGATGGCGATCGACGCCGACCTCAACGCCGGCATCCTCACCGACGACGAAGCGAAGCTCAGGCGCAAGGAAGTCGCCGACGAGGCCGACTTCTACGGCGCGATGGACGGCGCATCGAAGTTCGTCAAGGGCGATGCGATCGCCGGCCTCGTGATCACGCTCGTCAACCTCGTCGGCGGCCTCGTCATCGGCGTGCTCCAGCGCGGCATGCCGCTCGGCGAAGCGGCGAGCAAGTACAGCCTGCTCACGATCGGTGACGGCCTCGTCGCCCAGATCCCCGCCCTCCTCGTCTCGATCTCCTCCGGCCTGATCGTCACCCGTGCGGCAGGCGGCTCCGACCTCGGCTCCGACGTCTTCGCCCAGTTCGCCAAGCAGGGGCCGTCGCTGCGCAACGCCGGTGTCGTCGTGCTCCTGATGGCGCTGGTACCCGGGCTCCCGAAGGTGCCCTTCATCGTGTTCGGGATCGGGTTCATCGTGCTGGGTCGCAGGATGAGCGCCCGGACGGAGCAGGCTGCGATCACCGCGGCCGCCCCGATCGACGACGCGCCCGCCGCGCCGCCATCGCCGGTACAGCTCGCCGTCGACGCTCGGGTGGAGCCGCTCGAGCTCGACCTCGCCTACGACCTGATCGAGTTGGTCGACAGCGCCGCCGGCGGCGATCTCCTCGACCGCGTCGGTGCGCTGCGCAAGAAGATCGCCGGCGAGTTCGGCATCGTCATGCCAGCGATCCGCACGCGTGACGAACCGGACCTGCCGAGCCACACCTACATCATCCGCGTCCACGGGGTCGAGGTCGGCCGCGGCGTCGCTCCGGCCGGGCGCGTCCTGGTGATCGGCGATGAACTGCGCCGGTACCCCGGCGAGGACATCATCGAGCCCGTGTTCGGGCTGCCGGCACGCTGGATCCCCGTCGAGTTCAGGGCCGAGGCCGAGATCGCAGGCAACACGGTGGTCGATCGCGCTGCGCTGATCGTCACGCACCTCGCCGAGCTCGTCCGCCGTCGGGCTGGTCGCCTCCTGTCGCGCACCGACGTCAAGGCGCTGCTCGACTCGGTCAACGCCAGCGACCCGGCCGTCGTGGAAGACCTCACCGCCGCCGGCGTCGGCGTCGCCGACGTCCAGCGCGTGCTCGCATCGCTGCTCGACGAGGGCATCCCGATCCGTGACCTCGTCCGCATCCTCGAAGCCGTCGGCGAGCGCGCCCGGGTCACCAAGCTCCCCGACGCCCTCACCGAAGCAGCTCGTCATGCGCTGGGTCCGGCGATCACCGCCGCCCTCGCCGCGGACGGCGACCTGTCACTCGTGACGATCGACCCACGGTTCGAAGCCGAGCTCGGGGGAGCGTTCGAGATGACCGAACAGGGAGCGACCCTCCGGCTCGACATCAGAGCCCACGAGCACCTCGCCGCCGAGGTCGACCGGGCGGTCCACATCACGTCGGCGCGCGGCCTCCCCACGGTCGTCGTCTGCTCCGCTGCGCTCCGCCCGGCGCTCAGCCGGGTGGTCCGCCAGCTCGCACCTTCGGTCGCCGTCATCGCCTACACCGAGATCGGCGACCACCTCTCGGTCGAGGCGATCCACACGATCCCCGCACCGAACACCGCACCGTCGATGACCGAACAGGAGCAGCAGCATGTCGGCCACGCAGCAATCTGACCGGACGGACAACGATCCTTCCGGCGCCGCAACCCAGCGGTTCCGCGCCCCGACCGTCGAGGAGGCGTTGCAGCGCGCTCGCGAGCTGCTCGGCGACGACGCCGAGATCATCGAGGCCAATCGCATCCGGCGCGGCGGCATCGGTGGCTTCTTCGCCACCGAGCTCGGTGTCGAGGTGCTGGCGCAGAGCCCGACGTCACGAGCGCCCGACACGTCCGCCTCGACCGCACCGCAACGTGGCGACGAGTACGACGTCCGACCGCGTCGAACGGCGGTCACCGCTCCGGCGCCGGCCACCGACCTCGCAGCCAGCCCGACGCGCGGTCGCGCCGCCTGGCGTGCGGCGACGACCACGAGTGGCCGTCCGCTGGGCGAGGAACAGCTCGCCGCACCGCTGCTCGCTGCGCTGATCGAGCAGGCCTCGACCGAAGAACAACGGGATCGTCCCGCTCAGAGCGGCGATCGACCGGCTCGGGTGTTCCGGCCGTGGAAGATCGCAACCTCGGACGCGTCCGCCGACGTCGAGCGGATGACTGCCGACCTGGTGGGAGACGCTCCCACCGCGCGCAGCACGGCCGTCGACCACACCACCACGATCGAGCACGACATCGCGCACTCGTCCGATGGTGCCGGCACCGGAACCTTCGCCGAGCACTTCCTGCGGGAGCTGATGTCGGACGCCGAAGCGCTGCGCACGAAGCCGGGCCGCAACCGGGCGTTGCCCGAGGCGCGTCCCGACGCCCTGCCCGGCCTCGCCGAAGAGGACGAGCCTCGTGCGCCGGTTGTCGTGCCGCGCCGCCGGCAGGCGTCCTCGACCCGTTCGGCGCCGAAGCGTCGTCGGACGAGCGAGCCGGAACTGCCGCTGATGCCGGCAGCGACGCCCGTCGAGCCGCCTGTCGAGCCGCCTGCGCCACTCGCACCCGCCACGGTCGACGCGGTCGGTCCGACGGCTGCGCTCGCAGCGATCGTCGACCAGTGCGTTCAGCTCGCGGCAGCCGGGGATCGCTCGACCGCGCCGACCAAGGTCGCGCTGTCGATGACGATGGCAGACGGCGCCGTCGTGAAGCTGACCGTCGACCTGCCCCGGAGCCGGTGATGGCTCGTAACGCCGGCGGCACCGACGTGCCCGAGTTCCACATCGTCGTTCGTCGCCCGTCGGGCAGCGGACCGATCGCGCCCTACCGCTTCGCGATCTCGGTGGCGGTCGCGTTCGCCGTCACCTTCGGCGAGCTGCGCGCTGCCATCTTCGACGGTGCCCCCGGCGACGCAGCCCTGCTGCGCGCGGTCGTGGCCGCCGCGTTCACCTGGGTCGTGTTGACCGTGCTGAACCGGGTACTCGCAACCGCACCCTCGACCCCGTCGGACTCACCGAACGCGTGACCGTCTTGCGGACACTGTCCGCAAGACGTTCACGCGTTCGTCAGGTGGTGGGGGTCGGGGGGATCGGGGCGGGGGCGGAGCACCAGCGATTCCGGCCTTGACGCTTGGCTTCGTAGAGCGCGTCGTCGGCGGCGGTCAGCAGGTCCGCCACGGCGGCCCGGGGGATGAGGTGCTCGGTGGCAGCGACGCCGACCGACAGGCTCTGGCGGTGCTCGGCGCCGTTGCGGAAACGCAAGGGCTCGTCCCGGAATGCCTCGACGAGCCGATCGGCCACGGCGACAGCGTCGGCGGAGTTGACTGCCGGGAGGATGGCCACGATCTCGTCGCCGCCGTATCTGCCGACCACATCGCCCTCGCGCAGCACGTCGACCACGCGCTCGGCGACCAGCATCAGGGCTTCGTCGCCGCCCTGGTGGCCAAAGGTGTCGTTGACCACCTTGAAATGGTCGATGTCGATGAACAGGACCGCCATCGGCCAACCGAAGCGGACCCACTGCTGGAAGTGCTCGTTGAGCGCGACGTCGAGCCCGCGGCGTGACAGCAGGTGCGTCAGCGGGTCGATCCGGTTCTGCTGCTCCATCGCCGTGAGGATGTGCTCGGCCCGGCCGAGGTCTTCGCGCAGCCGGTCGGTCGTGGCGTGGGCGCTCATCAGGCGCCCCATGATCAGCTCGGCGGCCATTTCGGCCAGCCGATCGGCGGGTGGCACCGTCGCATGGAGCAGCGGAGCGAGTTCGGGCAACGCCGCAGCGACGTCGTCGAGCATGCTCGTGAACGCGTCCTGATCGATGCTGATCTGCTCGGCGCGCTCACAGGCGACGTGCATCGCCTCGGCCGAGCCGGCGATCGCATCGGCGACGAGACCGCTGATCGCGACGATCGACGACAGCCGATCCGTCTGCGCGACCTCGAAACCGTGGCTCTGGCGGACCGCCTCGACCACGTGCTCGGGCAGGTTCCACGACTCGAGCAACTCGGCGCCGACCTCGGCGTGGTCCATTCCGAGCGCAGCGACCTCGGCGGTGATGAAGTCGGCGTGGTTGCTGCCGCGGTCGAGCCCGCTGTACGTGTCGGGTTCGAGGCGAGCGACGACCAGGACACCGATGTCCTGCACGAGCGCCGCGAGGAACGCGTCGGCGGGTGGCACCGATCCGGACCGCTGAGCGAGCGCCTGCGCCGCGACCGCTGCGTGCACGCTGCGCGTCCAGTGGGCGCGGAACACCAGCGCGGTCGAACCCATCGTCTCACCGTCGCTCAGGAGCGTCAGGCTCAGCGCAGCGGTCATCACGGCGTCGAGCCCGAGCATCGTCACCGCCTGCTGGAGGGTGTCGATCCGGCGACGGCGCGCATAGAGCGGTGAGTTCGCGAGGCGGAGGAGTTTCGCCGACAACGCGGGGTCGGTGCGGAGCACCTCGACCACCATCGTCATGCTCAGGTCGGGGTCGTCGGCGACCTCGATCAGGCGAGCCGCGACGGCGGTCGGCGACGGCAGGTTGGACGCCGTGCGGATGCGCGTGCGCAGGTCTCCACCCGCCTCTGGCCTCGTCGTGAGCAGCCTCACCTCGCCTCCGTTCCTTCGTCCGTGTCCGTGCGGTCGTCCGTGTCCGCCAGGGGCACTGTCCGGGTGACCCAGTGCTGGTTCAAGGAGGTCGGGGATCGTCTCGCGCATCGCCGACTCCCGCGCACCCCCCGTGCATTCGCCGGATCGGACTCGGACAGTTCTGACCATGACACGGATGTCATGGGCCACGAGGTCGCTGCGGCGACCGCACCGCGACGGTGCACCACCTGCGCATGGCGCAGGGTGGCGCATCGTGCTCGGCGCAGCGCTCATGGCGATCGCGATCGTCGGCGTGCAGACGGTCGACACCGGAGATCGCACTGCGACCGTCGCTGCGTGCGATGCGGTCGAGGTGCCGTCGCTCGGTTTGAGCCGGTGCGTCGTGCCCGGTGGGCAGGCACAGATCGACGCCGGTCACGTGGTGCGGGTCGACTACCTGTCGTCGGCCGATGTGCACTGGCTCGCCGGACACCGGACGAGCCACGGCGCTACGTTCCTGTCGCTGCCGCAACTGCGGGTCGGCGCCATGGTCGTGTTCCGGGGCGTCGTCTACGTGGTCACCGACTACCGGCTCGTCGACCGTTTCCGGGCCGACGAGGTGATGCCCTGGATGGCGAGCCCCACCCCATCGGTGGTGCTGCAGACGTCGGCGTCGGGCAACAACGTCCACGTCTGGCGCTCGGTCGCCCTCGTCCCGACCGCACCGATGGTCGCGACCGCCCCGCCGCCGATCCCGGGCTGAGACGCGACGATGACCCGGCCGGAGCCGGGCCATCGTCGATCGACGTCCAGTCGGACGCTCGTTCAGACGGCGCTGGTTCAGCTCGTGCTGAGCTGGATGCAGACCGCGTACACCGTGGCGGTCTGACCCACGGTGCTGTTGTCACCGCTGCGAACGTCTCCGAACCAGCCGGTGGGGTTGTTGCCCAGCGGCTCGGGGCGGCTCGAGCGGGTGTTGAGCGGCACCTGTGCCGGTCCCTCGACGCCGCCGGCGATCGCCACGAAGCCGGCGGGGCACGACGCGATGGCGTTGCCGTTCGTGCCGCCCATGTTCGAGTTCAGCGCCATCGTGATCTGGGCCTGCGCGATCCGGACCGCCTGGACGGTGCCGGTCGCGCTTGCGATCGGCGAGTAGTAGCCGACGACGTCGGCGATCACGTCGACTCGACCGTTCAGGTTGAACATCGACATCTGGCCGGTCGGCGACAGGCCGATGTCGACCTTGTTGGGGGTCGGCGACTGACCCGGCAACCAGTTGAGGTTCGAGGTCGTGGGCTGCGTGGCTCCGGACGGGAACATGGTGAGGAAGCTCGGCTGGGTGCCATTGAGGGCCGTGACGTTCATCGCGACGCCGGTCGCGCTGACGGGGATGTTGCACTGGCCGTTGATGCCGCGCACGTTCGCGACCTGCGTCTGGCCGGCGCTGAAGGTGCCGAGCGTGCCGACCCGATCGGGCGCCGGGCGGGTGTCGAGCAAGCGGCACGGCGTGATCGGCACGAACGCCGACTGCTCCACCGACGTGGCGCCCTGGGTCAACTGGGCGACCGACAGGCCGGCGACCGTGATGGCGCCGACCGCAGCGAATGCGTAGAGCCGGTTGATCCGGCGGGGACGGGTGAAGCTCAGCATGGGTTACTCCCTCTCGATGCGAACGTCGGCGAAGCTACCCCATTCGGCCCCGCTGACGCACACCACACGAAAATTGACGCAACGTTGAATCGCAGACCGCCCGCCGCGTTGCTGACCAGGCACAACGCCACCCCAGGTCGCTGCGGGGGGTGGACACCCGGACGCTCTCCGTGCGCGCGGCTCACGAAAGTCGACGGATCGCGTTCCCGGTGACCCGGCCCACGAGCGGATCTCGAGCGAGGCCGAACACCCAGTCGGTGCTCCCGACGGTGAGCACGGTGCCTCCGCCGGGGCCGAACGGGCTGCACGTGAGCACGACCGCGTTGCCGTGGCGGGCCTTCGCGAGCGCCACGTCGCCGCCGCCGTAGACGCGCTCCGCGACGAACTCGAGGTCGCCCTGATCGTCGAGCGCGGCGATCGACTTCGGGTACTCGCCCATCGCCAGATTGCTGACCGGTGTCAGCGCCACGATCTCCACGTCGTCGGGCAGCCCGTCGCCGGGGACCGCCGGATCGGTCACCGCCACCGGCAGGTTCACCTCGTCGAGCGCGATGCGCGTGCCGACGTTCTCGTAGCCGACCACCGCGTCGTCCGCGCCGAGCACGTCGCCGTAGCGCAGCCCGGTGCCCGCCAGGAGCCAGTGGTCGGGGCGGTACACGACGAACCCGGGAACACCGCGCGGCGTCGCCTGGCCGAACCGGCTGTAGAGCCCGTACATCGATGCCGCCCCGAGGAACCGCCGCTCGGGCCGCCCCACCACCGGGTCGCACCACATCCCGGTCATGTCGGCAGGCCGCTCGGCGACCACCGGGTCGGACACGTGGGCGGCGTACTTGTGGCACACCATCGACGTGCCGTCGCGCTCGAGCCGCACCTGCCAGAACATGGTGTTCCCGGAGAAC
>JALHOG010000073.1 GCA_022843125.1 Ilumatobacteraceae bacterium
AAGTGCCGCAGTGGCCCAAGCACTGGCCGGGCGGTGCGATCGACATGCTGGTCGGATTGCTGCTCGAGGGGCACGATGCGATCCCGGTGATCGAGGCGCTCGATCAGCGCGGCTTGATCTCGCGCATGCTCCCGGAGTGGGAGCCGGTCCGATCGCGCCCGCAGCGCAACGCGTATCACCGCTTCACCGTCGACCGTCACCTGTGGGAAACCGCTGCGAACGCGTCGACGCTGGTCGCGATGGTCAAGCGCCCCGACCTGCTGGTGCTCGGGGCGTTGTTCCACGATCTCGGCAAGGGGTACCCGGGCGACCACACCGAGGTCGGCATGGAGCTCGTGCGGGTCATCGGCCCGCGCCTCGGGATGACCGAACGCGATGTCGACATCATCGTGCTGATGGTCGAGCACCACCTGTTGCTGCCCGACGTCGCGGTCCGCCGCGACCTCTCCGACCCGGCGACGATCCAGTTGGTCGCCGAAGCGGTCGGCGACCAGGAGACGCTCGACCTCCTGCACGCGCTGACCGTCGCCGACTCGATGGCCACGGGCCCGTCGGCGTGGGGGCGCTGGAAGGAGGAGCTCGTCTCCGATCTCGTGTCGCGGGTGTCGCACGTGTTCGGCGGTGGTGACGTGCACGACGCCACGTGGACCCTGTTCCCCGACGCCGACACGCTGGCGCTGATGGCCTCGGGGGAGCACCACGTGCGCACCAACGACGACCGGATCGTCGTCATCTACCGCGACGCTCCGGGTGCGTTCAGCCGCATCGCCGGTGTGCTGTCGCTACACGGTCTCGACGTGCTGACGGCCCGCGCCCACTCCGACGAGCCGCAGCTCGGGCGGGTGAGCATGGGCGCGTCCGAGTACCGCGTGCAGCTGCCTCGGGGCGGTATCGATTGGGAGCCCGTTCGCAAGGACCTCGCGCGGGCGGTTCGGGGGGAGCTCGCAATCGAGTCGCGGCTCGCCGAGCGCGCTCGCACGTACCGTCGCAAGCGCGCCATGCAGGCGCAGCGCCCCGGCCCACCTCAGGTCATCTTTCACGACGACGCGTCGAGCGACGCCACGGTGATCGAGGTGCGCTGCACCACCAAGATCGGGATCCTGCACCGCATCACGAAAGCGCTCGCCGAGGTCGGGCTCGACATCCGGCACGCCACCGTCCAGACGGTGGGGCTCGAGGTCGTCGACACGTTCTACGTCCGCAACTGGTCGGCGGAGCTGATCACCGACGCGGCGCACCGCGTCGAGATCGAGCGAGCGATCCTGCACGCCGTGAGCTGACGCAGCACTGACGAGATCGGTTGGATCAGATCGGTCGGACAGGCCGGGCGGGCGACGGCTACGGTCTCGACCGTGAGCGAGCACGACGTGCCCGATGCCCGGGATCTGGCCCGTTGGAGCGCGGCGTTGGCCGGCATCGCGCGTACCGGGCTCGGGTTCACCGACAACCTCTACGAGCGTGAGCGCTTCGAGGAGGTGCTCCACATCGCGGCCGACATCAAGGCCGCTGCGTCGGCCTTGCAGGACGCGACCGACGACGCGATCGTCGTCCGGCGCGAGACCGACCACTTCGTGCAGGAATGGCTGGAGAACGTCGGCGAAGGGGTGCCCGGCTACGTCACCCCGAAGGTCGCGATCGGCGCAGTGGTCGGCAACGATGCCGGGGAGATCCTGCTCGTGCAGCGGGCCGATTCCGGCATCTGGCTCTACCCGACCGGCTGGGCCGACATCGGCTACTCGGCGTCCGAGGTCGCGGTCAAGGAGGTCGAGGAAGAGACCGGCATCGAGTGCGAGCCCGTCGGGTTGCTGTCGGTCATCGATGGTCAGCGGATGGGTTTCTCCCGGTTCGGGATGTACATGCTGCTGTTCTTCTGCCGTGCGACCGGGGGAACGCTGCGCTGTCACCCGCTTGAGTGCTCGTCGGTCGGTTGGTTCGCCGAGGACCAGCTGCCCGAGCACACTGCGGGAGCACAGTGGTGGGGACCGCCGGCGTTCGCTGCGATCCGGGGCGAGATCAACGCCACGACGTTCGATCCGCCGCGTGCGCCCGTGTGGCGCGACTGATCACTCAGTCGTCGGTGGTGCGCTCGCGGAGGAACTGCTCGACCTCTGCAGCGAGCAGTTCGGGATCGGCCTCGTCGAGCGCATCGAGCGGGTCGAGGTCGTCGTCGAGCGCCTCGTCGTGGTCGGCCATCTCGTCGACCATCTCTTCGAGCCGCGACACGTAGGTGACGAGGTCGTCGTCGTCGGCGATCATCGCTGCGACGCGTGCGTCGTAGTCGGCGATCGCCTCGGCGAGCCGCGACACCGGCGCCGGCGTGCCCATCATCGAGCAGGCACGCTCGACGAGGGCCATCGCTGCCCGCGGTGAAGCGAGCTGGGAGGCGTACCCGGGCACGGCGGCCCAGAGCGACGCAGTGGGCAAGCCGCGCCGGCTCAGCGCGTCGTGCAGAACTCCGACGATGCCGGTGGGGCCCTCGTACCGCGACCGTTCGAGGTCGAAGCGGTCGACGAGCGCATCGTCGGTGGCGGTGCCGATGAGCTGCGTCGGTCGGGTGTGCGGCACGTCGGCGAGCAGTGCGCCGACGGTGAGCCCCATCGTCGCGCCGCTGACCTCCGCGACGGCGGTGAGCTGCTCGCAGAACGTGCGCCAACGCAGCGCCGGTTCGGGGCCGAGCACGAGCACGACGTCGGTGCCGGGCAGCGATGCCGACCAGATGCCGACCGTCGGCCACACGATCGAACGACGACGGTCGTCGTCGAGGCGGACGTGCGGGCGAACGGTGGCGAAGTCGGTGAAGACCTCGGGGTCGATCTCTGCGATGGGCGTGGCGCCGCTCGTCTCGATCAGCGTGCGCACCGCCGTCGAGGCCGCGTCACCGGCGTCGTTCCAGCCCGTGAAGGCGGCGACGAACACCGGGTGCGTGAGCGTCAGACCCTCGGGATCGGTCATCCATCGGACGTGCTCCATCAGACCGCTCACGCTACCGTCCGGCGGCCCACGGGTCATCGGCAGCACACAGGGCGCGGGATAGCGTCGCAGCCGTGACCCTGGATGTCCGTCCCGCCGAGCGTGTCGATGACGAGCTGATCGCCGCCATGGCCGAGCTGATCCCGCAACTGTCGTCGTCGTCGCCACCGCCGACCGCGAGTGACCTCGGCGCGATCGTCGGTTCGCCTGACACGGTGCTGTTCACAGCCCGAATCGACGGCCGGATCGTCGGCAGCCTCACCCTGGCGTTCTACCGCATCCCCACCGGGCTCAAGGCCTGGATCGAGGATGTCGTGGTCGACGCTTCGGCGCGTGGTGCCGGTGTCGGCGAAGCGCTCAATCAGGCGGCGCTCACCGAGGCCCGTCACCGGGGTGCCAAGAACGTGAGTCTCACGAGCCGACCCTCGCGCGAGGCAGCGAACCGTCTCTACCAGCGGCTCGGCTTCGTGCGCTACGAGACCAACCTGTACCGCTTCGATCTCTGAGACCTGTGCGTGCCCGCAAGCACGCCGGTCACGTGTCCAGTTCGCCGATCGCCCGGCGCAGGTCTTCCGCCGATTGGCGTACCTGCCAATCGCGGTCGGCGAGGGCGCGCTCGAGTGCAGCGTCGACCTCCGGGCCGTCGAACGGGGCGAGCGCGAGTACGGCGCGCCGGCGCACCTGAGGCTTGTCGGCGCACGCGGCCAGGATTGCCGGTAGCCCGCGTTCGTCGCCGATCGCGCCGAGGGCGGCAGCGGCGGCCTCACGCACCAGCGCATCGTCGGCGCCCGTGGCGAGCTCGATGAGCCGCGAGAGCGTCTGGTCGTCGACCTCTTCGTGCTCGCCGCAGGCCCACGCAGCGACCTCGACGACCGACGGGTCGGCGTCGTGGAGGAGCGGCAGGATCGGCAGCCCGGGGCGTGTCGCGAGCAGCAGCGCTGCGCGTCGGCGGACCACCGGCGACGGGTCCGTCGTGGCCGTCGTGAGTTGGTCGGCGGTCAGGCTCCCGAGCCGGTCGAGTGCCCCGAACGCGGCCTCGCGAACGTGCGCGTCGTCGTCGCCGAGGTGGCCCAGCACGACGTCGAGGTGCCCGTGATGGCCGGCCACCACGACCGCTCGCTGACGTTCGAGCGCGGTCATCCGCGGAGCAGCGCAGTCAGCCAGATGATCGCCCAGGCGAAGGCGAACGCGATCACGATGGCAGCGAGCACACCCATCCCGATCCCGATGCCACCGCTCGCGATCAGTGCGAGCAGTCGGCGCGGCAGGCCGACTCGTCGCTCGGTCGGTGTGTCGAGGTGATCGACCGCGACGCCGGTCGCGTAGGGGTCGGTCGGTCGGGGACGGACCGACCCTGTCGGACCACCGCGTGGTGAACCCGGTTCGGCTCTGGCAGGCTTACGCCAGCCGGCGAAGAGCAGGGCCACGATCGCCAACCCGGCGATCGCTGCGGCCCTGATCGTGAGATCGGTGACGGAGATCGCAAGAGTGGCCGACACGCAGCTACCGACACTACCGGCCGAGCCGGAACCGGACCGACCGCTGTCGCCGCGCACCGAGACGGCCGCCGAGGCACTGGTTCGGGCGGGTCTCACGACGGCATCGCCGCCACACCGCTGGTGGAGCGTGCCGCTCGTTGCGATCGGCATGGCTGCGGTCCTGATCGTGTCGATCGCCGCCACCGTGCCGTCGAAGTGGGTGGCCGAGAAGGAGAACCGTCGGACCGGCGTCGAGGAGCCGGTGCCGTTCGCCCGGGTCCCGGCCTCGGTGCAGTCGATCGACGACCTCATCACGATCGGTGACCTCGGCGACGAGGCGACCCAGTTCCCGCCGGCGGGTGACTTCCTGATGGTCACCGTGATGGCGCCCGAACAGTCGTGGCTGTCGTGGCTGGTCGGAAGCGACGATCCGGCGGTCGAGTTCCTGACCGCGGACGAGAAGAACGGCCCGCGCACCCCGCAGCAGAACCGCACGCTCGACCAGGCGTCGATGCGCACCTCCGAACAGGTGGCTCAGTACGTCGCCTTGCAGCGCCTCGGCTACGACGTCGACCTCGTCCTCGGCGAGGTGCTGATCCAGGACATGGTGTGTCTGGAACCCTCCGCCGACGGTGTTACCTGCGTGCAGTCGAGCCCGTCCGACACGGTGCTCGACCCGGGTGACAAGATCCTCGTCGTCGACGGCGAGGAGGTCGAGACCGTCGAGGATCTCTCGGCGCTGCTCGCGGGGCGTTCACCCGGTGACCTCGTCCCGATGACGATCGAGCGCCCGGAGCAAGGTGAGCTCGACGTGATGGTCGAACTGACCGCGTCCCCCGATGACCCCGACCGCACGATCGTCGGCTTCTTCCCGTTCGACACCGCACGCGTCGAGCTGCCGTTCGACATGTCGATCGACCCGAACGGCGTGGGTGGGCCGTCCGCAGGCCTTGCGTTCACCCTGACCATCATCGACGAGCTGACCGAGGGTGAGCTCACCGGCGACACCCGCGTGGCGGTCACCGGCACGATCCGCCTCGACGGCACCGTCGGGGCGATCGGTGGGTTGCGTCAGAAGGCGTCGGCGGTCGCCCAGAGCGGGGTCGATGTGTTCATCGTCCCGGCGGCCCAAGGCGACGATGACATCGCGGCAGCACGAGCAGCGGCCGGTGACGACCTCGAGATCGTGGCGGTCGAGACGCTGGAGCAGGCGCTGGCCGTGCTCGCCGAGCGCGGCGGCGACCCGATCCCGGCCGCGCCCGAGGCGCCGTCAGGGTGATGTCCAACCTGAGCGGCGACCGCCTCGGTGCGCGATCGGCCGATTGCCGCTGCGCCGGGTCACCGGTTGTTTACGCTGTGTGAGATGGCTGCCTTGTTGTCGCGCCCCGATCCCACTTCGCCCGCATCTGTGGCCGAAGCGGGCTTCAGCACGGCACGCCGTGGTTACAGCACCGACGAGGTGCGGGCGTTCCTGACGTCGGTGTCGGCGGAGATGCGACGACTCCAGGAGCGCGAGCGGCAGCTCGAGGCGGAGATCCGCGCGGCGCGCGCTGCGCTGCCGGGCCGGGCAGAGCTCGACGACGACACGATTGCCAGGATGCTCGGCGAGGAGACCCTGCGGGTGCTCCAGACAGCGCGCGAGTCCGCGTCGCAGATCAAGACCCGTGCCGAGGAGGGCGCTGCGCGCGCCCTGCGCGAGGCGCACGACGAAGTGAACCGGCTGCGGCAGGACGCCGAGGTCGACGCCGCCCGACGCCGTCAGGACGCGCAGAGCGAGGCCGAGGCCGAAGTGGCGCTCGCCAAGCAGCAGGGCCGCGAGATGGTCAACGAAGCGCGCGCGTATCGCGAGCGCGTCCTCGCCGATCTCGAACGTCGCACCAAGCTCGCCCGCCAGCACATCGACGAGCTGGCGCACGGACGCGAGCGACTGCTGCAGGTGTTCGAACGTGCCCGGCTGGTCGCCGTCGACGTCACGTCCGAGCTGCAGGCGATCGCCGAGCCCGACGAGTACGTCAACTTCAGCCCGACGACCGGCCCCGTGCCGTTGATGGTGCCGGGTTCGCCGCGGCCACCGTCGCAGGCCGATCGGGCGTCTGCCCGTGAGCTCGAGCGTGACCTGCCCGGTGATGCCACGAAGGCACTCTCCGTCGAACTGGGTGGCGCCCGGCCCTTCGACGCTGCCGTCGACGAGTTGGCGGCAGCGAGCGATGTCACCGTGTTCGCCGATGACACCGTGGCTGACGAGCAGTTCGCTGACGAGCCGGTCGCGGTCGAGCCGGTCGCAGAGCCTGCCGCCGAGCCGCGACCCGCTGGGCGGGAGACGAACGTGGTGGCGCTGTTCCCGCAGTCGACGGCACCGGTCGTCGACGCACGGCCCGGAGTCGACGACCTGTTCGCCCGACTGCGCAGTGAGACCACCGACATCGAATCCGACGCCGACATCGAATCCGACGCCGCCGGCGTCGATGCCGGTGCACTCGTCGACGAGGTCACGACGCCGACCCAGGGCGAGCCCGTCGCCGAGCACGACGTCGCAGCCACGCACGATGCGCCGCCCATCGGTGCCACACCGTTCTCGCGTCGCGACGAGGCGCTCGTGCCACTGATCGTCACTGGCGCCCGCAAGCTCAAGCGAGTGCTCGCCGACGAGCAGAACGGTGTGCTCGACTCACTGCGCCGTCGCGAACCTGTCCGCGATCTGGACGCAGTGATGCCACCCTTCGACGAGCACGTCGCGCTCTACCTCGACGCGATCGCCGACGAGCTGGTGACCGCCGCTGTAGCGGGCGCTTGCGAGGTGGGCGCTGGTGACACCGCGTCGTTGCGGCGCACCCTCATCAAGGCGGGTGCGCTCGATGCCGCCCGCACCCTCGTGCGGACCGATCTGGTCGGGGGGCTGCGCGCTCGTATCGAGCGCTCGATCGTCGACGGTGGCGGCGACAACGACGACATCACGCGCCGGACCCGGTCGGTCTATCGGGAGTGGAAGACCCAGCACATCGACGACCACCTCGACGACGTGTTCCGCTACGCATTCGGTGGCGGTCTCGCCGTGTCGGTACCGCCCGGCACGCCGATGCGATGGGCGATCGACCCGACCGAACCGGCCTGCGCCGATTGCGAGGACAACTCGCTCGCGGGCCCGATCGAGTCGGGCGAGGCCTACCCGACCGGCCACGCGATGGCACCTGCACATCCTGGGTGCCGATGTCTCACGTTGCCCGCCGGGCAGTAGTCTTCGGCGCAGATGCGCCGAGCCTCCGAACTTCCTCGCCGACGCTTCTGGCCCCCTCGCATCACTGCGCGCGGGCTGGTCATCGGCTTTGCCATTCTCGTCTTCGCTCTGATCGTTTTCGGGCGCGGCTTCGCTCAGTTCTATGCCGATGTGCTGTGGCACGACTCGCTCGGACGCAGCGACGTGTTCTGGGGGCAGATCGGCGCCAAGGTCACGCTGTTCGTGATCTTCTTCCTGGTCTTCCTGCTCCTTGCGGTCGCCAACCTGTTCGTCGCTGATCGCACCGCTCCGGTCGAGTTCCCGGCCAACGTGCACCCGTACGTCGAGCGGTTCCACGAGTTGTTCGGGCACCGGTTGCGGTTCATCCGATACGGCACCGCTGCGGTGTTGGCGTTCATGCTCGCGCTGCCCGCAACGGCCCAGTGGCAGGAGTGGTTGCTGTTCCGCAACAGTTCGTCGTTCGGTGTCGACGATCCGCAGTTCGGCCTCGACGTCGGCTTCTACGTGTTCGAGTTGCCGTTCCTGGCGTTCTCCATCGATTGGCTCTTCGCTGCGCTCGTCATCGTCATCCTCCTCACCATGGCCGCCCATCTGCTCAACGGCGGTGTGCTGTTCACGTCGTCGACGCCCACGGTGCGGCCGGCGACACGGGTGCACGTGGCAGCGCTGCTCGCGCTGCTGGCGGCGGTGAAGGCGGGCGACTACTGGGTGACCCGGTACGAGCTCACCAACGAGACACGCGGGTTCGTGCAGGGAGCCACGTACACGGTCGTCAATGCGCAGTTCCCCGCGCTGATGCTGCTGATGCTCGTCTCGCTGCTCACGGCTGGGCTGTACCTCTGGACCATCCGGACCAACCGGTGGCGCGTGCCGCTGGTGGCGTCGGCGCTGTGGTTGGTCGTCGCGATCCTCGGCGGCGTCGCCTTCCCTGCGATCGTCCAGGCGGCCATCGTGCGGCCCAACCAGGAGGAGCGCGAGGCGCCCTTCATCGCTCGCAACGTCGAAGCGACGCGTGCGGCGATGAACATCGGTCAGGTCGAAGAGCGCGAACTCGAGTTCGCCCCGCTCACCGCAGCCGACATTGCCGGCGACATCGAACCGCTGCAGAACACCCGCCTGCTCAACCCGCGCGTCATGCTCACGCGGTTCAGCTTCGACCGTGGTGAGACTGCGGGGCTCCGCATCGCCGACCTCGACATCGACCGTGAGTACACCGAGGACGGTATCGAGCAGACGCTCATCGCTGCCCGCGAGCTCGACCTGCAGAACCTTCCCAACACGAGTTGGCAGGGGCGGCACCTCGTCAGCACACGTGGGTGCGGCCTGATCGCTGCTCCGACCAACCGGGTCAACGCCCAGGCGCGACCCATCTACCGCCAGCCGACGCTCGACCGCCCGCAGCTGTACTTCAGCCCGGCCCTGTCCGGTTATGCGATCACCGGGACCGACGTCGTCGAGAACGACTGCGGCGAGATCGGCGCGTACGACGGCGACGCCGGGGTCGAGCTGGGCGGACCGCTCCGGCGCACCGCCTTCGCGCTTGCCTTCCTCGACTACAACATCCTCGCTTCGGGCGCCATCAACAGTGACTCCCAGCTGTTGTGGCGGCGATCGGTGACCGACCGTGTGCGTCAGCTCGCGCCGTTCCTCCAGTACGACGCCGATCCGTATCCCGTCGCCGTCGGCGGGTCCGTCCAGTGGGTGCTCGACGCCTACACGAGCACGTCGCGTTACCCCTACGCGCAGCGCATCGGCAACGTGCAGCTCGGCGCCGGTCAGTCGCTCCCACGCGACGCGAACTACATCCGCAACAGCGTGAAGGTCGCCGTCGATGCGTACACCGGTGAGGTGACCTTCTACATCATGGACGAGGTCGACCCGATCCTGCAGGCGTGGCGGAAGGCCTTCCCCGACCTGTTCACGCCGCTCGACGAGATGCCCGCCGAACTCCGTGAGCACCTGCGCTACCCGGAGGACCTGTTCCGGGTGCAGACCGATCTGTACTCGAAGTACCAGGTGTCGTCCGACGCCTTCTTCCAGCGGCGCAACGCATGGTCGGTGGCGCAGGCGCCGGCGGAGGTGCCCCGCGAGGGTGCGACGGCCGGCGGCAACGCCGCGCTGCCCGTCGACCCGACGCTCCCCACCGAGTTCGCGACCGAGTCGAACACCGACCGGTTCATCCCGTACTACACGTCGTTCCGCAACCCCGATGGCGACGAGCAGTTCGTGATGTTGCGGCCCTTCGTGCGCTTCTCGCCCGACGACCGCCGTACCGAACTCCAGGCGTTCATGACCGCGTCGAGCGATCCCGACACCTACGGTCAGCTCACGACCTACGTCGTCACGAACGAGACGTTGCCGTCCGGCCCGCTCCGGGTGTCCAGCCAGGCCGAGACCGAGAGCGACATCAGCCGCGAGATCACGCTGCAGAACGACCCCACGTCGGGCAAGCGCGTCCTGTTCGGCGACATGCAGATCGTGCCGGTCGCCCAGGGTCTGGTGTACGTGCGGCCCGTGTACGTCGAGATCAACGACGTCGCCGAGTACCGCTTCGTGATCGTGTCGCACAACGACCGCAGCGCGATGGCCTGCGACCTGACCACCGCGCTCGACGACCTGTTCAGCGGGTTCCGGACGAACGTCGGTGACCGGGTCGCCGACGACGGCGGGCTGGTCTCGCCCGGTGCATGTCAGGACCAGGCGAGCGCGCTCGACGATGTCGGCGGCGCGGACGATGGCGCGGCCACCGACGACACGGCGACCGATGACGCTCCGGTCGACACGACGCCGAGCGGTGACACCAATCTCGATGACGCCGACGTGGCCCAGCTGATCGCCGAGGCGAACCGACTGTTCGCCGAGGCCGATGCTGCGCTCGCGAACGGTGATCTCGGCGAGTTCCAGGAGAAGTTCGAGGCGGGCGCCGAACTCACCCTGCGGGCCGACGCACTGCTGCGCGACGGCTGATCAGCGCGACCGGGAACGGTCAGCTACGACGTAGGCGCTCGGCCAGATCGGCGAGCTCCTGGCGGAACGCGATCTGATACCGGGCTTGCTCGTTGGCGAGGCGGATCTGGGTGTCGCGCAGCTCGTCGACGACGGCGTCGACGTCGATGTCGGTGTCGGGCTGGACGACCGGTGGCTGCTCGGCCGACCTCGCCTGCTCGTTGGCGACTGCGTCGACCTCGCCCGACAACTCGGTCAGCTGGTTCGCGAGCTCGGTCGAGATCGACGTGATGCGGACGTCGACGGCCGCGATGCGGGCGTCGAGTTGTTCGATCCGTCGCCGGAGTGCGTCGAGCTCGGTCGGGTCGAGCCCGGGCGGCGGTGGCGGCGGAGCGGGAGCGGGAGCGGGACTCGGGGTATCGAGCCGCGACTGGAGTTGCTCGATGCGGGTCCGGAGGGCGTCGACGTCGGCCGGATCGACCGTGGGAACCACGCTGCCGGCCTCGGCCGTGAGGGCTTCGGCGAGCTGGGCGGAGATGCCCTCCACCCGTACCTCGAGGGTGCGGATGGTCGCCGGGTCGATCGGGGGTGCGTCTGGTTGCGGGGGGATCTGCTCGATGCGGTCGGCGAGCCGCTGGATCCTGGCACGCATGACGTCGAGCTCGGCCGGGTCGATCGTGGGTGCCGGCGGAACTGGAGGTGCGGGCGGCTGGTCGACCTTGGTCGCGAGGTGTTGCACCCTGCTGTGGAGTTGGGCCTTCTCTGCGTCGGCGGCGTCGAGGCGGGCCGCCATCGCCGTGATCTCCGAGCGCAGCTGGTCGAGCTCGGCGGGATCGGTGGAGCGCTTCTTGAACAGTCCCATAGCCGTGTCGTCACCGTACTGCGCCGCAGTGCCCGGCGTGGCGACGCCCGGGGATCCGTCGTGAGGAGCGGCCGATCTACCGATGGGTAACCTGGAGCGCATGCCATCGGTGCACGCGAACGGGATCACGATCGAGTACGAGGTGCAGGGCGAAGGCGAGCCGCTGCTGATGGTGATGGGTCTCGGCGCCCAGCTGATCGATTGGCCCCAGGGTCTCGTCGACGAGATCGTCGGGCGCGGCTTCCAGGTGATCCGGTTCGACAACCGTGATGCCGGACTCTCCACCGAGTTCACCGCGCGCCCACCGACGAACTCGGAGATCACGCGTGCGTTCCTGCTCCGCCGCCCGATGCGCTCGGAGTACCTGCTGCGCGACATGGCCGACGATGCGATCGGTCTGCTCGACGCGATCGGGGTCGACCGGGCGCATGTGGTCGGTGCGTCGATGGGCGGCATGATCGCCCAGACGATGGCGATCGAACACCCGAGCCGGGTGCGCAGCCTGACGTCGATCATGTCGACCACCGGCAGCCGGCGCGTCGGCCAGCCGACGTTGAAGCTGATCCTCACCGCCGGTCGCCGACCGTTGCCGGCGCGTGGTGACGCCGTCGAGATGGGCCTCCAGACGTTCCGCAAGGTGTGCGGGCCGACGTTCGACGAGGCCGAGTTCCGCCGCCTCGCACACGTCTCGGTCGACCGGAGCTGGCGCCCGGCCGGCACCGGGCGGCAAGCGGCAGCGATCATCGCCAGCGGCGATCGCACCCCGCAGCTCCGTGCGCTCGACGTGCCCACGGTCGTGATCCACGGCATGCTCGACCCGTTGGTGCGCCCGTCGGGCGGCGTCGCAACCGCGAAGGCGATCCCAGGGGCGCGCCTCCTCATGTTCAACGACATGGCCCACGACCTGCCGCCTACCCGGCACGCCGAGATCGCTGACGCGATCGCGTCGATCGCCCGGGTCGCGCAGCGACGCCCGATCAGCGTGTGACCGCGGCGGCCTGGGCGAGCAGCCAGTCGACGAGCGACGCCACCGCCGGCGACGGGGTGGGCTGCCGCCAGGTGACGTAGTAACCGCGATCGGAGCGAACCTCAGGGCCGACCACGACGAGCGCGCCGCCGTCGACGAGGTCGTCGATCAGCGGCCGCCAGCCGAGTGCCACACCGCGCCCCGCGAGCGCCTGCTGGAGCACCATCGGATAGTTCTGGAACAGGACCCGGCCAGGCTGCGGCGGGAACGTCAATCCGAACTCGCCGAGCCAGCCCGGCCATGTCATCCAGGGTCGGTCGCCGTCGTCCATGTGCACGAGCGGGACGTGCTGGAGCGCGGTCGGATGGCTCGCGGCGTCGAGGCCGTGCTCGACGGCGAGGGTCGGGGATGCGACCGGCACGACGACCTCGGGGAACAGCAGGCGTGACGACTCGCCGGGGAAGGTGCCGTCGCCGACGCGAATCGAGGCGTCGTGTTCGCCGTGCGTGAGCTCGTCGTCTCGGTCGACGAGGCGCAGGCGCAGCTCTCGCTCGCCGATTGCTACCCGCAGTCCATCGATGCGAGGCACCAGCCACTGCTGCGCGATGCCGGGGTGGGCCGCGAGCACGAAGGTGTCGCCGGCCGCGGCCAGTTCGCCGAGGCCGGTCTCGATCGTGGCGAAGCCGGCGGCGACGTGACTCCACAGCCGTCGACCCGCGTCGGTCAGTTCGCTGCGGTTGGAGGTGCGGGTGAAGAGGTCGGCGCCGAGCGACCGTTCGAGCGCGCGCACCTGACGGGTCACCGCCGGTTGGCTCAGGCCGAGCTCGACGGCGGCCGCAGTGAAGCTGCCGAGGCGACCGGCTGCCTCGAACACGACGAGCCGCTGGACGCGGTCGACCCGACGGACGAGCGGTCTCATGACGAGGCGGAACCCGGAGGGATCGACCGGGAGGCACCGAGCATGTGCTGAGGTTATGCCACCCCGCCGACAAGATGCACTGTCGGACAGTGCGACCATGACGCATGATATGGCCCATGTCCATCATCGACCGGGCCGCCGCATCGGGCACCGCAACGCGTGGTTGTAAGGCTGAGCTGCTCGATGGCCGGGTGCGGATCAGCGTCGACGACTGCGTCGCTGTCCTCCACCCGCTGTGGCTGCGGGGTCGTTCGGAGGAGCCGGGGCAGATCGAGCCGGTGAGCCGGCAGCGGCTGTTCACGCCCCGCGACATCGCACTCGACCTCCGTGTCACCTCGTGCGCTGTCGACGGCGACGCCCTCGTCACCTCGTTCTCCGACGGGCACAGCGCACGGCTCGCACTCGCCGGGATCCAGCGCGAGCTCGGATGGATCGTCGATGCCGAGGAGCCGCCGGCGCCGATCGCGTGGACCACGCCGCTCGATCCGTTCCCCTACGTCGACTGGGCCGGGATCGGGTGGTCCGACGACGAGGCCGACCCTGCCGCGGTGCTTGCCGCGCTCGACGCGTTCCACCGCCACGGCTACGTCGTGTTCCGCGGTACGCCGGCCGAGGAGGGCACCGTGCGGCGGGTGTGCGATCGCCTCGGGTACATCTCGGGCAACAACTTCGGATGGGTGTTCGACGTGCGCGCCGACCCGCGCCCCACCGACCTCGCGTACACGTCGGTCGAGCTCCTCGCCCACACCGATCAGCCGTACCGCCAGCCGACGCCGGGGATCCAGCTGCTCCACTGCCTGCGCAACGAGGCGCCCGGTGGCGACTCGACGCTCGTCGACGGGCTGGCCGCGGCGATGGCGCTCGAAGCGGCCGACCCCGAGGCGTGGCGGGCGTGCATCGAGACCGAGGTCGTGTTCCGCTACGACATGATCACCGACACCGTGGTGTCGCGTGGGCCGCTGCTGCAGTACGACCGGTACGGCCGGTTCGAACAGATCCGGCTCAACACCAAGCTCGACGCGCCCGTGCCGCCGCCCGACGGCGACCTCGACGCGTTCTACCGTGGTCGGCGGTGGCTGACCGAGTGGCTCAACGACCCGTCGCACCAGGTGACGTTCCGGCTGGAGCCCGGTGACGTGATGTTCATGGACAACATCCGGGTGCTCCACGGCCGCACCTCGTTCGACGCGTCGTTGGGCGTGCGTCATCTGCAGGGTGCCTACATCGACCACGACGGACCCGACACCATGTACCGACTCGCCGTTCGCCGCCACACCACCCGCACCGGAGGCACCTCATGACTCGATCCCAGCTGACCCCACTCCAGCCGACCTCGTCGAGCGGGGGTGCGCGATGACCGAGCCGGCGATCGCACGCCGGACGTGGACGGGCGACATGCCCACCGGCATCGTGTCGTTCACGTCGATGGCCGACGGCACGGCCGACGACTACGCGCTGCTCGACGAGTACGAGCGCTTCTACGCGGCGGGTCTCGCCGACCGGATCCTCGACACGCTCGGCCACCTCGCCGGCTCGCTCGGCGGCTACCACATCACCCGCCTCGAGCACTCGCTGCAGGCCGCCACCCGCGCCCGCCTCGACGGGGCCGACGTCAACTGGGTCGTGGCGGCACTCGTCCACGACATCGGCGACGAGCTCGCTCCGTACAACCACTCCGACTTCGCCGCGTCGATCCTGCAGCCCTACGTGCCCGCCGAGGTGCACTGGGTGGTGCTCCATCACGGCGTGTTCCAGAGCTACTACTACGCCCACTTCCACGGTGGCGATCGCAATCAGCGCGAGCGCTACCGCGACCATCAGTGGGCCGGCCTGTGCGAAGACTTCTGCGCCAACTGGGATCAGAACAGTTTCGATCCCGACTTCCCGATCCACACCCTCGAGTCGTTCCGTGACGATGTGCGTGAGGTGTTCGGCCGGCCCGCGTGGGCGCCCGAGATGACCGCCGTCGGATCGGAGCGCCTCAGGTGAGCGCCGCTCCGCTCGACGTCGACAGCGTCCGGGTCGGCTTCATCGGGCTCGGCAACGTCGGCGCCAAGCTCGCCGGGTCGCTGCTCCGCAACGGTGTCGACCTCGTCGTCCGTGACCTGTCGCCCGATGCCGTCCGGCCGTTCCTCGACGGCGGGGCCACCACGGTCGGGTCGCCGCGGGAGATGGCCGAGGCGGTCGACGTGGTGATCACCTGCCTGCCGTCACCGGCGGCGTCGGCTGCGGTGCTCGAAGCCGACGACGGGATCCTGGCCGGGATGCGACCCGGTCAGATCTGGTTGGAGATGTCGACCACCGACGAGGCGGAGATCCGGCGCCTCGCCGAGCGGGTCGCGGCCGCCGGTGGCGCAGCGGTCGACTGCCCGGTGTCGGGCGGATGCCATCGTGCGGCCACCGGCAACATCTCGATCTTCGCGGGATGTGACCGTGAGACGTTCGAGCGCGTGCTGCCGCTGCTCACGGTGATGGGGCGCCAGATCCTCCACACCGGGGAGATCGGCACGGCCTCGACGCTGAAGGTGATGACGAACTACCTGGCGACCGCCAACCTGCTGTCGCTCACCGAGGCGCTCACCACGATGGCGGCGGCCGGCATGGACCTCGCCACGACCTACGAGGCGATCCGCATCTCGAGCGGGAACTCGTTCACACACGAGACCGAGAGCCAGCTCATCCTGAACGGTTCCCGTGACATCGGCTTCACGATGGATCTCGTCCTGAAGGACATCGGCCTGTTCCAGACGATCGCCGAGCGTCACGACGTGCCGCTCGAGCTGAACCCGTTGATGATCGGCATCTTCGAGGACGGCAAGGCCCGCTACGGCGGCGGCGAGTGGTCGGACGAGATCGTGCGGCGGCTCGAGGAGGCCACCGGGCTGTCGATCACCGCCCCGGGTTTCCCAGCCGAACTGGTCGACGACGAACCCGAGGAGCGCGGCCGGGAAGTCCGCCGCACCTGATCCGCATCGTCATCGTCGCTGACGTCGTCATCGTTGACGTCGTTGCGGGGCGTCAGGCGGCGTAGGCGACCTGGTCGTCGGTGACGGTCGTCTCGGTGGCCGTGGTGGGGTCGACCGGGGTCTGCGTGTGCAGGTGTTTGGTGAGCATGCTGGCGACCTTGGCGAACGCACGGTTGCGGACCGAGGTGGGGGCCGCCTCGTCGTTGAGGACATCGATGAGGCCGGGGCGAACGCCGGCCGCCTCGGCGCCGGAGCGAATGTCGTGGAGGTGTTGCTGGGTGACTGCGTCGTAGCCGAAGCGATCGATGTGCCACGCCAGCGAGTCGAGGTGTGCGGACATGGGGTGGATGGTCATGTTTCCAACGTACGGCCATACATCGACAAAGACGAGCGATCGTTTCTACTCAAGACGATCGCAGAATCGAATGCTTCTCGCAGCGGCGCAGGCCTGACACGCTGGACTGTTTACAGATCGTCAAGCTTCCCTGGTCAGCGATGGTCCATCAGCGTCGCTGATGTTGAACATGATCAGTGCCGATGGTCACACCATTGGAAGATCAGTTACGCTGATGGTCATGGCCACCCTGCGCGATCTCGAAGTCCGGCATCTGGTGGCGCTCGACGCCGTGGCAACCGAGGGCACATTCGGCCGGGCGGCCGACAAGCTCGGCTACACCCAGTCGGCGATCAGTCAGCAGATCGCATCGCTCGAACGGCTGATCGACGGCAAGCTCTTCGACCGCCCGGGTGGCCCGCGTCCCGTCGAGCTCACGCCACTCGGCGAGCGGGTGCTGGCTTCGGCTCGCGAGCTGCTCGCGCGGGTCGACTCGGTGGGCGAGGAGCTCGATCGTTTCCGCACCGGTGAGGTCGGACGGATCACGGTCGGCACCTATCAGAGTGTGTCGGCGCGAGTGCTCCCGCTCGTGGTGGGCCGGATGCGCGCCGAGTATCCCGACGTCGAGATCCGGGTGCTCGAGAGCGACAACGACGACGACCTCGATGCTGCGCTCGGTCGGGGTGAGCTCGATCTCAGCTTCGTCGTCGGCGACTGGGCCGGCCAGTTCGACTCGCTCCCGCTGTTCGACGATCCGTTCGTGCTGGTGGCGCGCCCTGGCGAGTACAAGCGCGGTGCGGTGCGGTTGTCCGACCTCAACGGTGCGGCGATGGTGGGCCAACACGCGAACTCGTGCCAGCTGATGAACGAGATGGGGCTGCGGGCGGCCGGGCTCGAGCCGAACTATGTGTTCCGCACCAACGACAACGGCACGGTCAGCGCGATGGTGAAGGCCGGGTTGGGGGTGGCGGTGATGCCGATGCTGTGCGTCGACCCGGATGACCCGGGCATCGAGCTGCACCCGTTGCGGCCGGCGCTCCCGCACCGCCGGATCGCGGTCGCGTGGCGCAAGGGGCGCACCCTGTCGCCGGTTGCCGTGCGTTTCGTCGAGATCGCCGGTGAGGTGTCGCAGGTGTTCGTCGACCGCCCGCTCCCGTGGGCCACGTCGGCGGCGTAGCCGCGAGCAGCGTCAACTCCCGGGTGCGGCGCCGTCGCCTGCACCGCGGTGGTGGCCGTGCCCCATCGTGTGGATCAGCTCCCATGCGGCGTCGTGGGCGGGCTCGTGTCCGGTCACCGCGAGCAGGAACGCGTCGCGGTCGATCGCCAGCAGCGAGCCGTGCCCTGACGCGGTGACGGTGGCGGTGCGCGGGATGTCGGCGACGAGGGCGACCTCGCCGAACCCGTCACCGCGCCGCACGGAGCGCACCTGCTCGCCGTCGCGCATCACGTGGAACTCGCCGTCGACGACCGCGTAGAACGCATCGCCGTGCTCGCCCTGGTTGATCACGGCAGTGCCATCACCGATCTCGAGCTCGCGTGCGCTGCGGGCGACGACCTCGAGCGACCACACGGGGAGCGGGGCGAACACCGGGAGCCGGCGGAGCAGGCTCATCGCGACCACCGGGACGTCGGCGGAGTCGTCGGCCGCGCGCAGCGGGAGAGCGAGTGCGGCGGCGGCAACGATGAACACGACGCCGAGTGTGATCAGCGCGGCCTCGGCGCCCGACCAGGCGATCAGCACCTGGGCGATCAGCGAGCCGGCGAGTCCGCCGAGGCCGGTGATCGTCTCGGCCGCGCCGAACACGCTCGGCAGTTCCGACGGTGGGGCAGAACGTTGCAGCAGCACGCGGCCGAGCACGTCGACGAGGCCGCGGCTGACGCCGAGCACCGGCACGAGCACGATCACGGTGACGAGCGCGATCGCCGCGCCGAGGACGAGGCAACCGAGCGCGATCACCGCGAGGCAGCCGATCATCATCGGTGCCAATCGAGTGCGACGGGCGGCGCGGCCCGACACCGTCGCGCACAGGAACGATCCGGCGCCGAACAGTGCGCTCAGCACGCCGGCGCCGGCGTCACCGAGATCGAGATGCTCGCCGGCGATGACGACCCAGATCACGTCGCTCGCCCCGACCAGGACGAACTGCGCGGCGGCGACGAGCAGGACGGCGCGGGCGGCCGGTCGCTTGACGACCCGGGCGATGTCGACGAACGGACCGGTCACGCCGTGCAGCAGTGCGCCACGACCAGCGGGCCTGGCGTGGTCGTGGTCGGGGAGGGCCGGCGGCGGGCCGATGCGGATGAACGGCGCGGTGAGCCCGGCTGCGCACAGCGAGATCACGGCGCAACCGGCGAGACTGGCCGCGGGGCCCTGCACGGCGAGGAGGACGGTCGCCGTCAGCGGGCCGAGCAGCAGTGCCGAGGTGTCGCCGTAGCCGACCCAGACGTTGGCGGTGGTGAGTTCTCGCGACGAGCGGACGATGGCGGGGAGCAGCACGGCTGCGGCCGGGCGGAGCGAGGTGGCGGCGGTGAACCCGATCGCGGTACCGAGCACGGCGGTCCAGATCGGCCAGTCGAGTGCGACGCCGGCCGCGGCGGTCCCGAACCCGAGTGCCTGGCCGAGCATCCCGACCACGCGCACGGTGGCCGGCCGTCGGCGCTGGGCCAGGCGGGCGGTGAACGGGGCGATGAAGACGTACGGCAGGATCGCGGTGAACGAGGCGATGCCCACGGCCTCGGCGCCGCTGCGGTCGAACACGTGCACGAGCAACCCGATCAGCGCGCCCCACTCGGCGACGGTCGCCAAGGCGTTGCCGATCGCGTAGCGGATCAGCTGTCGGCTGAGCCGTGTGTGGCCGGCGGCCGGGGCGTGCGCGTCCGGGGGCGGCGCGGTTCCCGGTTCGGCGGTCATCGCCGTGCCCCCAAGCTGCTGGTCCCCTGTGGTCGACGGGCGGGTTCGCCCGGTGTCACCACACAGTAGGAGGTGTTGCGCCGGAGCTCCGCAGGCACGGCGCCGCACGGTGGGCCGGGGATCGGGGTAGACCTGTCACATGACACAGATCCGCGTCGGCATGCAGCTCCACCCACAGGCGACCACGGTCGACGAGATGCGAGCCGCGTGGCGTCGCGCCGACGAGCTCGGCGCCGACTCGATCTGGACGTGGGACCACTTCTACCCGCTCTACGGTGACCCGGACGCGCCGCACTTCGAGGGCTGGACGCTGCTGTCGGTCCTGGCCGCCGACACGTCGCGGGCGAAGCTCGGCATGCTCGTGTCGGGCAACACGTACCGTAACCCCGAGCTGCTCGCCGACATGGCGCGCACCCTCGACCACGTGTCGGGCGGCCGGATGTACCTCGGTGTGGGGGCGGGCTGGTTCGAGCGCGACTACGACGAGTACGGCTACGAGTTCGGCACGGCTGCGTCGCGTCTGCGCCAGCTCGGTGAGGACCTGCCGCGCATGAAGGCGCGGATCGCGAAGCTCAACCCGCAGCCGATCGGTGATCTGCCGATCCTGATCGGTGGAGGCGGCGAGAAGGTCACGTTGAAGCTGGTCGCCCAGTACGCGGATGCGTGGAACACGTTCGGCCCGCCCGAGAACTTCGCGAAGAAGAACGCCATCCTCGACGAGTGGTGCGCGAAGGTCGGCCGTGACCCGGCGGAGATCGAACGCACCGTCGCCGTGGGCGAGGGCGACGTCGAGGACATCGGTCGGTACGTCGACGCGGGCGCGACCCACGTCATCGTGATGGTCGGCAACCCGTACCCGATGGCCTCGCTCGAGCGCCTCATCGCCCAACGCGACGCGCTGAGCTGACGTTCACGTTGTGTCAGACACAACCTGAACGTTGCGGCGGGGGAAGCGGAACATCTGCTGCACGACCGGTGCCAGCGACGCGTCGCCGGTGACGGTCACGCGGCGGCGGCCGGCGCTGCGGCCGCGGCCGACCTCGAAGGCGGTGGCGGTGTCCATGGTGATGCGAACGTCCGCGGGCGCGTCGGCGTCGGCGGGTTCGAACCGGTTGTTCGCCACGCGCAGGCGCGCCACCTCGTCGTCGACGGCGAGCTCGACGATGGCATCGACGCCCGTGGCGGCTTCGCCGTCGAAGCCGAGCGCCATCGCGCTCAACGCCCTTCGGGGGAGGCGCTGGTCGGGGCGCGGTTCGGCGTCGAGGTGGTTCGCTCCCCAGCTCGCGAGTGCGCCGAGCGCGGGGAGCAGGGCGCGCCCGTGGGCGGTGAGTCGGTAGCCGTCGTTGCGGCCGGGGCCCGCGCGCTCGATCACGTCGTCGGCCTGGAGCTGCTTGAGGCGGGCGGCGAGCACGTCTTCGGGGATGCCGGGCAGCCCGTCGACGAGCTCGCGGAAGCGGCGGGTGCCGACTGCGAGGTCGCGCACGATCAGAGCGGTCCAGCGATCGCCGATCACCTCGAGCGCGGCGGCGAGCCCGCAGTACTGGTCGTAGGGGCGTTTCCGGGACATGTTCGCAGACTACTTGGTTGAACAAAGCCACAGTGCTACCGTCACCGCATGGCTGACGACGTGTGTGAGGTGCCGGTCCCGCGAGTGCCGGAGGCCCCGATGGACGACGTGCTGCAGGGGATGCTCGCGAAGGGGGCGTCGCGCCCGCTCGTGATGACGCTCGGCCACGCCCCCGACTTCTTCCTGCCGTGGTACCGCTACTTCGGCTCGCTCATCCACGACGGGGCCGTCGACCTGGCGGTGAAGGAGGCGGCGCGCCTGCGGGTCGCCGCGTTGAACGACTGCCCGTTCTGCATGCAGATGCGGGCGAAGCACCGCGACGGGTCGCAGATCCTCGCGGAGGAGCTGGCCGTCGCGGCGCAGGCGGGTGATCGGCTCCACCCCGGCTTCTCCGCCGAGCAGCGGCTGGCGATGTCGATGGCCGAGCAGATGTTCCACGCGCCCGCGGACGTGTCCGACGACGCGTTCGCGGCGTTCCGCAGCCAGTGGAGCGATGCGCAGATGGTCGAGCTCGGCCTGGCGATCGCCGAGTTCATCGGCATGGGCAAGGTGTTCAAGTTCCTCGGCCTGCGCGGCAGCCCTCTGGTGCCACCGCCTGCCGAGTGACGTTCACGTTGTGTCAGACACAACGTGAACGTCAGCGGACGTACAGGATGACGAACGGCAGGGTCGCGATGCTCGCCAGCGTGCCGGCCATCACGATCGTCGCCGTCTCCGACGGTCGGATCTTCTGCTCGATCGCCAGTACCGCGGTGAACACTGCCGGCGGCATCGCCGCCTGCAGCACGACCGCCCCGGCGGCGTCGCCGGTCAGGCCCACGGCTGCGACGGTTCCGATCGCGACGAGGGGCTGGAGCACCAGCTTCGGGACGAGGGCGCGCACGACGTCGAGGTCGACCGCCGGCCGGCCCATCTGGCCGAGCTGGATGCCGAGCGTGATCAACATCACCGGGATGATCGCCCCGGCGAGGAGGCCGACGGATCGGTCGACGGCGAGTGGCAGCTCGGCGTCGGTGAAGTTCATCGCCAGCGCCGGCGCCACCACGACGGTCATCGGTCGGGTGAACGCACGGGCGACGCCTCGCCATCCGCCGTGTGCGCTGGCGACGCCGAGCACGAGGCCGGTCGTGTTGACCACGACGAGGCACACGGCCGCGTACGGCAGCGCTTCTGCGTCGAACGTGAACGCGACGACGGCGAGCCCGAAGTTGCCCGTGTTGCCCCAGGCGGCTGTGGTGACGATCGATGCCCGGCGGTCGTGGGGCAGGCCGAACGTGACTGCGAGCGCAGCGACGACGCTGGCGCCGAAGGCGGCGAACGAGGCGAGTGCGAGCCGTCCGAGCAGATCGGAGGCGAGCCCGGCGTTGGCGAGCGAGTCGAAGATGAACGCCGGCCCGATCACCCAGTAGGCGAGCTTGGCGAGTGGTTCGGCCTGGATGCCGAGGCGTCGGCCCACGACGACGCCGATCGCCACCAGCATGAGGACCGGCGCGAGGATGTCGACGATCTCGCGGACGGCACTCACCGGCCGAGACGGTACCGGCGGAGGTTGTCATCCCCCGGGACCGCGCCTACGATTCACGGTCTACTCCGACGCGGGGTGGAGCAGTCCGGTAGCTCGTCGGGCTCATAACCCGAAGGTCGCAGGTTCAAATCCTGCCCCCGCCACCAATCAGAAAGCCCGGAAACAATGCGTTTCCGGGCTTTCTGCGTTCCCGGGCCAGGCGCCGTGACGGGTCGCCATGTACCAAATATGTACCAAGCCGCCGAAACGGCGACTGGCGGACGCCGGTGGTCGACGCGAAGCCCGCCACTCGGAGTGGTGGAACGGGTGAGCCCTCATCTGGGCACCGCTCGGCGCCCGGCTTTCGATTCCCCTTGGCTGTCGGCTGGTTCCCCGTACTGGTGCATGAGCGCAGCAACCGAGCAGATGATCGACATCGCCGGCCTCGCCGAGCGGTTGGGTGTCAGCGAGCGTTTCGTACGTCGATTGGTGGAAGAGCGACGCATCCCCTTCTTCAAGATCGGTCGTCACGTTCGCTTCGATCTCGACGACGTCGAGAAGTGGATCCGCGAGAGCAGGGTCGAACCGTCCCGACCGGTGTCGCAGCGGGGACTGGCGATGGCGCGGTCGTAGCTGTGGTTGTTGGGGAGGCCGGCTGATGGCTGACATCCAGAAGCGTGCGTCGGCCGGCGGGGTCCGGTGGGATGTCCGGTATCGCGACGAGTCGCGCCGGCAGCGAAAGAAGTCGTTCCATCGCAAAGTCGATGCGCAGCGGTTCGCGGCCTCGGTGGAGACGGACTTGAATCGTGGCGACTGGATCGACCCGGACCGGGGACGGGAGTTGTTCGGTGATTGGGCCGACAAGTGGTTGGCAACGACAGCTGACCGCAAGCCGAAGACGCGTGAGACCTACGAGTCGATCGTGCGGAAGCATCTGGTGCCGCGCTTCGGCCGGGCGCCGATCGGGTCGATCGACTACCCGACCGTCCTCACGTTCATCGCTGAACTGCGGCAGGCCGGAGTCGCGGCGAAGACGGTGCGCAACATCCGCGACGTGTTGCGCTCGATCTTCAAGCTCGCGGTCCGATCAGGCGCATTGAAGAGCAACCCGGTGGTCGATGTCCCGGTCGCTCGGACGCACCGAGTTGAGATGGTGTTTCTCGAACCGGATCAGATCATGGACCTTGCCCGCGAGGTCGCGAAGCCGCCACCGCGCTACCGGCGCGACGAACGACGCGTAGATGGCTATCCCGAGTACGGGTTGCTGGTCCGCTTCGCAGCGTTCACCGGTCTCCGCGCCGGGGAGCTGGTCGGTCTGCGGGTCAAGGATCTACACCTGCTGCGCAGACGTGTGTACGTGCACCAGTCGGCGTCGGAGGCCTACGGCCAACTGCAGATCGTCGCGACGAAGACCTACGAGCGGCGGTCGGTCCCGATCCCGAAGTCGTTCGTCGACGAACTCGCAGCGCAGGTCGCCGGGAAAGGTCAGGACGACTTCGTGTGGGAGAGCCCGCAGGGTGGACCGTTCCGGTACTCGAACTGGTTCAAACGGCACTACAAGCCGGCGGTGGAACGGGCGGACGTTCCGAACGAGACCCGATTTCATGACCTCCGTCATAGCTACGCCGCGATGCTCATCGCCCAGGGAGCCCACCCCAGGGCGATCATGGAACGCATGGGACACAGCACGATCACCGTAACGCTCGACAATTACGGCCACCTGTTCCCCAAGCTCGATGAAGCCCTCGACGAAGCCCTCGATGGCATGTACCGCGGCACCACCGGTGCCGACACGGTCATGGCGCACACGCGACACTTGAAGGGCGGCGAATCCGCCGCCGGATGAGGAGAGGGTTGTGTTCGTGTTACTCCCAGAACTGGGCAGCGCCGCTGATCGCGTGACCGTCGATCCTCGATTCCGTGGACATGGTCTTGGGCCATTGCTCCTCGCCGAGACCCTGTTCGAGCTGGGGGCTGCCTGCGACCTCGCGGTGTGCACGCCCGCGCCGTTCGAGCTCGAGACCGGAACCGAGTCGAGTGTCCGTGGCAAGCCCGTTGTCAGCGACGCTGCTGCAGCTGCGGCGTGGAGTCTGAGACAGCAGGAGTTGCGCATGCTGTGGGCGCGACTTGGGTTCCGCCAGTTTCGAGACACAGACATCTTCACGCTCCGGAACGAAAGGGCGGAGCGTGAA
>JALHOG010000074.1 GCA_022843125.1 Ilumatobacteraceae bacterium
GGGCGCCTGACGGGCGGCCGGCGCGGTCGTGGGAGGCGGGGGTGCTGCCGGGCGCGGGTGCCGCATCGCGGGATCCGGCCGACCACTCGAGATCTTGCCGGCGCTGGAGATCACACCACTGCTGATCGGTTCAGGCTGCTCGACGGCCACCTGCTCGGGCACGGCGACGACCGGCTCGGGCTCGACGACGACCGGAGCGGGCTCGGCCGCGACGGGGACGGGCTCGGCGACGACCGGCTCGGGCTCGGCGACGACGGGCTCGGGCTCGGCCGCGACGGGGACGGGCTCGGCGACGACCGGCTCGGGCTCGACGACGACCGGCGCTGCGACCACGGGCTCGGGCTCGACGACGGGCGCGGGCTCCGGGGTCGGCTCGGCGACGACGACGGGCGCCGGTTCGGGCACGACGACAGGCTCGGGCGCCGGCTCAGGTGACGACTGGGGCTCGGCCGCCGCCCCGGCCTTCTTGGCCGCGCTCTTCTTCACCGGCTTGGGCTCGGGCTTGGGCTCTTCGGGCTGCTCGTCACGCGTGAGGCCATCACGAACGGCGCGACGACGCACCATGTCGGAGTACGCCTCGTTCAACGACGACGAATGGCTCTTCACGGGAATGCCGAGCACACCGCACAAGTCGACGGCCTCGGCATTGGTCATGCCGAGCTCCTTGGCCAGTTCGTGTACTCGGATGTTCTTCGCCACGCTGCGTGTCAACCTTTCACATTCACCATCTGGCTGGGACGCCGTCCGGCTTGCCCCAGTCTCGCATCAGTTTCGTCACTTCGTGCCGGGCAGTTCCCGTTCGAGCGGCTCCAGCACGCTCGCAGGAACCCGGCCACCGGTTCTCCACGCCCGCTCGAACGCATTGCGACGAATCGCGGGGTCGAGGCAGGCACGCCCACACAACCACGCACCGCGTCCGGCCGCGTGGCGATCGACGTGCGCGAACCCATCCGCGGCGATGACGCAGCGGACCAGCTCGGTCTGCGGGCGCTTCGCCCGGCAGCCGACGCACGTACGGATCGGGACGTCGAGCTCATTCGGCAGCGTCGTCTCCCTCGGCGACAGCAGCCGACGCTTCTTCGGCCGGTGCTTCGTCAGCCGATGTTTCTTCAGCCGATGTTTCGTCAGCCGATGCTTCGTCGGCTGCAGGCGGAGCGGCCGAGCCGTCTGACTGGGCTGTCCACTCGGCCTGGCTGATGACGGATCCGTCGGCGGCGTGCCACTCCATCTCACCGGTCTCGCCGTTGGCGACCCACTCGCCCTCGGCGTACTCGACATCGTCGAGGTAGCCGCCGGCAGGGACGCCTTCGGCCACCTGTGTCTCGGAACGGATGTCGACGCGGACGCCGGTGAGCCGGGCGGCGAGGCGGGCGTTCTGACCCTCACGACCGATCGCCAGGCTGAGCTGGTGGTCGGGCACGATCACGTCGGCCTGGGTCCCGTCGATGCTGATGTTGACCTGGTTCACCTTGGCCGGCGAGAGCGCCTTGGCCACGAAGTCGGCGAGGTCCTCGCTGAACGGGACGATGTCGATCTTCTCGCCACGGAGTTCGTTGACCACCATGCGCACGCGGGCGCCGCGCGCCCCGACGCAGGCGCCGACCGGATCGACGTTGTGATCGTTCGACCAGACGGCGATCTTGGTGCGGTGCCCCGGCTCGCGGCCACAGGCCTTGATCTCGACGATGCCGTCGGCGATCTCGGGCACCTCGAGCTCGAACAACCGCTTGATGAGACCAGGGTGGGTCCGCGAGACGACGATCTGCGGGCCCTTGGCGGTCTTGCGTACCTCGACGATGTAGGCCTTGCAGCGGTCACCGGGCTGCGGGCGCTCGTAGGGCACCTGCTCGGCCTGGGGCAGCAGCGCTTCGACCCGCCCCAGATCGAGCAGGGTGTAGCGGGCGTCGGTCTGCTGGATGATGCCGGTGACGAGGTCGCCTTCGCGGTTCGCGTACTCCTCGAACTTGCGGTCGCGCTCGACTTCACGGATGCGCTGGCTCATCACCTGACGGAAGGTCTGGGCGGCGATCCGACCGAGCTCTTCCTTCTTCGGGGTGTCGTCGCGCTCGTTGACCCAGTTGCCGTCCTCGTCGACGTCGTACGCGATGAACGTGAACTCCATCGACTCGGGGTTGACCTCGACGACGACCTCGTCGGCGGCGCCCGGGCGCCGCTTGTAGGCGCTCGCAAGCGCGTCGACCAGCACGTGCAGGAGGGCGTCGACCGACAGCCCTTTCTCCTGCGCCAGCAGGCGGATCGCTTCGCTCATGTCGAGATTGCTCACGATGACTCCTTGATCGTCTCAGGCACGGGGTGCGGCACTGTCTCGCTGCCGGTCTGCTCGGCCGCGGTCGCCGCGCCGGCCGTCTTCTTGTCAGCCGTCTTGGTGCCGGTGGCCTTGGCCGTCTTCCTGGCGCCGGTGGCCTTGCCGGGCTTGGGTTGCGGCCCCCACTCGAACACGGTGCGGGCACGGTCGATGGCGGCGATCTCGACGACCCGGTCGAGGATCTCGGCGCCGTCCTTCTTCGACGTGGTCACACGAATGGTCGCGGTGCGATCGTCGGCAGCGACGAGCACACCTTCGATCCGGCGCTGCTCGGCGGTGACGTCGGCGAGTCGGACGGTGACCGACTTGCCGATCTCCCGCTGGAAGTGCGCCGGGGTGCGCAGCGCACGCTCGACGCCCGGGCTCGTGACCTCGAGCGTGTACTTGCCGGGCACCGGATCGGTGTGGTCGAGCTCGCGGCCGATCAGGCGAGTGGCGAGCGCGAGTTGGTCGAGGTCGACGCCGCCAGGTGAACCGGGGCGGGTGTCGAGCGTGACACGCAGCGTGCCACCGCGCTGCTCGATGTCGTAGACGTCGAGGTCGAGGTCGGTCGCGATGGGTTCGACGACGGCACGCACCCGCTGGACCAGTGGTGTCTCGGTCATCGTCATCGCCTCCTCTCCCTCATCCTCGTGAACTTCGTCCAAACAAACAACAAGGCGTGGGGCTGGCCCCACGCCTATCGGTTCAACCAACCAAGTAGCGGCAACCGAGTATAGCCGGACGTTGGACCCGTCCGGGTCGGACGGGCAGCGACCGCGCGGTGGGCACCCAGGGTGCACCCCGCGCTGCCAGGTACATTGCCGCCATGTCTTCTGGCCCGTCTGCCGGCGCAGTGCTCCGCATGTCGAAACTGTTCCTGCGAACCCTGCGCGATGATCCGAACGATGCCGAGGTGCCGTCGCACCGTCTCCTCGTGCGTGCGGGGTACATCCGGCGTGCCGCCCCCGGCGGGTTCACGTGGCTCCCCCTCGGCTGGATCGTCTACCGGAACGTCGAACGCATCGTGCGTGAGGAGATGGACGCAGCCGGGTTCCAGGAGGTCCACTTCCCTGCATTGCTCCCGAAGGAGCCGTACGAGGCGAGCAACCGCTGGACCGACTATGGCGACAACCTGTTCCGCCTCCAGGACCGCCACGGCAACGACTTCCTGCTCGCACCGACCCACGAGGAGATGTTCACCCTCCTCGTGAAGGGGCTCTACTCGTCGTACCGCGACCTGCCGCTGTCGATCTACCAGATCCAGACGAAGTACCGCGACGAGGCCCGCCCGCGCGCAGGCCTGCTCCGCGGGCGCGAGTTCGTCATGAAGGACTCGTACTCGTTCGACATCGACGACGCGGGCCTGCAGCGCTCGTACGACCGCCACCGCGAGGCGTACATCACGCTGTTCGATCGGCTGCACCTCCCGTACGTGATCGTGTCGGCGATGTCGGGGGCGATGGGCGGTTCGGCCTCCGAGGAGTTCCTCGCACCGATCGACGTCGGCGAAGACACGTTCGTGCGCTGCACGGCCTGCGACTATGCGGCCAACACCGAAGCCGTTCGTGTGCCGGTGCCGGCGGCGATCCCCCTCGACGGGCTGCCCGCCGCCCAGGTGGTCGACACCCCGAACACGCCGACGATCCAGACGCTCGTCGACCACCTCAACGCCCACCCGGAGTTCGCGAGCCCGTCGGGTGAGTGGACCGCGGCCGACACGATGAAGAACGTGATCGTGAAGCTGCGCCATCCCGACGGCACACTCGAACCGCTCGCCGTCGGCGTCCCGGGCGACCGCGAGGTCGACCTGAAGCGCCTCGAGGCACAGGTGGGTCCGGCCGAGATCGTCCCGTTCGACGAGACCGACTTCAAGTCGCACCCGACCCTTGTCAAGGGCTACATCGGGCCGGGCACGCTCGGCCTCGAGGGAAGTTCGGGCATCCGGTTCCTGATCGACCCGCGCATCGTCGTCGGCACCCGCTGGGTCACCGGCGCCAACCAGCCCGGCAAGCACGTGATCGACCTCACGTACGGTCGCGATTTCACCGCCGACGGCGTGGTCGAGGCGGCGGAGGTGCGCGCCGGTGACGTCTGCCCCGACTGCGGCGGCGCGCTCGAGATCGCTCGCGGCATCGAGATCGGGCACATCTTCCAACTCGGCCGCAAGTACGCCGAGGCGCTCGGCCTCCAGGTCACCGACGAGCACGGCAAGCTCGTCACGGTCACGATGGGCTCGTACGGAGTCGGGGTTTCGCGCGCTGTCGCAGCGATCGCCGAGGCCAGCTTCGACGGGCTCGGGCTGTGCTGGCCGCGCGAGATCGCACCCGCCGACGTTCACCTCGTGATCGCCGGCAAGGAGGGTGGCCCGCAGCGACCCGCCGCCGAGGCCCTGTGCGCCGAGTTGAGCGCCGCCGGGCTGCGGGTGCTCTTCGACGATCGCGAGGGAGTGAGTCCAGGCGTCCGTTTCAAGGACGCCGAACTCGTCGGGGTGCCGACGATCATCGTCGTCGGCCGCGGAATCGACGACGGCCTGGTCGAAGTCAAAGACCGCGCGTCGGGTGAACGCGTCGACATGCCCGTCGGCGACGTCGTGGCCCACGTCAGCGCGCTCGTCTGACGCTCCGGGCGCACTGGCCCGGCCACTCCGCCCAGCTCGCAGCCGGCGAACCTCGTGCTCAACCGCGCCGCCCGTTCGGTCGATACACCGGCATGGCAACGCACACCCTCTCACCGGGCCAACTCGCGGCCAGTGGCACCGACGCGCTGACGGGGCTCGTCGGTCGCCAGGACTTCTACCGCGCCGTCGACGCCGTCGCCGGGAGTGGACGGGCGTGGTCGGTCATCCTCGTCGACCTGGATCGCTTCCAGACCATCAACGACGAGCGCGGATACCGAGCCGGCGACGAGGTGCTGCGAACGGTCGCGGAGCGGATGCGCCAGTGCGCGAGCCCGTCCGACGTGGTGTCGCGCATCAGCGGTGACGAGTTCGCGATCGTCGTCGAATGGACGGGCCAGCCCGACATCGCCGGACTCGCATTGCGCATGATCGGGGCGATCGAGACACCGATCGACCTCGATGGTGGCCGTGTCACCGTCGGCTGCACACTCGGGATCGGCGCCGCTGCCGCAGGCGACCCGGCGATCCCGGTGCTCGCCATCGCCGATCGTGATCGGGCGATCCGCAAGATGTATCGGCGCGACGCACGCGTCACGACCGCTCACTGACCCCCTGACCGGTCAGCTGGGCCTGGACGCCCGAGCTGCGACGCACGACACTGCTCCCGCCGCCGCAGCGCACACGGTCGCACTGGCGGCGACACACGCGATCAGGGCCGCGAGTTGTCGGAGGCCGATCGGCGAGCCGTTCCAGCGCAGGATCCCCCGCTCGCTCCGCCAGGACAGGATCGAACCCGCCGAGCCCACCGACAGGATCGATCCGGCCGAGCCGATCGACAGGATCGAACCTGCGGAGCCGACCGACAGGATCGAGCCGGCCGAACACACCGATGCGATCGACCCAGCCGAGGCGACTGAGCGGATAGAGCCGACCGACGACACTGCATCGATCGAGCCGATGGATGCGACGGATCGGAGCGAGAACGACGACATGAGCCGCATCGTTGCAGATCGCCGGCCGACCACCCGACCGAAGATCAGTGGAAGTTGGCGCGCAGGAACTCGATGCTGTCGTCGATCGCTTCGGCAGCGGTCGGCGTCACCAGTTTCATCACGTAGAAGGCGTGGATCATGCCGCCGTAACGCTTGACCGTCGTCGGTACACCGAGGGACTCGAGCTTGGCGGCGTACGCCTCCCCCTCGTCGCGCAACGGATCGAACTCGGCGGTCAGCACGAACGCCGGTGCCGTCGATGCGAGGACGTCGTCGCCGGCGTACAGCGGTGAGACGATCGGATCCTTCGTGTCGATCCCCGACTCGTCGAGGTAGTGGCCCATGAACCACTCCATGTGCCGCTTGGTGAGGAAGAGACCCTCGGCGTTCTCCTCGATCGAGGGGAAGCTGGCAGTCATGTCGACGGCCGGGTAGATGAGCAGCTGCGCAACCAGTCGCTTGCCGAAGTGCTGAGCGGCGATCGCCGACAGGTTGCCGCCCGCGGAGTCTCCCCCGACCGCCACGCGGCCACCGTCGCCACCGATCTCCGCGGCATGGTCGAGGACCCAACCGACCGCAGCGATCGAGTCGAGCGATGCCGCAGGCGCCTTGTGCTCCGGCGCGAGCCGATAGTCGAGCGAGACGACGACGCACCCGGCGCCGGCCGCCAGCTCTTGGCACACCGCGTGGTAGTGCTTCGGCTCGTTGATCACCCAGCCGCCGCCATGGATGAACACCAGGACGGGGAACGGGCCGTCGCCGTGCGGCGTGTACACCACCGATGGCACGCCGCCGATCTCGCGATCGACCTGCGACGCGATGTCGGCGCCCTCACCGGCGAGCGGGATCAGCGCATCGGTTGCGGCGCGAGCATCGGGAACCGGGAGCTCGTACAGCTCGGGGTTCCCCGACGCCGCCATCATGTCGAGGAGTCCGGCGATCTCTGGTGCGACTGGCATCGCCGGATCGTGACACACGCAACCTGGTTGAGATGCAGCGGACCGCCGAGGTCTGCGGCGTCACCGCCAGCGAACGAGCCGCCGATCGATCTCGTGGATGCTGGTGCGCCCGGTGAGCGCCATCGTCCGCCCGATGCCGTCACGGTAGAAGGCGAGCAGATGGTCGACTCCCCGTTCCCCTGCCGCCGCCATCGCGTACAGGTACGGCCTGCCGATCGAGCACGCTGTTGCTCCGAGCGCGATCGCCTTGACGACATCACTCCCCCTGCGGACGCCCCCGTCGCAGATGATCTGCGCCCGGCCCTGCAGCGCCTGCGCGACGGGTTCGACCAGCTCGAGCGGGACGGGAGCGTCGTCGAGCTGGCGGCCGCCGTGGTTCGACAGGCCGATGCCGTGCACGCCGAGGTCGGCGGCACGCAACGCGTCGTCGACGGTCTGGATGCCCTTGAGCACGAGCGGGCCGTGCCAGATCGACTGGAGCCATTCGACGTCGGACCACGAGAGCCGCTGGTCGAAGTTCTGCATCACATACGCGCCTCGCGTCATGTCGCCGCCGCTCGCGTGCTGGGGCAGGTGGTCGACGTTGGCGAACGTGATCGGATCGTGGGTGAGGAAGTCGATCGTCCAGGCCGGGTGGAGGACGCCGTCGACGAGGGTACCCGGGCCGATCTGCGGTGGGATCGAGAACCCGCGCCGCGTGTCGCGCTCGCGCCGGCCGAGGACTGCGGTGTCGACGGTGAGCCACAACGCCTCGTAGCCGGCCGCAGCCGATCGCTCGACGAGTTCGCGCACGAGCCCACGATCCTTCCAGGTGTAGACCTGGAACCACTTCGGCCCGTCGGAGACCGCTGCGACTTCCTCGATCGACCGGGTGCTCATCGTCGACAGCGAGTACGGGATCCCGGCGCGAGCCGACGCCCGTGCGACGGACAGCTCACCCTGACTGTGGGTGAGGCGGGTGTAGCCGGTGGGGGCGAGCACGAGCGGCATCGCGATGTGCTTGCCGAGCAGCGTCGTCGACATGTCGATCTGGCTGACATCGCGGAGGACGTTCGGCTGGAACTCGAGCTGTGCGAACGCTGCTGCGTTCTTCGCGAGCGACCGCTCGTCCTCGGCGCCCCCATCGATGTAGTCGAAGACCCCCCGCGGAAGCCGGCGGCGCGCCACCCGCCGGAGGTCGTCGACGGTCACGGCCGTACGGAGGCGCCGGGCGACCGGATCGGTCTCGAACTTCCGGAAGCTGACGACCGATCGAAACGTCTCCCAGGGGTTCACGCCGAGAGCGTACGCGGACCGTCAACCTGGCGGCAGATCGACGACTCGACCGCCGCTGCGCCAATACAGGTTCTCGTCATCGATGTGATCGCGGTCGAGGAAACCCTCGTCGACGAGGTGGCGGCGCAGTGTCGACCAGTCGGGGTTGAACTCGAAGAGGATCGCGTTCACGTCGCGCTCGGTGTAACGCCGCCCGACGTCGAACTCGAGGGCGAGACGCTGCAGTACCACGAGACGCTTCGCCCTGCTCGAGGGGATGCCGGTCAGGGTGCGCCCGGCGAAGTAGCGCGCGAGCACTCCCTGCTCATCGTCGGTCATGCCGAAACCGATCGCCGGATCCATCGGCAGGTCGTGGTCGGCTGCCAACTGGGCGGCAGCTCGCAGGGCGACCGCGTCGATCGAATAGCGGTCGCCGTCGGCGGCGACGAGGCCGGCGCCGCGCAGGTCGCCGATCGCTGTGAGCACGACTCGCCGATCGCGCCCCGTCGCGGCGACCACCTCGTCGGTGGTCATCGGCCGCGCCGCGAGCGCACCCGCCACCGCGAGCCGATCCAGGTCGAGCAGCAACCGGAGGAGGGCGTGGGGAGTCACGCGGCCCAGGTCAGGAGCTGACCCTGACCGCGGAGCATGAGGGAGCCGGGCATCACACGGAGTCGTACGGGGTCGAGACGGAGGATCCCGAATGCCGGGGCGTCGGGTGCGATCCAGGTCGGGATGATCGACGGGTCGTAGCCCACCGGTTCGGGTCCATCGGCGAAACGTCGCCAGCCGCGCTCACGACCCACTGCGTCGAGCTCCCACTCGGTGTCGCAGTCAGCGGTCGCGACATCGTGGGTGGAGTCCCAGTAGGTCAACGACACCCGCGACTCGTGACGCAGGTGCGCGGCCTTGACCGACTCGGGCGACGTGGCGATCCAACCAGTGAGCCGTTCGCCGTCCCATTCCCAGATCGGGTGCAGCACCCTCGTGCGTGGCGCGCCGTCGCCGTCGACGGTGGCGACGGTGCACCACACGATCCGGTGCGCCACCTCGACGAATGCGGGAGCGGTCTCTGCGAGCGTTGCCATGGGCCGACCGTATCGAGAGCGACGAGGGTGATCTGCGAGGCTTTCGAGATGCACACAGTGATGATCATGTACCCGAAGGCCGCCGACACCCACTTCGACATGGAGTACTACACGTCGACGCACATGCCGATGTTCGCCGACGCACTGGGCGAGGTCTGCCAGGGATGGGGCGTCATGGAGCCGATGGGCGACGACCACCACGCGATCGCCTGGGCGATGGTGTCCGACATGGCCGGCTTCGGTGCCGCGATGCAGGAGCGCGGCGGCCCCGTGCTCGCAGACGTCCCGAACTACACGAACACGCAACCCCAGATGATCATGGGATCGATCACCGGCACCAGCAGCTGACGATCAGGTGCGCTTCAGCAGACCCTGATCGATCACGGCGCGGTCGCCCGCGGTCGTGACGAACAGCGCGTCGCCGCTGTCGAGCTCCCACATGCTGACCGTGAGCGCCTCGCCGGGGAACACCGGCGAGGCGAAACGGCCCTCGACGTGGGCGAACCGAGCGGGATCGCTGCCGCACAGCGCATGGAGCAGCGCTCGGCCGGTGAACCCGTAGGTGCACAGTCCGTGCAGGATCGGTCGGTCGAACCCGCCCATCGCGGCGAACGACGGATCGCTGTGGAGCGGGTTGCGGTCACCCGACAGGCGGTAGACGAGGGCCTGGTCGGGCGACGTCTGATAGGTGAGCTGGTGGTCGGGTGCACGGTCGGGCGGGACGTTCTGAGGGCCCGACGGGCCGCGATCGCCACCCCAGCCGCCCTCTCCACGGATGAACGCCGACGATCGGGTGGCGTACAGCGGCGCACCGTCGATCGTCGCGGTGGTCTCGGTGACGACGACGGCCGCCTTGCCCTTGTCGTACATGGCGACGACCTCGCTCTGCAACCTCGCCGTGCCCTCGACGGGGATGGGTCGGTGCAATGTGACCGCCTGCTGCCCGTGAACGAGCAACGCCGGGTTGAACGACCCGATCGCACCCAGTGGGGAGCCCTGGCCCCAGCCGATCACGACGGGGAACGTCGGGAACACCAACTGCTCGACATCGTTCGTGTTCTCGGTGGTGAACGCGAGCTCGTCGGTGCCGGCACCGATGCCGACCGCGTAGAGCAGGCAGTCCTTGCTGGTCCAGCTGACCTCGACGGGTTCGCCGGTCGAGCCGACGGCATCAGGGTTGAGTGGCATCTGCGGTTCCTTCGCTCTCGGTTCTTCTCGGCTCAAGTGTGGCGCTGTCTCAGTTGGACTGGGGCGGACTCCCAGGGACGCCGTCCATCCCCGCATTCTTGCGGGCGCCGGCCAGCAACTCCGCAACGATCGGACCCAGGCCTTCCGGGTCGTCGACCGGGTCGACGCTCGGCCCGCGGACCCACCCCTCGGCGACCGCGAGGACGCGCCCGCTCGCCTCGAACACGCGACCGGTCACACCCGCCGCCTCGTCACTCGCCAGCCACGTGACGATCGGTGCGATCCAGTGTGGTGCCATCGCCGCCTTCTCCTCGTCGCTCCCCTGTCCCATCCCGAGGTTCTCGGTCATGCGGGTGAGCGCCGCGGGCGCGACCGCGTTCACGGTGACGCCGTAGCGGGCGACCTCGAGCGCGAGGATGTTGGTGAACGCGGCGATGCCCGCCTTCGCAGCGCCGTAGTTCGTCTGGCCCGGGTTGCCGTAGATGCCCGACACCGAGGTGGTGTTGATGATCCGGCCGCTCACCGGCTCGCCGGCCTTCGCCCGATCCCGCCAGTACGCGACAGCGTGGCGCGACGGAGCGAACGTGCCTTTCAGATGGACGTTGATCACCGCGTCCCACTCGGCCTCGGTCATGTTCGACAGCATTCGGTCGCGCAGGATCCCTGCGTTGTTCACGACGGCGTGCAGGTCGCCGAACGCGTCGATCGCAGCCTGCACCATCCGCCCGGCCCCCTCGAAGTCGGCGACGTTCTCGCCGTTCGCGATCGCCTCCCCACCGGCGGCGCGGATCTCCTCGACCACCTGCTCGGCCGGCGTCAGGTCGCCACCGGTGCCGTCGACGCTCCCACCCAGATCGTTGACGACCACCTTCGCTCCGTGGCGGGCGAGCGAGAGCGCATGTTCGCGGCCGATGCCGCGCCCGGCGCCGGTGACGATGGCGATGCGACCTTCGCAGAGTCGGGACATGACGGATCCTCCGGGCGTGACGGGACGTGACGGGAGCCGCATTGTGCACCGTTTCAGGTTCCGCGTGTCGACCCGTAGCCTCGGGACCGTGACGGCCGAGTCGACTCCCAGCGTTCGAGAGTGCGATGTCGTCGTCGTCGGTGCCGGGCCGGCGGGTGTCGCAGCGGCCATCACGCTGAGCCGTGCCGGACGCTCGGTGCTCGTCATCGACAAAGCGCGCTTCCCTCGCGACAAGTGCTGCGGTGACGGCCTGACCACGCTCGCCCTGCGTGAGCTCGACGCGCTGGGGCTCGATCCTGACACCGTCGACGGCTGGTACGACGTCGCCGCTGCCCACCTCCGGTCACCGTCGGGCCGCGAGGTCGTGGTGCCGCTCCCCGAGACCGGGCGGTACGCCGCGGTGGCGCCTCGGATGTCGCTCGACGCAGCGCTGGTCGACCTCGCCCGCTCGCTCGGGATCGAAGTGCTCGACGGCCACGGGTTCGACACGATCGACACCTCCCCGGACGACCATGTTCGCGTCGAGGTCGACTCGCTCGGCAGCGTCCGCGCCCGGTACGTCGTCGCCGCCGACGGCGTGTGGAGCCCGGTCCGCAAAGCGGTCGGCGCGACCGTCCCTGGCTACCGCGGCGAGTGGCACGCGTTTCGCCAATACGCCCGCAACATCACCGGGCCGGCAGCCGAGCGCCTGATCGTCTGGTTCGAACCCGACCTGCTCCCCGGCTACGCCTGGTCGTTCCCGCTGCCCGGCAATCGCGTCAACGTCGGGTTCGGAGTCCTGCGCGACGGCGAGCGGCGCGTCCAGGACATGGCCGATCTGTGGCGCGACCTGCTCGCTCGGCCCCACGTGGTCGAGGCGCTCGGCGCAGGTTTCGAGCTCGAGGGCAGGCACACGGCGTGGCCGATCCCCGCCCGCATCGACGAGATCCCGCTCACGGCGGGCAGGGTGCTGTTCGTCGGCGACGCAGCGGCGGCCACCGACGTGATGACCGGCGAGGGCATCGGGCAGGCACTGCTCACCGGCCGCCTCGCCGGCGAAGCGATCGCCGCCGCCGGAGCGCTCGCACCCGGCGCGGCGTGCGCCCTCTACGAGCACCATGTCGCCGGCGATCTGTTCGCCGACCACCGCATGTCGAAACGGCTCGGCGCGGTGCTGACGAGCGAGCGTGGTGCTCGCGGCGCGATCCGTGTCGTCGGGGCGAGCGGCGAATGGGGCCGCCGAAACTTCGCGCGGTGGATGTTCGAGGACGAGCCACGGGCGATCCTGCTCACACCGCGCCGCTGGCACCGGGGGCTCTTCAAGCAACCGGGCGCCTACCGGCAACGCGTCGGCTGACCACCGGCGTCAGCGCCGCCGCCGCCGGCCGACGACCGGTGGCTTGCGCTCGAGCGCCGGAGCGCTCACGTCGACCCCGTCGACGCTCAGGCCGAAGCCATCGCGCTCGAGGTCGTGCGGGTCACCGGACGCCTCCACGGTGACCGGCGCATCGTCCTTCTTGGGCCCCTCGATCACGTCGCGCATCGCGAGCATCGCCCCGGCCATCGCTGCGCCCGCAACCCCGCCCTTGCGACGTCCGGCTTCGATCGCCGAGGCACGCTGCTCGGCCAGCCGTTCCTCGTACGCCCGCTGACGCGGATCCACCTCGGCCTCGTCGTCGATGGGCGGCTCGGGCAGCGCCCGGTCGACGGGTGTGGGTTCGTCGAGGGGCTCGGTGGGGTCGGGCATCAGCCGATCAGCGTACGCAACTCCTCGACCGTACGGGTCGCATCGCCCGTCGGCATGATCTGCAGATGGGTCACACCCGCCTCCCGATAGGCGGCGATCCGCTCCTTCACGTACCCGGCCGGACCGACGAGGTTGGTGTTGGTCAACATCTGGTGCGGCACCTTCGCCGCGGCGGCCGCCTTCTCGCCGGCGAGATAGAGATCCTGGATCTCGATCGCTTCGTCGACGTAGCCGTACCGCTGGCAGATCGTGTTGTAGAAGTTCTGGTCGCGGGCCCCCATGCCGCCGACGTAGAGCGCAACGGTCGGGCGGGCGAGATCGAGGATCTGATCGGCACCGTCGCCGGCGTACTGCTCGCCGATCGCGACCAAGCCGCCCGCCGAGATCGCGAGCGGTCCGAGCTCGGGATCGCGCTCGGCCAACCCGGCCTTCAGGTCGTCGCCCCACACGGTGTGGAACTTCTCCGGGTCGAAGAAGATCGGGAGCCAACCGTTCGCGAGCTTGGCCGTCTCCTTGACCGACAGGCCCATCAGCGATGCCCAGTAGATCGGGATGTCGGCGCGGACGGGATGGTTGATCAGCTTGAGGGGTTTCGCGAGGCCGGTCCCCTGGCCCTCGGGAAGCGGGATCTGGACCGCCGAGCCCTCGTAGACCACGGGCTCGCGCCGCCACACCATGCGGCACACGTTGATGTAGTCACGGATGCGCGGCATCGGCTTCTCGTACGGCACGCCGTGGAAGCCTTCGACCACCTGTGGGCCGGAGGCACCGAGCCCGAGCACGAAGCGACCACCGCTGACGAAGTCGAGCCCGGCAGCGGTCTGCGCCATGCACGAAGCGGTGCGGGAGAACACGTTGAGGATCCCCGAGCCGATCTGGATCGTCGACGTCATCGCAGCGAGATAGCCCATCTGGCTCACCGCATCGAAGCTGTACGCCTCCGGGACCCACACGAGGTCGAGGCCGGCCGCTTCGAGCTCCTGCACCTTCTTGACGTCCGCAAGGAAATCGCCCGAGTAGTTGATCATCATCGAGAGCTTCACGCCGGCGACGATACGCGCCGGCGGGCCCTCACACCGCCTTGGGCGGCCGGGGCACGAACGCGCTCGTGCGCGCGGCGTACGCCGCGTACTCGGGCTTGCGCTTGTGCAGGCTGCGCTCGAGCAGCGCGACGCCCGACACCTTGAGCAGGAGCACGGTCATCACGAGCGACCCGAGCAGGCCCCACCACGCGACGCCACCGGCATCCGCGGCCACCAGGCCGACGCCCCACCACACGCACGCGTCACCGAAGTAGTTCGGGTGCCGCGTGTACCGCCACAGGCCGCGATCCATGACTGCGCCGACGTTGGCGGGATCTGCCTTGAACCGAGCGAGTTGCACATCGCCGATCGTCTCGAACGCGAGCCCGATCAGCCAGAGCGCGACACCGAACACGGCCAGGACACCGATCCCGATCCGATCCTGTGACTGGCCGAGCTGCACCGGCAGCGACACGACCCACATCAGCGCGCCCTGCAGGGTGAACACCGTCAGCAGGCTGATCACGGGGAATCGAGCACCCCAGCGCTTGCGCATCGCCCGATATCGATAGTCCTCCGGGTTGCCGTGGTTACGCCAGAACAGGTATCCCCCGAGCCGCAACCCCCACAGGGTCACCATCGCGACGAGCAGCCACTGACGCAGCTCGTTCGTGTCGCCCTGGAGCCGCACGACCCACGCCACGAGCACGAACCCGAGACCCCACACGATGTCGACGATCGAGGCGTTGCGCAGCGGCAGGCTGAGCAGCCAGGTGGCGAACATCGCGATCGCGATCGCGATCGCAGCGGCGAGCATGGCGGCACTCGTGGTCATGACGCACCAGTCAACGCCGCATCGACCTCGGCGTCCATCCGGAGCCACTGGTCGTCGAGCCATCGAACGAACGCGTCGCCGTCCGGCACCTCGCTGCGCGGCACACGATGCACGACGAACCGCACGGGCGGCAGGGGCTTCGCGAGCTTGGCGACGATGCCCGCGAACGAGTCGAGGCCGTCGAAACCCGTGTGCCACGCGAGGACGACGTCGGCGTGCGGAGCACCCTCGACGAGTGCCGCCGACCCACCGGGCCGCGGCGGGAGCAGCCGGCGCAGATCGCCGAGGCGCTCGGCGCGTGCACGGTCGCGTTCGGCGATCTTCTCGAGTGCCCGCGCCCGCTTGATCGGATTGGCTCGCGTCCCCTCGCTGAAGATCACGGCTGCACTCCCCACGCCCACCCCGCTCGACAACTCGCGCAGCGCTGCGAACTCGCCGTCGCTGTCGGCCGCCTCGCGATCGAGGAAATGGTTGGGCACGCGAAGGCCGACGATGTCGAGGCACGGGTCGAACAGCAGCTCGCGCTTGAGCACGTAACGGGGCCACAGGTCGGCCTGCACGACGATCGCCCAGGCCGACAGCAGCGAGTCGGCAAGGCTGGCGTGACGGCTGAGCACGACCACGTTGCCGCCTGCGAGAGCGTCGCCGTGCTCGAGCCGAGGCGTGATCCCGGTGGTCGCCTGGAGCGCACGCATGAGCGCTCCCGACCACCAGCGCATCAGCCGATACTGCGTGGCGTGGTGGGTTGCCCGTCCGACGACGAAGGTGCCGAAGGCGCGGACCACCCCGACCACCTCGATCCAAGCCCAGCAGACGCCGAAGGCGAGCAGACGCGCCAGTGGGAGACGAAAGCGCAGCCGCAGCACGTCCACGAGCAGCACGATCGGCAGCCAGAGGGGGATCGTGAGCGTGATCGCCACGGCGAAGACGAACAGCGCCGGAACGCTGACGCCGCGGCGGCGCAGCCGTTCGCGTCGTGACCGATGGTCGCGCATCACGCGGGTTGGGTGAACTCGACCAGGTTGCCGTCGGGGTCGAGTGCGAAGGTCTGGCGAATCGCAGTGTCGCCGACCGCCTTCGGGGTCGCCACCTCGACTCCTGCGGCACGCAACGTCCGGACCACATCGTCGACGTCGTCGACCCTGAACGCGACATGCTGGCCGCGATTCGGCGGCACCTCACCCTCGATCAGGTGGATCTGACGACCGTTCCCGGCGTCGAGCCAGGCCCCGCCAAAACTGAAATCGGGCCGCGGGAGCACCGTGAGGCCGAGCAGGTCGCGATAGAAACCGAGCGCCCGCTGGGCGTCGTTGACGTTCAGCGAGACATGGTGGATGTCGGCCACGAGCACGCCGCAACCGTAGCGAACGCCGGGTCGGGCCGGCCGAGTCCTGAGCGGGCCCCGACGTTGTCGTCGGGCCCGACTCGGTACACGGTGCCTCCCAGTGGGAGGATGCAGCGGAATGGGCACGCCACGATCGCGGGATCATCAGTGGTGGGACCAACGGCGTTTCGGCCTCCTCGTCCACACCAGCACTGCCGCAGTGCCCGCTTGGGCGCCCATCGGCCAGTACGCGGAGTGGTACCGGGCCCATCTCGACGGCACCGCCCAGGACGTCCTCCTGCATCCTTCCCCGATGGTCGAGACGATCGCGCACCACCATGATCGGTGGGCCCACGTCGAGCGGTTCGACGACTTCACCGAGCTGCTCACGTTCGATGCGTTCGATGCCGACGAATGGGCTCAGCTCGCGGTCGACGCCGGCATGAACTACACGGTGATCGTGGCCAAGCACCACGACGGGCTGTGCTGGTGGGACGCGCCGCGCACCGAACACACCGTTGTTGCCGTCGGTCCGCGCCGGAACGTCCTCGGCGAGTATGCCGAGGCGGCACGAGCTGCCGGGCTGGCCTTCGGCACGTACTACTCACTGCTCGACTGGTCCGAGCCCACCTACCCCTCGTGTGGGTACGTCGACGACATCGTCCATCCGCACGTGCTCGACCTCGTCGAACGGTACGGATCGATGATGCTCTGGGGCGACGGGCACTGGGGCGGCGGAGGCAGCCATTGGCGCAGCGACGACCTGATCGCCGATGCACGACGGATCAACCCCTCCGTGATCGCCAACGACCGCTGGTGGGCCGATGGCCCCGGTGTGCGGTCCTTCGAGTACCGCCTGCCGAACGCCATCCTCGGCGACCCGTGGGAGATGCGGCGTGGGCTCGGATCGAGCTTCGCCCTCAACCGCGCTGAGACCCCGGATCACCTGCTGTCGGCCGACGGAATCGTGGCCCTGCTGACGGAGGTGCTCGCCAAGGATGGGCACCTGCTGCTCGCCGTCGGGCCGGATGCGCAGGGGCGCATCCCGGTGGCGCACGCCCGCCGGCTACGGGCTGCCGGCGAGTGGATCGCTCGCCACCGCCGCCTCGTCGACCGGTCGACACCGTGGTCGCACTGGGGCGACGATCATGTCCGGTACCTGGTGCACGACGGCGATGTTCACGCCGTCGACGTGTCCGGTTCCGGGCGATTCGATGCGCTGGCGCGTGCCGCAGGTCGGGTCACGGCGGTGGCGCGGGTCAGCGCCGACGGCGACGAGACTCCGGTCGACTTCGAACAGCGCGACGATCGCTTGACGCTGCTCCCCCGTTCTCGCTTCCACCACGCACCGCGCGACCCGGACACAGCGCACCTCGAGGTCTATCGCTTCTCCGTCGAGCCGCATCCGCCTGCTCCGGTGGAACTGTTCCCGATCGAAGCGACGCCGACGATCGAGTTGGCGCCGCTCCTCGCCGGAGCGACCGCCGGTCAGATCGTCCAGCTCGGTGACGGCACCTATCTCGGCCCTGCCCGGGTCCCCGACGGCGTCACGGTCCGCGGCCTCGGTCCGGATCGGACCCGAATCGACGGGATCGAGAGCGCCGCGGTGGTGCTCGGCGAACGATCGCGCGTCGAGCACTGCTCGTTGTCGGGGGCCGGGGTCCGCATCGCCTGGCTCCCCAAGGCGGTGGTGCGCATCGTCGGCGACTCGGCGACCCTGCTCGGCTGTCGGGTCGACGGCCACGTCGAGGTCGCCGGCTCCGACGTGCGGCTGGTGTCGTGCGTGCTGACCGGGGTGCTCGCCAGCGGCGTCGACCACCTGTCGGTGTTGCGCTGCACGTTCAGCGGCGTCAACTGGGACTGCGCGATCGACCTCGTCGGTGGAACCGGCCACGTGGTGGAGAGCTGCGACATCGCCACCGTGCTCGAAGCCGTCCGGCTCACCCGCACGGTCGGCGCTCATGTTCGCGGCAACCGCATCCGAGCTCGATGGTGGGGGGTGCAGGCAGTCGACACCGACGGCACCGAGATCCTCGGCAACTCCTTCTCGCGCACGATGCGTGCGGTCGACATCGACGGCGGCGTGCACGCTCAGGTCACCAGCAACGCCGTGAGCGACGGTGACAGCGGTTGCGTGGTCCAGCGGGGTGCGAGCGGCACGACCGTTGCGGGCAACCATTGGGAGCGCACCCGGATCGGGCTGCTCGCATGGGACGCCGGCGACGTGCGCCATCACGACAACGCGGCGGTCGACCTCCTCGAACCCGACTCGGCGATCGTGGTCGGCCCCTGAGCGCTCAGCGCTCAGTGCCTCACCAAGACGCGGTCAGTCGGAGTTCTTGGGCTTGTTCCGGTGACGTTCCTGCGGGTCGAGCCAGACCTTGCGGAGACGGATGTTCTTCGGCGTCACCTCGACGCACTCGTCGCTGGCGATGAACTCGAGCGCGTGCTCGAGCGAGAACTCGCGGGGCGGCGTGAGCTTGACCGTCTCGTCGGACGACGAGGCGCGCATGTTGGTGAGCTTCTTCTCGCGGCAGATGTTGACGTCCATGTCGCCCGAGCGGGAGTTCTCGCCGACGATCATGCCCTGGTACACGTCGGTGCCGGGCACGACCATCATCGTCGAGCGATCCTGCAGGTTGGTCATGGCGTACGTCGTGGTCGGGCCGCTGCGGTCGGCGACGAGTGAGCCGCGCTCGCGGGCACGAATCTCACCGAACCACGGTTCGTAGTCCTCGAAGATGTGGCTGATGACACCGAAGCCACGCGTCTCCGTGAGGAACTCGGTCCGGAATCCGATCAGGCCACGGGCGGGCACGAGATACTCGAGGCGCACCCATCCGAGACCGTGGTTGATCATGTTCTCCATGCGGCCCTTGCGGGCTGCGAGGAGCTGGGTCACCGCGCCGAGGTAGTCGTCGGGGGTGTCGATCGTGACCCGCTCGACGGGCTCGTGCTTCTTGCCGTCGACGACCTTGAGGACGACCTCGGGCTTGCCGACGGTGAGCTCGAAGCCCTCGCGCCGCATCGTCTCGACGAGGATCGCGAGCTGGAGCTCGCCGCGGGCCTGCACCTCCCACGCATCGGGACGATCGGTGGGGTTGACCCGGATGCTGACGTTGCCGACCAGCTCCGCGTCGAGGCGGTTCTTGACCAGCCGAGCCGTGAGCTTGGTGCCCTCACGGCCTGCGAGCGGCGAGGTGTTGATGCCGATCGTCATCGACAGCGCCGGCTCGTCGACGGTGATCACCGGCAGCGGCTTGGGGTCGTCCGGATCGGCGAGGGTCTCGCCGATGGTGATCTCGCCGATACCGGCGACGGCGACCAGGTCGCCCGGGCCGGCTTCGTCGACCGGAACCCGGGTGAGCGCCTGTGTGAGGAACAGCTCGTTGATCTTGACGCGCTGGATCGACCCGTCGATACGACACCACGCCGCCTGCTGGCCCTTGCGGATGGTGCCTTCCATGATGCGGCACAGCGCGAGGCGGCCGACGTACTGGTTGGCGTCCAGGTTGGTCACCCACGCCTGGAGCGGGGCACCCTCGGTGTAGGTCGGGGCGGGGATCGTGTCGAGGATGACGTTGCAGAGCGGGGCGAGGTCGGTGCCCTGCACGTCCGGCTCGAGCGACGCCCATCCGTCGCGACCGGACGAGTAGACGATCGGGAAGTCGAGCTGCGCGTCGTTGGCATCGAGGTCGATGAAGAGTTCGTAGACCTCGTCGACGACCTCGGCGATGCGGGCGTCGGGACGGTCGACCTTGTTGATGACCAGGATGACCGGCATGTCGTAGGCGAGCGCCTTGCGGAGCACGAAACGGGTCTGCGGGAGCGGCCCCTCAGCTGCGTCGACCAGGAGCACGATGCCGTCGACCATCGTGAGCGCGCGCTCGACCTCGCCGCCGAAGTCGGCGTGACCCGGCGTGTCGACGATGTTGAACGTGACGCCGTCCCACGGCACCGAGGTGTTCTTCGCGAGGATCGTGATGCCCTTCTCGCGCTCGAGGTCGTTGGAGTCCATCATCCGGTCCACGACGGTTTCGTTGGCACGGAATGCGCCCGACTGCCGCAGGAGGGCATCGACGAGGGTGGTCTTGCCGTGGTCGACGTGCGCGACGATCGCCAGATTGCGAAGGTCCGCGCGCGTGCACAGCGTGGCGAGGGGGGTCGTAGACATGACCGAACCAAGTTATCGGGCAGCGGTGAACATCCGGTGCCAAGCACCAGCTGTTCACACGGCGGCGTGCTGATCGATCGCGGCGATCGAGCGGCGGCGAGCGGCGTCCGAGACGAACCACGCGGCGGCGAAAACTGCGGTGCCGACCAGGGTGATCATCGCTCCGGACGGCACGTCGGCGTACCAGCTCGCATACATCCCTGCGAGACCGCACACGGCGCCTACCAGGGGTGACAGCCACAGCATGTTCGTGATCGACGTGGTCACGAGGCGAACCGCAGCCGCCGGCAGCACCAACATCGCCGTGATCAGGAGTGCGCCGATCACTCGGGCGGAGACCAGCACGGTGGCCGACAGGGCGACCATGAACACCGCGTCGAGCCGGGCGACCGCGATGCCCGTGACACCTGCCACCTCCCGATCGAACGTGATGAACGTGAGCTCGCGTCGGTACCCGACCACGAACGCCGCAACGAGGAGACCCACGACAGCGGCGAACGCTACGTCGCGCGTGAACACACCGAGCACGTTGCCGAACAGCACCGAGTCGAGCGTTCGGCTCACCGCCCCGGACCGTGACTGGATCGCCAGGCCGATCGCGAACGACGCCGTCGTGACCACCCCGATGGCCACGTCGGCGCCCACACTCCGCCGCATCGCCACCCGCCCGATCAACAGACCGGCGAGGACACCCCAGAGCCCAGCCCCGAGAAAGTACGACGTGCCCATGACCGCCGAGATCGCCGCGCCGCCGAACACGGCGTGCGACAGGCCGTGGCCGATGTAACTCATCGACCGCAGCACCACGAAGACGCCGACCAGCCCACACAGGCCGCCGGTGACGACGGCGACGATCAGCCCGCGGGCGAAGAAGTCGTAGCGGAACGGTTCGAGCGGGTCGAACGCGAGCAGCGTGGCGTTCACGCCGATCGCCCACGCAGGCGATCGTGCAGACCGTGGCCGTGGTGCTCGATGACGACGGGCATGCCGCCGTGCTGGAGCACCTGCATCGGTGCGCCGTAGGTGCGCTCGAGCACGTACGGGTGCAGCACGTGCTCGGGCGGGCCGTCGGCGATCACGGTGCGGTTGAGGCACACGATACGCGGGAGGTGGGCGGCGAGCCCGTTGATGTCGTGGGTCGTGAGCACGATCGTCGTGCCGGCGTGGTGGATGTCGGCGAGCAGGTGGAGCATCTCGTGGCGTGTGGCGACGTCGACGCTGCCGGCCGGCTCGTCGAGCACGAGCACCTCCGGTTCGTGCACGAGCGCACGGGCCAGGAAGACCCGCTGCTGCTGCCCTCCGCTGAGCGCACCGATCGGTCGTCGCTGCAGGTCGCCGAGGCCGAGCTGGTCGAGCACACCGGCGACGGTTCGATCGGCGGCGGCCGTCGTGGTGGATCGGCGCCGGAATCGCGGGCGCGGCATCGTCATCGACACCACCTCACCGACGGTGACCGGGAAGCTCCAGTCGACCAGCTCGACCTGGGGCACGTACCCGATCCGGATGCCGTCGCGCCACTCGATCGCACCGAACGCAGGGGCGATGGAGCCGAGCAGCGCCCGCAGCACGGTGGTCTTGCCGCCTCCCGACGGCCCGACGATGCCGACGAACTCGCGCTCGTGGACGACGAACGAGACGTCCTGCACGACAGGCGCGGCGCCGTACGTGCAGCTCACGTGCTCGAAGCGCACGAGCGGTTCGTCGCCGAGGACGGTCATCGCCGCTTGTCGCCCCATCGGTTCCAATGGGTGACGGCGGCCGCCGGCTTGCGCGGCGCCACACCGAAGTTGCCCGTGGGGTGGCCGAGCGGGCTGAGCGCGGCGATCTCGAACCTGCCCTCGGGCACACCGAGCGCGGCGAGCACCTCGTCGCCGTGGATGCGGATCACCGTGGTGAGCGCGGTGCCGAGCCCGAGGGCGCGGGCCGCGACACAGAAGTTCTGCACCGCCGGGTAGACGGACGCGTCGAGACGGCCGATGTCCATCGGGCCGTCGTCGTCGCGGGGCTCCCATGGGATCCGGGCCTGGAGGAACAGCACGATCACCGGTACCTCGGCGAGATGGTCGGCGAGGTGCCGGCTGGCGTCCCGACCGCGCTCGAACGATCGCCGCTCGTCGTCGCTGCGGAACTCCCGCGGCTGCTCGAGGATCGCCTCGTAGCGATCGAAGGCCCGCCGGTAGAAGTCGGCGACGACGGCCTTCTGCTCGGGATCGGTGACGACGACGTACTGCTGGGGCTGCACGTTGCCGCCGGACGGCGCCTGCTGCGCAGCGCGCAGGCACGTCTCGATGTCGGCATCGGCGACCGGCCGGTCGCTGTACCGCCGCATCGCCCGCGTGGTCATGATCGCCTCGACCGCATCCATCGCCGCGACCGTATCCCGACCGGCGTCACCGCCCGCTCAGCGGGCTGATCGACGCCTTCCGTCCGGAGTTCCGTCGCGCTGCCCAGGCGAGGGTCGATCGAAATGGTGTCGATCGTCTAGCTTCCCGATCCGGCGGGTGCGTCGGGCAACCAGAGTGTCGAGGAGGGCGCATGTCGCGTCATGGAGCCGCTGTCGTCGTCCTACTCGCAGTGCTCGGCACCGTGCTACCGCTCACCGGTTCGGCGGGCGCTGCGGTGGCGCCGTATCCGCTGCGCGTCGTCGATGTCAACGCATTCGACCAACCGGGGTTCCTGGGTGTGCAGGATCTTGCTGCCGGCGGTCGGTACACACTCGTCACCAACGGCGTCGGCTCGTGGGCGCGCCTCGACCTCGACTCGGGCGACACGCTCCCGATCAGCTTTTCCGGCGCGTTCGGCCGAGTGTCGCTCTCGGACGATGGGAGGTTCGCGTACGGAGCGTTCGAATCGACGATCACGCGGGTGGAGGTGGCCACCGACTCGATCGCCCGGTTCACGGTGCCGTTCGTCAACGACTTCCGGCTGGAGAGCGTCGACGACGGGGACGCAAGCGGCCGCTACCTCCTGATCACCGCGGAGAGCGGTGGCCTCGCAACGATCAGGGTGTTCGTGTTCGATACCCAACGCAGCCAACTGGTGACGCCAGAACCAGTCGGCGTCAGCAATGCGACCAACGTACGGGCCGTCGGCATGTCCGACGACGGTCGGTTCGTCGAGACGAGCGACTACGTCGTCGGCGGCGGATCCAGCAATCTCGTTCTCTGGGACCGAGAGACCGGCCAACGGACCACCATCCTGCCTCCAGCAGGATACGACTCCGGGCTCTTCGGGGACTGGGTCGTGTCGCCTGATCGGGAGTGGGTCGTCTTCCCGTCGTCCGATGCGGGAATCGTGCCCGGGCTCGACGCAGGGTGGCGCCTCTATCGACGCCACATGCCCTCCGGCGCCACCCAGGTGGTACCGGTCCCGTACGTCTGGTATCTGCCTGTCGGCGTCGCGGCGGGCGGGCGCGTGGTCGGTCAGACGTTGCGGCCCTCGGCAGATGGAAGCGATCTGGCACAAGCGTTCACCTGGGACGGCGCCGGGCCGGCCCTCGTGGTGTCGCGTGGGCCGAACGGCGCCGAGGCCGACTCCTCGATCGAGCAGATGATGGTGAACGCGGATGCGACCAGGATCGTGTTCAGTTCCTCCGCGACGAACCTCGTGCCGGGGTCGGACCCGAACGCGTTCACGCGACGCCTTTTCACCGTGTCGCTACCTCCGATCGGTGGAGTGAACGCCGACGCAGTGGTGCGGCCGGGTGAGACGTACTGTCTGGCGGCCGTGGGGGCGGATCCCGGCGATTTCGTCGGGGTGAACGTCACGCCGTTGCTCGCGGTCGCCCCTGGGTTCGGGGTGCTGCACTCGTCCGACGACGCACCGGGCGGCACCAGTAACGTCAACTTCGGGCCCGGCACCGTCGACCCCAACGTCGCGTTCGCGAAGGTCGGCACCGACGGCAGGATCTGCTTCACCAACTCCGTCCTCGGTCCGGTCCACGTCCTGCTCGACCTACTCATCGTCGCCGACGCCGCCGTGTTCCGCTCCCCCAGCACATCGGGCTCGGTCCGCCTCGCCGA
>JALHOG010000075.1 GCA_022843125.1 Ilumatobacteraceae bacterium
CGCGCTCGGCCTGCTGGTCGACGACGCGATCGTCATCGCCGAATCGATCGACTCGAACCGGGAGGAATCCGACGAGTCGATCGGCGTCGTTCGCTCGGCTGTCAATCGCGTCGGCACGGCGTCGCTGTCGGGCACCCTGACCACGGTCCTCGTGTTCGCCCCGATGCTCTTCGTCGGCGGCGTGCTCGGCGAGTTCATCCGGGCCATCCCGGCCACGGTGATCCTCACCCTGCTGCTGTCGTTCCTCTTCTCCGTGCTGTTCATCCCGGCGATCGCGAAGCCGTTCCTGCTGAAGGGCGTGAAGCCGCACAACCCGATGACGCGTGCCGAGCGCCGCACCGCGCACGGGCTCGCCCGGCTCGCCGCCTACCCGTCGGGCAACGGGTGGAAGGGCGTCGGCGTCGGTGTGACGCTCGTGGTCGTCGCGCTCGGGGCGATCTTTGGATCGTTCCGCGTCGCGTCGACGCTGGGTTTCAACATCTTCCCCTCGGGCGACGACGCCAACGCGTTGTTCGTCACCGCCGAGTTCGACCCGGGCACCACGATCGAGGAGGCGCAGCAGATCGCCGACGAGATCGACGAGATCGTGATCGGTGCGGTCGGCGACGAGCTCGTGCGGTCGCAGTACATCACCGCCAACGAGCGCGAACTGCTCTCGATCATCGATCTCACACCGTTCGGCGACCGCGACATCACCGCACCTCAGATCATCGAGGCGATGGAGGCGCCATTCGAGACCGTCGACGGCGCCCGCATCTCGGCGCGACAGCTCGAGAACGGACCGCCCGTGGAGGACTTCCCGTTCGCCGCCCAGATCACGGTCGACGACGCCTCGGTGGCTGCTGGTCAGCAGCTCGCTGCCGAACTCCGCGAACGACTGATCGGGGTGGGGCTCGACAAGCCGAGCGGCGAACCCACCACCATCACCGATGCGATCGTGTCGACGGAGGGCCAGGTCTTCCGGATCGACGCCGAGCGCCAGATCGAGGTGCGCGCCGCCTTCTCCACCGACGATCTCACGAACAACCTGGATGCCACCGAGCAGCTCGTGAATGAGCTGTACGGGCCTGATGAACTCGCGGCGCTCGGGCTCGCACCCGATGCGATCACCTACGACTTCGGTCAGGAGTCCGACAACCAGGACGACTTCGCCTCGCTCGGTCAGGCCCTGATCGTGGCGCTGCTCCTGATGTTCGTGCTGCTGATCGTGCAGTTCCGGTCGATCGTGCAGCCGTTGCTGATCTTCCTCGCCATCCCGTTCAGCTTCCTCGGCGTGTTCACGACGCTGAGCGTCAGCGGCAATCCGATCAGCTTCTTCGTCGCCGTCGGCTTCATCGCGCTGATCGGGGTCGTCGTCAACAACACGATCCTGCTCATCGACGCAGCGAACCAGGGCCGCCGAGCCGGTCTCCCGCCGGGCCAGGCCATGGCCCAAGCGGTCGAACGGCGATTCCGGCCGCTGATCGCCACCACGGCCACCACCGTGGTGGGTCTGCTGCCCCTCGCGATCAGCGACCCGTTCTGGGAGGCGCTCAGCTTCACGCTGGTCGGTGGGCTCGTGAGCTCGACGATCCTCGTGCTGATCACATTCCCCGTCTTCTACCTGGCGGTGGAGAAGGTCCGCTCACCGGTCCGCAACGTGGTGCGCCGCCGGTTCGGCAAACCGCTGGTGTGACGTCGTGGCGCCCGCCGACCGATCCGGGCGCGCCGTAACATGCGGACGTCGCCATCCGTCTCGTCGTCCGTCTCGCGATCTTCGCGGCATCCCTCGCCTGGGCGGGGTTCGTCGTCACGCACACGATCGGCGACCCGGGGCGAGGTGAGCGGATCGCCGGTGCGGTGCTCGCCGATGACGCAGCGCGCGCCGAGGTCGTCGCACCGATCGCGTCCGCGATCGTCACCTCGAACGGGTTGCCGCCCGACCAGCAGCCGTTCGTCACCGCCCAGGTCGACCGGGTGCTGCGCGACCCGGCCGGTGCTCGCGCGTTCATCGACCCGTTCGCCGGCTCGTGGGCGCGCATGCTCGGCGAGGACGACCCGCGGCCGACCGAGTTCGACCTGGCCCCGCTGGTCGACGTGCTCGTCGCAAGCACTCCCGGGCTCGACGCAGCCGGCCTCCCGACCGACCGATTCGTCGTTCCGGCGGTGCCGCTGCCGCGTAGCGACGTGCCGGCAGTCGGCGCCACGCGCCGGGCGATCTCCGCCGCGACGATCCCCCTCGCGCTCCTTGCGCTCGCCGGTTTCCTGGTCGGCGTGGCCTCCGCGGATCGACGGTGGGCGATGCGACGCTTCGGGTTGTGGGCGGTGATGGCCGGCGCCGCCTGGGTGATGGCACCTGCGGTTGCGACGTGGGCGGCGCGGCGTTGGGCGAGCGGTGCCGACGCCGTGATCGCGGTGGCCGTCGAGGAAGGCGTGTCGGGCCTGCGTCCGACGGCACTCGTCCTCGTGTTCGTCGGCCTGGCAGTGTTCGCCGGATCCTTCGTGATCCCGGCCTCGATCGCACGCTCCGCGCCGGACCGGCCGCAACGGCCGCAGCCGACCCCCGCTCGAGAGCGACAGCGCCCGAGCGCAGCGCAGACGCCGGCCACGACCACCGCGATGATGCCGACCTCCGCCCCGATCGCGCGACCCAGCGCACCGGCGAGGGCCGCGATGGAGCGCACCACAGCCCTGCCGAACACCAGGGCCACGCCCCCCGACCAGCGAACGGGCGCCTCGGCGGGCGACGGCGATCCGCCCGACGGCAGCGACCCCCTGTGGGACTTCTACTCCTGAACGAGCCGACCCGGTCGGGCGATGGACTCCCCCTCGACGACCGCTCCGGCCAGATCCGATCTCACTCTGCGGTGCGCGCCCTCAGGAACGCCGCGCGCCGGGTCAGGTGCCCGAGGGCCACGACCGCCCGGTTGCCGCTCGCGTAGCACAGGCGCCCGGTTGCCCGAACGGCCGTGGGGCCCGGGTTGTCGGGGTCGGCGACGGCCAGCTCGGTGGCGGTCAGGATCGGCTTGCCGTACCGGACCGAGAGTTCGTGGGCCGCTTCGGCGAAGCGGCGGTCCTGCCGTTCGTGGTACTCGACGATGCGCGCGAGCCCGTGATCGGGATGGAACCCGCCCTCGCGCATGAGCCGCGCCTGATTGCTCTGGATGCCGAGCCCCAGGTAGACGATGCTGTGAACTGCGGGATGTGCCGCGATCAACTCCATCACCTCGGGGATCGTGTCGCGCACCTCGCCCCCTGCACAGTCGACCGGGTTGCTGCGGCTCCAGCGGGGCGGGAGCTTCGTGTCGATCTGGGCCCGCAGGTCGTCGGGCAGCGCGAGCAGCGACAGACCGGGCTCGCGGTGGATCGCATCGCTCGTGACCACGCCCCAACCGCCGGCGGTGGTGAGCACCACCACGTTGGGGCCGGCGGGCAGGGGTTGCGTGGCGAACGTCGCGGCGGCCTCGAACGCCTCCTCGACCGTGGCGGCGCGCGTGACCCCCGCCTGCCGGCAGGCGCCGTCGAAGACCGTGTCGTCGGCGGCGAGGGCGCCGGTGTGGCTCGCCGCCGCCTTGGCCCCGGCCTCGGTGGCACCGCCCTTGACGACGACGAGCGGCTTGCGGGCCGCCACCGACGCAAAGCGGTCGAGCAGTGATCGGCCGTCGACGATGCCCTCGACGTAGGCGAGTGAGACGGCCGTGGCCGGATCGTCGGCATAACAGTCGAGGTAGTCGGCCGGCGTGACAGCGGCCGCGTTGCCCGCCGAGACCGCCCGGCTGATTCCCACGCCCGTCTGGCGTGCGTAGTTCAGGAAGCTGGAGACGAAGTTGCCGCTCTGACTGGCGACCGCGATCGCTCCGGCCGGCGGGTACGGCGCGACGATCTGAGCGCACAGGTTCGCGGGGGTCGACACGACACCCTGGCCGTTCGGACCGGCCACGAGGATGCCGAGCTCGTCGGCGAGGGCCACCAGTTCGGCCTCGGCCCGGCGGCCCTCCTCTCCCGCTTCGCCGTACCCGGCACTCGTCACGAACGCCGCCTTCACGCCCTTGCGTGCGCACGCGCGCAGCAACTCGACGTTGGCCGACGCGGGAGTGCAGACGAAGACGAGGTCGATCGCTCCGTCGGGGAGCGCGTCGACGTCGGCGACAGTCCGGATGCCGAGCACCTCTTCGCCCTGGAGATTGGTGCCGTGCACCTCGCCGCGATAGCCGGCGGCGAGGATGTTGTGGAGGCTGACGAACCCGAACTTGCCGGGATGCGTCGATGCACCGGCCACGAGCACGCCGGCGGGCTCGAACAGCGCCCGGAACTGCTCATCGGTGGGGCGCGGGCGCGCGTGCGGGAGGAGTGCGGTCGGCGCTGTCGGCGCTCCGAGCACGACCAACGCATCGACGGCGATCGGCGTACCGTCGGACCGCACGATCAGCGGGTTGACGTCGATGCCGGCGATGTCGGGTCGTGCCGCCGCTGCGGCCGACAACCCGAGCAGCACGGCGGCGAGCCGCTCGCGGTCGACCGCGGCCTCGCCACGGAACTCACCCAGCAGCTTCTGGGTGGCGAGCTGGTCGATCATCTCGGCGGCGTCGACGGCGCTGATCGGTACCGGGCGGAACACCACGTCGGCGATCGCTTCGGCGAGGATGCCGCCGACGCCGAGCATCACATTGGCCCCGAACTGCGGATCGCGGACCACACCGGCGATCAGCTCACGATTTCCAGAGACCATCGGCGCCACCAACACCGACACGGCACCATCGGCCGGGGTGGCGGCGGCCAGCAGCTCGGAGGCGGCCTGCTCGACCGCACCTGCGTCGGCAAGGCGCAGCCGCACGAGTCCGCGCTCGGTCTTGTGTGCGATCGCGTCGCCGCACAGCTTGGCGACGACCGGGAACCCGAGCTCGGCAGCAGCGACTGCGGCCTCGACCGCCGTGGTCACCTCGCGCTCGGCAGCGATCGGCACGCCGTAGTCGCGCAGCAACGCCTTCGACGCCGCCTCGGACATGGTGCGTTCGGAGCCACCCGTGTCATGCATGGGGCTCGGACCGTCGTCCACCGGTGTCGTCATTGCCCCTCCCGCGGGTGTCGGTCACTGCGATCGACATTCTGGCAAGGGTGGGGTGCGGGGACCCAGCCGATGTGTCAGACCCGCCGACCGCCGGCCCGAGCTGACCGGCGGACGTCGTGCGGAGCCTCAGCCGACGCCGGTGTAGCGGAGTTCGTGCTCGTCGACGCTGTCGACGGTGACACCCGATGGCGGCGTCGACGGGTTGGCGCCGGGGTTCGTGGCGAGAGCGACGGTGCGATGGGCATCGTCGACGATGACCGACTTCACGGTGCCGTGCTCAGCAGCCCGGCGCGACTGCCACAGACCACGACCGAGGGACTTCCAACGACCGAGGTCGAAGCCGGTCCGGCGCTCGGTCTCGAGCTCATGGCGGACCGATCGCACCGCCATGGTGACGCTGCGACGGTGCTCCCAGAGCAGCACCATCGCGGCCATCCGGCCGAAGGGACGGAACAGACGACGAGAGAGACGCTTCATGGAAGGCGGATATCACCCGACCGGTCGGTTCAAACCTCGCCGGCCACGCGCCACACCACCCATCCGGGCGTTCAGCCGGCCCAGATCCCCTGGACGTTCACGGTGACGCCGATCCGGGACTGGCTGTTGGTCGGGCCGGAGTCAGCCAACCCGAGCCACTGCACGAGCAGATCCTGGTGCTCGACCCGCAACCGGGCGCAGCCCTTGCTCGCGGGCGACGTGGGCACGTTGTTGGCACCGTGGATTGCCTGACCGCGGTCGAAGTAGAGCGGCTTGTACATGTTGCCGTTGAGCGGGTTGTCGGCTTCGACGGGGTAGATCGAGCTGTTGTGCCACCCGCCGTTGCCGAGCGCCGGATTGAAGCGGAACGCTGGTGAACGGTCCTGGTCGCGGGTCTCGAAGCCGGGCTCGCCCGTCGACGTGGGGAAGACGAACGTCACCTTCGTCGCGCCCTCGCCGACGAACATGATCTGACAGGTGCGGTCGATCAGGATCCACCGCTCCTCGAGCGCCGCCGTGGTGAACGGCACCGGGATCGAGGTGGCTGCCATCAGCGTCAGCTCCTCCTCGCTGCCCGGCTCCATGTCGGTCGCCGAGACCGGCAGCCCGAGCGCGAGCCGAGCTGCGCACAACCGCTGGCGGGTGACCGGGCCCGAGATGCCGTCGACGAGGAGCTCGCGGATGCCGAGGCCGGTGAAGAGCTCGTTGAGCTTCTCCTGCTGCTCGGCGACGTCCTTGACGAGGAGCGCAGGGTTCCGACCGATCGACTCGCCGGTGATGTCGTTGAGGCCGTTGTCGACACACACATCGAGGAGCTGATTCGGGAACAGCACGTCGGTGTCGAGCGCGTTCTCCGCCTGGATGCTCGGCGCAGTGACCGTCTCGTCGTCGATTCGGGCAGCGATCTGGAGCAAGCCCTCACCCGGCTGCACCTGGACGACGCACACCGGGTCGTAGACATCGAGCGGGGGCAGCGTGGTCGTCGTGGTGGTCGTCGCAGCCGTCGTGGTCGTCGCGTCCGTGCTGGTCGTCGTGGGGGCGATGGTGGTGGTCGGTGCCAGCGTGGTGGTGGGCGCGATCGTGGTGGGCGCGATCGTGGTGGGTGCGATCGTGGTGGGAGCGACGGTCGTGATCGCGCCCGCGACGGGAGTTCCGTCGTCGACCGGCCGCGTGCAGGCGGTGACGAGCACCAACCCGACGATGCAGATGCTCGCCTTACCCAACATGACGCCCGAACGGTATCGGCGCTCGCGCGCGGGTGCCAGGCAGGCCGCCATGTTCACGCCGCCATGTGCACACGCTGCACCCGTCACGCCGACGTGGTGACGATCGTCGAGCTCTGGCTGAGCGTGCGGTGGACGGGGCAGCGGTCGGCGATCGACAGGAGCCGCTCGCGGTCGGCGGCGGTGAGGGCGGGGCCCTCGAGCCGGATGATGCGTTCGAATCGGTCGATCTGGGTGGCTTTGCCGGCGGTCGCCCCTTCGGTCGCCTCCATGTGGACCTTGCCGTGGCGCACCTCGACGATCGCACGGGCGAGCGGCAAGCCCTTGCGTTCCGCGTACATGCGCATCGTCATCGACGTGCACGCGCCGAGTGCCGCGGACAGCAGGTCGTACGGGGACGGTCCGGCGTCGAACCCGCCGATCGACTCGGGCTCGTCGGCGAGGAACTGGTGGCCGCGCGCGACCACGTGGTTGAGGAACTGACCCTGCCCGGTCTCGGCGACGACCACCGCGTCGGTCGCGGGCGGGGCAGGGTGCGCCGGCTGCTGCTCGACCAGGTAGCGCTCGGCCCACGCGCCGATCATCCGCGCCGCGAACTCGGCGTCGACGTGTCGACTGAGGAGGTGGTCGGCGCCGTCGAGCGAGACGAAGCTCTTCGGGTGCCTGGCTGCCTGGTAGATGCGCGCCGCGTGCTCGATGCCGACCGTGTTGTCGACCGGTGAGTGCAGCACGAGCAGGGCGGCGTCGAGACCGGCCGCGCACGCCACGATCTCGTGCCGCGCGAGGTCGTCGAGGAGCTGCCGGCGGATCGTGAACGTGCGACCGGCGAGCTGGACCGTGGCCTCGCCGTCGCGCTCGATGGCGCCGAGGTCGTCGACGAACAGCTCGGCCAGGTGCTCGGTGTCGGCCGGAGCGCCGATCGTCGCGACCGCCACCACCTCGGGGATCTCACGGACGGCGGCGAGCACCGCGGCGCCGCCGAGGCTGTGGCCCACGAGCAGCTGGGGTGCGGCGTGCTCGTCGCGCAACCAGGCCGCCGCACGGACCAGGTCCTCGACGTTCGACGAGAAGTTCGTGTTCCCGAAGTCGCCCTCGCTCGACCCGAGCCCGGTGAAGTCGAACCGGAGCACCGCGATGCCCTGACCGTTGAGCTCGGCGGCGATGCGGCCGGCGGCGAACAGGTCCTTCGAGCACGTGAAGCAGTGGGCGAAGATCGCGTACGCCTTGGGCGGCGCGGCGGGCAGGTCGAGCCGGGCGGCGAGCGTGCACCCGCCGTGGCCCTCGAACGTGACGCGCTTGCTCGGTCGTGTCATGTGCTCCATCACACCACCCAACCACCGGAACGCGCAGGATCCTTCCGCGCCGGCGCGGAAGGATCCGATCTCAGCGTGACGTGGGGATGATCGTGCCGGCGTTCATCACGCCGTTCGGATCGAACGCCTGCTTGAGCGTCTGCAGCATCGGGAACGACGATCCGTACTCCTCGAAGACCCACTTCGCGCGCGCCTTGCCGATGCCGTGATGGTGCACGATCGACCCGCCGAAGCGCAGCGTCTCCTCGCAGATGATGTCGATGATCGGGAAGTAGTAGTCGTCGTTCTCCCGCTCGGGCGGGCAGTCGATGTCGTAGAAGTAGTTGAAGTACATGTTCGTCCCGTTGATGTAGGAGTGGGACGAGTGACCGCCGAGGAGGGTGATCCCGGGGATCTCGGCCCGGATGCGAGGGAGCACGGCTTCGTAGATCTTCCCGATCGCGCTCCAGTCCGCGGAGATCTCGGTGGTGCGGTTGACGTTGCGGGTGGTGCGGATCCGCTCGTCTTCACGGGCCACCTTGTCGGGGCCCCACACGAGGTCGTTGAACCACTCCTCGATGTGGGCGGGGTCGACCGGGGTGCACTCGGGGTACGCGGCCACGAGCTCGCGGATGCCCTCGGCGGTGGCGCGCGTGATGCCGGCGTTGCCCTCGGCCATGAACAGCAGGATGCACTCGTCGGGACGGGCGAAGTGGGAGAAGTGGAGCTGCCCGTCCTCGAAGTCGTACAGGCGGGCGACCGACGGCTTGTATCCGGCGACCATCACGTCGCGCAGGGCCTCGAACCCCGTCGCCATCGTCGGGAGCGTCCACCCCAGGAACACGTGGTTCTCGGGCATGTACGGGAACAGCTTGACCGTCACCTCGGTGATGTAGCAGAGGGCGCCCTCGTTGCCGATCACGATGTGGCGGATGTCGGGGCCGGCAGCGCGGCGGGGCACGTTCTTGATGCGGCACACCTGACCGCCGGGGAACACCGCCTCGCAGCCGACGACCATGTCCTCGATGCCGCCGTACAGGGTGGAGAACTGGCCGATGCTGCGCGTGGCGACGAGGCCGCCCATGCTCGCGATCGGCTTCGACTGAGGCGAGTGGCCGGTGGTCAGGCCGAGCTCCCGGCACGCGTCCTCCAGGCGTTGCAGTGCGACGCCGCACTGGACGGTGGCCTGCATGTCGTACGGGTCGATCTCGATGATCCGGTCCATCTGCGAGCCGTCGACGACGATCGAGTTCTCGGCCCCGCTCTCGAGCCCACCCTCGGTCGCTGTACCGCCGGTGCGGGCCACCACGTTGACGCGGTGCTCGTCGGCGAACGCCAGCACCTGCGCCACCTCGTCGGTGGTGCGCACCATCACGATCGCGGCCGGCACCGTCATCGTGTGCACGTCGAAGATGTTCTGGAGCTTGCGGAAGTTGTCGACGCTCGACCGCTTCAGCTCGGCCTCGTCGGTGATCACCTGCTCGTCGGTGAGCATGGTGCGGAGCTGGTCGACGATCTGGTCGCGGGTGAGGGTCATGGCTGGTCCTTCTGGTGTCGGCGCACGGTGGAGATGGGCTCAGTGGAAGATCGGGTAGGCGCGCTCGTAGAGCGCGTCGGTGTGGGTGCGGATGTCGTGGTAGACGTCGTCGGCCATGCGGCGGTAGATCCGGCCGTTCGTGGGGTCGGGCGCGAACGTTTCGCGCGGGGCGGTCATCGCGGCGACCGCGGTGTCGAAGTCGGGGTGGACGCCGGCGGCGACCGCTGCGCACACCGCCGATCCGAGCGCTGCCCCGCCGCCGCCGATCGACCGGGACGCCGGGATGCCGAACACGTCGGCGAAGATCTGCATGAACAGCGGGCTCGACGAACCGCCGCCGGAGACGACGAGCTCGGTCGGCTCGACACCCAGCTCGCCGCACATCGCGTCGACGTGGAACCGCATCGTCAGCGCGATCGCCTCCATGATCGAGCGGTACACGTGGCCTCGGGTGTGGCGGGCGTCGAAGCCCAGCATCGTGCCCTTGCGGAACGGTGCGTCGCCCGGCGCCAACCAGTCGAGCACGGTCATCAGACCGTCGCTCCCGGCGGGGACGGCCGCGGCCTCGCGCTCGAGATACGTCTCTCTCGTCAGACCTGACGCCGCCGCCTTCTCCGCCAATTCGGGTCCGAGCAGGTCGAGGAACCAGGTGAGGGTCCACATACCGCGCCGCACACCGTTGCTCTCGTAGAGGTAGCGGTGCGGCACGCTCGCGAAGTTGGTCCAGAAGTGCTGCGGCGACCGGTGGTTCTCGTGGCCGTGCACCATCGCCGCGATGTAGGTGCCGAGTGAGACGAGGACGGTCGTCTCGTCGACGGTGCCCGCGCCGAGCATCTCGACGGCCTTGTCGTTGGCGGTGTGCACCACCGGCGTGCCCGCAGGGATGCCGGTCGCAGCGGCCGCTTCAGCGGTGAGCGGCCCGATCACCTCGCCGGGGAGCTGCAGTTCGGCGAGCATGTCGCGGCGCACCCCGTGGCGCCCATAGGCAGCGGGGTCGTCGCTCCAGTCCCAGGTGTCGGTGTCGATCGGCCACTGGATGTCGATGTTGTTGGCGGCGGTGTCGGTGAGCCGGCCGGTGCAGCGATGCGCGAGGTAGCCGGATGCGGTGGTGGCGTACGCGAGCGACGGATCGTCGGGGAGATACGGCGCGTAGGCACGCTCGTCCATCCAGCTCATCACCGGCTCGACGAGTGAACCGTCGGCGCGGAGGAACGCCTTGCAGCAGCGGACCGGGCACAACCCGACGGCCACGATGTCAGCCGGATCACCGTCGAAGGCCGCCATCGCCTCCCGGCTGGCGGCGCCGATCGCATCCCAGAGATCGTCGTCGGGATGGAGCACGACGCCGTGGCGGGGGCGGTCCATGGCGCGCAGCTGGCGGCGACCGGTTGCGACGGCGCTGCCGGCGGCGTCGTAGACGACGACCTTGGCGCTCTGCGTGCCGCAGTCGATGCCGATCAGGTACGGGCCGGCCATCGCAGCTCCGCGTCAGCGGACGAGGTACCCGCCGTCGACCGCGAGGATGTGACCGTTGACGTAGTCGGACGCACGGCTCGCGAGGAACACGACGGTGCCCATCAGGTCGAGCGGCTCGCCCCATCGCTCAGCCGCGATGTGTTCGAGCACCCGGCGGTTGGTGTCGGGGTTGCTGCGCGTCGCCGTGGTGATCGCCGTGGCGTAGTAGCCCGGCGCGATCCCGTTGACCTGGATGCCGTACATCGCGAGCTCGTCGCAGTACGCCTTGGTGAGCCCGGCGATGCCGTGCTTGGTGGCTGCATACGCGGGCGACCAGCGCCCGCCGAGGAACGAGAACATCGAGCAGATGTTGATGATCTTGCCGCTGCGCTGCGGGATCATCAGCTTGGCGACCTCGTGGCTCATCTCGAACGCCGCGGTGAGGTTGACGGCGACCGTCGGGTCCCACTTCGAACGGTCGAACTCGAGCACCTCGGCGAGCGGGCAGATGCCGGCCGAGTTCACGAGGATGTCGACCGAGCCGAGCCGCTCGGCGCACTCGGCCACGACCGCTGCCGGAACGCCGGGCTCGGTGATGTCGGCTTCCATGAACTCGTAGCGCCGACCCTCGGCTTCGACCATCGCCCGGGTGCTGCCGTCGTCGTCGGCCAGGCTGGGTACGAACACGTCGGCGCCGCCCTTGGCGAGGGCCAGCGCGAACGACTGGCCGAGCCCGGTGTTGCCGCCGGTCACGATGGCGCGCTTGCCGGCGAGGCTGAACCAGCCCATCGAGAAGTCGGTGATCGTCATGCATCTCCCCCGGTGTGCTGGCCGGGGGCGATGTTAGTCGCCGGAACGGTCGTACCGGGAATCCCGGACGACGCTCAGCTGGGTGCGGAGAACTCGCGGAAGGCGTCCCAGGCGCGCGGGCCGTAGACCGACGCGGTGCCGCCGTCCATCAGGAGCGCGACGCCGAGCGCCTCACCGACCTCCTCCGCCGTTGCGCCGCGGCGGGCGGCGGCCTTGGCGTGGTAGGCGATGCAGCCATCGCACTGCTTGACCACGGCGATCGAGAGCGCGATCAACTCCTTCACCTTGGCCGGGAGCGCTCCGTCGGCCACGGCGTGCTGGTGGAGTTGGGCGAATCCCGCCCACGTCTCGGGGATCGCCTCCTTCAGCGAGCGGGTGGGCTCGGCGAGATCCCTGACGACCTGGGTGTAGTGCTGATCCATGCCTCCCATTCAACGCCACCCATACCCCCTGGGGTAAGAGCCCAAGGTCCCACCCCCAGCGATCGCGTGAACTCCTCGCGGTCTCTAGCCGCGAGACGTTCACGCGATCGCTCAGGCCGCGACGATCATCGTGCCGGCGTAGGCGGTGGTGGCGACGAGGATCCAGGCGAGGAGGCCGAGAGCGAGCGGGCGGGCGCCGAGGCGGCGCATGCGGGCGATCCGGACGCCGAGACCCATCGCCACGAGGGCCACCGTCAGCAGGATCTTCTCCAACTGTGCGGCGAAGTCGAGCGCGCCGTCGCCCAACAGTCCGGTCGACCGAACGGCGATCGCCATCAGGAAGCCGACGACGAACAGCGGCAGGATCGGCGGATGCTCGTCGACGAACGGCTCGTTGGCGGCCGACGACAGCGCCGCGGCGCGGCGGCGGCGCGCCCCGATCGCGACCATCGCAACCAGCGGGGCGAGCAGGACCACCCGGGTGAGCTTGACGACCGTCGCGGCCTGCAGCGCGGCGGCGTCGCCGTGGGACGCGGTGGCGACGACCTGCCCGACGTCGTGGACCGCCCCACCGACCCACGTCCCGAACGCGGCACCGGACAGCCCGACGAGCTCGGCGATCGCCGGGAGGGCGACGATCGACAGGGTGCCGCACAGCGTGACGAGCGTGATCGCATAGGCGGTCTCCTCCTCGTCTGCGTGCACCACGCCGTTCACGGCGGCGATCGCCGACGCGCCGCAGATCGAGTAGCCGGTGGCGACGAGCAACCCCATCTCGGGCCCGACGCCGAGCCGGCGCGCCAACCACTGGGTGCCGAAGAACGTGATCGTCACCACCAGTGCGACCACGACCAGCCCGTCGGCACCGAGCCCGGCGAGGTCGCCGAGCGACAGTCGCAACCCGAGCAGCACGACGCCGGCACGCAGGATCGATCGCGCCGCGAACGCGATGCCGGGTGCGAGCACCGCGGGGATCGCAGCAACGTTCGCGACCAGGGCGCCGAGCCCGATGCCGATCACGAGTGGCGACAGGTCGATCCACTCGGTGATGACGAACGCGATCGCCGCAAGCAGCGCAACCACCACGAGCCCGGGCACGCACGCCAGTACGGAGGCGCGCGCCGACAGGCGCGCGGGTGCGGTCGCTGCGGTGGTCGGATCGATCACGAGGCTCCGGATCAACCCACGCGCACGGGGTCGGGCTCGAACTCGAGCCGACCGTGGTCGATGTGCGGCAGCACGTGGCGGGCGAACAGGTCGCACTCGGCTGCGTGGGGGTAGCCGGACAGGATGAACGCACCGATGCCGGCGTCGATCAGCTCGTTGATCTTGCCGAGCACCTGGTCGGGATCACCGACGATCGCGGCGCCGGCGCCCGAGCGGGCGCGGCCGACGCCGGTCCAGAGGTGGCGCTCGACGTACCCCTCGGCGTCGGCGGCCTCGCGCAGGGCTGCCTGGTTGGCGACACCGGCGGAGGCGGAGTCGAGCGACTTCTTGCGGATCGCCTCGCCGGTCTCGGGGTCGAGCTTCGACAGCAGGCGGCTCGCTGCGGCGCGGGCTTCGCCTTCGGTTTCGCGGACGATCACGTGGGAGCGCCACCCGTAGCGCAGCGTGCGTCCCTTGGCCGCCGCGCGGGCGTCCATGTCGGCCTTGACGGTGAGCATCTTCTCGGTGGTGTCGGGCCACATGAGGAACACGTCGGCGCCCGACGCCGCGCACTCGCGGGCGGCCGGGGAGAGGCCACCGAAGTAGAACAGCGGGCTGCGGCCGCTCACGGTCCGCGCCGCGGGAGGTTCGACCGTGAGGTCGAGGAACTCCCCGTGGAAGTCGACCGGCTTGCCGTCGAGCAGCTCGCGCAGGCAGTACATGATCTCGGTCGAGCGGCGGTACCGCGGCTCGCTGTCGAGCACCTCGCCGGGGACGTCGGACGAGATGATGTTGATCGTCAACCGGCCGTCCATCATCTGGTCGAGCGAGGCGAGCTGGCGGGCGAGCTGCGGCACCACCATCTCGCCGCAGCGGATCGCGAGCAGCATGCGCAGCGACGTGATCGGCGCCATCGCGGCGGCGAAGGTGGTGTTGTCGATGCCGAGCCCGTAGCCCGACGGCAGCAGGACGTTGTCGAAGCCGTAGCGGTCAGCGGTGAGGACGATGTTGCGGCAGTGCTCCCACGAGCTCTTGAGCTGCGGGTCGGGCACGCCGAGGAACTCGTAGTCGTCGTCGCACAGGGCGCTGAACCAGGACATCTCGACGGTCATGCCGATGCTCCTTCCAGATCGGTGGTTGCCAGATCGGTGGTTGCCAGATCGTTGTTCGTGTACTGGGTGTTCGCGGCGAGCTCGGCGTCCATGAGCTCGCTGAGCTCGACGGGGCGGCCGAGCTCGATGCTGCGGTGGGCGGCGGCGCCGATCGCGACGGCCCAGTAACCGTCGGCGAGCGTGACGGCGGGTTGCCCGCCGGTGCGGATCGCCTCGGCGAACAGCACGTGCTCGATGTAGCTCGAGCCGTGGTGGAGACCCTCGTGTTGCACGCGTGGGTCGTGCGCCGTGTACTCCTCGACCCCGCCGATCCAGTGCTCGCCGCGCCGGCCGACACGCACGGTGTTGGCCGGGATCAGCGCCTCGACCTTGCCGCGCTCCCCCACCACGGAGAGCTCCTCCTGGTTGTGGGTCGCCTCAGCGAACATGCACAGGTCGAGCAGGGCGCGGGCACCGCTCGGGTAGTCGACGATCACGAACGCGTTGTCGAGGATGTCGGGCGTGCGCCCGTCGTAGTCCTCGTCGAGGTGGTTGACGTCCTGAGCGCCCGACGCCATCACCCGCACCGGGCGTTCGCGCAGGATCACGTTCATCAGGTCGAAGAAGTGGCAGGTCTTCTCGACGAGGGTGCCGCCGGTGTTCTCGCTGAAGCGGTTCCAGTTGTCGACCTTGACGAGGAACGGGAAGCGGTGCTCGCGCATGGCGACCATGCGCGGCGTGCCGACCGCGCCCTCGTGGACGAGGCCGATCAGCTCGGCGGCGGCCGCCATGTAGCGGTACTCCATCGCCATCCACGTGATCGCGCCGGCGGGGCGCTGCTGCTCGAGCCGGAGGAGTCGCTCGCAGTCGGGGATGGTGGTGCACAGCGGCTTCTCGACGAGTGCGTGCAGGCCGGTGGCGAGCACGTCGCCGACGACGTCGACGTGGGTGAAGTTGGGTGAGGCGACCACCACTGCGTCGCACAGGCCGCTGCTGAGGAGATCGCGATGGTCCTCGAACACGGCGACGCCCTGGAGTCCGGCGGCCTGGGCGCCTTTGGCGCGCGAGTCGGCGTTGGGGTCGCTGATCGCGGTGATGGTGGCGCCGTCGAGGGCGCGGATGTTCTCGATGTGCTCGATGCCCATCATCCCGGTGCCGATCACGCCGTACCGGATGGCCTCACCTGCTGTGCTCATACGTTCCAGCCAATCATGTACGGACATGTTGGCCTAGGAGGCCGTTGGCTCGGAGGTCATAGACTTGTCCTATGGCTTCGATTGCCGTTGTCGATGGCACCGACGTGGCGGCGCTGCGCCTCTTCCTCGCGGCCGTCGAGCTCGGCAGCGTGTCGAAGGCGGCCGCGCGGATGCAGATGACGCAGCCCTCGGCCACCGCCAAGCTCCAGAAGCTGGAGCGTCAGCTCGGCACCACGCTGCTCGAGCGCACGCCCACGGGTTCGGTCGCCACGTCCGAGGGCCAACGTCTGGCCGCGGCGTGCGCCGATGTCGTGGCCGCTGCGATCGCGCTCGTCGACCGGGCCGAGGCGCTGGGCGCCGAGCGCGACCGGCTGACAGTCGCCGCCACCCGCCACATCGCCGACCACTTCCTGCCCGGCTGGGTGGCGTCCGCCGGCGGTTCCGGTGTGCAGCTCGCGCTGATCGAGCTCGACACCCTGCGCGTGGCCCAGGCGGTCCGCGCCGGCGACGCGACGATCGGCTTCACCGAGGGGCCGCACCCGCCGCTCGGCCTGCGCTCCGAGCTGGTGGCCGCCGAGCGGCTGGTGCCGGTGGTGGGCCGGGGGCATCGCTGGTACGGCCGGCGGTCGGCGGTGTCGCACGGCGACCTCGTCGCCACCACCCTCGTGCTCGGTCACCCCGGGTCGGGCAGCCGTGACGTGGTCGAGGCGGCGTTCGCGCTCCACGGGCGCGGTGGTGTGGGCGAGCACATCGCCGTGCAGAGCGTCACCGCCGCGCGCCTCGCCGCACTCAACGGGTCGGGCGTGGCGTTCCTCCCCGAGTGCCGCGTCAACGGCGACCTCGCCACCGGTGACCTGTTCGCCCTCCCCGTACGCGAGCTCGCGATCGAGCAACCGGTGCGCGTGGTGTGGCGCGGTGCACGACCCGCCACCCGCCCCGCCCGCACCTTCGTCGACGCGCTCACCCGGGCGACCACAGCGCTGTGAACGCAGTCAGCGGCGGCCGCCGTCGCTGTGCAGGAGTTGTGCGTTGATCCACTGGCCCTCGGGTGAGCACAGGAAGCTCACGAGGTTCGCCACGTCGCTCGGGAGCCCGACGCGTGGCTGGAGGTTGCCGTTGCGGACGTGCTGCTCGATCTCCGGGGACATCCAGCCGGTGTCGGTGGCGCCCGGGTTGACCACGTTGGCGGTCACGCCGAGGTCGGCGAGCTCGACCGCCGCGGCGAGCACGATGCGGTCCATCGCTCCCTTGCTGGCGCCGTAGGGCAGGTTCCACGCGGTGTGGTCGCTCGTGATCGAGACGATCCTGCGGACGGGACCGTGCCGATCGACCTGCTCGGCGTAGCTCCGGATGAGCTGCCACGTCGCCCGGGCGTTGACGGCCATGTGGCGGTCGAAGCTGTCGACGGTGGTGGTGCGGATGTCGCTGTCGACCGACTCGCAGTGGCACAGCACGAGCACGCCGACGGGCCCGACGTCGCGGTTGATCCGACCGATCAGTGCGGCCGTCGCGTCGGGATCCTCGAAGTCGACCTCATAGAACGAGCCTGGGTGGAACGGCCCCGGCAGGTCGGGCTCGACCGGGTCGGCGCCCCACGGCATCCGCTCGTCGTACGAGGGCCAGCCGGCCGCGACCACACGATGACCATCAGCGGCGAGCCGGTCCATGACCGCACGCCCGATGCCGACCGCCCGGCTGACCCCGGTGACCAACGCCGTGGACACGACCGAACGTTCACGATCCGGCGCGTCGGCGAGCGTCCCCACGCCGTCACCATAGGTCCGAGCACGCGCGCGGCGACTCGGCGGTTTGGGCCCGATACTGATCAGCGAGCTCGCCGAGTGATGTCGGCCCAGCCTCGTTGAAGGCACGCCTCGTGGAGTTCGGCAGGATCGATCCCGAACCGGAGCTTGAGTTCGTTTGTCCATCGGTGGCTGGTGAAGAGGAGCCGACTGACTAGCTCGCTGGCACGCCCCGATTGTCGTCGGCAAGGCCGATGAACTCCGTCAGATCCAGCCCGAACGGCTGCCGATCACTCGGGTAGGTTTCCCGAGTGCCCCTCAGCCCCCGGTACGACGACATTGGCCACGGCTACTCCTCGACTCGGCGTGAGGATCCCGAGCTGCGCGACCGGATCTTCGCGGCGCTCGGAGACAGTCGATCCGTCGTCAACGTTGGAGCGGGGACCGGCTCCTACGAACCATCGGATCGGTACGTGATCGCGATCGAGCCAAGCGATGTGATGGCCGGGCAACGACCAACTGACCGGGTGCCGGCGCTGCGCGGGACCGCCGCACCGCTGCCGCTGCGAGACAACAGCGTGGATGCCGCGATGGCAGTACTGACGATCCACCACTGGGATGATCAACAGAAGTCGGGCATCTGCGAACTCCGTCGCGTCGCTCGTGGTCCGGTCGTCATCGTCACCTACGACGCAGATGTGTGCGCTGAGATGTGGCTCTACCGCGACTACCTCCCCGAAGCTGCCGCGCTCGATCGAGCGACCTTCCCGCCCATCGATCAGCTTGTCGGCTGGCTCGGGGACTCCGTGCGCGTTGAGCCGGTGCTGAACTCGCGGAACACGCCCGACTGGACCTTGGGCTCGTTCTGGGCCCACCCCGAACGCGTTCTCGACGCCGATGCCCGAAACGCGACGTCAGCGTTCGCACGCATGGACGCAGACGTCCTCGAGCGCGTGGTCACCGAGATCGCACATGACCTCGACAGCGGTGTGTGGGAGGCGGCGAACGGCGGCCTTCGAGCACTGGCCGAGTACGACGTCGGTATGCGCCTGATCGTCGCTCACCGATGACCGAGGGCCCCGCAGCGCTGGAACGTCACCGGAGAGTTGCGCCGCTCGTCCCCTGGCCGCATCTCCCGTATCACCGACCGCCGGGTCGACGACGCTGCCACCACGGGCCGCAGGGCTATGGAAGCCGCTCGCCCGCGGCGCAGGCCTCGACGAGGAGGCTGAATCGCCGCTCGCGCGTCTCGGGGCGTTTCGCCTCGCTGATCCAGAAGGCGCGCATCTTGCGATAGCTCGGAGGCGTGGAGTCCCAGAACGCGGCCGCCTCCGGATGGTCCCGGCGCAGACGCTCGTCGAACTCGGGCGGCAGCCGGCTGGGCCGCTTCGACGTCGAGTACGGCTCCTCGCTCGCATCGCGTGCGGCGAACGCCCGCCGTCCGGCCTCGGTCATGCGTCCCTCGGCCTCGAGCTCGGCCACGAGCGCGACGTTCACGGCGCTCCAGCGGCGGCTCTTGCGTGGCGTGAACCGCTGCATGTGGCGTTCGTCGTCGATCGAGCGGCTCTGCCCGTCGATCCAGCCGAAACACAGCGCCTCGCGCACGGCGTCAGCCCATCGGAGCGACGGCGTTCCCGTGTGCGTCTTCCAGTAGCCCACCACGCACTCCGTCGCCGTCGCGTGATGACGCTCCAGCCAGTCGCGGAACTCGTGCGGAGAGCTGAAGAAGATCGGCTCGCCGTCGAACACGCCGATGACGCTACGTCTACGCCCGCACGACAGCGCCCACCGGGCAGCGACCAAGTGCCCCCGAAACGCCGGTTCAAGGTCGGATCATCGTACGAGGTGACTCTGGCAGGATCACCCTCGATGTCGCACGACCTCGAGCTTGCGTTCCGGATGGTCGATGCAGCCGATGTCGTTACGGCAGCGGCCTGGTCTCCCGATGGCGTGACCGCATCGTTGAAGATCGACGGTTCACCGGTGACCGGGGCCGACGTTGCTGCCGAGCGCGCCATGTTCACGGTCCTCCGGCAGGAAACGCTCGACGACGGATTCGTCGGCGAGGAGGTCGGAAGCACTCCTGGAAGCAGCGGCCGGCGCTGGATCGCAGATGGGATCGATGGGACTCGCTTCTTCGCTGCGGGTGCGATCACCTGGGGCACGCTTCTCGCGCTCGAGGTCGATGGCTCGATCACGGTTGCCGTCTGTTCCAGCCCGATGCAGCAGAGACGGTGGTGGGCGGTGCGTGGCGGCGGAGCGTTCACGGGAGGCATCGACCCCTCGACCGCACGGCCCATTCGCGTCGGCACCTCCGCGCCGCTCACGCCGGACAGGTTCGCGTGCCTTCCACGATTCGAGTCACTCGGTGTGGAGCAGCAGCGACGACTCGAACGTGTCATCGGTGGACGGCCTGACGATTGGTCGTGGAGCCACCAATGCCGCGTCGCCGAAGGCGAGATCGCGGCCTGTGTCTGGTTCGCGGGCGATCTATGGGATCACGCCGCACCATCGCTCATCGTCCAAGAGGCCGGCGGTCGATTCACCGATCACCTGGGTGGCACGCGTCTTGACACGCGCACTGGCATCTACTCCGACGGACGCTGCCACGAGTCGCTCCTCGACGCGCTCCGACCCGACTGACCATCGCCCTCGATCCGAGTCGTTGTCGGCCGAGCCTTTGCATCGGCCCTGGTAGTGGTGCCGAACTGGTGATCGAGATGACTGTCACACCCCCCTGTCACACTGGGGGACATGAGTGATCCGCTCCTCGTCACCACCGTGGAGGGGCTCGATGTCGCCGACGTCGAGGCCGCCGACAGTGCTGCGTGTGCCGACCTGCTCCGCCAGGCGCGCCGGGTGCGCGGCTGGCTCGACGCGCTCGAGGCTCGCATCACCTCGCGGATGACCACCCTCTACGAGACCGCCGGCGCCGCCCCGGCCGCGGCCGAGCACGGGCGGCACAGCGGCGTGTCGGCCGCGGAGGGCAGGCGCAAGGAGCGCCGCAGCAAGACCATCGTCGACGCTCCCTCGTTCGGCGACGCCTTGGCCACCGGGGCGATCGGGGCCGAGCACGTCGATGCGCTCGCCAACGCCACCGCCGCCTGCGACGACGCCGTCAAGGACGAGCTGCTCGCATCACACGCCGAGCTCGCCGACGAGGCAGCCGGCATGACCCCCGAGCAGTTCGTCCGCCACTGCCGAGACCGGATCCGCGAGCTCGAGCGCGACCAGGGCATCGAGCGCAACCGCCGCCAGCGCCGCGACACGTACCTCCGCCGGAAGACCAACATGGCCACCGGCATGGTCGACGGGAGCTTGTCGTTCCACCCCGAGCTCGCCGACCTCGTGTTCGGGGCGATCGACCGCGAGGTCGCGGCGATGATCGCCGAGGGCGAGCGCCGTGGTGACGCCGAGTTCCTCGCCCGCAGCTTCCAACGCAACCGGCTCGCCGCCGAGGCCCTCGGCCGTCTCGTCGCCGGCGGCCATCAGGCGATCCGTCCGGTCGAAGCCGACATCGCGCTCATCTGCGACCACGAGACCGCGACCACTCAACGCCTCCACGCCCACAGCGTCTGCGAGACGCGCGACGGGCTCGTCCTGCCACCGGCGTCGATCGCCCGCCTGTTGTGCAACGGGCGCGTCACCCCCGTGATCGTCGGCGCCGACGGTGTCGTGCTCGACGCAGGGCGAACCATCCGCCACGCCAACCGCCACCAGCGCCGCGCCCTGCGGAGCATGTACCGCACCTGCGCCTTCGCCGGCTGCGACGTGCCGTTCGACCGCTGCGAGATGCACCACATCCACCCGTGGGAGCTCGGCGGGCCGACCGATCTCGCGAACATGCTGCCGCTGTGCTCACACCACCATCACGTCGTCCACGAAGGCGGCTGGCACCTCCACCTCGCCCCCGACCGGACGCTCACGATCACCACACCACTCGGATTCGTCCACGCCACCGTCCGGCCCGACCTCGCCGACGCCCACCGTGCACGCATCGTGCACCGACGACGACCACCCGCAGCGTGATGCGCGCTCCTCGTCACGAACCGTCACTCGATGGTCGTCGCCGCCAGGCCGAGCAGGCGCGCGCCGGCGAGTGCCACCTCGATGTCGGTGAACGTCCGCACGTCGTCGCTCAGCCCGAGCACCACCACGCGTCGCTCCCCGGTCGGGGCCTCCAACCAGTGGGCGAGCATCGCCACGCCGGGCTCCGAGCCGCCCTTGAACCGGATCGTCGACCAGTCGCCCTCCGGGAACGGCAGGCCGGGGTTGACCGCGAGGATCTCCCCCACCGGTTCGAGGCCGGGCGTCGCAGCGAGCCGGTCGAGGTCGTGGAAGGTGGTGCAGATGTCGAGCGGCGTCGCGAACCACTCGAGCTCGTCGACGAGCACCGGGGCGGTCAGCGGCGTCGACGGCGACCAGGCGGGGTCGTCGATCCACGGCAGGGGCGTGGCGGCCACCACGTCGTCGAGGAAGGCGCGCCGCGCATCGGCTCCCTCGATCGCCAGATAGCGCTCGCCGAGCTCGGCGTCGACGAACTTGAGCGCGAACAGCTCGCCGGTCGTCAGGAACGGGATGTTGCGGTCGACCGTCGAGATGCCGAGGTCGGCGATCATCGCCTCGATCGTGTCCCGCCCCAGCCGGGCGATCAGGTGGTCGGTCGCCGTGTTGTCCGAGATCGAGATCATCAGCTCGGCGAGGCGCCGCAAGGTGACCTCGGTGCCGTCCTCCAACGCGTAGATCTCGCCGTCGGGCGAGCTGCGGTATGCCCGCTCGACCGGCATCGTCTCGTCCCACGATGCATCCCCGGCCTCGACGGCACGGGCGAGCGCGGCGAGCACCCACAGCTTGAACGTCGAACCGGTCGGGGCGACGGTGTCGCCGCCGCGCTCCAGCAACGGCGTGCACGCACCGTCCGCCACGTCGTACACCGCGTAGACCACCCGGTCGGCCATCGAGGTGAGCGCCCGGTCGACCTCGTCGGCGGTTCCTGGCGACGCGAACGCGTCGGAGATCTCGGTCGCCGACCCGGGCTGCAAGAACGCGCCCACGATGCGACCCGCTCCGTCCGGTTCGATCTCGATCGACAGGGTGAGGAGGGCGTCACCGGAGGCGAGCGTCACCACCGCCGAGGTCGCGCCCCCGGTTCGCTCGACGACCCGCCAGGGTCCCGCCGCGCCGGGAACCGGATCAGCCACCACCGCGCGGATCTCGTCGGGCGACACCGCCGCCAGGAACCCCGGCGCGAACTGCTCGGCGATCGCCTCGTCGGTGGCGATCGCCGGATCGTCGAGCGCTGCGACCACGAACTCGATGCGCTCGTCGAGCGGCGACGCCGGTGCGGTCGTCCCGGGCGCAGTCGTCGCGGGCGCGGTCGTCGCAGGCACGGTGGTGCCCGGCACGGTGGTGACCGGCACGCTGGACGCGGGTGCGGTGGCGGTCGCCGGCACCGTCGTGTCGGCGCCGGACGGGCTACCGCCGTCGGAACACGCAGCAACCACGAGCAGCATGGCCACCACCAGCATCGCGACACCGGGCCGGCCGAGTGCGAGATGATCGACGTGCAGCAACCCGTGCTCTGACATGGCCACCACGGTAGTGACGAGCCGCCGGCGCGTCATCGGCGCCAACGCGGACGAGCCCCTGCGTGGTGGCACTGATGCGGGAAGCCCGCCCCGCCTGCCAACCTGTGGGCCCGTGTCCGAGAACCCGCTCGCCTCGCGTGCCCGTGCCGCCGCGCTCGTGCTGTGCGTCGTGCTCGCCGGCATCGGGGTGACGGCCCGGGTCGTGGCCGATCCCGTCGACACCGATCTGCTCGACCTCTCCGCCGTCCCGTTCGATCCGAGCCGATTCCCCGACCGCAACATCGCCGACGCGATCGCGTCGGCCACCGGCGACGACGCGGCCACCGATCGGCTCCTCGAGCAGCTCACGCCGTTCGCCGCGACCGGCATCGACCGTTCGGCGTTCGAGGCTGTCCGGGCCGACGTGGGTGACGTCGAACTGCGCGTCGACGGCGTCCTCGCGCGCGAACCCGACGCGCTCGCCATTGCGGTCAGCGGCGACGGCGCCGCCTACAGCGTCGTCGTGATCGCACCGCCCGGTCAGCCCGAACTCATCGACGGGCTGATGATCAACCCGCTCGCACCCCTCGACGACGGCCCCGTCTCCGACGTCGAGTTGGTGCTGCTCGTGGCGGCGATGGCGGCGCTCGCCGGCGTCGGGTCGATCGGCCGGCGCGGCGGTCGATACGTCGCAACGGGGGCGATCGCCGGCATCGCCCTGCTCGAGCTCACGGGGGTGGAGTGGGCGCAGGATCTGGCGATCCTCGCCGTCCCGGCAGCCGTCGTGGCCGCGATCGTCGCGCTGGCCGACGGCCGCGCCGCGCCGGTCGCCGTGGGCGCAGGCGCCGTCGCAGCGGTCACCTCGCTGCTCCCGGTGCTGTCGATCGACCCTGGCAGCGACGCGTCGTTCGGCCACCTCGTCGCGGTCGAGTCGCTGGTCGGCCACACCGTGACCCTCCAACGGCTGAGTGCCGGCACGGCGGTCGCTGCAGCAGCGGTCGTCGTCTGGCACCTCGTCCGCTGGGGCCGACGCGACCGGCGGCGCAGCGAGCAGTGGCGCCTCGCGGGTGGCGGGCTGGGGTGCGTCGCGATCGCGATCGCCGGCGTGAGCG
>JALHOG010000076.1 GCA_022843125.1 Ilumatobacteraceae bacterium
CCACCGCCGCGCCGGCGCCCACGTCGGCCGCGCCGGCCGCGCCGGCCGCGCCGACGATCGTCGACGCCTCGTTCCGCGGCCCCACCAGCTGTCCGGCTGACCCGTCGACCGAGGAGCCCCAGCAGGTGTTCGTCTCGTGGGTCACGTCCGGCGCGGACGAGGTCTACGTCGCGATCGACGATCCGGACACACCGCTCGACGTCGGGGTGCCCCTCGCGCTCTCCGGCAGCCTCGACTTCCCGAACCCGTGCCCCGGCCCGCCGTTCACACGGACGTACTACGTGGTCGCGGTGAAGGGCGACCAGCGCGACGTGAGATCGCAGACCTTCACCTTCGGCTGACCGGTCGCGGCACGCCGACGGCGCGTGGTCAGGCTTCGTCGATCGCGACCAGCCAGTCGGACCAGTACTGCTTCCACTGAGCGACAGCCGCGGCGTCGGGCAACTCGTCGTGCGACACGTTGACCATCACCCGGCCGTCGGCCTTCGGCGTGAACGAGAACAGGGCTGATCCGATCGCCTGCCCGTCGATCGCGACGCCGACCCGGAGCGCCTTGCTCGTGGGCTTGGACCGCAGGTGCGTCTCGAGACCGGGGAACAGCGCACTGCGGGCGTCGTCGTCGACGATCGCCGCTCGCAGCGTGGCCACGTCGACGATCACCGTGCGCGTCTTGCCGGCGCTGAACGTGCCGTCGGACAGCTGGTTGACGACACGACGGCCGGTGATCCGCTCGTAGCCGACGGTGACGGCCTGGCCCCACCACATCCCGAGGCCGTACTCGTCGTGGATGTGGGCGGCGATCGCGCGGTGGCCCGCCTCGTGACCCGGCCAGGCGTCGATCAGGTCGCACCACTCGTCCCAGTCGCGACCGGTCGCGCGCTTGATCGTGAGGTCGTCGACCTCCGGCTCCGTGGCCCGGACACGAACCCGCGTGCCGTCGGCCTCCGGGGCGGACGTCTGCGTGGTGTCGGCGAGACCGCCGAGCAACGCGCGCCGGGCGGCGCCATAGCGCTCGCCGGTCTTCTCCATGCGCTCGCGGACACGCCGCTTGAACGACTCCTGCTTGGTCATTGTGAATCACCTCATGTGTCGACACGCGATCCGCCGACGACCCGCGCTCGTCGATGGGCCGCACGGACACATCGGTTCCATCACGCCGAGCACACAGGGTCCCCTTTGCTCTCCGGAGCTCGGCAGCGCGGGCGCCGAGGAGAGAGTCCGGCGAGGCACGTCGCCGGAGGCAACCGTAGCCCGGCGTCCCGACGCTGCACGGTATGCATTCGGGAACTGCGGCCGTGGGTTGCGTTTCCGGCGGCTCTCTGGTTCATTAGTTGAGTAATGAACCAGAGAGGTCAAGCGTGAGCGCCGGGGCGGTGTTCGACGATCGCACTGCGATCTACCGGCAGATCGCCGACCGCCTACGGGAGGACATCCTGCGCGGAGTCCTCGCGGACGACGAGCAGGTCATGTCGACCAATCAGTACGCGGCGTTCCATCGCATCAACCCGGCCACGGTCGCCAAGGCGTTCCAGGAGCTGGTCGATGCCGGACTGCTCTACAAGCGGCGCGGTGTCGGCATGTTCGTCACCCCCGGCTGCGGCGAGCGTCTGCGCGCGGAACGGCGCGCCCGATTCGTCGACGACGTGCTCGGGCCGGTGCTCGACGAAGCCGAACGGCTCGCGATCCCGCCCGAGGAGATCGTCGCTGTCATCCGCGCCCGATCCACCACCGCGAAAGGTCACCCATGAGCGACTCCGCCCCCTTCACCCCATCCCCCATCGGCGGCCACACGATCGAGCTGCGCGATCTCACCGTGCGCTTCGGGTCGACGGTCGCCGTCGATTCGATCTCGACGACCATGCGCGCCGGTGCGATCGTCGGCCTGCTGGGCCGCAACGGCGCCGGCAAGTCGACACTGATGCGCACGCTCGCCGCGCATCGCCGACCGTCGAGTGGCACCGTCCGCATCGCCGGGGAGGATCCGTACGAGCACGCGCAGCTGATGGCCGATCTGTGCCTCGTGCGCCACGACGGCGACTTCAACCTCGACGTCTCGGTCGCCGACAGCATCGCCATCGCGGCGGCGTTGCGGCCACGGTGGGACGCTGCCGTGCTCGAGCGGCTCCTCGACCGGTTTCAACTGCGTTCCGATCGAACCAAGGTGGGTGCGTTGTCGCTCGGCCAGCGGGCGGCACTCGCCGTGTCGATCGGCATCGCCACCGGCTCCCCCGTGACGATGTTCGACGAGCCGCACCTCGGGCTCGACGCGCCGTCCCGCTACGCGTTCTACGACGAGCTGCTCGCCACCTACATGGCGGCGCCGCGCACGATCATCGTGTCCACCCACCTCATCGACGAGATGGCGGCGCTGTTCGAGGACGTGATCATCATCGACCACGGGGCACTGCTGCTCCACGAACCCGCCGACGAACTCCGGGCACGCGGCATCGAGCTCACCGGGCCGGCTGCTGCGGTCGACGCGCTCACCGCCGGCATGTCGGTGCTGTCGTCGCGAACCCTCGGGCCGACCAGGTCGGCCGTGGTGCTCGATCGGCTCGACGCCGACATGCGAGCCCGGGCCACCGCAGCGGGCATCGCGCTCGGCCCGATCCCGCTCCAGGATCTCTTCGTCGCTCTGACCAGTGAGGAGGCCGTCCGATGACGACCGACATGCAGCACATCGCACCCACCTCAACGCAGCCAGCATCGGTGCGTCGCCGCGCCGGGGAGTCGGCGCAGATCATGGTGTTCGGGACACTGGCGTGGATCGGCTACGTGTGGGTGGCGGCGACGGTGATCTACGCGATCGTGGTCGCCTGCGTCGTCCGTTGGGGCGGCCTCGACACGAGCCTGTGGCGGTCGCTGGCTGCCGGCTGGCAGCAGTGGGTGGTGTTCGCCGCCGGCATCACGGTCAGCACGACGTTCCTGCGGATGCTGCTCCGCAACGGCGCCACCCGGCGGCTGGTGTCGGTCAGCGCCGTCGCCACGATGTCGACGATCGCCGTCATCCTCGCCGTCTGGAACATGGCCGGCTTCACCGTCGAGAAGCTCGTCTACGACGCGAACGGCTGGCCGCAGACGTTGCCGTCCGACGCCGCGTTCGCATGGGACGACCTGCCCCGGTTGGCGCTCGACAACATCCTGATCGCGGCCGTCTACTACGCGGCCGGTTGGATCATCGGCTGCGGCTACGCGCGCTGGGGTACGTTCCGTGGGACGGCGCTCCTGCTCCCGGCGGCCGTTCCCGTGGCCGCCATGGAGTTCCTCGTGTCCCCCGGCTTCGCCGGACTGAACGTCGACGTCGTCGCAGCCTGGCGAGGCGAACCCCACGTCGCCGTGACCGTCCTCGCCGGAGGAGCGCTCCTGGCCGCCACCGTGGCCGTCGCCGCCCGCCTGACCCGCGAAGCCACCCTCCGCTGAACCCCCACCGCCACGGCGCGGTATGGGTCACTCGATACGCAGGCCGGAGATGGCTCGGCTGATCACGAGCTGCTGGATCTCGGCTCCGTCGAGTGCACGTCACCCGAGCAGCTTCACACCTCTGCGCCGCCTCGCCATCCGCGAGGTCTGCCCCGGAATCCGCGCCCTCGACACCGAGCCCGTCGACTTGCGTCGTCACGCGCTGCGGTGGCGGCTCAACTCCAGAGCGCTGCGATCGGAGCCGCTGTCATGCGATCACCGAACTGGAGCACGCGTTGCCCGGTGTAGAGCACGAAACCGTGTTGGAAGAAGTCCGGGACGCGGTCGGCGAGGTGCTTGAGGTGTCGGAAGTCTGCCGCGTCGACGGTGGCGGCGGCCTTGACCTCGATGCCCACGATCCGACCGTCGGACGCCTCGATCACCGCATCGACCTCGTCGCCGTCCCTGGTGCGATAGTGGTGCAGCGTTGCGAACAATGCTGACCACGTGAGCTGCCGCGCCAACTCTCCGAGGACGAAATTCTCCAACAGCGCGCCGGTACGGGCCGCGTTTCGAGCCAGGCTCGCCGACGTGCGCCCGGATAGATGGGCAGCGAGGCCGGTGTCGACCATGACCAGCTTGCGCATCTGCACGGCGCGGGCGGTGGTCGACCGGGACCAGGCCGGCACGCGTTTGATCAGGAAGACCTCCTCGAGCAGCGAGACGTATCGATCGACGGTCGACTTTGCAAGACCCAGCTCCGAAGCAACGCTTTCGATCTTGAGGGGCGTCGCCATCCGATCGGCCAGCAGTCTGAGCAGGCGGTGGAGGTCCGGGCGGCGCTGGATGTCGCTCAGCTGGACGACATCTCGATCGATCAGGTCGTTGACATACGCGGCGAAGAACTTCGCCCTGCGTGCCTCGGTGCGTTCGATCGCTTCGGGATAGCCACCGCGGAGCGCCCGATCGAGATACGCCGCCCGGTCCAGTTCGCTGTCGGCGAGCGATGCAGCATCGTCGCCGAACACTCGATCGACGAAGGTCTCGACGTGCCCCTCGAGCTCCCCCTGCGAGAACGGCCAGAGCTCGATCGTCTCGCTGCGTCCGACCAGCGCATCGGGCACCCCTCTCATTCCGAGCAGCCGGGCCGACCCGGTCAGCAGGAACTGGCCCGGTCGCTGGCGCTCGTCGACGCGCGCCTTGATCGGCAACATCAGCTGGGGCGCGCGCTGCACCTCGTCGATGACCAACAGTCCGTCGTGCTCGACGAACGATTCGGGATCAGCACGAGCGGCGGCGAGCTCGCTCGGTCGGTCGAGCGTGCGCTGCACCACGTCAGGTCGCCGGCGCACCACGTGGCTCACGACGGTCGACTTCCCAACCTGACGGGCACCACTCACGACAACCGCACGCGTATCGAGCAGTGCCTCCTCGATGAGGCGTTGTGCGTGACGGTAGCGATACGCGGCGATCCGACCACCGTACCACGGGTGAGCGATTTGCCAGACCCTGAGTGGGCGATTTGCCACTGTCGCCGTGGTCGATCTGCCAACCCGAGCGCCGCCAGCACGAACGATTCTGGCTGCAGCTGCGGGCGCGCGACGGGCTCCTCGATCCACCCGCGCAGAATCACTTCCGCTCGATCGTCTCTCAGCTGTTGGCGGCGGGTAACCGCGGGGACGTCGGCTCGGTCGTTGGTGATGACGTGGTCGAGGATCTCCCTTGCTTCGGTGAGGTCGTGGGTCTCGGTGACGACGAGGACGTGGTTAGATCGGCGGCCTCTGGTCAGGGCGACGTACAGGCCGCGGCCGGTGGTCGACGGGGTGGCCATCACGACCCCTCGGTCTTGGTTGTCGGACTGGTTGCCGGGTTCGGTGGCGGCGTAGCCGAGGCGCACGTGCTCCCGGGCGTAGTCGGCTGGGAGCGTGACGACGCCTCCTCCGTCGATGCGGGCGGCGGTGATGTCGCCGTGTCCGTCGATGGCGGTCACGATCCACTGGTCGCGGTTGCGGACGAACTGGCCGCCCGACGTGATGAGCGTGCGGTCGTTGCGGCGGGTGGCGATCAGGTCGCCGACGTAGGCGCCGATGCCGTCCGCAGTGTCGGCTCGGCGGGTGCGGTCGAGGTCGCCGCGCTGCCAGCGGAGGCTCTGGATGCGGTCGTTGATGAGGTCGACGTCTGCGTTGCGGGCGGTCGTGATCGCGAGCGACTCGTCCCGGTCGTGAAGGTCGAGCCAGAAGGCGGCCATCGCGTCGACGTGCTCGTCGATCGGACCGACGCCGACGCGCCCGCGCGACCGGGGCTGGCCTCGTTCCTCGGAGCGATCGGCGACCGAACGTGGGTGTACGACGCACCTTCGCCCGACTATCCGCTCGCTCGCCGAACCAGCCTGCGACCGCCGACGTCGTGGAACGAGGCCGGCGCCCAACTCGTCGCCGGCTTCGACGGCTGCAATGCCTACTCGCTCAACGGCAGCTGGACGGCGTCCGGCGAAGGCTGGCAAGTCGCCGACGCAGCCGGAAGCGGCACGTTGGTCGGCTGCGGCGATCGTCCCACCGTCGCAGTGACGAACGGGTCGGTCCTGTCACTCACACCCGACGGCCTGCTCTCGGTTGCCGCCCCCGACGGCACCGAGTGCCTGTTCCGCGACATCAGAGCCGCGACGCTCGCCGACATGTTGCAGAGCCCGATCGCAGAACTGCCGGGACGATGGGAACTCGACCCCGGCATCGTCGTCGACATCAAGCTCGGCACGAGCCCCGGTGGCACCGGCGTCATCAGGTTCGGGACGTGCGGCGTGAACTGGTGGCCAACCGGCAACGAGTGGATCGGCGCCGAGCCCGTGCCCGCAGACTGCGTCCCGCCCGCCGACAGTCCGTCGGCCGAAGCGTTGCTGCAACTCCTCGACACCGGACCGACTGGCACCACGCCGGGGCCCGTCGAACGGCCGATCACCGTCGGCGTCAACCCCGAACGCAACGCGCTCTACCTCGCCAACGACGACGGCAGCACCGTCCTGCGACTCACGCGGGTCGACGCAGCCTCGCCTTACACCGTCGGAGAACCTGCGGACGCCATGACCATCAACCGCCCGTTCGTCGACCCTTCGATCTGCTCGCCGCTCGCAGCGAGCGAGTCCGGCTGGGCTGAGGTCATCCTCCAGCCCTTCGCGATCGGGACGGACGGGCCCATCGCGATGCAGGTATTCGCCGACCCGACGCTCGGTCCCGACGGGCCGTTCGCGCTCCTCCTTCGCTACCGAGACCGCCCCGAGTACCTCGACGTCCCGGATGAGCTCGTCGACGTGAACGGATGGCAGGTCGGACTCCGGACGCTGCAACCTGGCACCACGGAAGCAACCTGGGACCTCGCGGACGGCGGCCGGGCGTACCTTCGCGCCCGGGACCTCGATCGCGAGACGATCGTCGCCCTCGTCGAGTCCCTGCAGGTTCGCGAGAAGTCGGCGGACGTCGCAGGCTTCGACATCCGAGGCGATCGCCCGCTCGGTGCGAGCATCAGCATGGTGGCCGAGCACATGAACACGGGCCTCGCCGCGCGAGGAGCAACCTTCGCATGCACGACCCCCGACACCTCGATTTGGCGCGTGTCGGCGATCGACGCCGACCCGATTGCGGCGTACACGTTTGCCTTGGATCGACCGCGACCCCTCGACGTCGAGGTCGTCGGCAACACGCTCATCCTCGTGGGCGGTCCGCAGTCGTTCGTCGACCGTCCTCTCGTGCGAGCGTCCGACGTGGTCAACGCAGACCCAGCCACGTGGCAGGACCTGCTCGGACAACCGATGCCATAGCACCCCAAGGCCCGGCTCAATCGATGGCGTGTCAGCGCGGCGCTCCTGTCGCACGAACGGCCTTCGTGCGACTCTGTCTGGTGATGGACGAGACGGAGTTCGGGGCGCTGCTCGGTGCCGTCGAAGCCCCGCTGCGCCGCACGCTCGTTGCGTGGTACGGCCCGACGCTCGGCCGCGACGCGACACAGGCGGCGCTGGCGTGGGCGTGGGAGCACCGAAACCGTCTCGACGGGATGCACAATCCGGCGGGGTACCTGTTCCGTGTCGGCCAGTCGCATGCCAAGCGTGAACTGCGACGGTCACGGACCGATGCGACCGGGATGCCGCTGTCGGTGGCGTCTGACGGGGACTCGCCGTTCGAACCCGAACTGACCAACGCAATCGCTGAACTGAGTCCTCAACAGCGAGCTGCCGTGCTGCTCGTCCACGGCTACGGCTACAGCTTCCGAGAGGCCGCCGACGTGCTCGGCGTGTCACTCGGAAGCCTTCGTACTCATGTCGACCGAGGCCTGACCCGGCTTCGCTCGCGTCTGGAGGTATCCGATGAGTCCCCAGCTTCTTGAGCGCATCCGCGACCACGCCGCCGCACTCGACGACGCCGCTCCTCCGGTTCGGCTCGACGAGATCCGCAGCCTGACCGTTCCACCGAAGCGGCGCGCCGCACGGCTTCCCTTGACCACGGCTGCTGGAGTCGTCGCCGTCGTGGGCGGCCTCGTCGCCATCAACAACAGCCGCCACGCTGACGACACGGTGGCCTCGCTGCCCCCGGCCACTGCTGACGAAGTGGCCTCCACCACGGCCGACTCCGAACCTCGACTCGAACTCGCTGGCGCCGAGCCGACAGGTGATGTGCAGTTCACCGTGGGGAACGCTGCGGGCGCGATCTGGAAGGACGCCGAGACGGAGACCTACCTCAGCTTGACCGTCCGAACCGGGCTCGCCGAGCTGCAGCCGGAACCGACCGGGATTGGGCATATGCGTGAACTCGACGACTTCCCCACTGAACTCGGTCGTGCCTGGGTCAGCGATCTCGGTGACTCCGAGCCCGTGACCCCGTTGAGTCTGCGCATGTGGTGGACCCGACAGGACGGCGACGTGTGGCTCCTCACGTCGTACATGTACGAGCCGGCGACGACCGGCGTCGACGCAGCCAACGCGGTGTCAGCACTCACCGGTTGGGCAACCCACATCGTCACGCCGGACGATCCAGCTGCTACGTACGAACTCAACGACGACGCGGTCGTCAACTCGACGATGCAACTCGTGTTCAGCCAGTACGCCGGCGAGTACCCCTCCCGCCTGCAGACATGGGACATCGACGCTCACGCAGTCAGGCTCGAAACCACCGTGGGTGTCGCCGCGTCCGGGCTCCAGAACCTTCTTGATGTCGGCCCACCCGCCGTCACCACCGTCGCTGGGCAACCCGGTTGGCTCGCACAAGCCGACGACGGGACCGTTCACGCTGGCTGGGCATCGGAGTCAGGAGACGAGTGGAATCGAATGATCATCCCTGCCGAGCTCGGCCCCCGATCGGCCGAGATCATCGCCAGCATCATCGAGACCCCATCATCGTCCGTCGGGCCGCAACGCACCCCGCCACTACCCACCGACATCGCAGTCGAGGACGTCGGCGGTCTCGTGATCGGTGATGCCTCCAGCAATCAGTCGTATCAGCAGGCGACGCTCGAACGCGTCGATCCGAACGCAGCCGACGGCCCTCAGGCAATCGTGGTGCGCGATGGCACGGGCACGATCGCCGATCGAACTGCGGTCGTCACCTACGAAGCCGGTGTGCAGAGTGCGGAGCCAAGCTTCCGCGCCAACCCGTCTACGAACGTGATCACGTTCACCGACGCTCTCGCCGACGGACGGATCGTCGTACAGGCCCTCGGGCTGTCGGAAGACGAGATCGCAGCGATCGCCGACTCGACCACGATCGTGGACGGACAGCCCTTCGTCACGAGTACTCCCGAACTCGCCAACTTCACGATGGTCGCAGCCGGCCCGCTTCGCCCGAATCGAATCCACGAGGCCCGATACGGGTGTGGCGCGCTCGGTGAAGACGCTGTACTCGGCGCGTTCTGCTACGCGGGGCTGACCACGAGCCCCGGGTTCGAGGCGACGCTGTACGCCGGCGAGTTCCGACGAGGCCCGGACGTGAACGGCCACGAGACCTTCGTGTCGACGGTAGGCGGGGGCAATGGCACGCTCGCATGGGAACCTTCGCCCGGCCTCATCGCATACGTCGGATACTCAGGCAGCACTCTCGGCGACGAACAGATCGACGCCATGGCACGACTCGCCACTCGCACGACGATCGTGCCGCCCGAGTCCTGGCAAGCGACGCAGCCGCAGGTGGTCACGCAGAACAACGGCTGGTAGGGGTTGCGTCCAGCCTTGCACCGGCTCGGCGAATCGGCGCACACTCGAATCGCCTCGGGCAAGCACCCATGGAAGTGGACCCGGTTGCTTACCGGAAGGGTAGGGGAACCGGGTTCTGCGCGTTACGGGCGAATCTCGATCACGTCACCGATGATCAACTCGACGAGGGCCTGCCCACGTCACACGCCGGCTCCCTCAGCCGAAACCGCCGCGCGTCGTCAACTCGTCGAGCCGTAGCTTGTTCCACGCACGGCTCGTCCCGCGTACGAGGGAGTGCGGGCCGCGCCTGGCTGAGCTCGATCGACCCTGTCGACGTTCACGGCCGGAACCGCCTCAGGCAAGCGCGTGAGGAAGTGGGCCCGGCGGCCTGCCGGATGGCAGGCGCGCCGGGTCCGCGCGCGATTGCCTCGAGCGACGGCCCGACGCCTTGTCGATGCCGCTTTCAGTAGGCATACTGAGAGTGCCTCGGGCGTCTTGAGCCTGAGGAAGTAGAGCCCCGGAGGAGCCAGCGACGGTGTAGCCGATTGCGGGAGCCGGGGCTCATGCGCGTTCGGGCGGCAGCCGCACGATCTGCACCCTCGTCAGCAGGCTGAGCCGGTCGATCCATGACACATCACCGCGCTCGGCAGCGAGCGCAGCTCCAGCCACGGCGTCTGCGAGCCACACGAGGTGCTCCGACTTGCGAGCCCACTCGTACCGCACCGAAGGCAGAAGCTCTCCGGCGTGCCTCGCGTCGATCATCGTCGTGAAGTCGAGCCGGTTCTGCCCGACAATCGCTGTTGATCGTTCGCGACTCTCGATGACGATCGAACTTGGCTTCAGGGCTCGCGTCACCCGGAACAGCTCCCGGAGGCAGCGCTCCCTCACGACTTCGAGGTGGTGCGAGGACTCCGCGGCGCTGATCACGGCGTAGACCTCGATGCCGAGCCGGCCGATGAGATCGAGCATTGCGTGACGAACGACGGCACCCTCTTGGACCCAGTGGAACGGGCGCTGCCGAGACGCGAACAGCAGTGCGATCTCGGCCCGGACCGCAGCGGCGTCGTGCACGATGGCACCGGCGCCGATGACGTAGCGGTGTCGGCCAGTGATGTCATCGCCGGACTCATCGATCACCAGGGTCGTCACTGCCGACCGTCCTTGAGGATCTCACCGAGGCCGGCGGCGACTGCTTGGTCGGCTGCGGCGAAGGCGTGGGCGTAGACCCTCAGCGTCATGGCTGGGTTGGCGTGGCCGAGGCGGCCGGCGACGGTGCGCACGTCGTGGCCTTGGCCGATCGCGACCGTGGCCGACCAGTGGCGCAGGTCGTGGAGGCGCCACTTCGGGTCGATGCCGGACATCTGGCGGGCTCGCTTCCACCACCAGCTGATGCGGTCCGGACTCACGACCTCGGGTCCGAGGGCGAACATCCAGGGACCGTACGGCTCGCGCGCCTTCCGGAGGTTCGCGATCAGCTCGACCGTGTCGGCGTCGAGCGTCACGGTGCGGACGTTCGCCGTCTTCGTCGGCGCCTCACGCAACTCGGGCGCTCGGCCGCCGCGTTTGGTGATCTCGATCGCCGAGTCGACCAGCAGCTGACCGTCGTGCTCGTCGGTCCACCGAAGCGACGCGAGCTCGGCGCGGCGTGCGCCGGCGACGGCGACGATGCGCAACGCAAGCTCGGCCGCTGCGTCGATCGATGCCGCAGCAGTCATCACGGCGCGCACCTCGTCGACCGACATCACGCTGCGCTGCTGCACCTTCGTCGATCGCAGGCGCGCCAGCGACGCGACGTTCGACGACACCCAGCCCCACCGCACCGCCTGCGACAGCGCAGCGCGCAGCACGCCGTGCTGGTTCTTGATGCCCGGGTCGGCCATGCCAACCGCCCGCAGGCGCGTGTGCCACCGCTCGACATCGGCCACCGTCAGCCTCGCCAGCGGGAGCCGTGCGATCTGGTCCTTCTTGATCGACCGCACGCGGCTCTGCTGATCACGTGCGGACGACGGCGCCCACGTGTCGAGGTTCTGCTTCACCCACTCGTCGAGCACGTCGCCGACCGAGCGACCGGCCGGCTTCGCCTTGCCACCCGATGCCTCGAGCTGCACTGCCATGCGCTGCGCATCGCGCTTGCCGCCGTGGACGGTGCGCGACATCTGGGTCGGCCGACCACGCGCGTCAGAGCCCGTGAACACACGGACCTCCCACACGCCCGGACGCTTCTCGCGGATCGTCGCCACGCCCGCGACGTTACGCCGGGGGTGTGACAGCGTCTAGGGCTGTCGACTAGGGATGAGCGGCGAGCGACGTTCAGCGACGAACGGTCGCCGAGTCGAATTCACTCGATACGCAGGCCGGAGATGGCCCGGCTGATCACCAGTTGCTGGATCTCGCTCGTGCCTTCGAAGATCGTGTGGATCTTGGCATCACGGTGCCAGCGCTCGACCGGGTACTCGCGGGTGTAGCCGTAGCCGCCGAGGATCTGGATCGCTTCCTCGGTCACGCGGACCGCGGTCTCCGGCGCCTTCCACTTGCTCATCGAGCCCTCGGCGTTCTTGAAGCCGCCGTTGCGGGCCAGCCACGCCGCACGCCAGATCAGCAACCGCGACGCGTCGATCTCGGTGATCATGTTCGCGAGCTTGAACGCGATCGCCTGGTTCATGATGATCGGCCGGCCGAACGCCTTGCGCTCCTTCGCGTACTCGAGCGAGTACTCGTAGGCAGCGCGGGCGATGCCGAGCGCCTGGGCGCCCACCGTCGGGCGTGTCGCCTCGAACGTCGACATCGCCGGCTGCTTCTCCCCCGACGATCCGACCTCACGGGCCCGCGCCAGCTTGGCGTCGAGGCGCTCCTTGCCACCGAGCAGGCACGAACCGGGGATGCGCACGTCGTCGAGCACGACTTCGGCGGTGTGCGACGCACGGATGCCGTGCTTCAAGTACTTCTGCCCCTGCGACAGGCCCTTCGTGCCGGGCGGGATCACGAACGATGCCTGGCCACGGCCACGCAGTTCCGGGTCGACAGCGGCCACCACCACGTGCACGTCGGCGATGCCACCGTTGGTGATCCATGCCTTGGTGCCGTTGAGCACCCACTCGTCAGTGGCCTGGTCGTACACGGCGCGGGTGCGCAGCGACGACACGTCGGAACCGGCATCGGGCTCGCTCACGCAGAACGCTCCGAGCTTCACGTCGCCCGCCGAACCGAAGCACTGCGGCACCCACTCCATCACCTGCTCGGGTGTGCCGACGCCGGCGATGCCGGCCGCCGCCAGGGAGGTGCCCATGATCGCCATACCGAGGCCGGCATCACCCCAGAACAGCTCCTCGACCGCAACCGGCAACGTGAGGCCGGTCTGGTCCTGCATGGCGTTCATCAGGAACTCCCACCCGTACAGGCCGATCTCGGCGGCCTGCTCGACGATCGGGTACGGGAACTCCTCACGCTCGTCCCACTCATGGGCGGCGGGGCGCATCACGTCTTCGGCGAAGCCGTGCACCCACTTCTGGATCTGGGTCTGGTCCTCGTTGAGGGAGAGGGAGAATTCGGCCATAGGCCATAAGTTACTCGCTGGTAACCGGAGCGTCTACCCGCGAGTAACTCCTCTTGACGAAAACAGAACACCAGGTCAGAGACCGAAGATCGGGCGATTGCGCGTCCGCGCATCCAGACGTGATCTGCGGTTCGTAGTTGGGGGTGATCACGGCGTTCGTGGTCAGTCCCAGTTCCCTTCCTCCCCAGGAGATCCCCATGCGCAAGTCCATCCTCGTCGGCCTCGCCGCCGCCCTCGGCGTCGTCGCCGCTGCCCCCGTCACGGCTTCGGCCACGAGCGCACCGCCAACGCTCGCCGCCGTCCTGCTGTCCGATTCCGCCCGTGACAACGCCGCCGGCTTCGACCGCCGCTGGTCCGACTACGACATCGTCACCCAGGCCGTCCTCGCGTTCCCCGACCTCACCGCCGCTGCGTCGGACCCGACCGCCTCGCTCACCGTCTTCCTGCCGAAGGACTACGCGTTCTTCCGCCTCGCCAAGCAGCTCGGCGCTCCCCCGCAGAACGAAGAGGGCACCTTCAACTGGCTCGTGGCCAACGTCGGCCTCGACACGATCAAGGTCGTGCTCCAGTACCACATCGTGCCGGGCGCCAAGATCTCGTACGCGACGGCGTTGACCGCCGACGGCGCCAAGCTCGACACGCTGCTCCCGGGCGCTCAGGTCGAAGTCGACGTGCGCAAGGGCAACCGCATCAAGCTGATCGACCTCGACACGAACGACCGTGACGCCTACGTGATCCAGCGCGACATCGCTGGCGAGGCTGCCAACGGCTTCGCACACGGCATCGGCCGGGTGCTGCGCCCCGTCGATCTGCCCTGAGCCCCGCTCACGGCTGATCGACGCCCCGATCCCACGGGGAAATGCCCGGGCGCCACTGCACACCCGCAGTGGCGCCCGGTTCGCGTTTTCAGCGACGGACCGTGGTGCCGCCCTTGCCCGTCTCGACGGTCCAGCCCGCTCCCTGCAGCTCGGACCGGATCGCGTCGGCAGTCGCGAAGTCCTTCGCGGCTCGCGCCGCGTCGAGTGCCGCCGCTTGCTCGACGACGTCGGCCGGGACGTCGGCGGCGCCCTTGAGATCGAGACCGACCGCCGCCGCGATCTCACGGGCAGCGGCGGCGAGTGGGGCCGCCGATGGATCGTCGGCATCCAGCGCAGCGTTCGCCCGCCGCACCGTGTCGAACAGGAGCGCCGTTGCCTTCGGTGTGTCGAGGTCGTCGTCCATCGCCGCCCGAAACGCGTCGAGCACCACCGGATCGGCCGCAGCGTCGGGCAACGTCGACGTGCGCGCTGCGAACGCGTCGAGGCCGGCCAGCGCGTTGACCGCACCGTCGATGTTGTCCTGGGTGACGCTCACCGGCCCGCGATAGTGCGACTGCAGCAGCACCATCCGGTACGCACGCGGGTCGTACTGGTCGAGCAGATCGAGCAGGTTGGCGACGTTGCCGAGCGACTTCGACATCTTCTCGCCATCGGCATCGACCACGAAACCGTTGTGCATCCAGTGGTTCGCGAACCGTTTGCCGAGCGCCACGGCCTGAGCACGTTCGTTCTCGTGATGCGGGAACTTGAGGTCCATCCCACCGCAGTGGAGGTCGAACCCTTCCCCGAGCAGGTCGAGGCTCATCACCACGCACTCGCTGTGCCAGCCCGGCCGGCCGTCACCCCACGGCGAGGGCCACGACGGCTCGCCGGGCTTGGCCAACTTCCACAACACGAAGTCGGCCGGGTGGCGCTTGTTGCCGGCGCCGAACACCTCGCGATCGCCACCACCTTCGATCATGTCGGCCAAGTTCTGATTGACGAGCAGGCCGTAGTCGTCGACGGTCTCGACACTCAGGTACACCCCGTCGTCGGTGTTGTAGGCGCGGCCGAGCTCGACGAGCTCACCGATCATCGCCACCATCTCGTCGACGTACTCCGTCGCGTGGGGCACGTCCGTCGGACGAGCGACACCGAGCTTGCCCATCGCCTCGAACCAGACCGCCTCGCACTTGTGCGTGATGTCCTGCCAGGGGCGGTTCTCGCGGTTCGCGCGGTTGATGATGCTGTCGTCGATGTCGGTGATGTTGCTCGCGAGCCGCACCTCGATGCCGCTCCACTCGAGATACCGGCGCAACACGTCGTACACGAGCGTGGCACGGCCGTGACCGAGGTGGGGCGGGCCGTACACCGTCGGGCCACACAGGTAGATGCTGACCTTCCCGGGCTCGCGGAGGGCGAGCTCACGGACCTGACGGGTCGCAGTGTCGTAGAGGTGCAGCACGGGGCATGAGCCTAGGGCTCAGGCACCGGGGCGACGGCGGAAGTTCGGGTTCTCCGGGGTCTCGACCTCGGTGAGATGCCCGTGCCACGGTCCACCGGCCGCGCCGAGCTTCAGCGACGCCATCGCTGCGTCGCGTGTGTTCGCGAACACCGCTTCCTCATCGGCTGCATGCGCGCCCACCCAGACCGAAGCGATCAGGCAGTGGTCACCTTCGGGGTCGTCCATCTTGAGATCGAGCACGGCCGCTGCGATCCCTGCCTGAGCGGCGCCCATCGTGAGTTCGGCGTGACGTTGCGCGACCACCCCGACAGCAGGCACGAGCAACGTGAGTGGGACGACCGGGAGCGTGGGCTTCGCCACGACGACGAACGGCGAGTGCCCCATCGACGGGGTCGCCAACGCCGTCGTCCAAGCAACCCCTACCGGGCCGTCGCGGTCACCGAGCACCGTGGTGACCTGCACCCCGTCGTCGCCCTCCCCGGCCGAACCGTGTCCGAACTGTGGTGTCATGTGCGTCGCTCCTGTTCTCGTCGCGTCCGCCCTCTACGCTGGCCGCATGCCGATCCACTTGCGTGCCGAACCCGGAGACTACGCCCCCAACGTCCTGTGTCCGGGCGACCCACGCCGCGCCACGTACATCGCCGAGACGTTCTTCGACCCCGGCTACCGCACCGTCAACGAGGAGCGGGGAATGCTCGGGTTCACCGGCACCTTCGAAGGCGCGCCGATCAGCGTGCAGACCACCGGCATGGGCTGCCCATCGGCGGGGATCGTGTTCGAAGAGCTCGTGATGCTCGGCGCCAAGCGGCTCATCCGCGTCGGCACGTGCGGCGGCCTGAAGCCCGGCATGGCGATGGGCGACACGGTGATCGCGATCAGCGCCACCGCCGAGGACGAGACCCCGCTACGGATCGCAAAGATGCCGTCGTACGCGCCGGCCGCCACCTTCGAGCTCGCCGAACTGGCCGCCCGCCTCAGCCGCGAGTCGGGCGCCACCGTGCACGCCGGGCCTGTGGTCACGAGCGGCGTGTTCTACGACCCCGACCCCACCACGTTCTCGAAGTGGAAGCGCGTCGGCCACATCGGCGTCGAGATGGAGGCCGCGATGATGTACACCGTCGCTGCGATCCACGGCCTCGAAGCGCTGGCGATGATGACCGTCAGCGACCTGCTCGAGGAGTCGGGCGAGACCACCCGCATCAGCGACGACGACCTCAAGCGGGGCGTCGACCAGATGATGCGCCTCGCCTGCCGAGTCGCCGTCTCCTGACGCGCCGAAGGCGGGAGACGCCGCAGCGTCCCCCGCCTTCGACACGGAAGATCGAATCGGCAGATCGAATCGGCAGATCGACCCGTCAGAGCGTCAGCTGGCGCCGCCGCTGGCTTCGGCGACCTTCTGCTTGCCGGCGCTGATCCACGGCATCATGGCGCGGAGCTCGGCGCCGACGACCTCGATCGGGTGCGCCTTGCCCTCCTCCTGCATGCGGTGATAGTTCGCACGACCCGACTCGCTCTCGTTGACCCACTCGTCGGCGAACTGGCCGCTCTGGATCTCCGCGAGGATCTTCTTCATCTCGGCCTTCGTGTCGTCGGTGACGATGCGCGGGCCACGCGTGAGGTCGCCGTACTCAGCGGTGTCGGAGATCGAGTAACGCATGCCGGCGATCCCCTCCTCGTACATCAGGTCGACGATCAGCTTCACCTCGTGCAGGCATTCGAAATACGCCATCTCGGGTGCGTACCCGGCCTCGACGAGCGTCTCGAAGCCGGCCTGCACCAGACGGGTCAGGCCTCCGCACAGCACGACCTGCTCACCGAAGAGATCGGTCTCGGTCTCCTCCGGGAACGTGGTCTCGATCACGCCGGCGCGGGCGCCGCCGATCGCCTCGGCGTACGACAGGGCGAGCGCCTTCGCGTTGCCCGTCGCATCCTGCTCGACGGCAATCAGCGCAGGCACGCCTCCACCCTCGGTGTAGGTGCGCCGAACCAGGTGACCAGGACCCTTCGGCGCGATCATGATGCAGTCGACGCCCTCGGGCGGCGCGATGCGTCCGAAGCGCACGTTGAAGCCGTGTGCGAACGCGATGGCGTTGCCCGGCTCGAGCCCGGCGGCGATGTGCTCGTCGAAGATCTTCTTCTGCTCGGTGTCGGGAGCGAGGATCATGACGACGTCGGCCCACTTCGCAGCATCGGCGATCGACATCACGGTGAGGCCGGCGTTCTGCGCCTTGGTCGCCGACGACGACCCCTCACGCAAGCCGACGCACACGTCGACGCCCGACTCCTTCAGGTTGAGTGCGTGAGCGTGGCCCTGCGAGCCGTACCCGATGATCGCGACCTTCTTCGACCGGATGATCGACGGATCGGCATCGGCCTCGTAGTACACATTGGCGGCCATCTCAGCCCACCTGTCCTTTCATGTTGGGAGAGTTCACGGCGCGCAGTCGTGCGCTCCGGTCGAGCTTGGGCAGCGCCACGCGGCCGGTGCGCTGGAGCTCCACGATCCCGTAGGCGGCGAGGAGCTCCTCGAAATCATCGAGCTTGTCGGGGTGTCCCTCCAAACTCAACGTGACCGCGTCGGGCGCCACGGCGAGCACCTTGCCCTCGAAGATGCCGCACAGCTCGACCACCTGGTGACGGCTCTCGGCGGTCGCCCGCACGGTGACGAGCAGCAGCTCGCGCTCGACAGAACGACGCGGGTCGAGTTCGCTGATCTTGACGACGTCGATCAGCTTGAAGAGCTGCTTCACGATCTGCTCGAGCGGCGACGAGTCGACATCGACGCAGATCGTGATGCGGCTCATGCCCTCCTCCTCGGCCGGGGCGACGGCGAGCGAGTAGATGTTGTAGCCGCGCCGAGCGAACAGACTGGCCACGCGTGCGAGCACGCCGGGCCGGTTCTGGACGAGGACCGACAGGATGTGATGGTTCAACGAGGAACCGTGGACGTTGATGGCAGTCATGACGGTTCCTCTCAGGCCAGCCGGTCGCGGATCGACTGCTGGGACGGATGGACGATGAGATCGTCGTTCCCCATGCCGGCGGGCACCATCGGGAACACCTTCTCGTCGGAATCGGTGCGGAACTCGACGACGACCGTGCGGTCGTTGATCGAGTTCGCCTTCTCGATCGCCGGCTCGACCTCCTCGGGCGACTCGACGCGGATCGCGACGCATCCCATCGCCTCGGCCCACTTCACGTAGTCGGGGCAGTCGGTCGAGAGGTACACCTCGCTGTAGCGCTCGTCGTAGAACATCTCCTGCCACTGGCGCACCATGCCGAGGTAGCTGTTGTTGAGGAGCGCGACCTTGATCGGGATCCGCTCGACGGTGGCCGTCACCAGTTCCTGCGCGGTCATCTGGAAGCAACCATCGCCGTCGACGGCCCACACGGTGCGATCGGGGCGACCCACCTTGGCGCCGATCGCGGCGGGGATCGAGAAGCCCATCGTGCCGAGGCCGCCCGAGTTGACCCACGTGTAGGGCTGCTCGAACTTCCAGTGCAGCGACGACCACATCTGGTGCTGGCCCACGCCGGACGCGACGATCGTGCCCTCGGGGGCGGCGTCACGCAGCTTCTCGAGGCAATACTGCGGCTTGAGCGCCGAGCCGGGCTCGGACTGCTCGTAGGTGAGCGGGAACTGCTCCTGCCAACCGGAGATCCGCGACTTCCACGCAGTCAGGTCGGGCTGGACCGTGCCACCCTCCTTGAGGTCGCGGATCGCCTTGATCAGCTCTTCGGTGACGAGTCGGCAGTCGCCGACGATCGGAACGTCGGGGCGACGGACCTTGCCCTGCTCGGCCGGGTCGATGTCGACGTGGATGATCTTGGCCTCGGGAGCGAACGCCGACACCTTGCCCGTGATGCGGTCGTCGAAGCGGGCGCCGAGGTTGATCAGCAGGTCGCTCTTCTGCATCGCCGTGGTGGCGGTGGCGGTGCCGTGCATGCCGGGCATCCCGAGGTTGAGCGGGTGGCTGTCGGGGAAGACGCCCCGCGCCATCAGCGTGGTGACGACATGGATGCCGGTCAGCTCGACGAGCTCCCGCAGCGCCTCGGCGGCGCGCGCCTTGAGCATGCCGCCACCCACGTAGAGCACCGGACGCTCGGCCGCCATGATGAGGCGGGCCGCCTCCTTGATCATGCGGGGGTGGCCCTTGGTGGTCGGGCGGTACCCCGGGAGCGAGGCGATGACCTCGTCATCGCTCGGCCAGTGCCACGTCATCTGGTTCTGGAGCACGTCCTTGGGCAGGTCGACCAACGTCGGCCCGGGGCGACCGGTCGTGGCGATGTGGAACGCCTGCCGGATCGCCATGGGGATGTCTTCGGCCGACATGACGAGGTCGTTGTGCTTCGTGCACGAGCGAGTGATGCCGACCGTGTCGCACTCCTGGAACGCGTCGGTGCCGATTGCGGCGGTGCCGACCTGACCGGTGATGCCCACCATCGGGATCGAGTCCATGTAGGCGTCCATGAGCGGCGTGACCAGGTTGGTGGCCGCCGGACCCGACGTCACCATCGCGACCCCTGGCTTGCCGGTGACGTGGGCATAGCCCTCCGCCATGTGACCGGCTCCCTGCTCGTGGCGCACGAGCACGTGGCGGATGGACGACTCCAGCAGCGGGTCGTAGGCCGGCAGGATGCACCCGCCGGGCAGGCCGAACATCACGTCGACCCGTTCCATCTCGAGGGCCTTGATGAGAGCTTGGGCTCCCGTCATTCTGGTCATTGCGGTATCTCCTGGTCAGGCGGGGGATTCGAGGCTGAAAAACGAAACGACCTCCCGGTCTGGGAGGTCGGGGCGCACGCGGCGAGGGAAGCCGGATGCGCTAGTCGAGAATTACTACGAGGGTGTGCGCAGGGACGTACATCAGCGTCGAGTCTGCCAGGTCCGAGCACGAAACGCAAGCCTCGTCGCTCACCCATCGCGTACGGTGTCGCGATGCTCGTGGTGCAGGAGATCTGGCGATACCCGGTCAAGTCGATGAGCGGCGAGCGGCTGACCAGGGCCGAACTCGACGAGTTCGGCGTCGACGGCGATCGGTCCTGGGGCGTACGCGACGAAGCGACGGGCCTCGTCCTCACGGCCCGCCGCGAGCCTGGGCTGCTCATGGCGGCCGCCGTGCACACGGGCGGGCGACCACTCGTCACCACCGAGACGGGCGAGGTGCTCACCAGCGACGCCGACCTGTCGGACTGGCTCGGTCGACCGGTCACGCTCGTCCGCGCCGCCGACGGTCCCGGCACGTTCGAGAACCCGCTCGACGTCGAGCACGAGACCGACTGGATGCGCTGGGAGAGCGCGCCGGGCACGTTCCACGACGGCCGCTCACGGGTGTCGCTGGTGTCGACGGGGTCCCTCGCCGATCACGACCGGCGGCGATTCAGGATCAACCTCGTAATGGCGGGCGACGGCGAAGACGAGCTCGTGGACTCCGAGGTCACCGTCGGCAGCGCCCGGCTGCGCATCCGCAAGCCGATCGACCGCTGCGTCATGGTCAACCGGGCGCAGCCCGGCCTCCCCGCCGATCGAGACGTGTTGCGGCGCGTGATCCGCGAGCGCGCCAACCTCATGGGAGTCGGCGCAGTCGTCATCGAGCCCGGGTCGATCGCGGTCGGCGACCTGGCGACGCCGACCTGATCGGCGCCGCCAGCAGACGCGCTGCGAGCTCGTCGACCGCAGGGTCGTGGACCGCGCCAGCGCGACGCGCGAGCACGAGCTGACGGTCGAACAGTCGTGGTCCGACAGTGAGGCCGGCGCACGCGACCGCATCGACCGGTTGCACCGTCCAACCGAGGCCGAGCCGCACCATCTGCAGCAGCACGTCGGGCTGGTGGCTCTCGGCGGCGATGGTGAGCGGGGCGCCGAGCCCGACCAGCGCACGGTCGATCTGCTGGCGCGTGTGCGACGAGGCGGGGAACAGCACCCACGGCCCCCACGCGGCGGGCGGCCCGATCTCGACACCCGGCGGCGCCACCACCGACAACGGCTCGCCGAGCACCGGCTCGGTGTCGACCCCCATCACCGGGGACGGGGGCTCGACACAGACGACCACGTCGAGATCGCCGGCGCGCAACGAGTCGAGGAGCGACGAGGACGGTGCCACCGTGAGCACGAGCTCGACGTCGGGTCGCTCGGCGCGGAACGCGGCGATCACATCGGGATGGTGGACCACCGCCGACACGTCGATCATCCCCACCCGCACCGTGCCGGCGCGAGCCGTGCGCAGCCGGTCGGTCCATGCCACCAGATCGCCGGTGAGCGCCACGACATGGCGGGCGTGGTCGAGCACCGGCGCTGCCGCCGTGCGGAGCACGCGTCGCCTGCCGTGCGGTTCGAACAGCTGGATGCCGAGTCGACGCTCGAGCTCGGCGAGACCCTGCGAGAGCGCGGACGGGCTCACACCCACCTGCGCGGCAGCCTCCGACCACGTCGCAGCGTCCGCGACGGCCACCAGGTACTCCAGCTGGCGGATCGAGACGTCGGGCAGGACGTGGCGTGGCACCCCGCGCACGATAGTTCAGTTCTGCTTCATCGAACGATCACTGAGACTTGGTTTGCTTATCGTCACTCGCATGTCTCCCTCCACCTCCGGCACGCCCGGTCGCACCATCGCCCCCGCCGACGGAAAGCTCGGCGTCCTCACGGTCGGCCTCGGCGCGGTGTCGTCGACGCTCATCGCCGGCGTCGAGCTCGCCCGACGCGGCCAGGCCGCCCCGATCGGATCGCTCACGCAGATGGCCACCATCCGGCTCGGCAAGCGCACCGACCATCGCGCCCCGCTCATCCGCGACTTCGTCCCGCTCGCCGGCCTCGACGACATCGTGTTCGGCGCGTGGGACCCGTTCCCGGACGACGCGTACGTCGCGGCCATGCGCGCCGGCGTGCTCGAACCGGGCAAGCACCTCGAGGGCATCTCCGACGTGCTGCGCGACATCCGGCCGATGCCCGCCGCGTTCGACCGCACCTACGTCAAGCGGCTCGACGGCGAGAACACGCTCGGCACGATCGACAAGCGCACGATGCTCGAATCGATTCGGGAGGACATCAACCGCTTCCGCGAGGAGAAGCAGGTCGAACGCGTCGTGATGCTGTGGGCTGCCTCGACCGAGATCTTCATCGAGCCCGGCCCGCAGCACCAGACGATCGAGGCGTTCGAAGCGGCCATCGACGCCAACGACCCGACGATCGCACCCTCGATGCTCTACGCATACGCAGCGATCCTCGAAGGCGTGCCGTTCGCGAACGGCGCCCCCAACCTCACCGTCGACATCCCCGCCCTGCGCGACCTCGCGACCGAGCGCCGCGTCCCCATCAGCGGGAAGGACTTCAAGACCGGCCAGACCCTGATCAAGACCGTGCTCGGCCCCATGCTGAAGGCACGCATGCTCGGCCTCAGCGGGTGGTACTCGACCAACATCCTCGGCAACCGCGACGGCGAGGTCCTCGACGACCCCGACAACTTCAAGACGAAGGAGGAGTCGAAGCTCGGAGTGCTCGAACACATCCTCGAGCCCGAGACGTTCCCCGAGCTGTACGGCGACGTGTACCACAAGGTGCGGATCAACTACTACCCGCCCCGCGGCGACAACAAGGAGGGCTGGGACAACATCGACA
>JALHOG010000077.1 GCA_022843125.1 Ilumatobacteraceae bacterium
ATCGGGATGTAGCGGGCGATGTTGCCGAGCGGGATCTGCGGGTTCTCGATCCACGGCACGTCGGCGAGGTCGTAGACGGCGTCGGAACGCCACCCGAAGTCGAACAGGTACGCGTCGAGGCGCTCGAGGAACGCTCGACCCGCTTCGCTCTGCTCGAGGGCGCGCTTGAGGTCGCGCGGGTGGTGCTCGTCGAAGATGCGCGTCAGCTCGGGGCTCGCCTTGGCGATCCGGCTCAGGTCCCACAGGCCGTGAGCGGCGTCGACCGGGCGGGTGTGGTAGCCCTGCAGGATCTGGTAGGCCTCGGTGGGGTCGGCCGACTGGACGACCTCGGCGTAGAAGTCGGAGAGTGCGGCGCCGGAGATGAGTGCGAAATTGATGTGGCCGTGGATGTACCACATCTGCTCCATCCACCGCGTCATCTCGTGGTAGCGGGCGAACAGCGCCTCGTCGGACATCGTCGAGTAGTCGACGCCGCGCTCGGCTTCGTTGCGCTCCTTGATCAGCGGCAGCCATTCCGACTGCCAGCGCTTGCCGATCAGCGGCACGGTCTGGTCGATCATCCCCATGTACCGCGACATCCGGTCCTCGAGCACCGCCGGATCGGGGTGCGGGTGGAACGAGAGGTAGAAGTAGTGGTTGATCGCCTTCGACGACGCCACGATCGGGCAGTCGTACTCGGCCTGGGCCTGTGTGAAGCCACGCGAGATGGTGGCCATCACGAGGTCTTGCGACAGCGGCGTCAGTGGCCGCGGCGCATGCATCTTGTCGAATGCCCAGAAGCCAGGCAGCTCCTCGGGCGTGGGAAATCGCATCTCGTCGATCGCGGTCATGGTGCCCCCTGCTCAGTCGTCCCCGGCCGGCGCTCGCCGACGACGCGAAGTTAGTGAGCCCGCCGACACCGAGACCCAACTTCGTTCGTCCCAGGCGAACGTGTTGAACGGGTCGGGGTCAGAGGGTGCGGGCGTCGAGCCAGACGTTGCCGTTGGTGCCGTCGACGGTGATGGTCTGGCCGGTTTGGATGCGGCTGGTTCCGTTGACGGAGCCGACGACGGCGGGGATCGCGAACTCGCGGGCGACGATGGCGCAGTGGCTCATGACGCCGCCGACGTCGGCGACGACGGCGCCGGCGATGGCGAACATGGGGACCCAGGGTGGGAGGGTCATCTCGCAGACCATGATCTCGCCGTCTTCGAGGTCGCCGGCTTCTTCGAGGGAGCGCACGACGCGTGCGACGCCGGTGCAGATGCCGGGTGAGCCGGCGACACCGTCGATGAGGTCGGGATCCTGTTCGCCTTCGGGCGGCGGCTTGATCCCGAGCAACCGCGAGGTGACGGCGTCCATGAACGGGTCGACGAAGTCACCGGGCTGCGGCGGGGGCGGCGGCGTGCCGAGGATGTCGGGCGGGGTGACGTGCGAGCACGCTTCGAGCTCGGCCTTGCGGGCGGCGACGGTGGCGGAATGGTCGGTGCCGTTCGCCATCGCATCGCGCACTTCCACGTCGTAGAGGTAGAAGACGTCGTCGCCGGTGGCGATCGAGCCACGGCCGGCGAGGCGCTCGCCGACGGCCCGGACGAAGCGGCGGAACAGCACCACGCCCATCTGGTCGATGTAGAACGCATGGTCCTCGGTGAGCGGGTACGCGTACTGGGCTGCATCGTAGAGCTCCTCGAAGCGAGCGAGCTGCGCAGCGTCGTCGGCGAGCGCCGCACGCACCCGAGCCGTCAGCTCTTCGCGCAGTGCGACGGCCCGGTTGAACATGATCGTCGGGTCGGCCGTGTCGTCCATCGGGATGTAGCGGGCGATGTTGCCGAGCGGGATCTGCGGGTTCTCGATCCACGGCACGTCGGCGAGGTCGTAGACGGCGTCGGAACGCCACCCGAAGTCGAACAGGTACGCGTCGAGCCGGGCCAGGAACGCTCGACCCGCTTCGCTCTGCTCGAGGGCCCGCTGGAGGTCGCGTGGGTGGTGCTCGTCGAAGATGCGCGTCAGCTCCGGGCTGGCCTTGGCGATCCGGCTCAGGTCCCACAGGCCGTGGGCGGCGTCGACCGGCCGGGTGTGGTGGCCCTGCAGGATCTGGTACGCCTCCGTCGGGTCATCGGGATGGATGACGGCGTCGTAGAAGTCGGACAGGGCGGCGCCCGAGATCAGCGCGAAGTTGATGTGGCCGTGGACGTACCACATCTCCTCCATCCACTTGGTCATCTCGTGGTACTTCGCGAAGAGCTGGCCGTCGGTGAGCTCCGAGTAGTCGGCGGAACGTTCGGCCTCGTTCCGGTCGCGGATCATCGGGAGCCAGTCGGCCGCCCACCGCTTGCCGATCAGCGGCACCATCTTGTCGACGGCGCCGAGGTACCGGCTCATGCGGCTGTCGACCTCGGTGGGGTCCGGGTGGGGATGGAACGCCATGTAGAAGTAGTGGTTGATCGCCTTCGACGACGCCACGATCGGGCAGTCGTATTCGGCCTGGGCGCGGGTGAACCCGCGCGACAGCGTGGCCATCACGAGGTCTTGCGACAGCGGCGCGAGTGGCCGCGGTGCGTGCATCTTGTCGAAGGCCCAGAACCCCGGGAGTTCCTCGGCGGTCGGGAAACGGATGTCGTCGATCGTCGTCATGATGCTGGCCCCTGGCGCTCGAACCGGTCCGGTGCCGACGGCACCGGGGCCGCCCCCGGCGGCCCGCCGCGCAACGTACCAGACACCCACCGGAGGCGCCCGTTCCTGTTCGGCGAACGACCCGTGGCCGGTCGTGCGGCCGGCCGTCGCTACGGTGACCGGCGATGGCGCCCGATCGACACGCCTGGCAGGCGGAGTTGACCGCCCGCCGTGCCCCGCGGCGCACCGACGCGTCCGACCGGCTCGTGCTGCTCGGTACCGCAGGTGGTTCGAACCCGAAAGCGACCCGGTGCGGTTACTCCAACGCCGTCGTCGTCGGCAACGCCGCCTACCTCGTCGACTGTGGCGAGGGCGTCCACACGCAACTCTTCCGGGCCGGCCTGTCGGCAACCTCCCGGTTCGGGGGTGGACGGCCACTCGTCGAGGCGATCTGCATCACCCATCTGCACGCCGACCACGTCATGGATCTGGTCAACATCTTCCAGGGCAGTTGGCCGAGCTCGCTCATCGACGTGTTCGGACCCGGGCCCGCCGGCCCGCCCTTCACCACCCACGCCGACCCCGTACACCCGGCGCGCTTCGCCGACGAGCCTGCGCCGGGGATACGCCGCCTGATCGAACTGCTCGACCGGGCGTTCGCGACGAACAGCAATGCGCGTGCGATTGCCGAGCGCCGGGCCAGCTTCGCCGACCACGTCCGAGTGCACGAGATCGGGTTGGCGGGGGAGTGGTCCTCACGTCCCGACGACGTGCTCGTCGATCTGGCGCTCGATCGCATTGCGCCGGATTTCGACGTTCCGGCGGTGGCGCCGTTCGTCGTGCGCCCGCAGGACGCGAACGGCGTGACGATCACGGCGACCCTCGTCCAGCACGCACCCGTGTTCCCGGCGCTCGCGTACCGGTTCGACACACCGTCGGGGTCGGTGGTGTTCTCGGGCGACACCGGGCCGTGCGACAACCTGGTGCAGCTCGCGCTCGGCGCCGACGTGCTGGTCCACGAGGTGATCGATCTCGACGCTCTGGTCGGACGGATGCGCTCGCTGCCGAACTACGAGTCGGTGTACCGCCAGCTCAGCCGATCGCACACGCCGTACGGCGAGGTCGGCGCGATCGCGACCAGGGCAGGGGTCCGCACCCTGGTTCTGTCGCACCTCGTGCCGGGGGAGGACTCGCACACTCCCGAGGAGTGGGAAGCGCTCGTGCGCCCCGACTTCGCGGGGGAGATCGTGTGCGGCGTCGACCTCGACGAGATCGCCATCGCCCGCTGACGTGAACGGGGGTCAGTGCTTGACGCGGCCGGTCTCGTGGGCCCACATCGCGATCTCGACGCGGTTGCGGGCGCCGAGCTTCGTCATCAGGCTCGCGATGTGCGTCTTGACCGTGCCGAGGCTGATGAAGAGCGCGCCGCCGATCTCGGTGTTGGTGAGACCGCGGGCCACAGCCACCAGCACCTCCTCCTCGCGATCGGTGAGCGGGTCGACGGGCTGCGCCGGTGTGCGCCCGGCAGCGGCGCCGGCGAAGGTCGACAGCAGACGCGCGGTGACGCTCGGGGCGATGAGGGCGTCGCCGTGCGCCGCGGCCCGGATCGCCTGTGCGAGCAGTTCGGGGCCGGCGTCCTTGAGGAGGAACCCGCGGGCGCCGGCTCGCAGTGCGGCGTGGACGTACTCGTCGAGATCGAAGGTGGTGATGACGACGACCGCGAGCGGGTCGGCCACGTCGGGGCCGGCGAGGCGCCTGGTTGCCTCGATCCCGTCGAGGCCCGGCATCCGGATGTCGAACAGGCACACGTCGGGGCGCACGCGCTGGGCGAGCGTGACGGCCTGGTGTCCGTCGGCGGCCTGGCCGATCACCTCGATGCCGGGTTGGGCCTCGAGGATCATCGTGAGCCCGGCACGCACGATCTGCTGGTCGTCGGCGACGATCACCCGGATCGGCTCAGGGCCGCTCACGATGGTGCTCCGTGCAGGGGGATGTCGGCGCTGACCACCCAGCCGCGTCCGGGGCCGGGGCCGGCGATGCACGTGCCACCGAGCAGGTCGGCTCGCTCGACCATCCCGACGATGCCGTAGCCGCCGTGGTTCCGGTGGTCGTCGCCGGGTTCGCCGTCGTCGCTGACGCGGAGCCGGACGGCGTCGGGGCCACCGGTGACCTGCACGACGATGCGCGACGCTCGGCGGGCGTGGCGCCGGGCGTTGGTGATCGACTCCTGCGCAAGGCGGAACACCGCGGACGCAACCGCCGGGGCCACGTCGCCGAGCGTGTCGTCGATCTCGACCTCGACTGGCGGCCCGGCGGCGCCGCTTCCCGCCAGTCGCCGGATATCGGCGAGCGACGGCGTCGGGGCGAGCTCGGCGGGATCGTCGCGCCGCAGCACCCCCACCATCGCTCGCATCTCGGCCAGCGTCCGTGACGCCTCGGCCTCGATCACGCGGAGCGCCTCGACCGCCGCGTCGGGTCGGGTGGGGCTGACGGCGAGCCCTGCCTGGGCGCTGATCGCGATCGCGGACACGTGGTGTGCGACCGTGTCGTGCAGGTCGCGGGCGAGGTGTTCACGCTCGGTCGAGCGCACCTGTTCGAGCTCGCGCCGGCGGGCCCGACTGAGGAACCGGACGGCCGCACCGTCGAGCATCACGATGACGAGCACCGTGTAGCCGCCGATCGCCTCGCCGATGCCGGTGTAGTCGGCGATCACGGCCACCGTGCCGGTTGCGATCACGATCGCCGTGCCGAGCAGCACGTCGCGGCCCGATCCCCACCGGAACAGGGCATAGAGGGCGAGCAGCAGGATCGCCATCGTGTGCAGGCCGGGCGACTCGGCAGGGTCGGCGACGAGTTGGCCCACGCTGAGCGTGAGCATCGAGCCGAACCCCAGCGTCACGACGGCGAGGGGATGGCTGCGGCGCCAGAGCAACGTCGGGAGCAGCAGGAGCGCCAACGCGAGCGTCGGCCAGCGCCACGGCAGGTCGGGACGGAAGATGGCCTCGACGACGGCGGTGGGCATCAGCAGGCCGAGGAGGACCCAGTCGCGCCAGACCCGCGTCGGGGCGCCGGGGGCCCTCGGCTCGGCGAGCACGGAGCGCAGGAGCGAGCGCACGTCGCCATGGTACGGAGCGACTCGGGTCGACGTATCGGCCGATCGGCCGAGGCGGGGTCGGCCGGGCGGCCGTCGAGGTCCGGCCAGGGTGCCGATGTGGGCCGGGGGTGGACGGGCGCACGATGGGCTCGTCGCCGGCGTCGTGCCGGTCGGCATGCGTTCCAAGGAGTGTCCACGTGTCCCGATTCCTCGACCGACTCGGTCGTCTCGCCGCCCGCCGCCCGTGGGCCGTCATCGGTGTCTGGCTGGTCGTCGCCGTCGCCGTCATCGGCGGATCGGCTGCGTTCGGCCGCGACCTCGACGACGACACCTCGGTGCCGGGCCTCGACTCCCAGATCGCGATCGATCTGCTCACGGCCGCCGGTTCCGACGACGGTGGTGTCACCGCCCAGGTGGTGCTCACCCCGCTCGACCCCACCACCGACCTGGTCGGCGACCCAGCCGCGCTCGCCGCGCTCACCGAGGTACGGGCCGAACTGGCGGCGCTGCCCAACGTGATCGATGTCAGCGACCCGGTCACAGCCGGCGGGATCGCACCCGACGGGCGGGTCGCGCTCGTCCGCGTTCAGTACCCCGAGCTCGCGGCGCTCGAGCCGGCAGACCTCGAGCGGCTCAAGGATGTCGTCGCGGACGGCGGCTCCGGCGTGCTCCAGGTGGAGGCGGGCGGTGACCTGTTCTGGAACTTCGAGCAGCCCGAGACCGAGATCGCCGAGATCATCGGGCTGCTGGTGGCGGTCGTGGTGCTGGTGCTGGCGTTCGGTTCGGTGGTGGCGGCGGGCCTGCCGATCGCGACCGCCCTGTTCGGGCTCGGGATCGGCGTCGGTTCGCTCGGCCTCGTCACGTACGTGGTCGACGTGCCCAACTTCGCCACGGTGATGGCGTCGATGGTCGGCCTCGGTGCCGGCATCGACTACGCCCTCTTCGTCGTCACGCGTCATCGTGAGCACCTGGCGGCGGGGATGGACGTCGTCGAGTCGGTCGGCCTGGCCACTGCCACCGCGGGACGCTCCGTCGTGTTCGCCGGCGGCACCGTCGTACTGTCGATCCTCGGGCTCGCCGTCGCCGGGCTGCCGTTCCTCACCTCCGCGGGCATCGCCATCTCGCTGGTGGTGCTCGTCATGGTGGTCGCGGCCATCACCCTGCTGCCGGCCTTGCTCGGGCTCGCCGGCCACCGGATCGACCGCTGGCGGGTGCACCGTCGTGACGGCAGCTCGGGGGCGCAGCGCTGGGCGCGCTGGGCCGGGCACGTGACCCGCCACCCGGTGCCGTACGCGATCGCGGCCACGGTCGTGCTCGTCGCTCTGTCGGCGCCGGTGCTGGCACTGCGGCTCGGGGTGCCCGACGAGGGGACGCTGCCGGAGACGCGCACCGAGCGCCGCGCCTACGACCTGGTCGCCGATGCGTTCGGCACCGGCACCAACGGCCCGCTGCTGTTGGCGGTCGACCTCGACGGTGACCCGTCCGTGGTCGAGCCGCTCGCCGCGGCGGTGGCGGCCGATCCGGGGATCGCATCCGTGTCACCGCCGACCGTCGACGTCGAGGCCGGCGTCGCCGCGATCGTCGCGATCCCGACCACGCCGCCGCAGGACGCGGCGACGCGGGCGACGGTGGAGCGGTTGCGGGCAGAGGTGTTCCCGGCCGTGCTCGACGGTGGCTCGGCCACGGCGCACGTCGGGGGCCAGACCGCCAACTTCTCGGATCTGAGCGACCGCGTGCAGGACCGCCTGCCGTGGTTCATCGTGACGGTGGTGCTGCTCTCGTTCGTCCTGCTGACGTTCGTGTTCCGCTCGATCGTGGTCGCGATCAAGGCGGCGATCCTCAACCTGCTCAGCATCGGCGCCGCCTACGGCGTGCTGGTGATGGTGTTCCAGTGGGAGTGGGGTGGTTCGCTGATCGGTCTCGAGGCGGCGGTGCCGATCGTGTCGTTCATCCCGATGCTGATGTTCGCAATCGTGTTCGGCCTGTCGATGGACTACGAGGTGTTCCTGCTGTCACGGGTGCGTGAGCACTACGACGCCACCGGCGACAACGACACGGCAGTCGTCCACGGCCTCGCGAGCACGGCGCGGGTGATCACGTCGGCTGCGCTGATCATGGTGTCGGTGTTCGTCGGGTTCGCCTTCGGGGACGACCCGACGGTGAAGATGCTCGGGCTCGGCCTCGCCAGCGCGATCTTCGTGGATGCGACGCTGGTGCGGATGGTGCTGGTGCCCGCGGCGATGTCGCTCATGGGCGACGCCAACTGGTGGCTGCCGGCGTGGCTCGCCCGGGTGATGCCGGCGTTCCCGATCGAGGGCAGCGTGACAGGCGAGACAGTCGAGACGGATGAGACGCAGTCGACGGAGGAGGTCGAGGCATGGGTGGCGAGCTGATGCGGGCGGTGGTGCAGCGCGAGTACGGCGGGTCCGGGACGTGGACCGTCGAGCAGATCGAGCGGCCCACGCCGGGCCGCGGCGAGGTGCTCGTCGAGGTGGAGGCCGCCGCGATCGATCGCGGCACGTGGCACCTGATGCACGGTGAGCCGTGGCTGGCGCGGCTGGCGTTCGGTCTGCGGCGGCCGCGCAACCCGGTGCCGGGGCGCGACCTCGCCGGCACGGTGACCGCGCTCGGACCCGGCGTCGACGGGTTCGCGATCGGGGACCGGGTGTACGGCACCGGGTCGGGCTCGCTCGCCGAGTTCACCGTGGCACCGGTCGCGAAGCTGGCGCCGATGCCCGCCGGCTGCCCGGCGGAACGGGCGGCGGTGTTGCCGGTGTCGGGCCAGACGGCATTGCAGGCGGTGTGCGACGTCGCCCGTGTGCAGCCGGGTCAGCGGGTGCTCGTGACCGGCGCGTCGGGCGGTGTCGGCTCGTTCGCCGTGCAGATCGCGAAGGCCGCCGGTGCCGAGGTGACCGGCGTGTGCAGCGCGGCGAAGGCGCCAGCGGTGCGGTCGCTCGGCGCTGACCACGTGCTCGACCACCGGGTCGACGATCCGCTGGCCGTTCCGGCCGACGAAGCAGATCGCTACGACGTGATCATCGACATCGGCGGCCGGGCACCGGTGAAGCGGCTCCGCCGGGCGGTGACCCGCGACGGCGTGGTGGTGCTGGTCGGCGGACTGGGTGGCGGCAAGCTGCTCGCCGGGTACGAGCGTGCGATCTTCGGCGCGGTGCGTTCGCCGTTCGTGCCCCAGCGGATCGCGATGCTGGCCTCGAAGGAGCAGAGCGCCGACCTCGAACGGCTGTCGGCGATGATCGAGTCGGGAGCCGTGGTGCCGCTCGTCGATTCGGTGGTCCCGCTCGCCCGTGCCGCCGAAGCGATGGCGAGCCTCGAAGCAGGCCGCGTCACCGGCAAGCTGGCGATCCGCATCTGAACGTGCATGGCGGCCCGCATCGCACTGGGGGCAGCCGATGCCGCGCTGCTTCAGAACGAAGTCGGCTGGCCATGAGCGCAGCTCCATGTCGGGCCGTTGGGCCGCGCTACTCCGCCGGCTCGGGAGCTCAGCGCCCGTGGTGCTCAGGTCGGCGCGATGACTGCGGTGAGGGCCTCGGCTCGAGCCTCAGCCACGAACGCGGCGTTGCGGTGGCCCCACTCGGCGAGAGCATCGAGCGCAACGTTCAGTTCGGCACCGCGCTCGGTGAGTGCGTAGTCGACGCGTAGCGGGAACCCTTCGTGCGCTGTGCGGGTGATCAGCCCGTCGCGCTCGAGCTCCCGGAGCTGAGAACCGAGGACCTTCTCCGAGATCTCGCCGATCGAACGTCGGAGCTCTGCGAAGCGCCGATCACCCTCGGACAACCGCCAGAGGATGGTCGGCTTCCACTTCGACCCGACCACGGTGAACGCGACATTGACGCCACACTCGGTCTCAACGTGGCGTGATGCATGCTCCACGATGCTCTCCTTCGTTGCGGTGCGCTGGCTCGACGGCCCCGGAAACCTACCTGCGGGTTCGTACTGACAACATTGTGCGTACTTCACAACGAGTGGGAACGCGTTCACGATGGCCGCATGAACAACTCAACGCGGCCCTCGACCGTCGCCATCCTCGGTCTCGGCCCGATGGGCGTGGCGATCGCCCGGTGCGTCGCTGCCGCGGGACATCGCGTCGTCGTGTGGAATCGCACTGCCAGACCGCTGACCCATTACGGGCTGGACACGGCCGGTGACGTCGAGATGGCCACGTCGGCCCCAGCTGCTGCGGGCGGGGCCGACGTCGTCGTGATCTGTGTGCGCGACCACGAGGCGAGCCGGGACCTCGTCGAACAGATCGCCTCGACAGCGGCCGATGCGGTCGTGATCAACGTGTCCACCGGCACGCCCGTGGAGACGGTTGAATCTGCCGGTCGGGCACGCGCGCTCGGGCTGCGCTACGTGACCGGTGCCGTCATGGTTCCCACACCGATGGTCGGCGGCGATCAGTGTCTCATCCTCTACGCCGGCTCTGCTGACGCCGTTCACATGACCGAACCGCTCCGGCTCGCGCTCGGCGGCACGAGCGACGTCGTCGGAGAGGATCACGCCGTCCCGCCGGCGCTCGACCTCGCGATGCTCGACGTGTACTTCGCGGGGATGTACGCGTTCCTGCACTCGGCGGCGCTCGCCAGCGCCCACGGCATCGAGCCGTCCCGCTACCTGTCGTACGCCGAGGGCATCGTCGACACGCTGCGCGGCACGCTGCCTGGCCTGACCGAGGCGATACAGCGGCGCGCCTACGACAGCGGCGAGGCTCGTCTCGACATGTGTCTGGCATTTCTCGAACACATCGTTACCACGAGCAGCGATGCCGGAATCGACCCGGGCATCGCTGCGCTCGTTCGCGACGCGTCCGCCCAGGCGATGAGTCGCTGGCCCGGCAGCACAGACTGGGACGTCGTGGCAGAGGACCTGCTCCCGATCGTTGACTGACCGAACGTCCATCGACGACCTCGAGGCTGCGACGGTGCGGTCGGCGGTCGTTCTGCGCTGCGCGTTCTGTGCTTGCGCGGCCGCAGGGGTGACGTCAGATCGCGGCGATGGCGACGTTGGCGTGCCCTGCTGCGAGGCGCATCAGGTCACCGGGATCATGTGTGAGGACCATGCCGCCGCCGAAGCGGATTGCGGTCGCGACGACGAGTGCGTCGATGGCGAGTTCGCTGCCAGCACCCGCATCGGCGAGGAGGTGCCCAGCGATTCGAGCGGTGCGCGCCCCCGTGGTCACGACTTGCGTGAAACCGCGCGACAGGACCGAGTCGATCGCCGCGTCCGTGCCGCCTCCCCTGTACAACTCAACGAGCACCGCCGACGGGACTCTCACCGGGAAGTTCCTCTGGTGCGCGCTGCGGAGCGCAGCGCGCACGAGTTGGTGACGCTGCACGGCTTGGCCTGGGCGTGCGAGTGCCGACAGCGCCTCGCTGTCGAGAACTAGGACGGCCACAGTTCGTCGAACTGCTCGACCAATCCCTGCGGGACCGCTCCGTACTCGACGTCGAGTTCGTCGAGGTACTCGGCGAGAAGATCTCGTTCCAGCTCATGTTCGACGGCACGAGCGACGAAGCCACTCAAGCCACGATCGCCAACGTGAGATTCGACGCGAGCGGCGAGAGTTTCCTCGACGCTCACGGACCACTTCGTCACAGCCATGATCGTAATCCTACCGGAGTAGGAATCGTCCGACTAGCATGTCGGACCACGACAAGATCGCCGGCACAAGCGCCGTTCGGAGCGCGTGCTGCGGGTGGCGTCGTCCGTCGTTCTGCGCCGCATGTTATGAGGGGCTTGCAGAGCGGCAACGCCGCACGACTCCGCTGGAGTGTGCGGTGCAGACGCCGGATCGGCCTTCGGTGACGCCCGGACCTGCCGGCGGTGCGGATCGATAGCGCAGCGCGCCAGGCATCGGTCGGCTTACGAGTGACGCCACCAAGGGCTGCTGGCGTCTTGCGATGTCAGCGGAAGGTGAGGGTCGGCGTGCCGCACACGTCAGGGCGCGTGGAGGCCGGTGGGGTTGTGCCCACGGCGGCGAGCTCGGCTGGGTTCTGCAGGAGTTGCGACCATGCGTCCGGTCGGGAGACGAGCTGGGCCGCAACGGTGATGAGGTCATCGACGGTCATGTCGGTCCCCCACAGTCCGACAGCGACGCCGTCGTTGTCGAACAGCAACCTCGGCGACGTATCGCGGTCAGCGATCCACGCCGCCCGTCCTGGCACACCATCGATGGGCAATGGTGGACCGGAGAGCGGGAACGGCATCCCGGCGATGGACCCGCCGATCGATTGACCGAGGACGACGGCGTGCCTCACGCCATCGATGAGCACGTCGAAGTGCAGCTGGATGATTGGGTTCGCCGAGCCCGTGTTGTAGACGATCCACTCGCTCGAAAGACTGATTGTCACATCAGAGTTCCGAACGTCGATTCTGTCGAGCAGATCTCGATCATCGCGAATCCAGGGAGCCAGAGTCGGGTCGGTGGTCTGCAGGAGTCCCAGCACGCAGTCGTCGATCCATTGGTAGTTGTTCCCGTCGTCGCCTTCCTCAACGACGACGGTCCGTCCACCGATCTCGCGCCGGTCGACAACCTCGTCGAGCACGGTTGTACCGACCTCTCCGACCCTCACCACATGAAAGCGACCAGACGGTGTACCGAGCAGCGCAATCTTCGCGCCGGACCCTCCGACGACCGACACCTCGGGCGTGCTCCCTTCGGCAAAAGCACCCGGGTACAACAAGCGAGCCGTGATCCGTGAGTCGGCTGCCTCGTGATCTCCGGAGATGGACGTCGGCATGGTCGCCGAATCACTCACGAGTGGTCGGCTTCTCACGCTGGCAACACCCCACACGCCGACGGCCACCACCGCTGCTGCAGCTGCAGCGGGCATCCACCGGCGGCTTGTCCGACGCGGCACGGCCTGCGGTGGGGTCGGGTCGAGCTGTGCTGCGAGCTCGTTGAGCATTGAACGCAGCTGCTGCTCGAACGCAGGGTCGAGGTCATGGCTGATCACGAATCGCCTCCTTGAGTGCATCTATCCCGCGGTGAAGGAGCGACTTCACCGTGCCGGCCGGCTTGCCAAGCAGACCTGCGATCTCGTCGATCGAGAAGTCCTCGTCGTACCGAAGAACGATCACCGAGCGCTGGTCCTGAGAGAGTTGACCGAGTTCGGCCCACATCTCATCGATCGGGGATTCAACTGCGGCCGTCTCGCGGCGCTCGAGGCGCCACGCGTGCCGTCGCTCGAGGATTCTGCGACGCACGGCCGACCGTGACAGGTTCATGATCGAGCGCCGAAGGTACGCATCTGGGTCGTCGAGTTCGCCCCAGCGATGGTGCACCGAGATCAACGCCTCTTGAGCGATCTCAGGCGCTTGCGTTGCGGATCCGCACAGCAGGAACGCAAAGCGCGCCGCTCGATCGAACCGAGACCGAAAGAACACGTCGAAGTCCCGGTCGCCCGGCCTCGCCATCCCTCTCTCGATCACAACCACACCAATAGGTCGCACAGCTCACCCGAAACGTTGCACGCAGACAACTTGGGTGGAGCGCGAAACCAGCGTTTCGGCGGCCCGAACGGCGCGCGCCATCGGGACTGCGCGTGCCGTGCGGGATCGACCGGCACCGTCAGCCGATGGGCCCGACGGCAACCGGTCTCGCGAACGAACCGACGATGCCGCCGACGTCGTTCTGCCAGTGTGTCGTCACCACGTCGACGCCCTCGGGTACCCGGACCGTCCACCAGAGCCGGCCGTCCGACTCGACGACGGCCACCGGAGCGTCCGAGCCATCGGGCAGGGTGTAGCGGTCGTCGTCGATGACGGGCCGGTCGCCCGCACCCTCAAGCTCGAACACGCCGGCGATGACCCATTCGCCGCCCACAACCGCGTCAACGGTGGCGGCCACGGGCGCTGCTCCCAGTGAAGCACTCGGGTCCGCGGCACATTGCTCGTCGGTGGCGACCCCTACACACACGACGACGTCGGTGGGCCCGCCCCGCAGCGTGATGTCCACGCCCTCCACGCTCGCCCGCGCCACGAGAGGCTTCGCCGCATGCGCCGCAGAGATCGTCGATGCGATGTCGTCGAACTGCGCGGGCCCGATCAGCGTGACGCCCGCGATGGCCTCGGCGCCGACGCGGCCGGACCATGAGCTGAGCGTGACAAACACGCCCGACGGATCGAGCCAGGTATAGGCATCGGGCGACCGCTCGTCGCGCGGGGCGACCGCGACCTCATGGCCGGCGATGGTGCGGATCTCGACCGGCGGCCCGAACGTCGGGAGGGTCTCTAGAGAGGACCGCCCGCCAACAGGTTCATACACGTAGGTCCACACGTCCTGCTCAGCGCCGAAGCCGAGCACCGCCGTCCATCCTGTCGGGGCGGTTGCCGGCATCGCATCGGCGTGATCGACCAACCGGTAGTCGCTCTCGGGTTGCAGGACGCCATCCACATCCTCAAGCGAGCGCAACGCAGCTTCCGCCTCGCCCCTGGTCATCCCTCGGAGCACCACTCGATCACCCGTGTCACGGTCGGCCGACAGGTAGGCCACCCATTGATCATCGGCAATCTGCACGAGCTCGGCCATTCGCACACCGGCCACGTCGACCAGCGCGTCGGGTGGCACAGCCAAAGTCGTCGTTGGAGCAGTCGACACCGGCACCTCCGGCACGGCCCCAGATTCGCCCGGCCGATGCGTGTGAACGATGATCCGCCCGGTGGTCGACTCCCAGACGTCGACCTGCGGCCAGCCGACGTTGTTCGGCACAAGGCCGCGACTCGCGTTGGCCATGGTGGGTTCGCCGTATACGTCGGGCGGCAGGATCGCTGCGGCGCCGATGGCCGGCGTGGGGATCTCGACGACCGGCTCTTGGGCGGGCGCAGGCGTCTCTGCCTCCCGAACGGTGACGCCGGCGACTGCGCCACCAGCGATCAACGCGAGCGCCAGCACCGTCCCGGCTCGACGGCGATTGCGGCGGCGGACGGCGCCTCTACGGACGGCGTCAAGGTCGACGTGCATCGGAGGATCGGCGCGGCGTTCGAGCGCCTGGCCGATGCGGTCGTGGAGCGCAGTTCTCACGATGCCTCCTTGAGGTCGGCGCGCCGCAGGTCGGCGAGGGCGCGGTTGAGGAGAGATTTGACGGTTCCGACACGCACCCCCATCGCGGCGGCGATGTCGGGTTCGGTGAGGTCGGCCCAGTAGCGCAGTGTGACGGCGATACGTCGCTGCGGGGATAGCCGGGCAATCGCAGCGAGCAGTTCAGAGTCGAGCGGATCGAGTTCGGCGACGGTTCCGGCGGGCCACGGGTGGCGACGCATCACGGCACGGCGTCGTAGTTCCGACCGGCATCCGTTGACTACCGATGTTCGCAGGTACGAGCCCGGCTCGCGCAGCTTCGGCCACGCGACGAGGGTCTTCTCGAAGGCGTCCTGCACGATCTCCTCAGCGCGTTCGGGGAGGTCGACAAGGCGCAGCGCGAGCCGCAGCATCGGCTGACGTTCTGACGTGAACAGCGCCTCGAACGTGGCCGACACCGCCACCGTCGGGCAATCGTCGGCGAGCATCGGGATCGCGGGCACCTGCTCCATCAACCTCCACCGACGCCGAGCACCCCCAAATGGTTGCACCCGCGCAGTCGAGATGTTTCAGATCCAGCCTCGCTTCCCGCTCGGAACAGAATCGACTGCTTCGCGAAACCTGGACGAGTCACTGGGGCGGCCCTCTGAAGCGAAGCGCCTGAGCGAGTCGGACCGCATCGCGGCAGCAGTGATCCGAGCAAGAGCACGCGCTGGACAAGCGGCGCAGAACGTCCACCACAGCGCGCACAGAACACGCGCCTCGCCGGTGAGAACAGCGCACAGACCCGGCGATCTGCACCCGGACCACGCGAGGCGCACGGAACGGCGCCTGCGCCTCGACGACCGAGAACGAACACCTGCTCATCTCAACGGCTGCCGGCGACAACCGGCTCGGGAACTGCGCGGGTTCGTCTGGTCGGCGAACGCCCATGGCCGATGCACGAACAGTCGTCAGGCGAGCGCGGCGAGGCGGTCGGTGAGGTGGGCGCGTTCGACGTCGTTGGTGCAGTGCTCGATCGCTGCGCGGTATGACGTTCGCGCCAGCTCGATGTCGCCGGCTCGCGCCGCCAGGTCGGCTCGGACGGCTGCGAGCCGGTGGCTGTGGGGGAGAGCGGCGTCGAGCCCCGCCAGCACGTCGAGTGCGGCCAGTGGGCCGTCGACCTCGGCGACCGCGACGGCACGGTTGAGGCGCACCACCGGGGAGCCCGTGTGCGCCTCGAGGACGGCGTAGTGATCGGCGATCGCGGACCAGTCGGTGGCCTGGGCGGTGGCGGCACGGGCGTGTTCGGCGGCGATCAGCGCCTGGAGCCGGAGCTCCTCCGCGTACCCCTCGCCCGGTGCGAGCCCGGCCACCAGCGCGAGCCCCGCCCGGATCTCGTCCTCGTGCCAGAGCGCCCGGTCCTGCTCGGCGAGGGTGACGAGGTGGCCGTCATGCTGGCGAGCATCGCGGCGCGAGTGCTGCAGCACGAGGAGGGTGAGCATCGCCCGCACCTGTGGCGCTTCGGGGACGAGGTGGTGCACGAGCGCGGCGAGCCGGACCGCGTCGCCCGCCAGGTCGGTGCGCACGAGGTCGGCACCGGTCCCCGGCGTGTAGCCCGCCGTGAAGGCGAGGTAGATCGTGCGGCACACCTCGTCGAGCCGGGCCCGCAGCTCGTCGCCGATCGGCGAGTCGATCGGGATGCCGGCGAGCACGATCTTGCGCTTGGCGCGGGTGAGGCGCGCCGCCATCGTCGGCGTCGGCACCAGGAACAGCCGGGCGATCTGCTCGGTCGGGGTGCCGATCACCAGGCGGAGCGCCAGCGCCGAGCGCGACTCGCTGGGTAGCGCCGGATGGCAGCACAGCAGGATCAGGTGCAGGCGGTCGTCGGGCAGCTCCTCCGTCAGCGCTTCGGCCGGTCCGTCGGGTGGTGACCAGCGGGCTCCGGCTGCGAGCAGCGGCGCCTTCCGGCCGGCGATCGCCTCGGCGCGGAGCCGCCCGACGACGTAGCGGTGGGCTGCGGTGTAGAGCCAGGCTGCCGGGTTGGCCGGGATGCCCTGGGCGGGCCATCGCGCGGCAGCCCGCGCGAAGGCCTCGCCCAGCGCCTCCTCGGCGAGGTCGAGCCGTCGAGTGCGCGCCACGAGCAACGCCGACAGCCGACCCCACTCGGCCCGGTAGAGCTGCTCGATGAGCTGCTCAGGACATGTCGATGACCGGTCGGATGTCGATGTCATAGGCGGGCAGGACCCGGCACAGGTCGATCACGGTGTCGAGGTCGGGGGCGTCGATCACGTAGTACCCACCGATCTGCTCGGCGGCCTCGGCGAACGGTCCGTCGGTGACGGTCATCTCGCCGCCTCTGGTCCGCAGCGTGGTGGCCATCGAGCCGTCACCCAATGCTTCACCGCCGACGATCTCGACGCCGGGGCGCGCTGCGCACGCCTCGTCGAACGCGCCGTGCTTGGCCATCGACGCCTCCTGCTCCTCGGGCGTCATCTCGGTCCAGGGGGTCATCTCGCCGTCGTTGGCGAGCAACACGAAGTACTTCATGGCAACTCCTCTCTCATGACCGGCGACCATCGCCGGCCCCACCATGACGCGCCGACCCACCGTAATTCGACAATGACCCGCGAACACCGGGATCTCCGTATGTCAAGATCCGCCCGGTGCGATGGAGGGCGGCGGTGTCGCGGGTGGTGCTCGGGTTGGTGGGGATGGTGCTCTCGATCGTGTCCGGTGATCCGAGCGTCCGCGGGGGTGAGCCGCAGCGCCACCGGCCGAACGCCCTGCTGATCGTCGGCTCGATCCGCGATCTCCGTCGTCCGGCGACCGCCCGGATCGCTGAGCTGCTCGGCACCACCCCGGTCGCGCTGTACCTGTGCGGCGTCCGCGTCCGTGTCGACGTCCGCCCGGACGGAATCAACCTGATCGACCGGCACGGGTCGGCGATCGACACGCTCGTCCGGATGCCAGGCGAGCGCCACCGCGTCACCTCCGGCCGGTGGGCCGATGCCGGCCCGACCCTCGGGCTGTTCGCCACGTTGCGTCAGGACGCCGCGAGGTCCGACGGGTAGGTGATGGCGATCTCGACGATCGCCTTGGTGAAGTCGGCCGAGTTGTTCGTGATGAATCGGTCGGCGCCGGCAGCGACAGCAGTGGCGAGGTGCACGGCATCCGCAGCGCGCAGCCGATACGACGCACCGAGCGCCACTGCGAGGTTGGCGGTGGCCTCGTCGGTCGGGCGGAGGTCGAGCCGTGCGAGCAGTGCGGTGAGTGCGGCGAGCTCGTCGTGGGCACCGTCTCGCAGCGGTTTGGTCAGCAACTCCGGAACGAGGAGCACCGATCCGATCCCGGCGACAGCGCCGCTGGTTGCCACCTGCTCGTCCGGGAACAGTGTGCGAACGCGCCGCCCGAGCGCGTGCCGGGCGACCGCTGCATAGATCAGCACGTCGGCGTCGAATGCGTCCACGGTGGAGCTTCGGATGTCAGCGGGTCGCGCGTGCGGCGCGGACGTCGGCGACGAGCGCATCGGCTCGGTGCGAAGTCAACGTTGGGACGTCGTCGAGGTGACTGGCGCGGCCCTCCGCGAGCAGGGCGCGGATGCGTTCGGCCTGGGCGAGCGCGTCATCGGCTCGCCGCACCCGGACGGCATCGGGCCGGACGACGATCGCGACCGGTTCACCATGCCGCGTGATCGTGACCTCTTCGCCGGCGAGCACACGGTCGAGGATCTCGGGCAGGGCTGCTCGCGCCTGGCTTGCGGTCATCGTGGCCATGGCAACATCGTACGCAATTGTACATCGACGTACAACACGTGCGGCTCGTGATGGCCGCGTCAGCGGGTGCAGCGCTTCGCGAAGTCGATGAGGTGCTGGAACAGGGCGCGGACGGTGGGGTCGTCGGCGCCGCCGAAGAAGTGCTCGGCGCCCTCGACCGCCTCGAGCTCGACGCTCGCACCCACCGCTGCGAGCGCATCGTGCAGCAGCACGCTCTGCTCGAACGGGGCCATCGTGTCGGCGGTGCCGTGCTGCAGGAGCACGGGCGGGGCGTCGGGCCGGACCAGACGAGGCACACGCGACGCGGCGACCAGATCGGGCACGGAGGACAGCGGGGCGCCCAGCCAGGCCGACGGGAAATCGGCGGCTGGGTAGTCGTCGCGGAGCACCGAGAAGTCGGTGAGCGGGTACCAGCAGGCGATGCCCTGCACCGGTGGGATCGACGGATCGAGTCCGACCGCGGCGGCGAGGTAGCCGCCGGCCGACTGGCCGAACAGCACCACGCGTGTCGGGTCGATGCCGAACCGGTCGGCGTTGGTGCGCAGCCAGGCGAGCGCGTCGGTGGTGTCGTCGATCGCAGCGGGGAACAGCGCCTCGCCGCTGAACCGGTAGTCGTTCGCCGCTACCACGAAGCCGGCCTCGGCGAGCTGGCTGAACATGTCGGGTGTCCAGCTGCGCGTCTCGCGCGGCGCCCGCTGGCGCGAGCTCACCCGCCAGCCGCCACCGTGCACGTAGAGGAGGAGCGGCCACCGCTCGCCGCCCTGGGTATCGGAGCGGTACACGTCGAGCTCGAGGTGGCGGAAGCCCTCCTTCTCGGCGAACGTGATCGCGCGCTCGACGGTGACGGTCATCGTCAGGCCTCCTCGTGGATCCGGATCTCGGCATCGAGCCCCGTGGTGACGTAGGTGGGTCGTGACTGGTCGCCGCGGACCCGGCCGGTGGGCGCGATCAGGACGCCGTCGGCGCCGAGGTGCTCGGCGATGCCCATGTCGGCGCGCTGCGAGTCACCGAACATCACGACCGAGCCGTCGGTGCGCAGCTGCGACCGCACCACGTCGGCATACTCGCGCGACGGCTTGCCGAGCACGTACGGCTCGACCTCGTAGAGGGCCCGCAGCGCGGCGACCAGCATCCCGCCGCCCGGTTCCATCCGGCCGAGCGCCGGGTAGCCGGGGTCGAGCGACGTGACGTACAGCGGATGCCCCATCGAGGCGAGATGGCCGATCCGCTCGACGCTGCCGAAGGTGGCGGCACGCGACGCTCCCAGCACGAGCGCATGATCCGGCGCTGGAGCCGCCCATCCGTCGCCAGGTGCCGAGTCGGGCACGGCGTGCACCTCGACGCCCTCGGCCGCGATCGCTGCGGCCATCGCCGGCGGCACCTCGGCGATCGCCTCGCGCACACCGAGCGCCGCGAGCGACCGGGCCACCACCGAACCACCGGTGATCACCGCGTCGCCCTCACGCCCGAGCCCGCACTCGATCAGCAGCTCGGTGATGCGCTCCACGGAGAACGCGGTGGCGTTGGTGGCGAACGTGACCGTGAGGCCGAGCTCGCGGCACCGGGCCACGAAGTCGAGCGCGCCGGGGACCGGTTGCTCGCTCAGCCACACCGTGCCGTCGAGATCGAACACGGCGGCCGCATAGCGGGAGAGGTCGAACGGTTCGGTCACGGGCTCAGCCGCCGCCGAAGGTCGACGTGTAGCCACCGTCGGGGTGCAGGATCGATCCGCTGAAGTAGCTCGACTCGTCGCTCGTGAGGAACAGCGCGCACTGGGCGATGTCGAGCGGCGTGCCGAGCCGGCCGAGCGCCACCTGCGAGCGCCGGGCCTCGACCCAGACCTCCTGCTCGTCGAGGTCGTCGCCGGCGCCGGCCACCACCATCGAGCGGAACAGCTCGGTGTCGACGTAGCCCGGGCCGATCGCGTTGGCGCGGATCCCGTAGCGGCCGAGCTCGTGGGCGAGGCACCGGGTCAGCATCCAGCACGCCGCCTTGGAGATCGAGTACACGCCGGCAGTCGGCCGCTTGGACGCCATCGACGCCAGCGTCACGAGCGTGCCGCCGTAGCCGCCGGCGATCATCAGCTGGGCGGCGCGCTGGCACGTGACGAACACGCCCTTCACGTTGACGTCCATCACGAGGTCGTACGAGCCGGCGTCCATGTCGACGAGCTGGCGCACCGAACCGGTCGCCGTCGGGGGAGCGCCCACGCCCGCGGACGCGACGACGGCGTCGACGCCGCCCATCAGCTCGGCGGCCCGATCGACCATCGCGATCGTGCCGTCGACGTCGCGGACGTCGACCGGCACGAAGTACGCGGTTCCACCAGCGGCCTCGATCCGCTCGACGAGGGCCCGGCCGGCGTCGGCGGCGCGATCGAGATCGGCGAGCACCACCTGCGCACCCTCGGCGGCGAACAGCTCGGCGGTGGCAGCACCGAGGCCGTTGGCCCCGCCGGTGATCACGGCCCGGCGCCCGGCGAGACGCTGGCCGCTCACGGGAACACCACCACGGCGCGGTTGACCTCTCCGGCGGCCATCGCCCGGAAGCCGTCGTTGACGTCGTCGAGCGGTAGCCGCCGGCTGACCATCCCGTCGAGGTCGAGTTGTCCGCGACGCCACATCTCGACGTAGCGCGGGATGTCGACCCGCGGGCGGGTTGCGCCCATCATCACGCCGCGCAATGACTTGCCGCGCTTGGTGTACTCGGCGCGCACGGAGAACTCGGCATCGTCGGACATCACGCCGAGCACGTACGCCGTGCGGCCGTTGGCACACATCGCCAGCGCCTGCTCGGCGGTGGCCGGGCGGCCGATGACCTCGAAGGCGTGGTCGACGCCGCCGCCGCTCAACCGCTGGACCTCGGCGACCGCGTCAGACTGCGAGGCGTCGACGGTGTCGGTCGCGCCGAGCGCCTTCGCCGCCTCGAGCTTCGCCGGTGAGAGATCGATCGCGATGATCTGCGACGCCCCGGCGATGCGGGCGCCCTGGATGACGTTGAGGCCGACGCCACCGCAGCCGATGACGGCGACCGAATCGCCGGGTTGGACGTCGGCGACGTTGAACACGGCGCCGAGCCCGGTGACCACGGCGCATCCGAGGATCGCTGCGAGGTCCATCGGGACGTCGTCGCCGATGGCGACCAGACCGCGCTCGTCGATGACGATCTCCTCGGAGAGCCCGCCGACGTTGGCGAAGCCGGTGATCGGGCGGCCGTCGAGCGTCTGCTGGCGGGGCGGCTCGCCGGCGGCGCGCTTGGTCGCGGCGCCACCCGTGCACAGCGTCGGCTGGCCCTGGGCGCAGCGCTTGCAGTCGCCGCAGCCCATGACGAGGCACGTGACGACGTGATCACCGGGGGCGAACGCGGTGACCTGGCTGCCGACCTCGGCGACGATTCCCGCAGCCTCGTGCCCGAGCACGTGCGGGCGGGGTCGCGCGAGCGTCCCGTCGATCACGTGGTAATCGCTGTGGCACAGGCCGCACGCCTTCGTGCGGACCCGGACCTCGCGCGGGTCGAGCGGTGTGCTCGTGATCTCCTCGATCGTCAGCACGTCGGTGCCCTCGTGCAACACGGCAGCTCTCGTCACGGTCCCTCCATCTCCCCGTCGGACTCGGCGGATTGTAGGAACCAGTCGCCGGTTCACGCCGTGACGCCGTTCCGCCGTGGGCAACGCTCACGTCGCTCGGGGTCGCGGGTCGTCGCGAGGATGAGGCGATCGCGGCCACCGGTACGCGACGGCCCCGGGGAGGCAACGATGAGCGACGATCCGACGATGCACGCCGCGCGCGAACGCGCCGGCGAGCGGTGGCCCGACGCCGAGGAGGCGTTCGCCGCCGGTCTCGACATGCGCCGCGCGATGTTCGGCCCAGGTGGAGCCGACGACCAGATCGTCGCCAGCGACGACTTCTCGTGGCCCATGCAGGACTACGTCACGCGCTACTGCTTCGGCGAGACCTGGACCCGCGAGGAGCTGTCGCCGGCGATCCGCAGCATGCTGACGCTCGCCATGCTGGTGGCCTACGGGCGGCCGAACGAGATCCGGGTGCACGTCCAGGGCGCGATCGCGAACGGCGTCACGCCGGTGCAGATCCGCGAGGTGATGCTGCACTCGATGATCTACTGCGGCGTTCCGCGAGCGGTCGAGGGGTTCCGGGTCGCGGCCGACACCCTGCGCGAGATGGGGGAGATCCAGTGACTGTACGGTCGGTTGCGTTCGTCGGGGTCGGCAACATGGGCGGGCCGATGGCGGCCAACCTCGTCCGTGCGGGTTTCGCGGTCACGGCCGTCGACGCCGACCCGGACCGCGCCGCGGCGTGGGCGGCCGAGCACGGCGCGGCCGCTGCAGCCGGTCTCGCCGAGGCGGTCGGGAACTGCGATGTCGTCGTGACCATGCTGCCCACCGGCGTCGAGGTACGCGACGTGCTGACCGACCCGGCGGTGCTGGCGGCAGCGCCGGACGGTCTGGTGGCGATCGACATGAGC
>JALHOG010000078.1 GCA_022843125.1 Ilumatobacteraceae bacterium
AGCTCGATCGCCGGGCTCGGCGAACGTTCGGCCAGCACCGCCAGCCGCGCCCGAACGGGCGCCCGGAGCATCCGGAACGCATCGTGCTTCGCGATCGCTTCCAGCCCGACCGAACCCGACGCAGCGGCCATCTCGGCAGCGTCGTCGAGCAGCGCAGCGGCGACGGCGCTGTTGCCCACCAGCCACTCGGCCCAGGCGCGAGCCCGAAGCAGGTCGGCGTCGAGGAAGGGTGCACCGGGGTCGAGACGCTGCCAGGTGTCGAGCTCGGCGCGGCACGCGGCGTGGTCACCGGCGAGCGCGGCCGCCATCATCGCAGTCGCCCGCGCCCATCGCACCCCGCTCGCATGGTTGATGTCGGCAAAGCCTGCAGCGGCCTCGGCCGCCGACACCCTGGCCTCGTCGAGCCGACCGACGGCGAGCTTCGTGCGGCCGGTCGCGAGCGCGAGCCATGCGATCGAGATCGTCGTCCGGTCGGACAGGCGATCGGGCGGGAACTCGTCGAGCACCGCTTCAGCGGCAGCCCAGTGACCGCCCAACTCCAGGGCCAGGGTCGCGGCGATCGCGCCGACCGCAGGGCGGATCAGCATCGGCTGGTCGGTGTGCTCGATGCCGAGCATCCGGTCGACCGCTGCAGGGCCACCGATCGCGCCAGGGTCGGTGATCGCTCGCGCCGTCACCTCGACCATGTCGAGCGTGTTCGTGAGCGTCGCGTCGAGCGTGCTGCGGTCGGCGCCCTCGAGCGCGACGAGCGCCTCGACCGGCCGGCCGCCGTAGAGCTTGGTCGCCGCGAGGTGGACACGGCCGAGCGAGTCGAACGGCGTCCCGGCGGCCGAGGCTGCGAGATCGAGCGAGACCGCCATCGCCTCGTCGGGGCGGGCCAGGTCCCAGAGCAGCAGCACGCTGTACTCGGATGCCGCGATGCCACGCACGATCGGATCGGTATCGACGTCGGCGAGCAGCCGGGCGTACACGGCGGCGGATTCGCGGCGGCGTCCGACGTCGGCGAGCAGATTGGCGAGCACGAGCAGACCCTCCGCACCGATGGCCGCCGCGCGTTGCCCGAGCTCGAGCGCTTCGCCGGGCTGGTGGGCGGAGAGTGCCTCCGTCGCCGCGGACTTGAGCTCGTCGATGCCGATCACCTCGGCGCGGTCGCCCAGTTCGAGCGTCACTCGCACCCGGTCGTAGGCGCTCAGCCGGTCGCCGCATGCATCGTCGATCGCACGTGCGAGCGTGCGGTGGTGCTCGGGAGCGATCGCCGCCCGCACAGCGCGCTCCAACGACGGCGGGTCCAGCCGTACGGTCCGGTCCAGGTCATCGCCGGGCCGCACCAGGCAGCGCAGCCGGAGCGCCGGGAGGTCGATGCCGAGGTCGGCGAGAGCATCGAGGGGGAGGTGACCGGCGACCGCGAGCAGTTCGACGTCGGCGGAGAGGTCGGTTGGCAGTGCAGTCAACAGCGCTCGCGCGCGCCCGGTGAGTCGCCGCCCGATGGCCGCGGTCGGCGAGCTGCGCACCAGGCCCGTTCCCGTGACCAGTTGGGCGTCGTCACGGAGGGAGCCGAGCTCGTCGACGATGAACCCCGGCCGCCCGCCGCTGTTGCGGGCGAGGTCGTCGACGAGCATCCGGTGCACCCGGCCGCCGAGCACCTGCGTCGCGAGGCCCGTGATCTCGTCGCGGGTGAGCGATGGGAGCTCGACGTGTTCGACGGCACCGCTGCGCCAGAGATAGGCGAGCCGGTCGTCGGCTGCGCCGGCTCGCACACCCAGCACCAACGGCCCCGTGAGCGCGAGGTCCCGCAGTGCTGCGAGCTGGTCGCCGTCGGCGAGATGGGCGTCGTCGACGAGGAGCACATCGCCGGACGCGCGCAGCCAGTCGGGACGAGGGTCGGGGAGCACCACGATGCGCGCTGATCCTCCACGCGCCCGCAGCGCGGCTGCGACCTCACGCAGCACCGTCGACACCCCCATCGCCGGCGCCCCGTCCACGGTGACGCCGCGCATCGATGTCGATGGCGATGTCGCCTCGCCCGTGATCAGCTCGACGATCGAACGCACGAGCTCGTCACGTCGACCGGCCCCAGGCTGCACCGCTCGAAATGTACCGCTGCACCCGGCGTCACCCGTGAGTAATCCCTACTCATGACTCGGCGGCGGTGACGCGTTCACGATGACCGCAACGGGAACCTGGTGACGATCGGTCACCGACCGGCCCGTCGGGGTGATGAGCCCCGGCGGGCTCGATGATGGAGGCGCACGATGGGCTTGTTCAAGCAGATGAAGGACATGAAGGACGCCGTGAAGGCGGCGCCCGGCCTGGTCGATCAGGCGCAGCAGATGGCGGCATCGGCGCAGCAGTTCCAGGCGCAGATGATGGCGGAGCAGCAGAACGTGATGGGCCAGGCCGTGGCGCACCAGATGGCGGCGTCGGGTCAGCTCCAGCCGCAGGCCGGCGGGCTCGAGCCGATCGCCGGGGTCGACCTCACCTGCTACGCCACGATCGTCAAGGCGATCGCGCCGCAGGGATACGACCAGTCGCTGCTCCCAGGGATCGCCGCCTCGCGCGGCATCGACGCTGCGTCGTGGCAGCGGGCGCACGATGGGTGGAACGCTCGCATCCAGAACGACCCGGCTGTGGCGCGGGCGTTCAGCGATGTGTACCGGGCAGTCTGAAACCGTGCTCGGTCGCGTCTGCTGCTGAGGGGTCTCCGTGAGCTTCTTGAAAGATCTCCGTACCCTGTCGAAGCAGGGCCGCGCGGTGAGCGAGCAGTATCCGACCCAGCAGATCCTGGCCAACGCGTCGGCTCAGATGTCGGCGGTGTCGGCGATGCTGGCGAAGGCGAACGAGCAGGTCGCCGACGGCCGGTTGGCGACCGAGGGTTTCGACACCGTCGCGATCGTCACCGGGGCCCGCCAGACCGGCGCCCTGATGAATCACAACCCGATGATCGAGCTCGACCTGCTCGTGACGATGCCGAGTGGTGTTCCGGTCCCGGTGCAGCGCACCGAGGTCGTGCAACTGCTCCACCTCGCACGGGCGCAGGTCGGGTCGCGGCTCGCTGTGCGTATCGATCCGCACGACCCGTCGACGCTCCGCATCAACTGGGCCGAATGATCGGCTCGCAGTGCGTCAGCGCTTCGCCGCCCGCAGGAACTCGACGATCGCGTCGAGCCCGTCGAGCTGACCGTCGCTGGCGAACAGGTTCTCCAGCATGTTCCCGCCGAGGGTCATGAACTTGTACTTCTCGCCGCGTGCCGAGAACCGGAGCTCCTGGGTCTTCTTGCCGATCGACAGGCCAGCGCCGTCGCCGAAGATGTTGCCGACCTCGATCTCGTCGGAGTGGAGCGCGATCGCAGCGCCGTTCGGGACGTACTTGCGGTCGAGGGGTTGCAGCACGAGGTGCTGCTCGGTCACGCCGAGTGCCCACAGACTGACCGAGAACGTGCGCTGGTGGTTGCCGATCACGACCCCGCGGATCGTCTCGCCGGGAGGCACTGCGTGCACGATCGCTTCGCGCAACCGCCGCTCGATTTCCTGGTGCTTGTCGGAGAGTCGTCCCATGCGACGCATCGTGCGCGGCCTGCGGTGGTCACGTCATGAGCAACGATTGCTCACGCGCACGTTCATCCGGTGTCAGCGGGGGAGTTGGCGGGTCCAGGTGCGGTCGACGATCAGGTCGTCGCCGTCCCACACGCGCAGCACGAGTTCGACGTCGAAGCGCTCCCGGTCGGACTGCATCGTCAACGTCGACTCGGTGCGCACGGTGACCTCGGGCCACTCGATCCGGTACGACGACGCGGCATCGACCCAGGCGATGCCCGGATCGACCGTCGACACGCCGACCTCGCCGCGGTAGTCGTCGACGATCGCCGCGCCGTGCAGCCCCTCGTACGGGCCGCCGTAGCGCGTGAACGCCCGGGTCTCGCGACGGAGCACGTCGTGCTCGACACGCCACTCGACACCGTCGGCTTCGTCGACGCTCGGCCCGCGCCCTGGGACGAACCGGTGCGTGGAGTCGACGAGCTCGCTGGTGAGCGGCAGCGCGAGCTCGACCGAGCCGGCGTCGATCTCGAGGGTGAGCGGCCCGGGCGGCGGCCAGCAGTTGGGCCAATCGGTCCCGGCGATCGCGAGCCGCAGGGTCCGCCCGGGCTGGAACGTCCACGTCGTCGCCTCGAACGCGATCTCGACATCGATCCACTCGCCGGGCGTGATCGGCGCGGGTGCACGGCCGACCTGGCCGCGGTCGTCGGCGGGCCAGCATCCCACGTGCGTGAGATCGAGCATGCCCCTGGTGACCAGCGTCGACGTGCCGTCGCCGGCGACGTCGCAGAGCTTGACGCTCACGTGGCCGTACGGCTGATCGGACCGGACGCGGAAACGAACCCGGGCGTGGCCGATCAGGTCGAGCCCTGCGTGGTCGGGGCCGAGCGGCCAGTCGTGGGTGATCGAACGGGCGTTGTCGTCGCGCTGGTCGAGCGGCTGCCCCCACGGCAGCCCACCGCCGCACGAGTTCCACGCGGCGGTGCCCACGTCGCCGCGCACGGCGAGCGCGTCGATGCCCGTGCGTTGCGGCCGCCACACCGCCGGAGCGGGCTCGCTCCACTCGTCGAACTCGACCCATCGACCGGGGTGGAACGCGAGGTCGGGCTCGGGCACGACCGGGGCACGGACGAAGACCTGCGCCGCTGCGGCCGCTGACGGCGGGTCGTCGCGGAGGTGCTCGCCGAAGAACGAGAGCACCTCGACGTCGTCGTCGACGTTCGGACCCGGGCGCGCCGACTCGGGCGACTTGTGGACCCACGGCCCGGCGAGGAGCCGCCACGGCAGGCCGTTGCGCTGGTACTGCTCGACCACCCGGAACGAGTTGTTGCGGTACCCGTCGGCCCAGCCGACCACCAGCATCGTGGGGCAGCCCATGCGCTCGTACCCGGCGCCATCGGGCCCGAGGCGCACCGACCCGCGCCGCCACGTCGGGCCGTCGGCCGGATTGTCGAGCCATTCGAGCAACCACGGTGGCGTGTCGTCGAGACGGCGCCGCCACTCGTCGCGCCAGCCGTCGCCGAACACGCCGGGCACCGGCGGGAGCGCGTTCATGCACACCATGTACAGCGGATAGTCGACGAGGTCGAGTTGACGCAGCACGCCACCGCAGTAGTGGACGTCGTCGGTGTACCGGTCATCGGTGGCGTACGTGGCCACGACGGCCCGCAGGGCCGGTACCCCGAGCCGCTCGATCTCGACCGCCATCTGGAGGCCGTTGAAGCCGGAGTACGACGTACCGAACATCCCGACCCGACCGTTCGACCACGGCTGCGACGCAAGCCACGCGATCGCGGCGCGCAGGTCGGTGCGCTCGATCTCGGCGTACTCGTCGGTGGCGATCCCCGCCGACGATCCGGTGCCGCGCAGGTCGAGCCGCAGCACGGCGAACCCGGCCTCGGCATAGCGGTGGTAGGTGGGCCGGTACGACTCGGTGACGTCGTCCTTGCGGTAGGGGAGCGCCTCCATCACCGACGGCAGCGGGCCGGCGTGCACCGACCGGTCGGGCAGGTACAGCGTGGCGGCGAGGTGCACCCCGTCGTCGGCGACGATCGTCACCTCGTTGACGCTCATGGTGCGACCGTAGCCCCGCCCACGTCCTAGATTCCTGACTCGACGATCAGGACAGGGGCGAGGCACGTGAGCGAGCGCGAGTACCAGGTGGCAGTGGTCGGGTTGGGTGGCCTCGGGTCGGCCGCCGTCTACTGGTTGAGCCGCCGCGGCGTCAGCGTCGTCGGCTTCGACCGGTTCGAGCTCGGCCACGTGCGCGGGGCGTCCCACGATCACTCGCGGATCATCCGGCGGTCGTACCACACCCCCGGATACGTCGACCTCACCGCCCAGGCGTACGACGCGTGGGCAGCGGTGGAGTCCGACGCCGAGGAGTCGATCATCCTGCGTACCGGCGGCATCGACCTGTTCCCGCCCGACGCGGCGATCGACCCCGAGCCCTACCGCTCCAGCCTCGCGGCGTGCGGTGTCGAGCACGAGTGGATCGATGCCGGCGAGGTGCGTCGCCGCTGGCCGGCGTTCGCGCGGGGCAGCGTGGTCGACGGCGACGTGATGGCGATCCACTCCGCCGAGACCGGCATCGCGCCCGCCGCCCGCGGCACATCCGTCCTGCAACGTCTGGCCGACGCGTACGACGCCGACTTCCGTCCGTTCACACCGGTGCTCGAGTTGCGCCCCGTCCGCAACGGCGACGGCGGCGAGGTCGACGTGATCACCGAGCACGGGAGCACGCGGGTGCAGCACGTGATCGTGTGCGCCGACGCGTGGACCAACCAGCTGCTCGAACCATTGGGTCACCACGTGCCGTTGGCCGTGACACGCGAGCAGGTGTCGTACTTCCCGACCGACGACCTCACCGACCTCCAACCTGGACACTTCCCGGTGTGGATCTGGATGGACGACCCGAGCTACTACGGCTTCCCCGTCTACGGCCACATCGACTCGATCAAGGCCTCGGAGGACTGCGGCGGCCCGGAGGTCGACCCGGACACCCGCACCTTCGACCCCGACCCAGGGATGGAGGAGCGGCTCGGTGCGTTCGTGCGCGACCTGGTCGGCGACCGGTTCGCCGCGCCGCGCTCGACCACGTGCCTCTACACCCTCACGAGCGACCGCGACTTCGTGGTCGACCGCCTTCCCGACCAGCCGAACATCAGCATCGCGCTCGGCGCGGCACACGGCTTCAAGTTCGCGGCATGGTTCGGTCGCACGCTCGCCGACCTCGCCCTCGGCGCCGAGCCCGGGCCGGAGCTTGCGCCGTTCCGGTACGAGCGCGAGAGCCTCCACCGGCCGATCGACCGTTCCGCCTGGCTCGTGTGACCCACCCACTGATGGCGCGCCAGTAGCGTTCGATGCTGATGGAGCGGCCGCACGATCTGCACGATCTCGAGCAGGCGCTGCTCGACGGCATCGCAGGGCTGAGCCCCGGGTCGGGTGACACGTCACGCGCCCACCTGCTCCGGTCGGTGTTCACCGCGCAGGTGCAGAGTCGCGTACTCGACCACACCGCTCGCTGGTTGCGCGGGAGCGGCCGCGGCTTCTACACGATCGGTTCCGCCGGGCACGAGAGCAACGCCGCCGTCGCTGCTGCGCTGCGCGTGACCGACCCTGCGCTCCTCCACTACCGGTCGGGCGGCTTCTACTGCGCTCGCGCCCTGCAGCGGCCAGGCCACGACGGGGTGCGCGACGTGCTCGCCGGCCTGCTCGCGCTCGCCGATGAGCCGATCTCGGGTGGGCGCCACAAGGTGTTCGGCCACCACGACCTCGCAGTCATCCCGCAGACCTCGACCATCGCGTCCCACCTGCCGCGAGCACTCGGCGTCGCCTTCGCGATCGGTCGCGCCAAGCGGCTCGGCATCGCAGGGGCATGGCCCGACGACGCTCTGGCCGTGTGCTCCTTCGGTGATGCGAGCGCCAACCACTCCACCGCCCAGGGGGCGATCAACGCGGCCTGCTACACGGCGCACAGCGGTCTGCCGGTGCCCCTGCTCTTCGTCTGCGAGGACAACGGCTGGGGTATCAGCGTCCCCACCCCGTCCGGCTGGATCGAGGCGACGTTCGCGTCCCGCCCGAGCCTTCGGTATGCGCAGGTCGACGGCACCGATCCGCTCGCCGTGTTCGACGCCACCGCCGAGTTGGCCCGCCACATCCGCACCACCGGGAAGCCGGCGCTGCTCCACCTCCGAACCGTGCGGTACATGGGCCACGCCGGAACCGACGTCGAGGCCGGGTACCGCGGCGCGTCCGGTATCCGGCGTGACTACGCGCTCGATCCTGTGCTCGCCACCGCGCGGGCGCTCGTCACCGCCGGGGCCTGCGCACCGGGCGACCTCGTCGACGAGTACCTCATCACCCGCGAGCGCGTTCGGGCGTTGGCCGACGACCTCGCGACCGGGCCGAAGCTGCAGACCGCCGAGGCGGTCATGGCGCCGTTGTCGCCCCGCCGTCCGGATGCCGTACACGCCGCCGCCTCGCTCCCACCGCCGGCCGACCGGCGACGCGAGTCGTACGCGACGTCACTCCCCGAGGACGACGGCGCCCTCACGCTCGCCGAGTCGATCAATCGGGCGCTCGCCGACACGCTGATCAACCATCCCGGAGCGCTCGTGTTCGGCGAGGACGTCGGTGCGAAGGGCGGGGTGTACGGCGTCACCCGCGGACTCCAGAAGCGGTTCGGTGCCGCCCGTGTGTTCGACTCGCTGCTCGACGAGCAGTCGATCCTCGGCCTCGGGCTGGGCGCAGCGGTCTCCGGTCTGCTCCCGATCCCGGAGATCCAATACCTCGCCTACCTCCACAACGCCGAGGACCAGTTGCGTGGCGAGGCGGCCAGCCTGTCGTTCTTCTCGAACGGGCAGTACCGCAACCCGATGGTCGTCCGCGTCGCCGGCCTCGCGTACCAGAAGGGCTTCGGCGGCCACTTCCACAACGACAACGCGGTGGCGGTGCTGCGCGACATACCGGGCCTCGTGGTCGCGTCGCCCGGGCATCCGTCCGACGCGGCGCCGATGCTGCGGACGCTCGCCGCAGCCGCCGCGACAGACGGCACCGTCAGCGTCTTCCTCGAGCCGATCGCGCTCTACCACACCCGCGACCTGTTCGAACCTGGCGACGGCATCTGGACGGCGCCGTACCAACCGCCGACCGAGTGGTCCACCCACCACGTCCCGATCGGGTCGGGCCGACTCGTCCGCGATGGTGACGACGTCCTCATCGTCACCTGGGCCAACGGGTTGCACCTGTCGTTGCGCGCCGCGCGGCGGCTCGCAGCCGATGGCGTGTCGTGCCGGGTGTTCGATCTGCGCTGGTTGGCCCCGCTCCCCATCGACGAGGTGCTCGCGCATGCCCACGCGGTCGGGCGGGTGTTGGTCGTCGACGAGACGCGCCACTCGGGCGGGGCCGGCGAGGGTGTCGTCACCGGACTCGTCGAGCGTGGGTTCGGCGGGCCGATCGCTCGCATCGCGGCGCACGACTCGTTCATCCCGCTCGCCGACGCCGCGAATCTGGTCCTGGTCGGGGAGGACGACATCATCGAGGCAGCGCACGCGATCGCCGCGCGCTCGGCCCAGCCGGTGCTGTCGTGGGCTCCGCCGACCGGGTCGCCGACCGCGACGCCGTACACGTCGCACCTCTGATCGCGACGGGTGTCAGACTGCGCCGATGGATCGCACGATCACCGTCACCGGCCATGGCAGCGTCACGGTCACGCCCGACTGCGCCCGGCTCACGTTCGGCGCCCAGGTCACCGGTGTCAACGCGCAGGATGCACTCCGCCGCTCGAACGAAGCGATGCACGCCATCATCGCCGCCGTGCGGGAGCAGGGCGTCGACGACGCCGACTTCACCACGAGTGGTCCCAACCTGTGGCCCGGCCAGCACGGGTACACGGGGAGCAACGACCTCGCGATCCTGATCCGCGACCTCGCCGCCGTCGGCGCGCTGATCGACGCGGTCGCACACGTCGGTGGGCCCAACCTGACGATGCACGGGGTGTCGTTCTCGGTGCTCGATCCGACCCCGCATCGCAGCCAAGCCCGCCTCGGCGCCGTCCAGTCGGCCCGTTCACTGGCGACGGAGCTGGCGGGCGCCGCCGGTGCGGCGATCGGCGACGTGATCTCGATCGTGGAGGGCGGCAGCGGGGTGATGTCGGTCGGGCGCGGAATGATGGCAGCCCGGTTCGAGGCGTCGACCCCGGTCGAGGCGGGTTCCCACGAGGTCAACGCCGACGTGACGATCACGTACCGGCTGATCGACGCCGGCTGATCGGCTGGGCGGCTGGTCGCCGCTCAGGGCACCAGGAAGACGACGTAGTCGGCCCGGTCGGGCGTGAGCGTGATGTCGTGGCGCGCTGACTCGTCGCGGATGAAGCCCGCAGCCACGAGTTCGGCCTCGGTCGCGTAGACGCCGTTCCTCGCGTAGTAGTTCTCGAGTGCGGTCACGAGCACACGTCCGTCGATCTCGGTGCTCGCCGCCTCACCCCGGTCGACGATGCCGCGAACCGAGAAGACCACGACGGTCGACAAGATCCCGAGCACGACGATGACGACGATCAGCTCGATGAGCGAGAAGCCGTCATCGCGTCCACCGCGGCCCAGAACGGCGTTCTCGGCCCGATCACCGCGACCGGAGAACGTCAAGCACAGCGCTTCGTCAAGATGTCGCGACCTCTCCGCGCTGCATTTCACAATTGTGAACGTAGCCGCGCCAGCGTCAACAGTCATCGCCCAGCGCTGCCTGCGATGGTCACCTGGGTCGCGTGTACCTCCTGGCCACTAACGTGCGTTTCGTGAGCACGATGCAGCAGAAGCTCGACGACCTGCGGTCCCGCAGGGAAGCAGCCCTCAACGCCGGGTCGGATCGCGCGGTCGAGCGCCAACACGCGAAAGGCAAGCTGCTGGCCCGCGAGCGGATCGAGTACTTCCTCGACGAGGGCAGCTTCCACGAGCTCGACATGCTCGCCCGCCACCGGGCCACCGAAGCCGGGCTCGACGAGCGGCCGTACACCGACGGTGTGATCACCGGGTGGGGCACCGTCGACGGCCGCAAGGTCTTCGTGTTCAGCCAGGACTTCACCGTGTTCGGCGGTGCGCTCGGCGAGGTGTTCGCCGAGAAGATCCACAAGTTGATGGATCTCGCACTGAAGACCGGGGCCCCGCTCGTCGGCCTCAACGACGGTGCCGGCGCCCGCATCCAGGAGGGCGTGGTCAGCCTCGCGAGCTACGGCGGCATCTTCCGCCGCAACGTGCAGTCGTCGGGCGTGATCCCGCAGATCTCGGTGATCCTCGGGCCGTGCGCCGGTGGCGCGGTCTACAGCCCGGCGATGACCGACTTCATCTTCATGGTGCGCGAGTCGTCGCACATGTTCATCACCGGTCCCGACGTCGTGAAGACGGTCACCGGTGAAGACGTCACGCTCGAAGAGCTCGGCGGTGCGATGAGCCATGCGAGCAAGTCGGGAGTGGCCACCTTCGTCGCCGACGACGAGAAGGCGTGCCTCGATGACGTGCGGTTCCTGCTGTCGTTCCTGCCGCAGAACAACCTCGAGCAGCCACCGCACGACGACCTCGGCGACGACCCCGACCGCCTGTGCCCCGAGCTCGACACGATCCTCCCCGACAGCCCCAACCTCCCGTACGACATGCACAAGGTCGTGCAGTCGGTCGTCGACAACGGTGAGTTCTTCGAGTACTTCCCGCACTTCGCGAAGTCGATCATCTGCGGGTTCGCCCGGGTGGACGGCCATCCGGTCGGTGTCGTCGGCAACCAGCCGATGATGCTCGCCGGGGTGCTCGACATCGAGTCGTCGGAGAAGGCGGCCCGGTTCGTGCGCACGTGCGACGCGTTCAACATCCCGCTGTTGACGTTCGTCGACGTGCCGGGCTTCCTCCCCGGCGTCGACCAGGAGTACGGCGGCATCATCCGCCACGGCGCGAAGCTGCTCTACGCCTACTGCGAAGCGTCGGTGCCTCGCATCTCGATCATCACGCGCAAGGCGTACGGCGGGGCCTACGTCGTGATGGACTCCAAGTCGGTCGGGTCCGACCTGTCGTTCGCGTGGCCGTCGGCCGAACTCGCCGTGATGGGTCCGCAGGGCGCCGTCGAGATCGTGTACCGGCGCGAACTCCAGCAGGCCGCCGACCCGGTGGCCCGCCGCGCCGAACTCGTGGCCGAGTACACCGAGAAGTACGCCAACCCGTACGCGGCGGCCGAGCGCGGCTTCGTCGACGACGTCATCCAGCCGGCCGAGACGCGCCGCAAGATCGTCGCCGGCCTGCGCATGCTGCGCAGCAAGCGCGAAGACCTCCCCCAGCGCAAGCACGGCAACGTCCCGCTCTGACCACGCCCGCGCGGGTCGTCCGTGACGCCCCGCGCGACGTGCTACACACGCGGCGTGAGCGATCCCACGCTGCCGCCGGTCCCACCGCCCCCGCCGCCGCCCATGCCGACGCCGGCATCGGCACCGCCGCCTCCGCCTGGGTATGCCGCTCCGGGGTTTCCGCCACAGGCGCCGCCCGCGCCGGCCCCGCCGTACGCCGGGCCGCCCGGGTACGGCGCACCACCCGGGTACGGAGGTGGCGGCTGGTCGGGGCAGCCGTCGTTCGCGCACGGTCGCTACGCCGGGTTCGGAGCTCGGCTGGGGGCGTTCCTCCTCGACGGGCTGTTCGCGCTGCTGCTCGCACTCCCGTTCATCGTCGTCGGCGTGGTCCTCATGATCCCAGCCTTCGACGAGTGCGTGTGGGTCGATCAGTTCGACGGAACGTCCGAGCTTGTGTGCCCGCCCGGTGCACCAGACGGCGCGCCGCTCACGGCCGGGATCACGATCGTCGCCCTCGGCGGCCTGCTCGTCTCGATCTTCTTCCTCCGGATGCTCGCGAAGCGCGGGCAGACCTGGGGGCGACGCATCGCGAACGTCAAGGTCGTCCGCGTCGACAACGGCCAGCCGCCCGGTTGGGGTCGGGCGATCGGCCGGGTCCTGTTCGCCAGCTTCATCTCCGGGCAATGCTGCTACCTCGGGTACCTCTGGATGCTCTGGGACAAGGACAAGCGCACCTGGCACGACATGGTCGCCGGCACCCGCGTCATCAAGGTCTGAGCGAACCGCGCGTCGTTGTATGCCGGTGCGCGCCTGTCGCGAGCGTGGGAGTAACGTCGGACGCATGCCCGAGACACGCATCGAGCCGGCGCCAACCGCCGAAGAGGCTGCCGCGATCGTCGCTGCCGTCGAGGCGCTCTGGCCCCGGCCGATGGCGGTGCAGCAGCCCACGCGGCAGCACACCCAGGCCTGGCGGTTCAGCGGTCGCTGGTGGCACCGCGACCGGTTGGCGAGCGCCGAACGTCCCTGGCGCTGACGGCGCCGAGCAGGAGCATGCCCGCCGAGCTCACCACCGTCGCCGATGACCTCGTCGTGGTGCACGACGGCGGCGCGGCCCATCGCTACGAGGGGTTGCACGCCGACGCCGACTACGGGCTGCACGGCTTCACCGTGCGTACCCTGCCCCGGCCGCCCGGCGAGTTGCTCGCCACGGTCGTCACCGTCAATGACGTCCACTTCGGCGAGACCGAGTGCGGCCGCGTCGACGATCATCCCGACGGCCCGATCATCCGGCCCGAGCCCGGCGAACCGCCGTACCCGGAGGTGATGAACCGGGCAGCCGTCGCCGAGATCGCAGCCCTCGATCCCGACGCGGTGATCGTCAAGGGCGACCTCTCCCAAGACGGCACGCAGGCCGAGTGGGACGCGTTCGAGGCGTGCTACCGAGCGGCGTTCGGTGAGCGGCTCCACGTCGTGCGCGGCAACCACGACTCGTATCGAGGCCAGGATTCGTATGCCGGCGACCAGTGGATCACCGTCCCCGGGTTGCACGTCGCGCTCGTCGACACGGCGATCCCGACCCGCACGACGGGTGCGCTCGGAGAGCATCAACTCGGTTGGATCGACGACCACCTCGCCGCTGCGGCGCTGGCAGGTGAGCGCGCGATCGTCATGGGACACCATCAGCAGTGGATCCCCGGTGATGCGGGGCACGAACGTCGCCATGACGGCTATTTCGGGCTCGACCCCGGCGCCAGCGACGCGCTCGACGTCGTGCTCGCGCGCCACGCCACCGCACTCGGTTACACCGCCGGGCACACCCATCGTCACCGGGTGCGGCGGATGGCGGTCAGCGGCCTGCCGTCGATCGAGGTCGGGTGCGTGAAGGACTTCCCCGGTACCTACGCGGAGTATCGGGTGTACGAAGGCGGCGTGATGCAGGTCGTCCACCGCATCTCCTCGCCGGAGGCGCTCGCCTGGAGCGATCGGTGCCGGGTGCTCTACCGCGATTTCGGGGTCGACTACGTCACGTACGCGCTCGGCACGCTCGCCGACCGCTGCTTCGTGTTCGGAGCCGATCGATGAGGCGGACGCTTCGGATCTCGCGGCGCCGGTTCATCGGGGGTTCAGCCGCGACGTTGTGCGTCGGCTGCGCCGGTGGGACGACGCTGCCAGGGGTCGAGGTCGACGCCGGCTCCGTCGCCGAGGTGACCGATTCGATCAGCGTCGACGGCGCCCTCTACGTGCCCGATGCGCTCGCCTGGCTCGTCATGGTCCCGAGTGCCGCTCGATCGGCCGCGCTCGCAGCGTACGACGCCGCCCTCCACCCGGGCATCGAGGCCGGTTTCCTCGCGCTGTATCAGCGGTGCCCGCACCAGGGCTGCCGGGTGTCGCTGTGCCCGTCGTCGCGCTGGTTCGAGTGCCCGTGCCATGCCGCCTTGTTCGGCGCAACGGGTGAGCATCGCGAGGGTGTTCCCGAGCGTGGCATGGACCTGTTTCCGGTCGCCGTGCGCGGCGACCGGGTGTCGATCGACGCAACGGTCGTGGTCCGTGGCCTCCCGCGGGGTTCGCTGGTCGACGAGCGCGGTCCGGTCGGAGCGCACTGCGTTCGCTGATCACCCCAGCTCAGCGAGGGTCCGCGCGCGGTGTCACACCCCCTCGTCATCATGGACGACATGGAAGTCGTGCAGATCGTTGTTCTCGTGGTGGTGGTCGGGGTCGCCGCCGCGCTGATCGGCGTCGAGGTCACCCGGCGGCGCTTCGCGTCAGATGCGGCGGCACTGGCCGACACCATGCCGGCCGACACGGTGCCGGTCGACGTCGTGGTTCGTGAGGCGGTCGCCAGTGCGATGGCCGAGATGCGCATGCAGTCGGGGGCCGATCGCGACGCCGCGGTCAAGGTGGCACTCGAGCAGTCGGCAGTGCTCCAGCGCGAACAGCTCGGTGCGGCGGCGCAGCAGGCACGCGACCAATCGGTCGCCGAGCTCGGCGCCAAGAAAGACGTGATCGACACCCGCCTCGACGAGATGCGCTCCGAGATGCGCACCGAGCTCTCTGAGCTCGGCGTGATGGTGAAGGCGCTCGCCGAGACGAGCGCGACCAAGTTCGGTCAGGTCGACCAATCGCTGCGCAGCCACACCGAGGTCACCCAGATGTTGTCCGAGTCGGCGCGGGCGCTGCGTGAGGCGATCGCATCCCCGACCGCTCGTGGTCAGTGGGGTGAGCGCATGGCCGACGATGTGCTCCGCCTCGCCGGCTTCATCGAGAACGTCAACTACGTCAAGCAGACCCAGATCGACGGCGCCACCGGGCGTCCCGACTTCACGTTCCCGCTCCCCAAGGGCCACGAGCTCTACATGGACGTCAAGTTCCCGATGGCGGGCTATCTCCGCTTCCTCGACGCCACCTCCGACGCCGAACGGCAGGCGCATCGAGCGGCGTTCCTGCGCGATGTTCGGGCCCGGGTGCGCGAGCTGGCGAAGCGCGACTATGCGCGTGAGTCGTCGCGCAAGGGCGTCGACTACGTGTTGATGTTCCTGCCCAACGAGCAGCTGACGGGTTTCATCCACGAGCACGATCCGGCGCTCATCGACGATGCGATGTCGCAACGGGTGGTGATGTGTTCGCCGCTCACCCTGTTCGCGTTCCTCGGCGTCATCCGCCAGGCCTACGACAACTTCGTGATCGAGCAGACGAGCGACCAGATCCTCGCGCTGATGGGCAAGTTCGGCGTCCAGTGGAACAAGTACGTCGAGCAGCTCGAGAAGGTGCACGTGAAGTTCGAGCAGCTCGACCGCCAGTTCGAGGAGTTGATGGGCCCGCGCCGCCGCCAGCTCGAGAAGCCGCTCCAGCAGCTCGAGGCTGTTCGCCGCGAGCGCAACCTCCCGATCGAAGGTCAGCTGTTCGTCGAGCTCGATCCGTCCGACCCCGACGCCGATCCGGCAGACATCACCCCCGACAACATCCGCCGTCTCGGCGCCTGATCGCCGATCAGGCGGGCAGGACGTCGTGGATCGCGGCGACGAGACGGGTGACCATCTCGTCGAGTTCGTCCTCGCTCGTGTTCAGCGGAGGCCCGAGCAACACGGCATCGCCGACCGCACCATCGACCACCGAGCTGCACGTGTAGACCGTGAGGTCATGCGCCAACGCCGCGTCGGTCACGCGCACGGCCACCTCGACCTCGGCACCGAAGGGCGCCTTCGTCGCTCGATCGGCGACGAACTCGACCCCGATCATGAGCCCTCGCCCGCGCACCTCGCCCACGTTCGGATGGTCGCCGAGCTCGCTGCGCAGCCGAGCGATCGTGACGTCGCCGAGCAGCGCCGAGCGGGCCACGAGGTCGTCGCGCTCGATCACGCGCAGCACCGCATCGCCGACCGCCGCACCCACCGGATGATGCGACCACGTGAAGCCGTGCGAGAACGTGCCCGCCTCGGTCACCGTGTCGTAGATCGCCCCGGTAGCGATGCACAGCCCGAGCGGCCAGTACCCGCTCGACACTCCCTTGGCCGACGTGATCATGTCGGGCCGCACGCCCCAGTGATCGCTCCCGAACCAGCGGCCCGTCCGGCCGAAGCCGGTCATCACCTCGTCCATGATCAGCAGGACCCCGTGCCGGCGGAGCACCTCGGTCACAGCGGGCCAGTAGTCGTCGGGTGGCACCACGGCGGCAAGCGTCGCGCCGCTGATCGGTTCGGCGATGAAGGCCGCGACCCTCGACGGACCCACGTCGCGGATCACCCGGTCGATCTCGGCCGCGTGTTCCTCACCCGAACGCGAGTCGCGGTAGGGGTTCGCGAGCGGCACCCTCGCGGTCTGCCCGAGCCACGGCTCGTAGGCGGCGGTCAACGCAGTGCGGTGCGATGCGTCGAGCGCACCGCGGCTGTTGCCGTGATACGAGCCCTGTCGAGCCAGGATCACATGACGCTCATGGTCGCCGCGCGCCACGTGGTACGCGCGCGCCAACTTGATCGCCGACTCGTTGGCCTCGCTCCCGCCGCTCACCGGGAACACCCGCGCCTCGTCGATCGGAGCAACCGAGGCGACGTGGGTCGCGAACGCTGAGAGCGCTTTGGTCTCGAAGGAATGGGCGTGCACGTAGCTCACGGTGGCCGCCTGCTCGGCCATCGCCGCGATCACGGCCGGATGTCCGTGGCCGATCGAGCACGCGATCGCCCCTGCGGCCCCGTCGAGGATCGATCGTCCGTCGGCGGTGACGATCGTGGAGCCGTGTGCGCGCACGGCGATCGGACGGTGCTCGGCCCGGTGGAACACGTGGTCAGCGACGTTCATCGATCCAGCTTGCCAGCCGCGCCACACCCATCCGCGAGAATGACCGTGCATGTCCCAGCCGTCTTTCGACTTCGACGACGAGCCCCACGACGACCCGTCCAACCCCACGTACACGGTCGGCGAGTTGGCAGAGGCGATCAACGACCAGATGCGCCGCGGATTCTCCGACGGGGTCTGGGTGCGCGGCGAGATCGACGGCCTGCGCCACAGCGGCCCCCACACCTATTTCGCGCTCGTCGAAGATGGTGACAGTGGGCGTGCGGTGCTCAACGTGTCGCTGTTCGCACCGATGAAGCGCAACCTCACCCCGATCCTCAAGCGCAATCGGCTCGAGCTGACGAACGGGATGAAGGTGCGGATCTTCGGCCATCTCGACTTCTACGCGCCCACCGGCCGCCTCGGCCTCAAGATGGCCGGCATCGACCCGCGCTTCACCCTGGGTGAGCTCTCCCAGGCGCGCGATCAGGTGGTGCGCACGCTCGTGGCGTCCGGATTGTTCGATGCCAACCGGCGGCATCGTCTCGCGCCTGCACCGTTGCGGATCGGCGTCGTCACCAGTGTCGGCACGGCCGCGTGGCATGACTTCCACAACGAGTTGGAGCGCAGCGGCTACGGGTTCGAGCTGGCCGTGTGCGACACCCGGGTCCAGGGGGAGTGGGCGGTGGGGATGGTCGCGGCGTCGATCCGCACGCTCGGGCGCCGGAGCGACCTCGATTGCGTCGTCGTCATCCGCGGGGGCGGCGCGCGCAACGAGCTCGCGACGTTCGACGCCGAACCGATCGCCCTCGCCATCGCCACCTGCCCGATCCCCGTCCTCACCGGGCTCGGGCACGAGGTCGACCGCAGCGTCGCCGACGAGGTCGCGCACACCGCTCTCAAGACGCCGACGGCCTGCGCCGGCCACCTGATCGACGCCGTGTACGACTATCTGGCCGCCATCGACGAGCGCTGGTCGGCGATCGGTGCCGTGGCCCGTCATGAGGTGTCGGTCGCCACCACCGCCCTGTCCGATCGGGCCCACCGGATCGCTCGTCGCACCCACGCCGCGGTCGAGCGCGCCGACGAACGCTTGAGCACACGGATCGAACGCATCCGCATCGCGCCCGAGCGGCGGCTGGTCGCAGCCGAGCGCGCCGTCGTCGTCGATCACGACCGGCTCGTTCGCCGCGCTCCAGGGTTGCTCACCGCGGCCGACCGTGAGCTCGACCTCGCCGAGGCGCGGCTCGCCGTGCTCGACCCCGTCACCCTGCTGCGCCGCGGCTGGAGCATCACTCGCGATGCGACAGGCCGGGCGGTCCGCTCTGCCGACGAGCTGGCGCCGGGGGCCGTGCTCGTCACCCAGCTCGCGAACGGTACGGTGACGAGCCGAGTGGAGCAGCCTCGCCAGGAAGGGCAACCGTGACCGACCACGCCGATCAACCGGGGTACGCACAAGCGCTCGCCGAGCTCGACTCCATCCTGCGCGAGCTGGAGAGTGCCGACGTCGACGTCGACCGGCTCGCCGACCGGGTGGCGCGCGCCGCCGAGCTGATCGCGATCTGCCGGTCGCGAATCACCGCTGCGCGCGTCCGCATCGACGCCGTCGTCGCCGAACTCGACGGAGACGACGAGCCCGACGCGGGCTGAGTCGCTTGCCGTCAGCGGGTGCCGCGCGGCGCCGCACGGGGGTCGGCGGCCCCTAGCCTGCAGCCGTGCCTGCGGAAGCACCGCCCAGCTTGCGAGCGATCGCCGAACGTGTCGAGCGCAGGCTCGATTCGTTCCTGACGCCGGAGCTCGATCGTTGGGCCGGGTTCGATCCCGATCTCGTCGATCCGATGGCGGAGATCCGCCGGCTGGTCCTCCTGGGTGGCAAGCGGTTGCGACCTGCCTTCTGCCACTGGGGCTTCGTCGGGGCCGGCGGTGATCCCGACCACCCGATGGTGGTCGACGCCGGTGCGGCGTTCGAGCTGATGCACGCGTTCGCGCTGTTCCACGACGACGTGATGGACGACGCCGACAGCCGGCGCGGGCAACCCACCACTCACGCCGTGTTCACCGACCGGCACCTCGAGGCGGGATGGCGCGGCGATGCACGCCGGTTCGGCGACGGCATCGCGATCCTCATCGGTGACCTCGCGTTCGTGTATTCCGATCAGCTGATGGCAGGTGCCAACCCGACCGCGTGGCGCATCTGGAACGAGCTGCGGATCGAACTCAACGTCGGGCAGGTGCTCGACGTGCTCGGCTCGGTGAGGGGTGTGCGCGACGTGGCCCAGTCCGAGCGCATCTGCCGCTACAAGTCCGGCAAGTACACGATCGAGCGCCCGCTGCACCTCGGAGCGGCGCTCGCTGCCCCCGACCGGTTCGACGAGATCGCGCCGGCGCTGAGCGCGTTCGGGCTCCCGCTCGGCGACGCCTTCCAGATGCGCGACGACGTGATGGGCGCGTTCGGCGACACGACGGTCACCGGCAAGCCGGTGGGAGGCGATCTCCGCGAGGGCAAGCCCACACCGTTGCTGGCGCGGGCGCGCCGGGGGGCGTCCGCAGCGCAGCTCGCCGTGCTCGATCGCGTCGGCGACCCCGATCTGACCGACCACGACGTCGCGGGCATCCAGGCCGTCATCGTCGACACGGGTGCGCTGGCCGACCTCGAGGCGAGCATCGACCGCCTCACGTCGGAAGCCGTCACGGCGCTCGCTGTCATGCCGATCGATGCCGCTGCGCGCCACGAGCTCGCGTTGCTGGCCGACTTCGTCAGCAATCGGGAGGTCTGAGGTGCGCGTCGTCGTGATCGGCGCCGGACTCGGCGGGTTGTCGGCAGCGGCCCACCTCGTGCGTCGCGGGCACCAGGTCACCGTGCTCGAACGCGACAGCGTGCCCGGCGGGCGCGTCGGTCTCCTCGCGTCCGATGGCTTCCACATCGACACCGGCCCGACCATTCTCCTCATGCCGAACCTGCTCGCCGAGACGTTCGCAGCGGCCGGCCGGGACATGGCGCACTACCTCACGATCGAGCCGGTCGACCCGATGTACCGGGCGACCTTCGCGGATGGTTCCGAGCTGCGGGTGCTGCACGATCGCGAGGCGATGACCGAGGAGATCCGCCGCTTCGCGAACGCGCGGGAGGCGGGCGCGTTCAACGAGTTCTGTGAGTGGCTCGTCGACCTCTACCAGGCCGAGTCGACGAACTTCATCGACACCAACTTCGGTGGGCCGTGGGATGTACTGCGCAAGTGGCGGGGCATCGTCGAGATCGCGAAACACGGCGGGTTCGGCCGGCTCGACAGCAAGGTCGCGTCGTTCTTCGACGACGAGCGCCTGCAGCGGATCTTCAGCTACCAGACGCTGCTCGGCGGATTGTCACCGAAGGATGCGCTCGCGATGTACGCAGTCGTCTGCTACATGGACACGGTCGGCGGCGTGTACGCGCCCCGCGGTGGGATGCACACCATCGCAACCGGGCTGGCGCGCGCCACGGTCGACGCCGGCGCCACCATCAGATACGGCACCCCGGTCACCCGCATCCTGCGTGGCGGCGACAACGCCGTCACCGGTGTCGAGATCGGTGGGTCCGAACGCATCACCGCCGACGCGGTCGTCTGCAACGCCGATCTTCCCGTCGCGTACCGCACCCTGCTCGGCGGCACCGACGCCCCCCGGGCGGCCCGGCGCGGGCGGTACTCACCGTCGTGCCTGCTCTGGGTGGCCGGTGTCCGGGGCGCTGCACCGGAGGGTGCGGCCCGCCACAACATCCACTTCGGCGACCAGTGGGAGGGCGCGTTCAAGGCGATCATCAAGCGCGGCGTCCGGATGACCGATCCGTCGATCCTCGTCTCGATGCAGTCGGTCGGCGACCCGCTCGCCGCCCCTGCCGGGTGCTCTACGGTGTACGCGTTCGAGCCCGTCCCGAACCTCGACGGCAAGATCGACTGGGCTCGCGATGGCGAACGCCTCGCCGACGACCTCCGCCGTCGCGTGGCCCAACTCGGCTACCCGACGGACGTGGTGGTCGAGCGCTCGTACGACCCGCTCGATTGGGAGGCGATGGGGCTCGAGCGTGGCACCCCGTTCTCGCTCAGCCACACCGTCCGCCAGTCGGGTCCGTTCCGGCCGAACAACGTCGATGCGAGGGTGCCCGGCCTCGTGTTCACCGGCTCGTCGACGCTGCCCGGTGTCGGTGTGCCGTTCGTCCTGCTCTCCGGCAAGCTCGCCGCGCGCCGGGTCGAGGAGTACGCCCGCGCCACCTCCGTCGTCCGCTGGTGACACCTGGCGGGGAGAACCGCCACCGTGACGCGTCGCTGCGCCATGCTGACGGGGTGATTGGTCCCGTGGCTCGGAGCCCGCAATGAAGGTCATCGTCGTCGGTGCAGGCTTCGGCGGGCTGGCCGTCGCGGTCCGACTCGCGGTCCGCGGCCACGACGTGGTGCTGTTCGAGCGCAACCCCACCGTCGGCGGCAAGGTGGCGACCCTCGAGATGGAGGGCTTTCGATTCGACATGGGCCCCGCCGTGCTCACGCAACCCGACGTGTTCGACGACCTGTTCCGTCTCGCAGGTACGTCCCTCGCCGACGAGGTCCGGCTGATCCCGCTCGACCCGCAGGCGCGCTACTCGTGGGTCGACGGATCACGGCTCGAGGCATACGACGACGACACGGCGTGGTCGGCCGAGCTCGAACGTTTCGCCCCAGGCGGCGCCGCCGACTGGCAGCGGTTCGCGACGAACGCTGAACGGATCTGGGATCAGGCCCGCACCTCGTTCCTGAACCGGCCCAACGTCGCCGGTCGGTCGCTGCTCGGCCGCCCGCGCCCCGCGGTCGACCCCGCTGCGCTCGACGGCACGCGAACGTTGGCGTCGCTCACCGAGGAGTGCTTCGCCGATCCACGCCTCCGCCAGCTCGCCAACAACGCAGCGGTCGGCGTCGGAGGGTCACCGTTCAAGGCGCCGGCGACCCTCGCCCACCTCTGGGCGGCCGAACGTGCCGGTGGGGTCTGGCACGTCGAGGGTGGCATCGGCCGCCTCCGTGATGCGATCGTGCGGGTCGCCGAGCGGGTGGGCGTCGAGATCCGCGCCGGTACCGACGTCGGGCGGATCGTCACCGCGAACGGCGCCGCACGTGGGGTCGACCTGGCCGACGGCGGGTTCGAGCCCGCCGACGTCGTGGTCGCCGGCGTCGATGCTGCCCACCTCTACACCGAGCTGCTACCGCATCCCAAGCGGGCACGTGAGCTCGATCGTGCGAAACGGTCGTACAGCGGGTTCGTCATCTGTGCGGGCGTCCGCGGGCGTACCGACGATCTCGCCCACCGCTCGGTCTGGTTCCCGCTCATCGATCGGTCGGAGTACGAACGTCTCGAACGTGGCTTCACAGCGGTCGACCCCACGATCACCGCAGT
>JALHOG010000079.1 GCA_022843125.1 Ilumatobacteraceae bacterium
ACGCTGACCCGCGAGGAGCTGCTCTCGCCCGCGATGCAGGGCTTCATCGACGACCTCGTCGAGACGATGCGCGACGCCAACGGCGCGGGCCTCGCGGCCATCCAGGTGTACGAGCCCGTGATGATCTGCGCGATCGAGGTGAAGGACAACCCGCGCTACCCCTACAAGCCCGACGTCCCCCTCACCATCCTGGTGAACCCCGTCCTCCAGCGCCTCACCGACGAGACCTTCAACAACTACGAGGGCTGCCTCTCGGTCCCCAACCTCCGCGGGGTCGTCCCGCGCGTCACCGAGCTCCGCGTCACGGCGTGGGACCGCCACGGCAACGACATCGACGCCGTCATCCGCGGCCTCACCGCGGGGACGTACCAGCACGAGGTCGACCACCTCCACGGCAAGCTCTTCACCGACCGGGTCGTCGACCCGTCGACGGCCAAGGGCCCGATCCGCATCCGCTCGCGCCCGTGACCGCACGGGTTCAGCCGGTCGCGACGATCAACCGGTCGCGACGATCACCATGGCGCCGGCGACCACGGTCCGGGCGCTCCAGCCCGCCGTGCGGATCCAGTTGGTGCCGACGAGCCCGCGGACGACCTCGCTGTCGTACCCGGCGCCGAGTCGACCGTGAGCCGGAACCTGGAGGAACACCGTGCTGGCGTGGATCATCGCCAGGAGCACGAGGCTCGCACCGACCAGCACCACGCCGACGTCGTCACGGAGCCAGACGGCGATCGCCAGTGCCGACACGCCCTCGACCGCCATGAACGGCCCGACGATCCAGCTGATCGCCCGCTGGTGTCGCCGCTCGTACTCGACGAATCCGGCCGCGCCCACCCCGTCGAACAGTGCGTAGTGCACGACCTGCACGCACCAGATCAGACCGCACATGCATGCAGTCGCGGCGAGGTGCACCACCAGCAGCGCAACCTCGACCCGCTCCACGATCGGCAAGCTAGTGCCGTGTCGGTCGCCGATTCCGTCCGTGCCCGAAGTCGGCATGCTCGAACACGCGAGACTGGGGCGGTGAACCGCCGTCTGTTGCCGTTGCTCGCCATCGTCGCCATCGTCGCCATCGTCGCCGTGAGCGGGTGCAGTGGTGGTGACGACGATGATGCCTCGAACACGGTGGTGACCCTCCCGGCGTCGCTGCCGGTCACGGCGCCGGCGCGCCCGGCCGGGCTGGCGATCCCGCTGTGTTCCGAGATCCCCGATCCGGCCGACTCGCTCGACTGGACCGGCGTGCAGCAGTCGGTGTCGATGTTCCCGGATCCGCTGCGAACGGGCCAGGCGTTGCAGCTGGCGCTGACCTTCCCGTACGTGGTCGACCTCTGGGGCGGCACGGGCGCGCGAGAGGGGTGGATCGTCGTTGCGGTGTCCAGCGGTGCGGTCGAGCTCCAGACCATGCTCGACATGCAGTTCCCCGCAGCCCGGGTGCTCGCGATGCCGATCGACTGGACCTTCACCGAGCTGACGGGGCTCGCCGCCCAGATCGTCGACCCCGGCGTCGAGCTGTCGCCGCCGGCCGTGCCGACCGTCTCGATGAGCCGTGGCGTGGTGCGCGTCGAACTCGGTCAGGTCACGGCCGAGCGTGTGGCGGCGCTCGCCGCGTTCGCCGACGACCCGGTCTGCCTCGCCGACGATCTCTGACGATCTCCGACGATCTCCGAGGGTCGGCGGCCGCAGCGGCCGCGACGGCCGCAAAAGTGGGCGCGTCGGTGCCACACCCCTCGGGCAGACTGGCTCGCATGTCTTCCGATCTCGCCATCGACGCACGCGGACTCGTGAAGCGCTTCGGCGACACGGTCGCCGTCGACGGGGTCGATCTCGCAGTGCCGCGCGGCGCGATCTACGGGCTGCTCGGCCCCAACGGCGCCGGCAAGACCACGACGGTGCGCATGCTGACGACGCTGCTGCGTCCTGACGGTGGGCAGGCGTTCGTCGACGGCATCGACGTCGCCGCCGACCCGCACGGGGTGCGCACCCGGATCGGCCTCACCGGCCAGTACGCGGCGGTCGAGGAGCGGCTCACCGGTCGCGAGAACATGGAGTTCGTCGCCCGCCTGTTCCACATGCCGAAGTCCGAGGGGCGGGCGCGTTCGGTCGAGCTGCTCGAACGGTTCGATCTCGTCGACGCCGCCGACCGCGTCGTGAAGGGTTACTCGGGCGGCATGCGCCGCCGGCTCGACATCGCGATGAGCCTGATCGCGCGCCCGTCGGTGCTGTTCCTCGACGAGCCGACCACCGGGCTCGATCCGCGGAGCCGGCTCGCCATGTGGGGTCTGATCGAGGAGCTCGAACACGACGGCACCACCGTGCTGCTCACCACCCAGTACCTCGACGAGGCCGACCGGCTCGCGCAGCGGATCGTCGTGATCGACCACGGCACCGTCATCGCCAACGGCACCGCCGACGAGTTGAAGGACCAGATCGGCGGCGATCGCATGACCGTCCAGATCCGGCATCCCGAGAGCCGGCCGCTCGCACTCGAGGCGCTCGCCCCGTTCTGCGCAGGCGAGGTCGACGTCGACCTCGACGGTCGGACCTTCCACTTCCCGATCCGGTCGGGCGACCGGGTGGTCCCGAACGTGATCCGCGCCCTGGACGACGCCGGGGTCGACGTGCTCGACGCCGAGGTCCGCCGCCCCACCCTCGACGACGTGTTCCTCACGCTCACCGGGCGAAGCGCCGCCGACGAGCACGAGGGGGTGGCGTCGTGAACCGGGTGGTCTGGGCCCTCCGCGACTCGTGGACCGAGGCGATGCGGCACCTGCGGATCATCCCCCGCAACATCGAGCTGCTGATCTTCGCCACCATCCAGCCGATCATGTTCGTGGTGCTGTTCGTGTACGTGTTCGGCGGTTCGATCGACGTGCCGGGATTCGCGAACTACGACCAGTTCCTCATCCCCGGCATCTTCAGCCAGTCGCTCGTGTTCGGCTCGGCCTTCACCGGCATCGGCATCGCCGAGGATCTCAGCAAGGGGTTGGTCGACCGGCTGCGCTCGCTGCCGATGGCGCGTTCTGCCGTGCTGATCGGCCGGACCGTGAGCGACCTCGTGCGCAACATCATCACGTTCTTCGTGATGCTCGTCGTGTCGTTCTGGCCGATCGGGTTCCGGTTCGAGGGTTCGCTGGTCGAGGCCGTGCTGGCGACGATGCTGCTGCTGTTGTTCAGCTACGCGCTGAGCTGGGTCCAGGCGTTGATGGGGCTCTCGGTCGGTTCGGTCGAGGCAGCGAACTCGGCCGGGTTCATCTGGATGTTCCCGCTCACCTTCGTGTCGTCGGCGTTCGTCGACCCGGCGACCATGCCGGGGTGGCTCGAACCGGTCGCCGACGCCAACCCGTTCACCGTCGTCACCAACGCCGCGCGTGCGCTCTACAACGGCAACCCGGTCGGCAACGACGCACTCGTCTCGGTGCTGTGGTCGGTCGGCATCATCGCGGTATTCGCGTCGCTGAGCATCCGCAAGTTCAACCGCTCGACCGTTGCGTGATCGCTTGATCCGCTGGCGTACCCTCGGCCGCCATGAGCGACGCTCCCCATCGTGCGTGGATCGGCCCCGAGGCCCTGCAGCGCGAGGCCGAGATCCGGCGGTCGGTCGAGGGCGCTGACACGGCCGCGCTCGACGCGTTCGTCCACGATCGCATCGCGTGGAACACGCGGATCTACGACGAGTGCATCAACCTCAATCCGGCGGGCAACGTGATGAACCCGCGGGCCGAGGCGGTGCTCGCTGCCGGCCTGTCGTCGCATCCGTCGCTCGGCCACGCGGGCGCCAAGTACGAGACCGGACTCGAAGCGGTGGAGGAGATCGAGGTGGTCGCGGCCGACCTCGCGTGCCGCGTGTTCGGAGCGCGGCACGCCGAGATCCGGGTCGCGTCCGGTGCGCTCGCGAACCTGTACGCGTTCATGGCCACGTGCCGTCCGGGCGACACCATCATCGCTCCACCGGCTTCGATCGGCGGGCACGTCACGCACCATTGCGCCGGCGCCGCCGGCCTCTACGGGCTGCACATCGTCGACGCACCGATCGACCCCGACGGGTTCACGGTCGACGTCGAACGGCTGGCCGAGCTCGCGCACGACGTGCGGCCGGCGCTGATCACCCTGGGCGGCAGCCTCAACCTGCACCCGCACCCGGTGGCCGCGGTCAAGCGCATCGCCGAGTCGGTCGGCGCCCCCCTGCTGTTCGACGCCGCCCACGTGTGCGGCCTGATCGCCGGTGGGGTGTGGCCCAACCCGTTGGCCGAGGGCGCCGACCTGATGACGATGAGCACCTACAAGAGCCTCGGCGGCCCCGCCGGCGGCCTCGTGGTCACCAACAGCGACCACCTCGCTGAGCGCATCGACGCGATCGCGTACCCGGGCCTCACCGCCAACTTCGACGTGTCGGTCACCGCCGCCCTCGCGATCGCGCTCCTCGACTGGATCGACCACGGCCCCGCGTACGCAACAGAGATGGTGGCGAGCTCCACGGCACTGGCGTCGGCGCTGGCCGACCGGGGGCTGCCGGTGATGGCCACCTCGTCGCACCAATTCGTCGTCGATGCCGCGGCATGGGGCGACGGCGACGCCGCGTCGCAACGTCTCCGTCCGGCCAACCTCCTCACCAGCGGCATCGGCCTGCCTGGCCGAGAGGGCGCGGCAGGCATCCGGTTCGGCACACCGGAGATCGTGCGGCGCGGCATGACCGCGGCCGACATGCCGGAGCTGGGAGCGCTCGTGCAGCGTGCCCTCACCGGCGATCCGGCCGCCGTCGCCGCCGACGTGACGGCGTTCCGGCAACGGTTCACCGGGCTGCGGTTCGTCCGCGCCTGACGTCACCGACCGCTGGTGCGGGCGAGGTGTTCGATCGCGAGGACGGTCTTGGCGTCGGCGATCTCGCCGGCGACCACCATCGTGAGGGCATCCTCGACCGTCAGCTCCACGAGGTCGACCAACTCGTGCTCGTCGACGGCGCCGCCGCCCGCCCCGACCCGTGTGTGCTCCCCATACGTCCCGAGGAAGAACGTGACGTGCTCGGTCACCGAACCCGGGCTCATGTACAGCGTCCAGAGTCGGCGCAGATCGGCGATGTCGTGACCGACCTCCTCGATGAGCTCGCGCCGGACCGCTTCGGCAGCGTCCTCGCCGGCGTCGATCAGGCCCGCCGGCAGCTCGAGCAGCATGCCGTCGCGATGGTCGTTGAGGTGGGCCGGCAGGCGGTACTGGCGGACCAGGAGGATCGTGTCGCGTTCGGGGTCGTGGAGCAACGCGGTGACGCCGTTGCCGCGGTCGTACGCCTCGCGCTGCTCACGACGCCAGGTGCCGTCGGGAAGCCGGTGCTCGAACGTCGCCCGGCGCAGGACGTACCAGGCGTCGGCCAGGACCTCGACCTCGAGGTCTCGCACGCGGGGGTTCTCCCCGGCCGGAGTGTCGTGTGCACGAGGTCGTCGACGCGTCATGGCGCCCAGGTTCGCAGGCGGTGCATCGGCACGTGCACGATCGGGCATGACACCGGTCACCCCACGCCGAACCCCGTCGAACCACCTGCCCCTTCGGCAGCGTTGCCAACATCTCGGTCAGTCTGAGGACAGACCTTGGGTGGCCGCGTTCATCTCCCGCCAGGCCTCGGCCGCCTCGGGCGCACCGACCGACTCGAAGCACGCCGCCACGGCCTCGGCATAGGCCTCGCCGGCGGCCTCCTCATCGATCGGCGGGGCGTCAGGGTCGACACCGTCCCTGTCGGACTCGTCACCACCGGCTTCGAGGCACTCGGGGTACTGCTCGAAGTAGGACGACAGGAAGGCTGCCCGCTCCATCATCTCGACCTCTGCCGGGTCCGGCGGGGTGACCTCATCGACAGGCGGCGCCTCGATCACGATGGCGTCGCCCATGCGGCTGTAGGTCGTGGTGATCGACGCATCGATGTAGCCACTCGGACTCATGCCGTCGCCGGGGTACGGTCCGACGGCGTCGAGCCGGATCGAGCGCAACCGGTCGTCGGCGACCTCGACCGTGAGCTGCACCTGCTCGGGCAGGAGGCCGGGCTCAGCGGCAACGAGGGCAAGGCCTGCGGGCAGACCGTCGAGCGCATAGATCGCTGTCGCGGCGACCGTACCGCTGAAGGTCGTCACGCCATCGACCGTCGACACCTCGGTGAAGTCGGACGTTGCCCGCACGAGGGCGAGCACGAGTTCAGGGTCGCCGTCCTCGGGGCTGAAGCCGGCAAAGGCTCCGGGGGCGTTGTCCTCGAACAGCGGCGTCGATGACCATCCCTCGACCCCGTCCATGGAGATGTAGACGACGTCGTCGACGACTCGTGTCTGCATCCGGATGACCATGTCCGACTCCGGTTCGGAGTCCGGCGAGTCCTCGATCGGTCTCATGTCGAACCTCGTCTCCAGCTGGTAGTCGTCGCCGGCGAACGTGTAGGCCATCGTCATCGTGCCCGTCTCGCCGATCTCGCCCTCTTGGCGGGCCTCATGGAGGTCGACCTCGACGGTGACGATTCCGCTCGGGGCGCTCGCGATGGCCTCGGTGGCGTCGACCACCTGGGCGTAGGCCGAGGGCGAACCGTCACCGCCGATGGTGAGCACCCCTCCGACGAGCAGCGCCGTCGCAGCGGCAGCTGCACCGAACACGGGAATCGGACGTTGCCACACGGGGCGGCGGATGTCGGGTGACTGCACGATGATCTCCTCGAACAGGGCCTGCGCGGCCGGATCGTGTTCGACGGCGGTCCCGGGTGCTGGAGCAGCGAACGGCACGGTGCGGCCGAGCATCTCGATGGGGTCTCGATCGGTCATCGCTGCGTTCCTCTCCGGGAGTCGTTGGTGTCGCCGTCGACCTCTACCTGTGTCGGGGCGACCGGATCTTTCGTGGTGTCGCGCGATCGGCTGCCGGCCGACCACCGGCGGTCGTGCTCCAGCCGATCGCGGAGTCGGCCGCGGGCCCGGTGGAGACGGATGGCCACGGCATTCTCGGAGCAGCCGAGCACGACAGCGATGTCGGCGTGGGGCAGACCCTCCCATGTCGCGAGGCGCAGGAGTTCGGCGTCGGAGTCCTTCAGCGCGTGCAGTGCGTCGACCAGCGCCTGCACCTCGTCGACGTGCAGCGGATCGGCGTCGTCCTGGCGTCCCATGATCTCGGTGACCAGCACCTCATGCAGGATCGCGCCCCGGGCGTCCTTGCGGCGACGGTTGCGGATGAGGTTGTGGGCCACACCGAACAGCCACGGTCGCGGATCGCCCGTGACGTCGTCGAGGCGTTGCCAGGCCACGAGGAAGGCGTCGGCGACGATGTCGTCCACCAGTGAGGGCGCGACCCGGCGGCGGCAGTAGGCGACGAGGTCGACATACGTATGCTCGTAGAGCACCCTGAAGCGCTGGGCCCGCCACGCGGTCGGCTCGGCATCCGTCTCGCAGGCGCCGCCGGGGCCCTCGTCGTACACGGGCTGAATTGGTACCACGGTTCATCCTGTCCGGGCCCCGCCGGACCTTTCACCCCGATCGCGTCGAATGACGGTCGGTGTGGCGCCGGCACCGGCGCACGGCATGATGTGGCCATGTTCCTCGGCGAGGATCTGCTCCAATGGCTCCTGCTGGCGCTCGGCGGCGCCCTGTTCGCGGGCAACCTGCTGGCGGTCGTCAAGCCACCGTCGGCGCCTCGCGAGGAGGGCGGCCTCGAACGGGCCCCCGTGGCTCGCAGCCTGGCGTTCGCCGCGCTCGGCCTCGTCGCCGCGGTGTGGGCGCTCGCCACGCTGATCGCCGGCTGATCGCCGGCGTCGGGCGTCAGCCCGCGGCTTCGAAGACGTTGATGCTCACCTGAGACACGCTCCCGTCGGTCCCGTCGGGGAAGATGCCACCCGAGACGTTCCAGTCGGCGCTGACGAACCCGAAGAAGGTTCCGTCGGTGCTCTCGGTGATCGATTCGCGGGTGAAACCAGCGGCTTCGAGCGCAGCCGCGTAGGCCTGCGTCGCCTCCAGGAAGTCGCCGTCGATCGTGCCGCTGACGAGGTATGCAACCCCGTCCGCACCACCCATGGACGTTGCGGTCTCGACGGAGAGGCCGGACGGGACCGGTACCGCCGCCGGGAAGTCATCCGGGAGCTCGCCGGCGCCGATCACCATCTCGCCCTCGGGTGTCGAGATGACGGTCAGACCGTCCTCTTCGCCGAATTCCATCTCGACGTCGCCGTCTTCACCCTGACCGCTGATCGAGACGTTGCCCTCGCCCTGTTCGTCGACATTGACGACCATCGAGCCCTCTGGGGTCTCCACACGGACCTCACCGTCGCCGAGGTCGACGTCGACGTCGCCCGTCTGCCCCTCGGCTTCGAGTTGGCGTTCGATCGCCTCTTCCGCGGCTCGCTCGGCGAGATCCTCCGAACTGCACGCGGAAAGCACGAGTGCACCCAGCGTGATCGCAACTCCAGCCGCCCGTACCATTCCTCGCCGTTCGTTCATCTCCGCAGCCTGACACAGGGTTGACTGCGGACGCCGGGATTTGGCGGGTGCCCGTGGGGTCGGCCGCGCCCGTCGGCGCCCGGTACCGGCGGCCCCTCGTACACTCGGCGCGATGTCCGGCCGGCCGCTCGCGATCCGCTTCGTCTCGTCGGCCACGCGCGCCCACCAGCTGCCCGACTCGGACGCCGAGGTGGCGTTCGTGGGGCGGTCCAACGTGGGCAAGTCGTCGTTGATCAACGCCCTCGCCAACCAGAAGCAGTTGGCACGGGTGTCGAACACACCCGGGCGTACCCAGCTGATCAACGTGTTCTCCCATGACGGCGGCGGCACCATGGTCGATCTGCCGGGCTACGGCTACGCGAAAGTTCCAGGGCGGATCCGCAAGGACTGGTCCGAGATGATCGAGGGCTACCTCCTCGAGCGCGAGCCGCTGGTGATGGTGTTCGTCCTCGTCGACGGCGAGATCGGCCCCACGCCGCTCGACGTGCAGATGCTCGACTGGCTGCGCGAGAACGAGGTGCCGCACACCGTGGTCGCGACCAAGATCGACAAGGTCCGTTCCTCTCACCGGCAGAACCGACGCCGCGAGCTGGCGGCCGGGTGCCGGCTCGAACCCGGCGACATCGTGTGGGTGAGCGCCGCGAAGGGCGTCAACATCGACCAGCTCCGCGGGCTCGTGGTCGGTCACCTCACCCGCTGATGCGCGCAGCGAGGTAGCGCACGCCGATCGTCTGCCCGAACTCGGGATTGCCCGGCATGTAGTCGATCGGCGCGCTGAGATCGGTGACGGTCCATGTGCCGTCGCGCTCGAGGTCGTCGAGCGTGACGTCACAGCGCCGCTCGTCCCACACGTCGGCGCGCTGGGTGCACACCACGACGCCGTCCGGGCGGACGACGCGAGCGAGCTCGCGCCAGATCGACGCAGTGTCGGGCACGTAGCTGAGTACGCCGACGCAGAGCGCGCCATCGAACGAGCGGTCGCCGAACGGGAGCGGTCGCTGCATGTCGACCTCGGCGAGCTCGTCGTAGACGGCTCGCTCACGGGCGAGCTCGAGCGATGCGGCGGACAGGTCGATGCCGACGATCCGACCTGGAACACCGGCGTCGCGCAACGCGGCGCCGACGAGCCCGGTGCCGCACCCGGCATCGAGGATGGTCACCGGCTCCCTGTCCCCGCCGTGCAGTCGGCTGGCGAACAGCGCCACTGCGCGGTTCGGCGCGTCGTATCCCCAAGCATGAAGCGTCTGGTCGTACTCGCCGGCCCAGTCGTCGTAGCGGCGGCGCACCTCGTCGGGCGCGGTCGGCCCGGTGAGCAGCCAGCTGTCGTCGGTCATCGGCCGAGCGTAATCAGCCCGCACGTCCGCGCTCGACGGGCGGGTGTCCGGGCGGCCATGATCGCGCCCGTGATCGAGCACTACGACGCGGCATGGCGCGAACTGACGGCGGAGGGCTCCACCTTCGCGATGACCGACACCGAGGTGCTGGGAGTGCCGATGCGGGTCTTCGCGTCGGCGCCTCCGACCATGCGGTCGATCTGGGACATCACCGCGTTCTACACCGACCGCACCTATGTCGTGTACGAGGACGAGCGCTACACGTACGGCGACGTCGGGGCACAGGTGCGGGCGCTCGCCCACCTGCTGCGCGACGAGCACGGTGTGGGGCCGGGCGACCGGGTGGCTGTCGCGATGCGCAACTACCCGGAGTGGGTCGTGTCGTACTGGGCCACCGTGTCGATCGGGGCCGCCGTCGTCGGGATGAACGCCTGGTGGACCAGCCAGGAGATGGCGTACGGGCTGAGTGACTCCCGGCCCAAGGTCGTGATCGCCGACGACGAGCGGCTCGAGCGTGTGATGCCGATCCTCGACGAGCTCCGCGCCGTCGCACCCCTCCACGTCATCGCCGTGCGCTCCGACCGTGAGCTGCCGACCGACGCCTCGCGGTGGAGCGACGTGGTCGACCCTGCAGCCGCACCCGACGCGCTGCCCGACGTCACGATCGATCCCGACGACGACGCCACGATCTTCTACACGTCGGGCACCACCGGGTTCCCGAAGGGCGCACAGTTGACGCACCGCGGCTCGGTCCACAACGTGATGAACATCGCGTTCATGACCATGGCGGCCCAGCTCGCCGAGGGGAAGGCCGCAGCGGCGGGCGACATGCCGGCGCCGCCCGCAGTCGACCCGGCAACCGTCACGCCCCCCGTGTTCATGGCCCCGACGCCGCTGTTCCACGTCACGGCGAACAACTGCCTGCTCCAACCGTGCACCCTCACCGGCGGAGCGATCGTGTTCACGTACCGGTGGGATGCAGCGCGGGCACTCGAGCTCATCGAGCGCGAACGGGTCACGAACTTCTCCGGCGTCCCCACGATGAGTCGCGAGCTGCTGATGCACCCTGATTGGGCGACCCGGGACACGTCATCGTTGAAAGGGATGGGCGGCGGTGGTGCGCCGATCCAGCCCGACCTCGTCGACAAGATCGACAAGTCACTGAAGAGCGGTGTCCCGAGCACCGGCTACGGCCTCACCGAGACCTGCGGCATCGTCACCGCGAACTCGTCGATCTTCTACACCGCGAAGCCGGCGTCGTGCGGGCGTGTGGTGCCGACGCTCGAAGCGAAGCTGATCGACGAGCTCGGCGAGGACGTCGCGCCGTCACCCGACGCGCTCGGCGAGTTGGCGGTCCGCGGGCCGATCGTGATCAAGGGCTACCTCAACCGCTCCGAGGCCACCGCCGACGCGATCCGCGATGGTTGGTTCCGCACCGGCGACATCGCCCGCATCGACGAGGACGGCTTCGTGTTCATCGTCGACCGCGCCAAGGACATGGTGTTGCGCGGTGGCGAGAACGTCTACTGCTCCGAGGTGGAAGCAGCGATCTACGAGCACGCTGACGTCGCCGAGGCTGCGGTGTTCGGGATCCCCGACGAGCGTCTCGGTGAAGACGTCGCGGCCGCGGTCGTGCTCCGGCCCGGTGCCGAGATGTCGACGGCCGATCTCCAATCGTTCCTCGCCGAACGGATCGCAAAGTTCAAGATCCCCGCCACGATCTGGTTCCGCGACGAGCAACTCCCACGCAATGCGAGCGGCAAGTTCCTCAAGCGCGAGCTCCGGGACGAGCTCGTGTCGGGCTGAACAAACCTCCGCCGCGACCGCTCAGACCGCGATCGGCGACCGCCAGCGCTTGCGCAATGAGCGTGTGCTCAGCCGCCAACGCAGCCGTTGGAGGCGGGTCCGGTCGGTCCGGATCGCGCGCTCGATCGTGCGTGCGCTCGCGATGGCATCGTCGACCTGGGTGTCGGTCGTGGTCGGGGATCCGAACGTCACGGCCGTGGCGGCGAGTGCGAGCCGCCGCATTTCGTAGGGCACACCCGGCGCCACCTCGGTAGCTCCTTCTGCGATCCGTTCGTCGGTCCAGGCGGGAGCGATGACGAGCCCGGCGTCGACGAGTGAGTCTGTCGTGTTCGCCCAGATGCCGACGATGCGGCCGCCGAGTTCGTCGATGCGGAGACGTCGCCGCCGCCTCAGCCACTTGGCCACGAGGATCGTGCCGCTCAGCGCGAGGATCGGGAACAGGACGCTGCCACCGATCACGGTGGCTGGGGTCGCCCACGTGCGCCACGACGAGACCGTGACGTCGTCGCCCTCGTCGGGGACCGGCGGGTCGACCTCTTCGGCGGCGTTCTGCGGAGGCTCGGGCGGCTGCGGCGCAGCTGGGCTCTGCTGTGCCGGCGGTGGAGGCTCGGACGCGCCGTCGGTGGCTTCCTCACGCGGCACCGGCTCGAAGGCCAACCACCCGCGACCGACGAGACGGACCTCGGCCCACACCGATGCCTGTGACGAACTCAGCACGAGCGGCGTGGAGAGGGAGCCGGGCGGGACGATGAAGCCGGTGGCGACGCGTGCGTCGACGCCGATCGAACGAGCCAGGAGCACGAACGCAGTGACGAACTGTTCGCGGGTGCCGCGTTGCGTCTCGTTCACGAACCGCTCGATCAGCGCGAGCTGCTGACCCGCTCCGGGGGCGTCGACATCGAGTTGCCAGTCGTCGCGCATGACGGTCTCGATCCGGCGGAGACGTGCCAGCACCGTGTCGCTGCGGTCGCCGCCGAGTGCGTCGGCCGCGTCGGCGAACGCCCCGGCGATCTCGTCGACCTGACGTTGGCCGATCGGTGCGACGGATTCCTCGTTGGCAGCAGGTGCCACCTCGGACACGACGCGCACGGTGAGCACGGGTTCGGGTGCCTCGGTCAGGAGCACCACGGTGCGGTCGGCATCGGTGGCGATCGCGACGTCGCCGCCGTCGGTGTCGAGCTCGAGCGGACGGCCCGGGAGCGGGACCAGCCGCACGTCGTCGGTGAGGATGCTCAGGTCGAATTCGATCGGCGGTGGCGCGGTGACCCCTGACACCGTCGGCTGGCCGAGCCGCCGCCCGATCGGGCGCAGAGTGACCGTAGGGAGCCAGCGCTGGCCGTCGTAGCTGGTCAACGCCGACGTGCGCCAGCGGGCGGGCAGCGTCGGGCCGATCAAGGTCGAGCGATCTTCGATGCTGAACATGTCGAACTCGGGCTCGGCGCCGCGCAGTGCAGCGGTCTGTTCGATCGGGTCGAGGAGCGCGAGGGTCACGTCGGCCTGGACGTCCTGGCGGGGGTCGGCCCGGTCAGCCCAGGCGATCGCACCGGACGTGGCGAGCACGGCGATCGCCAGGCCACCGAGCGTGGCCAGCAACGTGCGCTCACCTGCGAGGATGCGCACACGGGTCCGGGGGTCGTCACCGGGCCGAGCGAGCACGAGGGCGAGCGCGCTCGCCCCCAGCATCGCCAGCGTCCACATCATCGGTGTCACGGGCGCTGCGACACCCATCACGCCGGTGAAGCCGACCATGAGCGGGGCGAGCGGGGCGAGGTGGAACCGCGGGCGTCCAGCGAGGTCGGCCGCGATCGCCGTACTGATACCGACCATCGCAGCGATCGCCATCGCGACACCCGAATCGAGCGGACTCGGCCACTCGGTGGTGAGGAGCCGGCGAGGACCGTCGGCCAGGTCGCCGAGCAGGCTAGAAGCGGTGCTGCCCGTGAGCCGGCCGGTGGCCACGACGGAGCCGATCACACCGACGAACTCGACGGCGACTCGCAGAATCAGCCGTCGCCGGCGTAGGAGCAACGCCAGGACCGAGACCGCGACGGGTGGCAGCAGGAGCTCCGGCAGGAACTCGTCGAAGGCGCGACCGCCGAGCACGCCGAGCGCGATGCCCATCGTTGCGACGAGTGCGATTCGGATCGGGAAGATGCGAGACGCCCGACGGCGCTGTCCCACCGGTCCCGACGGTTCGTGACGGCGGACGACCGGTTCCTCGCGAACCGGTGTCGGTTCGGCGGAGCCGGGACCCTCGCCGGCCGGGGCCGCGTGGGCGTGGGCCTCTGACGCCGCGACGGCGGCTGCGGCTGCGGCCGCTGCGTCGAGCGCCGGGTTGTGGGCCACGGGCGGGGTGGCGCGGCGGCCAGGCCTCAGAACCATGGCTTCCACTTCCGCACGAACTCGAGGGCATCGTCGACGGCGAGCGTGACCCCGCGCCCGGCCTCGGCGCCCTTGCCGACCCGGATCACCGATAGTCGGTCGGTGTGGGAGAACGTGCTGGACGGGCCGAGCGGACCGGTCACGAACACGATGGCCGTCTGGTCGAGACCGCTCCGGAAGATCTCGGGGAGCGACGTGAGAGCCGTCGCCGGCACCTGCTGGACGGGTGTGAGCAGGTCGAGCACCTGGGTGTTGCGCTCGAGCGGCCGGGCCGAGCCGGGGAACTCACGTGCGGTGGTCCGCAAGCGCACGTCGACGCCGCTGCGCAGCGCATGTACGGCGACCGACGCGGCCACGTCGACCATCTCCTCGAAGTCGTCCTCGCTCGCGACGTGGGCCGCTGCGTCGAGCACGACGGTGAACTCGGGCCGTCGCAACTCGACGTGTTCGCGGATCATGAGCGTGCCCATGCGGGCTGAGGTCGGCCAGTGGATGAGGCGCGGGTCGTCGCCCTCCACGTACTCGCGTAGCGACACGAAGCCGCTGAGCGGGTCGGAGGCGACACGGCGGATCATCGCTTCGTCCTCGACCGTGTGCATCGTGCCGTAGGGGCCTTGCAGGTTGTGCACACGCGGGTGGACGAGGACCGTCCCGACCTCGTCGGAGGGGCGCGAGCCGAGCGCGAGCCCGAGGGCATCGACGCGCTCGAGCCGCCACGGCCCGACCGGGAACACGCCGCGACGACGCGTCGGGATGACGCCGACCACTTCGAGCCGATCGTCGCGAGCGATGGCGGGGATGTCGATGCGTACCTCGGCGGCGTCGCAGCGATCGACGATCGTGGCCGCTGCGGTGCGGCGCCGGGTGTCGTTGCGGGCGCGGTAGATGACGCGGATCGGATCACCGCGAGCGACCCTCGGTGCAGGGAGCATCCGTACGATGCGCGCCTGGTGTCCGATGCGCGAGGTCCAGAGCGCGATGACGATCGCGATGAGCGCAGCCACCGCGACGACGACGAGCTCCTCGTACTGCCACCAGACGCCGAGCACAGCGAGGGCGAGACCGGCGATCGCGAGCCCGAGACCCGACTTGGTCAGCATCGTTCGTTCCCGGTCATGACCGTCACGCCGTTGCGCTCATCAGCCCTCGCGAGTGCGGGGTACCGGAACCTCGTCGAGCAGGGCCGACATGATCTGGTCGGACTGTGCACCGCGCAGCTCGGCTTCGGGGGTGAGCGCGATGCGATGGCTGCACACGGCGCTGGCGATGTCCTGCACGTCATCCGGGGTGACGAACTCGCGCTCGGCGGTAGCCGCCCACGCACGTGAGGCGCGCAGCAGGGCGAGCGTGCCGCGGGTGGACACGCCGAGGCGGAGGTCCTGGTGGGCGCGGGTGGCGGCGGCGATGCGGACGATGTAGTCGTGGACGCCGCGAGACACCTCGACCTTGTCGACGGCGTCGATGACGAGCTCCATCTGCTCGGCGTCGGTGACCGCCTGCACCGGGACGTCACGGGCGTGACGGTGGTACTCCTCGAGGAGCCGGACCTCGGTGTTGTGATCGGTGTAGCCGAGGTTGAGCCGCATCGTGAACCGGTCGAGCTGGACGTCGGGGAGGGGGAACGTGCCCTGGAAGTCCTTCGGGTTCTGGGTGGCGATCACGAAGAACGGGCGGGGCACGAGGTGGGTCACACCGTCGGAGGTGACCTGGCGCTCCTCCATCACCTCGAGCAGTGCCGACTGGGTCTTCGGGCTGCCACGGTTGATCTCGTCGCCGATCAGCACGTTGGCGAACACCGGGCCCTCACGGAACCGGAACGTCGCGTTCGACTGGTCGTAGATCATCACGCCGGTGATGTCGCTCGGCAGGAGGTCGGGGGTGAACTGCACCCGCTTCCACGAGCCCGAGATCGAGCCGGCGATCGCCTTGGCGAGCGTGGTCTTGCCGGTGCCGGGCACGTCGTCGAGGAGGAGATGGCCCTCGGTGAGCAGGCAGCACACCGCCATCCGGATCTCGTGACTCTTGCCGCGCACGACCGTGTCGATGTTGCGAATGAGGGCGTGTACGACCCCGCTGATCTCTCCCTGCACGGTCGGAAGTGTACGACGCCCGGAACAGGGGTTATGCGACCAGGTTGTCGACCGTCATCGCGGGGCGCTCGGAGTCACTCCGTGACTCAGGCGTGGCGGTGAACAGTCGCAGTTGGTGCGGGCAAGACTGGGACATGAGCGACGACGACACCCGGGCGACGGTCGCCGGCTGGTTCGACCGGTACGTCGACGACGTCCATACGTACGCCGCCCGCCGTGTCGGCCCCGAGCTCGCCCGCGACGTCGTCGCCGACACGTTCCGGATCGCGCTCGAGCAGCATCGGCGGTACGACCCGGCCCAGGGTGACGTGCGCGCCTGGCTGTTCGGCATCGCCACCAACCTGCTCCGCCGTCACTGGCGCACCGAGTCGCGACGGCTCCGCGCGACCGCTCGTTCGGCGGGACGCGCCACGACGGAGATCGACCCGCTCCTGCGAGCGGTCGAGCGGGTCGACGCCGTACGCGAGCTCGACGCCCTCCTCGACGAGATCGACGCCCTCGACCCCGGCGACCGCGACGTGCTGGTGCTCACCGCATGGGAGGACATGACGAGTGCCGAGGTCGCCGCCGTGCTCGGCATCCCGGCGGGCACCGTCCGGTCCCGCCTCAACCGAATCCGAACCCGACTCCGGGCGTCCCGCACGCCCGCCCCCGCTGCCCTGGAGGCTGATCATGGATGAGCTCGCCCGCTTCGCCGACCTGAAACCCGTCGTCCCCGCACTCGGCAAGGCCGACCGCGCCGCGCTCCGCCGCGAGTTGTTCGGCGACATCGCCGTCGCTCGACCGAGCGGTGACGTGACGCTGCTCCGGCTCGACCAGCGCGGTGACCGTCCCGGTCGCCGTCGCCGTGGTGTGCTCGCCGCCGCAGCCGCGGTCGCCGTCGCTGGTGGGCTCGGTGTGGTGCTCGTGTCAGGCGGCGCGGACGACATCGTGCCCTCCGCCCCGACCACCGGCGCGGTCCCGACGACCTCGGCGCCGTCGTCGCCTGTGGCAGCGGCAGCGGAGGTGCCGGTTCCGCCCCGCGTCCTCGTCGACGCACCGGGGTGGAGCGTGTACGACGTCTACGAGGTGCTCGCCGAGCCGCGGGCCGACCGCGGTGTGGTGCTCGCACCGGCCGGCACCTTCCCGCTCGGCCCGTGGGTGCGCGTCGCCGCCCGGGGGTCGTCGACCCCGGGGGTTACGACACCAGCGTGGCCCGACACGTCCAGCGTCGATGCCGACGGACTGGTCGTCACGGTGTCGCGCATGGATCAGTTGTCGACCGCGACCTGGTCCACGCCGGACGGCATGTTCTTCTCGCTCGACGGCTGGGACGTGACGGCCGACGACATCCGCGCGCTTGCAGCCGGGATCGCGTACGACGGGGTGGCGGTGACTGTCTCAGCCGTGCCCGATGGTTGGGAGGTCGTGAGCCCCGAGCAGGTGGCGGCGCTCGATCACTGGAACGAGACCTACTTCACCGACGGCACGCCGAGCGCGCCACCGAGCACCCTTGCAGGGTCCGACCCGACCGGGGATGCGCCGATGATCAGCCGGCGGACGCTCTCGACACACTTCTACTACGGAGGTGAGTCGGCCCTCCGCCGGCGGGTCGCGCCGGACGAGGGTGAACGGTTGGTCGTCGCCGGTGAAGACGTGGTGATCTCGCAGGAGGAGGGCGGTACCTACGTTCGCATCCACGTGATCCGCGGTGATTGGACATGGGAGGTCGACGTCCAGGATGCGGTCGCCGTCACGAGGGAGGAGGCGCTCGCGCTGTTCGCCCAGCTCCGCGAGGTGGACGAGGCGACCTGGACCGCCGCCCTGCCGGCCGGAACGGTCACGCCGGCGACCCGGGCAGCGGTGGTCGGCGAGCTCCTCGTCGGCCTGCCCGTGCCCGCCGGTTACGACTCCGGCCCGGTGGCCGGGTCGCTTGCCACCGTCTCGCGACCGAGCGTCGCCGCCGACCTCGCCGTCTCCGTCGCGTGCGCGTGGCTCGACGAGTGGGCGCTCGCCGGTGATATGGGCGACGCCGAGCGCCGGCAAGGTGCCGCCGACGCCCTGGCCGGTGTGCCCGACTGGCCGATCCTCGACGAGGCCGCACCGGGCGACGGATGGGACGAGATGGTGCTCGAGATGGCTCTCGTCGTCACGGACCCCTCGGTCGATCCGTTGGCGACCACGCCGCCACGTGCCCAACTGGGCAGCTGCGGCGAGCGCTGACGTCGTCGCGGCCTCGGCGCCCGACGTCCGGCACCCAGCCACCACCGGCGCCCGGCACCTGTGGTGCAGCGTTTTGCGCCTCCGTGGCATCAATGAGGATGTGGGAGCGATGACGACCGTGGAGGGCGAACGAGGGGTGGGCGCGTTCGAGGCGTTCTACCGAGCCCAGCGCACCGACGCCGTTCGACTCGCCTGGCTCCTCACGCACGACGCCGCCGCCGCAGAAGACATCGCCCAGGACGCGTTCGCGGCGACGTACGCAGTGTTCGAGACCGTCGATCAGCCGGCGGCGTACCTGCGCCGGTGTGTCCTCAACGGGGTCTATGCGCGAACTCGCCGGCGCGAACGCGAGCAGCGCCGCAACGGCTTGATGATCGCCGGCGACCGGAGCGCGACCGACGGCCCGACCGGCGGCGTGCTCGACGCCGTCGCCCAGCTCTCGATCGACCAGCGCACGGCGGTCGTCCTGCGCTACTGGGCGGGCCTGCGCGACCACGAGATCGCAGATGCGATGGGCATCCGCCCCGGCACCGCCCGATCGCTCCTCAGCCGCGCCACGACCCGACTCCGGAAGGACCTCCTCCCATGAACGACCTCGACGTCATCCTCCACGACGCACTGACCACCGACGCCGAGCGCGCCCCCCACCTCCCCGACGAATGGGTCGGGCCGACGACCGCGACGATCGTCCCGATCGAACCCCGCCGCCGTACCCGCCACGTGCTGGTCGGCATCGGCAGTGTCGCCGCCGCGCTTGCGATCGGTGGCCTCGCTCTCGTCGCTCGGCCCGGCGCGTCACCCGCTCCGGCGGCATCGAGCACTCCCGTCTGGCAGCCGCCGGGCGTCGAGTTCCCGTCGGTGGACCTCGGCCCGTCGACCTACTCGCCCGGCGGACCGACCGTGGCCGCGCTGACACGTGCGATCCAGATCGACGGTCACCCGGTCCAACGGATCACGACGTCGCTCGTCTACGCGGGCGGCGACACCGCCGAGGTCCAGTACTGCGTCTGGGAGGGCGGCAGCGGCGGTTGCCGTCCCGACTGGAACCCTGCGACATGGTCGTTCCTCGTGACGTCGTCCGTCGACAACCGTGTCGCGACCTTCGACCTGCTCGTGATCGAGGGGCTGCCACCCGAGGTGGCGTACGTGGGGTACGACGACGGTGACGGACCGCGGTGGCAACGTCCGATCGCCGGCTTCGCTGCGTTCCCACACGTGCTCGGCCAGCATCGGGGCGTCACCGCCTGGGATGCTGCCGGCAACGTGCTCGCCACCTACGACGAGGCGGGGTACCTGGCGTCGGTGGGTGAGCTGGATCGCCCTCCGATGAAGGAGTTCAGCGAGGAGGAGTCGGTCGAGCTCGACGAGCTCACGCGGTCGTCGATGGGCGAGTGCCTCGTCGCGGGCGGCGGCGAGCTGAGCGCCGGCGTCGCGACGTTCCCCGACGGCGTCGATCAGAACGCGGTGTGGGACGACTGTGTCGCGGAGGTCAAGGCGATCGTCGCCCAGCGCGTGAGCGAACTCGCGTGACGGATGGCGCACGACGGCGATGCCTTGGCCGACGCCGATGCACATGGTGGCGAGGGGCCCCGCCGCCCTCCATCCAGGGATTTTGACGCTACAGTTGCGTACGTACGTTTGCGATGGTAGAGTGATCTGTAGATCGACGTTCAATGCGTCCCACGGAAGCCCGACAAGCCGGTTGCAGGTGGTGAGCATGAACGAGATCGCGGTTGCTGATGCGCTGCAGGGGTTGGTGGCGGTCGGGTTCGACGCTGCAGATCGTGACGAGCTCGAGCGGGCGGCGCGGTGGAACGCGACGTTGAAGTCGTTCACGGCGTGGGTCGATGTGCGGTTGGCGCGGCGTGCTGACGAGTTGAAGTCCGGGATCACCGACGACGGGTTCGCACTCCTGCTGGGTGCGAACGGGTCGGGCCGTGACGCGAAGGCCGCCGGCGAACGCGACCGCGCCTGCACCACCGTTCCCCAACTCGGCGACGCGCTGGCCGACGGTGCGGTGTCGGGTGAGCACCTCGATGTGTTGGCCCGCCACACGAAGAACCTGACCGATGCCGAGCGGGCTGATGTCGCGGACCGCGGGGACGAGCTCGCAGCGGTCGCTGGGAGCCGGTCGGCGTCGGCGTTCGACCGGTACGCGCGTGATCTCGTCGCGGGGATCAAGGAACGGCATCGGCCGAACAGCGATGTCGAGGAGGCCGAACGCCAGCAAGCGCTGGTCGAGGTGAGCCGGTGGACCGAAACCGGAACGGGGATGAAGTGCACCCTGGTCAAGCTCGACCCGCAATCCGATTCGCAGTGGTGGTCGGTGATCGACGCCCACCTCGCCAGGCTGCGTCAGGACCCCGCCAACGCCAACATTCCGTTCACGCGGCTCAAGGCCCGCGCCGTCGTCGCCGCCGCCACCACCGGTGGTGCCGGGATGGGTGTGCCCGAGGTGAACATCCACACCGATGCCGCCACGGCCGAGTCGGGCCGCCACGACCACACGATGTGCGAACTGATCGATGGGACACCGGTGCCCGTGTCGACGATGCAACGGTTCCTGTGTGACGCCCTCGTCCGCGCCGTGTTCGTCGAACCCGACGGCAGCGTCCGTCGCATCGCCGAGCTGCGCACACCGAACCGGGCGCAACGTCGGGCGCTGGCGGCGATGTACTCCACCTGCGCGCACCCTGACTGCGCGGTGCCGGTGACGAACTGCAAGGCGCACCACATCGTCTGGTAATCCAAGCAGGGGCCGACCCTGCTCGACAACCTGCTGCCGGTCTGCGAGCAGCATCATCACCTGCTCCACGAGGGTGGCTGGTCCGTCACGATGACCCCCGACCGAACGGTCACCTGGATCCGACCCGACGGCAGCGTCTGGCGTACCCACCACTCTCCCAACCGAACACCCCACCGACCACCCCTCCGACCACCCCACCCACCGGGGCGACGACGACCCGCCGCCTGACCGGCAGGGCCCCGGTCCCGGGCCAGGCCGCTCAGGCGTGGAGGACCACCGCGATGCCTTGGCCGACGCCGATGCACATGGTGGCGAGGCCCCAGCCGCCGCCGCGGCGGTGCAGCTCGTGGGCGAGCGTCGTGACGATGCGGGCGCCGCTCG
>JALHOG010000080.1 GCA_022843125.1 Ilumatobacteraceae bacterium
CTGCCTGAGCGGGCGCGCCGGGCATCGCCGTCGTCGTGGCGGGAGTCGCGATCGATCCGGCGTCGTGCGGCGCGAGCTGACCGGCGGGCGTTGCGACGTCTGCTGGCGTCCCGACGCCAGTCGCCGGTGCGGCGCCGGGTGCGGTCGCGGCCGGCTGGAGGGAGGGTTCGGTCGCCGCGAGCTGACCGGTCTGGACGGTCGTGGTGAGCGCATCGAGCGCAGCCTTGGCGGCGAGCTCTGCAGCGGTACCTGTCCCGGCGATGTGTTCGACGGTGATCGTCTGGATGATGACGCCGGGTGCGGCGTCGGGAGCATCGGTCGCCGGTGCGACGGGTGCCGTGCCGGGTGCCGCAAGTGCATCGATCGGTGCGGTGAGCGCTTGGCCGGTCGCGGCGGGGGGGACCACCGCGACCGGCGTGCGGCCGGCCGGCGCCGGGAGGGCTGCCGCCTCGGGGGAAGAGGCGGGCGCCTGGCCGGAAGGAGCAGCAGCGCTCTGCGCAGAACCGTCCACTGGGTTCTCGATCGCGCCACGAGGATCGGGGGACCCGATTGCGCCGGTCTGCTCGTCGTCGAGTGTGCTGTCGTCGAGCTTGCTGTCGGTGAGCTTGCTGGCGTCGAGTCTGCTGTCGTCGAGTTCGGCGTGGTCGACCGTGACGTCGCTGTCGCCGGTCGACCGCTCGGCCATTCCACGGTCGGCCATTCCACGGTCGGCGCAACGCACCGACGGGCCGGGACGATCGCCGGCCGTGTGGCGGTCGACCGGCGGGCGCTCGCCGGGGCTGAAGCCGCGACGCTCGTCGTGGGGTTGATCGGCGACGTGCCTGCGGAGCAGGTCGTCGAACGACGGCGACCCGTCGCTGGGCGCCTCGTCGGCGCCTGCGGCGGGGAGGATGTCACCTGCTCGCAGGGAGCTGGGGGAGACGGACATCGTGATCATGCGGTCATCCGTTCGTTGACGCGTCGCACGTACTCGGCGACCCGGGGGCTGGGAATGGCATTGCCGGCGCGGCTGACGGCACCGGCACCGGCGTTGTAGGCGGCGAGCGCCAGATCCCACGAGCCGAACCGGTCGTGGTGCGATCGCAGGAGTTGGGCGGCGGCGTCGATCGCCTGGTGCGGGTTGAAGGCGTCGACGCCGTACTCGTCGGCGACGAAGGGCATCAGCTGCATCACACCTTGCGCACCTGCGCTGCTCACGGCGTCGACCTGATAGCGCGACTCGACCCATCCGACTGCCGCCAGTAACTGAGGTGGCACGCCGTGTTGGTTCCCGGCCGCCTCGAACTGGGCGGCGAACGGGATGGAGCCGTCGACAGCGCCCGTGAGCGCCGCGGCGCCGGTGGCGCCGGTGATCGGCAGCTGAGAGGTGAGCGTGGCGTAGGAGCCGGGGACCATGGCTGCGCCGGCGTTGGGGATCAGCGGCGGCGCGGAGCTGGCGACCGTCGCCCCGCTGGGGTCGACGGCGGTCGACCCGGCGAGCAGTGACGAGTCGGCGAATGCTGCGGCGAGCTGAGCAGCGAAGTCGTTCCCGGCGCCCGGCTGGGCCATCCGCATCCCGCTCGGCACGCCGAAGCGCGACTCGATGGTCTGGATGCGTGCCATCACCGGAGCGATCGCGATCGGGTTCATGCGGCGTCACCTTCCCAGCGCATGACGACGAGGTCGTCGAGTTCGACCATCTCCTTGCGGCTCTCTTCGGCGCGCTCGGCGGTCGTGAGACGTTCGCTGAGGCGCTCGATCCCGTCGAGCCGCTGCATCGCGACCCGCCAGTCGGTGAGGGCGAGGTCGAGGTGGTGGTGGGCGGTCGCGGTGCGGTCACCGTGACGGCGAGCGTGCGCGATGCCGCCTTCGAGCTTGTCGCGTTCGGCGAGCACAGCGGCGATGCGGGTAGGTGCACCGTGACCGCTCGAGGTGTCGGACCGCTCGGCGACGAGCTGCCATGCGGCACGCTCGGCGGCGTCCGCCGCGACTGCGGCGTGACGGGTCCGGGCCACCTCGGCGCTCGCGAGCTGCTCCTGCAGCCGGCGGACCCGCACCACGGTCTCGATCCGGCGGGTGCTCACGCCGACCTCAGCAGCTGGGCGAGGCGGGCGAAGGCGGCCGGGGCGTCCGTGTGGTCCTCGACGTGCTGGCGGAGCAGTGCGTCGATCTGCGGCTTGAGCCGCACGGCGCGGTCCACGACCGGGTTGGTGCCGGCGACGTACGCGCCGATCTCGATCAGGTCACGTGCGTCGGCGTACGCGGCGAGCAACTGGCGCAGCTCACGGGCGAGGGCCTGTTGCTCGGGCGTGGTCACTGCGCTCGCCACGCGGCTCACCGACTGCAGCACGTCGATCGCCGGGTAGTGGCCGGCGTGGGCGAGCTGCCGGGTGAGCACGACGTGGCCGTCGAGAATGGAACGGGCGGCGTCGGCGATCGGCTCGTTGTGGTCGTCGCCGTCGACGAGCACCGTGTAGAGACCCGTGATCGATCCGACCTCGGCGGTGCCGGCGCGCTCGAGCAGTTTCGGGAGCAGTGTGAACACGCTCGGCGGGTAGCCCCGCGATGTGGGCGGCTCGCCGGCCGACAGTCCGATCTCGCGCTGGGCCATGCAGTAGCGGGTGAGCGAGTCCATCATCAGCACCACGTCGTTGCCCTGATCGCGGAACCACTCGGCGATCCGGGTCGCGGCAACCGCAGCGCGGAGCCGCACGAGCGCGGGGGCGTCGGAGGTGGCGATCACCAGCACCGAGCGACGCATGCCCTCCTCGCCGAGCTCGTTCTCGACGAACTCGCGGACCTCGCGGCCTCGCTCGCCGATCAACGCAACGACGTTGACGTCGGCCTGCGAGCCGCGGGCCACCATGCCCATCAGGGTCGACTTGCCGACGCCCGAGCCGGCGAACACGCCGACGCGCTGACCCTTGCCCATCGTGGCGAGGGTGTCCCAGGCGCGGACGCCGAGCGAGAGCGGTTCGGCCACCCGGGCCCGCCGGAGCGGGTGGGGTGGGGTGCCGTCGAGGGTGGCGCGCTCGGCGTCGACGAGCGAGGGTCCGTCGTCGAGCGGGTTGCCGAGGGCGTCGATGATGCGGCCGAGCAGGAGGTTGCCGACGGGGACGGTGGGCGGGCGGCCGGAGCTGACCACGGCGGCGCCGACACGCAGGCCTCGCAGCTCGCCGAACGGCATGCACGTGACCTCACCGTTGCCGCAGGCGATCACCTCGCCCGTGAGGCCGGGCACGTCGAGCACGTCGACGTTCGCGCCGAGCGGCAGGTCGAGGCCGGCGACGTCGAAGCGGAGCCCGACGATGCGAGTCACGCTGCCCGACACCTGGGGGGCGGCGGCCATCCGTGCCGTCTCGTACCGGGCGCGGAGTCGATCGTGCCGAAGGTTCGCACGGTCCGGTGCCGAAGCGGAGGAGGGGGTCGAGGTGGGAGTCGAGGTGGGGGAGAGGACGTCGAGCATGAGGGTGTCTGATTCGGTACGCCGCTCCTTGGCGCTGACCGTCGGCACCCTCCGTGGGCCGATCCTGACCGTGCGGCAATTCCGAATTCGCGCCAGCAGGTCCGGATGAACGAGTGAACGGGCGGGGCTACTCGACGTACTCGTCGCTGCCGCGGCTGACCACGATCTGCCCGGATTCTTCGAGGGCGCGGATCGTGCGGACGATCGTGCCCTGGGCCTCTTCGACCGTGGAGAGCTTGACCGAGCCGAGCATCGAGATCTCCTCTTCGAGGTTGATCGCTGCTCGCTCCGACATGTTGCGCTTGATCTTGTCGCGTACGGCGCCCTTGACGCCCTTGAGCGCGGTGGCCAGCTCACGGGATTCGACCTGACGCAGGATCAGCTGGATCGCTCGGTCGTCGAGCGTGACGATGTCCTCGAAGACGAACATGCGCGCCCGGATGGTGTCGACCAGCTCCGACTCGTGCTGTTCCAGGCCCTCGAAGATCGCTCGCTCGGTCGCCCGATCGGCCCGGTTGAGGATGTCGATGAGGGTCTGCACGCCGTCGGCGCGATCGACCTTCTGCGCCTTCTGCGGTGCGCCGCTCATCCCGAATCGGCGCTCGAGCACGCTCTCGAGCTGCTGGATGACCTCGGTGGAGATCTGTTCGAGCCGGGCGATGCGGATCGACACGTCGCGCTGCATCTTCTCCTCGAGACCGCCGAGCACGATCGACGCCTGGTCGGGTGGCAGGTGGGCGAGGACGAGTGCGACCGTCTGCGGGTGCTCTCCGGCGAGGAAGTTGAGCACCTGCCGGGGGTCGGTCCGGCGGAGGAACTCGAACGGTGCCTTCGCCATCACCTCGCGCAGGCCGGCGAGGATCTCCCCGGCCCGCTCTGCGCCGAGCGACGCCTCGAGGAAGTCGCGGGCGCGATCGACGCCGCCGCTCGCGAGGTGGTCGGTCGCCTTCGCCATCATGGCGAACTCGATGAGTGACGCCTCGGCGTCTTCACGTTTGATCGATTGGGCCTGGACGATCTCGGCGGTCACCCTGGTGACGTCGCGCTCGCCGAGCAGCCGCATGATCTGCGCAGCCCGGTCGCGACCGAGCTTGAGCAGGACGATCGCCGCTTTCTGGGCGCCGCTCAGGTGGTCGAGCGGTGGGAGCTCCACCGCGCCGGGCTCGAGTGCGAACGGTTGCATGGTCGCAGACATCGGATCACCTGTTCATCGCGGTGGTGGATGGGAACTCTTCGGCGCTTGCGGCGCTTGCGGCGCTTGCGGCGCTCGCGGCGGTCACGTCGGGACCTCGTCGGCGAGCCAGCTGTGGAGGATCTGGGCGATGTCCTCCGGCTTGCGGTCGGCAAGCGCGCTCAACTCGTCCAGCGCGCTCTGCGACGCCTCGTGGACCGGGTTGATCGGCGGAATGTCGATGATCGTCGGGTCGGTCTCGGCCATCGCGGCGGCGGCGCCCGGGACCGGAGCCGACTTGAGGGCGTCGAGGTCGATGGGTGTCGACACCTCCCGGCGGGCCTTTCGGGTGCTGAGGAACGCCAGGATGATCGCGATCAGCGCGATGAGCGCGATCGCCCCGGTCTGGATCATGGAGCTCCGACTCTCGGCGGCGATCGCCGCGGCCTGCGCCGCCTCGGCCTCGACGGCCGCTTCCTCGGCGGCGGTGTCGAACGCGAGCCTGGTCACGACGACCTGGTCGCCTCGCTCGGTGTCGATGCCCGACGCGGTCGACACGAGCTGTTCGATCGCAGCGATCTGCTCCTCGCTGACGACCGCCTCGTCGACGAGCACGGCGACGTGGAGGCGCTCGATCTTGCCCGGTGCGTCGCGCACCGACTCGACGGTGCGGTTGATCGCGTACGTCCGCTCGGCATCGTCCTTCTCGTAGCTGCTCTCGCCGCCGCCGGCCTCGACGTCGGGGGCGACCACGGCGCCGTCGGGGCCGAGCACGCCGGTCTCGCCGCCCGCCTGCGTCCCGGTGTAGATCTCGCTCGCCACTCGCTCGCTGGCGACCAGCCCGGTGTCCTCGTTCGAGGTGTCGTAGATCTCTGACATCGCCTCGCGCTCGGTGAGGTCGAGATCGGCCCGGACCGACACGGCGACGTTGGCCATGCCCGTCACGCGTCCGATCATCGCCTTCAGCTCGTTCGCGATCTCCTGCTCCATCTGTCCGGTGATGTCGGACCGACCGTCGGCGCCACCCATGGTGCCACCTGTGGTCTCGGTCCCCGAGGCGAGGACGTTGCCGCTCGCATCGGCGATCGTGACGTTCTCGGGCTTCATGCCCTTCACCGACGATGCGACGAGGTGGACCATCGCGGCGACCTGGTCGTTGTTGATCGGCGCCGACGGGGCGCTCGCGACGAGCACCGATGCGGTCGGGTTGGTCGGCTCGTCGACGAACACCGACTCCTCGGGGAGGGCGAGGTGAACGGTGGCCGATTCGACGCCGTCGATCGCCTCGAGGGTCATCGCGAGCTCGCCTTCGAGCGCCCGCTGGTAATCGATCCGTTGGCGGAACTCCGACGTGGTGATGCCCTGCTGGTCGAGCAGCGCGTAGCCCTCGTTCGAACTGGGCAGACCCTCGGACGAGAGTGCGATGCGCATCTCGTACACCTGGTCGGTGGGGACGAGCACGGTCCGGCCGCCGTCGGCGAGTTCGTACGGGATCCCGCGCGTGGTGAGCCCTTCGGTGACGCTCGCTGCGTCGCTGGCCTCGAGGTCGGTGTAGATCGGCGCCATCTGCTGGCTGCTGCCCGCGCGGCTGAACATGAACACACCGGCGATCAGCGTGAGGAGCGCGGCGCCGACCGCGATCTTCTGCACCTGCGTGAGTTGGCCGACGGCCGAGGAGAACTTGGCGCCGGCGCCGCCGGACGTCTGGGAACGGGAGGAGTCGAAGCTCGCCATGGATCAGACCTGCATTCGCATGATGTCGTTGAACGCCTCGACGGCCCGGTTGCGCACCTCGACCGTGAGCTGGGTGAGGAGTTGGGCTTCCGTCGAGGCGACGGTGAAGTCGTGGATGGCCGTGAGGTCGCCGGTGGCGGCCTGCACTGCGAGCGAGTCGGCCTTCGACTGGCTGCCCGACACGCTGTCGAGCGCATTGCCGAGCCACTCGCCGAAGTCGGCGCCCCCGGCGGCGGGCTTGCCGGCGGCCTGCACCTGCTGGCCGAAGTTGGCGGGCGTGATCCCGCCGATCGCTGCGATCGACATGACTCAGCTCACTTCCCGATCGAGAGCGCCGCCTCGTAGGCCTCCTTGGCGCGCTCGAAGGTGTTGATGTTGGCCTGGTAGCCGCGCTGGGCGACCTGCATGTAGACCATCTGGTCGGACAGGTCGATGTCGGGGCGGCGGATCATCCCGTTCTCGTCGGCGAGCGGATGGCTGGGGTCGTAGGTGACCCGGCCGTTGGGGTCACCGAAGGCTGCACCGACGACGCGGACGCCCGTGCCGTTGCCGGCGGCGTCCTCGCTCGCTCGGACGAGCACGAAGCGCTCCTTGAACGCCTCGGCGTCGGTCGGCGACACGTTGTCGATGTTGGCGACGTTGTCGGCGACCGCGTCGAGCCACAGCTTGTAGGCACCCATCCCGGAGCGGGCGGTGTCGAACGCAGCGAAGGTGACCGACATGTCAGTGATTCTCCATCTGAGTGGTTCGTGCGGGGTCGCCGCCGGAGCGGCGAACCGTCATCGGTGCCGTCATCGCCCGCTGATCGCCGTGCGCAGGATCGAGTACTTCGAGTTCATGCCCTGGATCACGAGCCGTTGCTGGAGCACGGTCTCGCTCCCGATCAGGATCTGGTGATCGATGTTCACGTTGTTGCCGTTGAGACGGGTTGCGGCGAGGGAGCGCTGTTCGGTGATGCCGAACCGGCCGGGCTCGCCGCTCGCGATCGCAGCCCGCAGACTGTCCTCGAACGCCACCTCGCGGGCGAGGTAGTTCGGCGTCTCCAGATTGGCGACGTTGCTCGTGATCGCTTCCTGGCGTCGTTGCAGTCCGTCGAGCGCCTGGTGGAGCGTCACCGACGTGGCATCGGAGATGGGGCTGAAGCTCACGAAGGCGACTGTCCGGTGTCGCCGGGGCGTGCAAGCAGCCTGCGCGATCCGATGTTCGCCACCTCGTCAGACGGTGAGCGCCGAACGCAGCCGGGCGAGCGCCGGGCCGACCTGGCCGTCGATGCGGCACTCGCCGACCTCGACGACACATCCGCCCGGCTCGACCCGGCCGTCGGCGACGAGTTCGACGCTCGCGCCCCAACGCGGGTCGGCGTCGATCGCGTTCCGAGCGGTCGCGAGGTCGTCGGGATGGACGACCACCGTCGGCGTCCTGCGATCGGGAACGAGCTGGAGCGAGCGTGCGAGCGCGTCGCGCACCGGTGCGGCCGCCGCAGCGACGTCGCGACCGACGATGTCCGTCGCGAGCGCGATCGCCAGTTCGATCACGTCGACCTCGATGTCCTCGAGGACCAGACGGTCGGCAGCGAGCAAGCGTTGGTGGGCGGCCTCCAGCGCGTGTGCGGCCCGCTGCAGGCGTTCGGTCTCCCTGTCGTGACGGGTGATCGCTGCGCTCACCTCGGCGTGGGCGAGGTCCATGCCGGCCTGGTAACCCGCCTCGAAACCCTCTTTGCGAGCGTGCTCGAGCGCGAGCCGGGCCGCATCGAGCGGATCGACCCGCTCGACCGGTTGCAGGACCGGCGCTTCGTAGGGGGCGGCAGTCCGAGGGGTGAGGGTGGGCATCAGTGGTGTCTCCGGTTCAGGTCGTCTGCAGCGATCCACGAGGCCAGCGTCGTCGCCAGCATCTGCGGATCGGACTCGAGGAACCCGTCGATCACCGCCTCGGCGCGCTGGACGTCGACCGCTGTCGGGCGGCGACCGTCCGTGAGTGCGAGCGCCTGTCCCGCAGGCGCGGCAGCGGGCATCGCACGGACAGGGAGCGGTTCGCCGACGGGAGGCAGCGTCGGTTTGCGACCGGTGACGACCCGTCGCTGGGCCACCGGCTCGATGACCGTCGTGCCCGGCACGTCACGTCGGCGACGCCGAAGCGACAATCGCCAGTCCGGGATCGCCGTCATCATCACGGTCGCGCCGGCGAGCACGATCGCCCCGATGATCAGGATCACGAGCGACACGTCCGCGAGGCCGACGGCGATGATCGTGCGCGTCATGGCCGTCATGCCTGTTGTTCGAAGTGCGCGCCGCGCGACGACGGGGTCGGTACGTGCATCGGTCGCTGGTGGCGCGGGCGGAGTTGGGCCGACAGCGCCATCGCGCGCCGGGTCACGGCCTCGTTGCGGGCGACGAGGTCTCGCGCGTACGGGGTCAGTGGTCCGGGCAGCTCCGGGAGCCCCGGGGTCCCGATGAAGGGCGTCGGTGGGGCTGCGGTCTCGCCCGACTCGATCGCATCGAGGTAGTCGCTCTGCGCAGCCAGCACCCCGTCGAGTCGTTCGAGCTCACGCAGCCAGCGCTCCAAGGGAGACTCGGGTTCGCCCGCGTGCGAGTCGTCGGCGTCGACGGCGCGCTGCCGGGAAGCTGAGACCGACCTCATCGTCGGGTCCTCACGCCCGCACGGAGATTCGCCGGGGCACCACGTCGTCGGGGGCGGCGTCGGCGATCGGCGGGCGAGCCGTTGCGAAGGATTCGCGTTCGGCGGCTCGGAACGCCTCGGCCAACTGGGCGATGTGCCGCAGTGCCTCGTGGACACGCGCAGCGTCCTTCTTCATGTTCGCCACGGCGAGCAAACGCAGCAGATAGTCGTAGATCGACAACAGCGACGAGGCGTGCTCCCACGCCTCGGTGTCGAGCATCTGAGCCAGCTCCCCGAGCAGGTCCTGGGCGTGGCCGAGCGAGTTGTTGGCCTCGAAGTGGTCGCTGCGTTCGATCGCGGCGACGGCGGCGCTGAGGTCGCGCTCCAGCCGATCGAAGCACATCACGACGATCCGGGGCCCCGAGACGCCGTCGAGGTTGCCGGCACTGAACTGGTTGCGGGCAGCGTTGGCGCTGTACATCGTCGGTCTCCTGGGTGGTGTGTGCCGGTATCGACCGTTCGTGTGGTCGAGGGTTGTGCCACCAGCTTCAGCGGGTCGCAGTGGGGGTGGAAGTGGGCGGTCAGCGGTTCAGCGAGGGCAGGCTTGCGATCTGGCTCGACAGCCAACTGCCTTGGCTCTGGAGGTCTCCGAGCAGTGTCTGGAGGCTCGAGTACTGCCGGCGGAGGTTGAGTTCGCGGATCGCGAGTCGGTCCTCCAGCCTCGTCATCTGGTCGGTGAAGCCCTTGACCCGTCGGTCGGCGGCCTCCTTGGCCGACGTCAGAGTGCCGTCGTCCGCGTCGGTGAGCGCTGTCGCGACCTCGACCACGCGTGCGGCGAGACCGGGTTGGTAGGCGATGCTGCCGACGGCGCCGGTCGCTCCGCCGCTCACGTCGATCGCAAGCCCGGCGGCCGGTGAGTCGGCGAAGCTCGTGAGCGACAGTCGCCGGCCGATACCTGTGGCAGCGACGCCGGCGATGGTGCCCTGGACGTTCACGCCGTCCTGCGAATCCCAGGTGCCGGCTCCGAGCACGTCGGTGTTGAGTTCGAAATCGCCGGCGCTGCCCCAGTCGTTGGCCCGCACGGCCAGTCCGGTGCCGTCGGCCGCGGCCACGAGGTCGAGGTTGTTGGCAGCGAACGAGTCGTTGAGCGCAGCGATGATCTGGGCGGGGGTCTGACCGGCGGTGATGTCGATCGAGGCGGTGATACCGCCGGCCCGGACACCGAGCCGCGTCGACGCAGCGGCCCCACCGGCGAACAGGGTGGCCGAGGTGGCCTGCGTCGCTGCCGTCGTGACCTCGACGGCGTACGTGCCCCGCCTGGTCTCGGCTGCGGCGGTCCCGTAGGACACCGAGCCGGTTCCAGTCCCGCCGCGGCCGAACACCCGCGCGGCGGCGCCCGGATCGCCGGCCATGACGGCGACGAACTTCGACCTGTCGAACGTGAACGAGCCGTCGCGGGTGACCTGGATCCCCATGGTCGACGCCAGCCCGTTGGTCGCCGTGCCGGTCAAGCCTTCGACCTGACCGCCGAGCGCCGAACGGACCTGGTCTGCCAGGCGCCGGATCGCGCTGTTCCCGGCCAGCACGCCGGAGGTGCCGGTGACGGAGTCGAACCGGGTCTGGACCTTGATGTCGGCGAGGATCGTGTTCGCTGCGCCGACGAGCGCAGCGACATCGTTCGCCACCGCGTCGTCGTTGCGGGTCACGTCGACGGTGACCGCGGTCGCCGATACCGATCTCGCCGTGAGCGAGACACCGCTCATCACGTTCGCGAACGTGTTGCCCGACGCCTCGACCTGGTAGGCGCCGGGGCCCGAGCCGATCGTGATCTGCGCGTTCTGGGCGGCGGACGATTCGATCATCCCGCCGATCCCGCTGAAGACCGACGTGTCGACGGCGATGCGCCCGGCGTCGCCGGTGGTGCGTGACGACAACTGGAGACGCCATGCACCGCCGCTGACCTGCACGGCGGCGGCGCTCACGCCACCGTTCGCCCCGTTGATCGCAGTGGCGACATCTGCGAGTGACCGGGTTCCGGTCGACACCGTCTTCACGTCGATCTGGCCGACCCGCAGGCCGCCGGAGAGCGTCACGTCGAGGGTGCCGCTTCCGGTGCCGACGGCGACCGCCTGCCCTGCTTGGACGCTGGTGACCGTCGTGAGGGTGCCGTCGACGTCGATGATGCCGTCGGTCCCGGTGGCCGGCGAGGGCTGGGTCGCGAGGCCGAGGTCGCCCAGCGCGGTGCCGCCGGTGATCTGGAGCGTCGCCGCCGACCCCTCACGGGTCGTGGTGACCTTGAGCGCACCGGCCGTGTCGATCGACGCGGTGAGACCTCCACCCGACGCGTCGAACGCGCTCTGGACGGCGGTGGCCAGTTGGCTGGCCGAGTAGGTGCCGGCGGCGATGGTCACCGTACGGGCGCTGCCGTTCACGGTGATGCCGATGGTGTCGTTGCCCGGACCGATGACGGTCGACGGGGCGAGCGACGTGCCGCTGGTGGTGGCGCCGGCGGATGCCTGGGTGATCTCCAGCACCGAGGTGCCGGCGCCGAGGCCGGTGCCGGCGCGCACGGTGTCGATGCCGACCGAACGGGTCCCGGCTGCCACCGAGATGAACGCGGCGCTGGTGACCGTCGTCGTGTTGGAGGAGACCGTGCCGACCGAGCGCAGGCCGTGAGCCTGGGCCAGCCGGTCGACGGTGAAGCTGAGCGATCCGGGAGCAGCGGTTCCGCTCACGGATGCGGACGCGATGTCGCTGTGCGACACCGCCGTCCTGAAGCGATCGAAGGTCGAGACGTCGGCGAGCTTGGCAGCTGAGAGCCGGAACGCATCGAGGTTGGAGCGGATCTTCGAGATCGCGTCGGACGCGGTGTTGGCCGCGTCCTTGCGCCGCTGCAGCGCGTTGAGCGGGAGCCGCTCGAGCTGCATGAGCTGGGTGACGATGCTGTCCGCATCGAATCCAGAGATCTCCATGATGTCTGTCTCCGTCGTGTCGGTGTCCGAGTGTCCGCGATCCTCGTGAGCCACCGGCGGGCCGCCGGCGGTTCAGGTCGTGGACGGGGATCCCACGTCGAGCGGGGGCCCGGCGAACCGAGCCCCCGCTTCGTCGTGTGTGATCCTTGCGCCCGGAATCACCGGAGCAGGGAGAGCACTCCCTGCGGGACCTGGTTCGCCTGGGCGAGCATCGCGGTGCCCGCCTGCGACAGGATCTGGTTCTTGGTGAAGTTCGTCATCTCGGCAGCCATGTCCGTGTCACGGATCCGGCTCTCCGAGGCGACGAGGTTCTCCGTCGTCACCTGCAGGTTGTTGATCATCGACTCGAAGCGGTTCTGGAGAGCACCCAGATCGCCACGCTTCTCCGACACCGTCGAGATGGCGCTGTCGAGCGCCGTCAGGGCGGCGGCAGCACCGGCATCGGTGGTGACGTCGATGGCGCCGATGCCGAGGGCAGTGGCGTCCATGTCGCCGATCGCCACGTCCAGCGTGTCACCGCTGTTGGCGCCGATCTGGAACTTGCCGGCCGTACCCGACGCTGCGACCACGGTCGCACCGTCGAGACCCAGGTCGGCCAGGGCGTCGCCCGTGCCGTCGGTGAGGGTGAACGTCTGCGTGTCGGACAGGCCCTGGACCGAGATCTCGAGCGTGTTGCCGCCACCGGACTGGGTCGCCGTGACGGAGACCTTGCCGGCGAACGCCTGCTGGGCAGCCGTCGCACCGGCCGCGAGGCCGGAGTTGATGGCCGACTCGAGGGCGGCGGCAGCTGCGCTGCCGTTGCCCGTGACAGCGCTCATCGTGACGGTGGTTGCGCCCGTGCCGTTGATGTTGATGACGAATTCATCGCCGGCGCCCACGGTGTAGGCGTTGTCGGCGTCGAAACCCGCCGCCGTCGCTGCCTTGGTGCCGTAGCTGCCGTCGAGCAACTTCTGACCGCCGAAGGCGGTCTTGTCGCTGACGCGGGTGACCTCGGACTTGAGGGCGTCGATCTCGGCCTGGGCGGCGCTGCGGGCAGCGTCGTCGTTGGTACCCGAGTTCGCGGCCTGGACCGAGAGGTCGCGCATGCGGTTGAGCATGCTGTGGACCTCGTTCAGGGCGCCTTCAGCGGTCTGCACGACCGAGATGCCGTCCTGTGCATTGCGGGTCGCCTGGCGGAGACCGCTGACCTGCGCACGCAGGCCCTGGCTGATGACGAGGCCTGCGGCGTCGTCAGCGGCCCGGTTGATCCGGAAGCCCGAGGAGAGCTTCTCGAGCGACTTGCCGAGCGACACGTTGTTCGTCGACAGGTTGCGGTAGGCGTTGATCGCCATGCTGTTTGAGTTGATACGCATTGTGCCTTACCTCCGTGTAAGGGTTGATGTTGGTGTTGCGGGCCCACTCCGTTGGACCCGTCCCATGGGGGACTTGGGTGACTGTTCGCCCTTGCTGTGACCGTGCAAGGAGGTCGACGAGAATTTCTCGCGACGCTCCCGATGCAGGTCAGCGGGCGTACAGCGCGATCCGTCCGGCGCCGTAGTCGGCGACGTCGATGTCGAACGAGGCGCGGCCTGCTGCCTTGATGAGCAGTGCGCGCACGGCATCGGACACCCCGGACTCGACGCCACTCATCCGAAGGTGCGCATGGATCGGGGTGTTCACGATGCCGGTGACGATGTTGACGATCTCGCCGAAGTTCTCGTTGAGCGTCTCGGTCAGGGCGCCGGCGGTGATCGCATCGTCGGCGGCTCCTTTGGGAATGAGGGCCAGGGCCGCACCGGTGTACGCCGCAGCCTCGATGTCGGCGATGCAGACGCCCCCGATCTGGCCCGCCTCGTCGAGCAGGACCCCGCACAGGAGCCCGTCGGTGGAGTCGGTGTCGAGCTCGTCGGCGCGAGCAGTGACGGTGATCTCCTTCCCGAGGAGGTCACCGAGGAACTCACCGAGTTGGGTGGGGCTCGGCATGCGGCGGCTGGGGGCGGCGAGGGGCATGGCGCGTCAGCTCACCGTCGCGCCGATGACCTCGGCGAAGCGTTCACCGTTGAAGGGCTTGACGAGCAGGAACGAGGCGCCGGCGGCGAGCGCCTGCTCGCGCATCGACGGGGCCGACTCGGACGTCACGAAACCGAACGTCGTGCTGTTGCCGGACGCCCGGAGCGCGGTGAGGAATTCGATGCCGGTCATGTTCGGCATGTTCCAGTCGGACAGCACCACGTCGGGTGCCCACTCCTGGACGGCGGCGAGACCCTGCGCGCCGTCCTCTGCCTCGCGGATCTCATCGATCTGGACACCACTTTGACGCAGCGTCCTGATGACGATCATCCGCATCGCCTTGCTGTCGTCCACGACGAGCACTCGCATCACTCACCTCGAAGTTGCATTCGGAAACGGTCTGTGGTCTGCCCACGCTCAGCTCTGCCGGCGGGGCACGTCGCGTGATCGTGCGGCGTCTGGCGTCGCGTGCCACTAGGTGAACGGACCTCGGCAAAAAGAATTTCTCGGCCGACCCGACGTCACCCGTACGGGTGGAATTCCGCATCGTTCCGCGGCATGACGCCGTCATCACGACGAGATGGTTTGGAGGGTTCACCGGAACTTGATCCAGCCGTGACGATTTCAAATTCAAGCCCAAGTCGAGTGGACCGATGAGACAGCAGACAGGCAGCACGGAGTGTCCGAAAGGGCGTTCCGACCACACCAGGAGCCGACATGAATCGCTACGCCGACGATCGCATCGACCTTTACCGCGATGGCAACGAGGCACTCTTCAAGTGCCGCAACGAGATCAAGGACGAGCTCGCCAACCTCGAGAGTGAGGGTGGCGAGAGCGTCATGTCGACCCGGCGGGCCCGCACCCTGCGCCGCCGTCTCGACGACGTGACATCGCAGATCGTCTCCTACAACCTCGGCCTTGTGCGCTCGTACACCCGCCGGTTCAAGGGCATGGCGAACGCCTCCGACCGTGAGGAGTTCGAGGCGGCCGGCATGCTCGGCCTGATGCGTGCGGTCGACACCTACAACCCCGAGTGCGGCACGTTCGGCCAGTGGGCCTTCAAGCCGATCCAGCGTGAGGTGCTCCGTGCAGTGCGCGACGTCGACCACTCGAACCTGAACCACAGCGACTTCGAGAAGCGCCCTGCGATCCTGCGGGCGTTCCGTGAGCTGCAGGGTCTCGACGAGGCCTACACCCCCTCGGACGAAGAGGTTGCCGCCAGCGCCTGCGTCACGGTCGCCCAGGTTCGTCGAGTGCTGGCTCCCCCGCACCTCGAGTCGATGCACCAGACCACCGGTGAAGACGACAGCGAGCTCGCCGAGGCGATCCCCTCGACCGATCCGGGCATCGACGCCCAGGTCCTGTCACGGCTCACCCTCGGTGCGCTCGAGACCGTCGGACTGCGGGCGCTCGACGCTCGGGAGCTCTACGTGATCGCCCGCCGCTTCGGTCTCGACGGCGAGCCCGTCGAGAAGCTCGCCGACATCGGCGACACCCTGGCACTGTCTCGCGAGGCCGTCCGCCAGATCGAGTCGAAGGCGCTCGCCAAGCTGCAGCACCCGCTCGTGCTCCGCAAGCTCAGCGGCGCCGAGCTCAGCACCGTCTGATCCCCCGAACGCCCCTCACCGAACGCGTGAGGTTCCTGCAGCCATTCGGCGCAAGAACCTCACGCGTTCGGTCGTTTCTGGCCTGACAGATCGAGATGGCGCCGGACAGTCTGCTGCGATGGATGCAATGACCGGGGTGGCCGGGGTGCTCGGCCGGATCAACGACATCACCTCCCGCTTCGGTGGCGGTTCGAGCGACTCGTTCGTGGTCGTCCCGCCGACGCCCTTCGATCCGTTCGGCGCCCAGTACCAGGCGGCGGTGTCGACCATGTCCGGTGGCCCCGGTGCTTCTTTCGCACAGTCGTATGCCGCTCCGGCCGCCGGCGTGTCCGGTGTGGGCCCCGCAGGGGGCGGTGGCCCGTCGCTCCGAGCAGGCTCACCCGTGCCGCCGGCTCAGCCGACCGCTGATCAGATCCAGCGTGCGATCGACGGCATCGCCGGGCCACCCGGGCACCGACCGATCGGCGGCTACGGCAAGTTGCCGGTGCCCACCGAGCTCGTCGCCTACGGCAACGGGCGCGTGCCTCGCGAGGCGTTGACGCCGATCGGGCAGGGCAACCACCGGCTGTTCGCTCCGGCGGCCGCAGCGTGGCAGAACGTCGTCGCAGCTGCTCGAGCGGACGGTATCGACCTCCGCATCACCGACTCGTACCGCCCGTACGAGGAGCAGGTCGACCTTGCCAACCGCAAGGGCCTCTACAAGAACGGCGGCCTCGCTGCCGTCCCCGGCACGTCCACCCACGGGTGGGGCATGGCCGTCGACGCCGACATCCGCGACCCGGCCACCATGGAGTGGCTGCGCGTCAACGGCCCTCGCTTCGGTTGGGTCGAGACCACCCCTCGCGAGCCCTGGCACTGGGAGTTCCGCCCCACCCAGGTCTGACACCGGACGAACGGGGACGCGGCGATGCCCGCACCCTGGGGGTGCGGGCACCGTTGGTGGTTCGTGGTCGGGTGTCAGGCGGCGCTGGTGAAGTGATCGTCGCTGGCGTGGTGGTCGGCGTAGCCGTAGCCGTAGCTCGGGTCGTCACCGTCGGTACGGGCGGCCAACTGGTTGACGGCGGTGACGGCTTCGGTGAGGGAGCGGTCGATTTCGGCGGTGGTGGCTGCTTGTTCTTCGACGGCTGCGGCGATCACTGACTGGCTGCTGCTGATCTCGGTGATGACTTGGGCGACTTCGCCGAGGGCGACGAGGGCGGCTTGGGTGTCGGAGTGGATGGCTTCGACGCGGCCGACGATGTCGGCGGTTGCGGTGCCGGTTTCGGCGGCGAGGTCTTTGACTTCGGAGGCGACGACGGCGAACCCGCGTCCTGCTTCGCCGGCTCGTGCGGCTTCGATGGTGGCGTTGAGGGCGAGCATGGTGGTTTGGGCTGCGATCCCGCGGATGCTCTCGACGACTTCGCCGATGCGGGCGGAGGAGTCGGCGAGGCGTTCCATGAGTTGGTTGGCGTGGTCGGCGGCGCGGACTGCGGTTTCGGCGGTGCGTGAGGCGTCGCCGGCGGAGCGTGCGATCTCGGATGCGGCGGCGGAGAGTTCGGTGGTGGCGACGGCGACGGTGTTCATGTTTTCGGCGGCGACGGTTGCGGCTTGTGAGACTTCGACTGACCGGTTCTGGGCGGTGCGGGCGTTGGCTTCGACTTCGCGGGTGGTGGCGACGAGTTTGTCGGCGAAGGTGTTGAACGAGTGGGCGACTTGTCCGAACTCGTCACGGCGGTCGGCGTCCAACCGGACATCGCCGTCGCCGTCACCGGTGGCGATGTCGTCCATGTTGCGATGCAGCTCGTCGAGGGGTCGCAGGATGGAGCGGGTGACGAGGTAGGCGGCGGCGCCGACGATGATGAGGGTGAGGCCGAGCAGTGTCCACAGCATGGTCTGGCGGCCGTTGGCGAGGTCGACGGCGTCGGTGGTCATGATGGCGGTGTTGTCGGTGACGGTGCCGGCGGTGGCGTCGATCGCGGTGCGGTGGGCGTCTTCGAACGCGACGAGTTCGGCGGCGGCTGCGTCGACGGCTGTGGTGTCGGCGGCGTCGATGGCGGGGATGAGTTTGGTGTCGACGATGTCGAGGTAGGCGAGGCCGGCGGTGCGGGCGTCGGTCATCGAGGCTTTTTCGGGGGTGCCGTCGATGAGGGCGGTCTGCCAGTGGTCCTGGCGGTCGCGGAACTGGTCGGCGAGCACACTGATGGTGTCGCGGGCTTCGGTCATGGCGGCGGTGTCGCCGAGGCGGAATGCTTCGCGGAGTTCGAGGACGCGGAGTTGGGTTTCGACGAGGAAGGCGGGTGGGGGCAAGATGTCGGCGAGCAGGATGTTCTGTTCGGCGATCGCTTGTTCTTTGTCGCTGCCGATCTTGACGGTGTTGAGGGTCGTGAGCGCGGTGACGGCGAACACGATGAGGCCGGCGAGGGCCAGGATGCTGACGAACGGGAGGCGTACCGCTACCCGGATGTTCTTCAAGATGTTGTTCATGTCGGTCTCTCCCACCGAGTTTGAGTGTTGGTTACGTCGGGGATCGTGCGTTCGCCTCGGGCCCGACGCCGATCGAGTGCCAGGGTCTTGACCACAGCTGAGTGAGCTTGATCGAGCCATGATCTGCTTGAACGGGGACGACCGGCGCGTCAGGCGGCGCTGGTGAAGTGGCTGTCGCCGTAGTCGCCGAACTCGCTGTCGGTGTGGCTGGCGAGTTGGTTGACGGCGGTGACGGCTTCGGTGAGGGAGCGGTCGATTTCGGCGGTGGTGGCTGCTTGTTCTTCGACGGCTGCGGCGATGACGCTCTGGCTGCTGCTGATTTCGGTGATGACTTGGGCGACTTCGCCGAGGGCGACGAGGGCGGCTTGGGTGTCGGAGTGGATGGCTTCGACGCGGCCGACGATGTCGGCGGTTGCGGTGCCGGTTTCGGCGGCGAGGTCTTTGACTTCGGAGGCGACGACGGCGAACCCGCGTCCTGCTTCGCCGGCTCGTGCGGCTTCGATGGTGGCGTTGAGGGCGAGCATGGTGGTTTGGGCTGCGATCCCGCGGATGCTCTCGACGACTTCGCCGATGCGGGCGGAGGAGTCGGCGAGGCGTTCCATGAGTTGGTTGGCGTGGTCGGCGGCGCGGACTGCGGTTTCGGCGGTGCGTGAGGCGTCGCCGGCGGAGCGTGCGATCTCGGATGCGGCGGCGGAGAGTTCGGTGGTGGCGACGGCGACGGTGTTCATGTTTTCGGCGGCGACGGTTGCGGCTTGTGAGACTTCGACTGACCGGTTCTGGGCGGTGCGGGCGTTGGCTTCGACTTCGCGGGTGGTGGCGACGAGTTTGTCGGCGAAGGTGTTGAACGAGTGGGCGACTTGTCCGAACTCGTCACGGCGGTCGGCGTCCAACCGGACATCGCCGTCGCCGTCACCGGTGGCGATGTCGTCCATGTTGCGACGCAACTCGTCGAGCGGGCGCAGGACCGACATCGTGACCACGGTGGCGGCGGCACCGACGAGGATCAACGTCGCGATCAGCAACACCCACAGCATCGTGGTCCGGCTGCCGGCGAGATCGTTCGCTTCGCTGGCGAGCGTGGCGGTGTTCGTGCCGATCTCGGCTGCGGCGGCGTCGACCACGACCCGGTGCGCGTCATAGGCGTCCATCAGATCGGCATCGACCGCTGCGATCGCGGCTTCGTCACCGGCGTCGATCGCGGGGAGCACCTGCTGCTGGAGGATGTCGACATACACGAGACCGCTCTCGTACACCTCGGACATCGCGTCCTTCTCCGGGCCGTCCTCGAGACGGTCCTGCCAGAAATCGTGACGGGTCACGAAATCGTTCGCCAACCGATCGACGTTGGCACGGGCCTCGGCCAGACCAGCCGCGTCACCCGATTCGAACGTCTCGTACATCTCCATCACCCACAGGTCGGTCTCGACCAGGAACCCGGGCGGCGGCAGAATGTCCGCCAGCACCGCGTTGTGCTCGGAGATCTCGGACTCGTAGTGGCCGCCGATCTTCACCGTGTTCAACGTCATCATCGACACCGTCGCGAACACGACCAACGCCACCAAGGCCATCACCACAACGAACGGCAACCGAACCGCCACCCGAACGTTCTTCAAATACTCCTGCACGACTTCTCTCC
>JALHOG010000081.1 GCA_022843125.1 Ilumatobacteraceae bacterium
CCTGCACCGCCTGCACCGCCCGCGCCACCAGCACCGCCCGCGCCCCCGTCACCGCCGATGGGCACGATGCCCCCGCCTCCCCCACCCCCTGCCTGACCCGCGCCGATTCCCGCGCAAAGCGGATCCGAGCACGCCAGGGGGGACCGAATCCGCTTTGCGCGGATCGACGGTCGGCCCGAGGTGGGTGCGCAAGCCGCTGTGCGCGGAATCGAACGTCAGAGACCGGCGACGATCTCGGCCATCAGGTCGCCGGCTTCGGTGGGGTTGAGGCCGACCTTCACACCGGCGGCGGCGAGCGCCTCCATCTTGCCCTTGGCGGTGCCCTTGCCGCCGGAGGTGATCGCGCCGGCGTGGCCCATCTTCTTGCCCTCCGGCGCGGTGACGCCGGCGATGTAGGCGCTCATCGGCTTGGTGACGTTGGCCTTGATGAACTCGGCCGCTTCCTCCTCGGCCGAGCCGCCGATCTCGCCGATCATGATGATCGCGTGGGTCTCGGGGTCGGCCTGGAACTCCTTCAGGCAGTCGATGAAGTTCGTGCCGGGAACCGGGTCGCCACCGATGCCGACGCACGTCGACACGCCGATGCCGCGCTGCTTCAGCTCGTACAGCGCCTGGTAGGTGAGGGTGCCCGACCGGCTGACGATGCCGACGTTCGGGCCCGACGCCGTGGGCTCCTGCGCGATCTCGCCGGCGGTGATGCCGATGTTGCACTTCCCGGGGCTGATGATGCCGGGGCAGTTCGGGCCGAGCAGGCGCGTGTTCGGGTGGTTGCGGACGAGGGTGTTGTAGACCCTCGCCTCGTCCTGGGCCGGGATGCCCTCGGTGATGCAGACGATGAAGCCGATGCCGGCCTCGGCGGCCTCGAGGATCGCGGCGCTCGCCGCCTTGGGCGGCACGGCGATGAACGACGCCGTGGCACCGGTGGCCGCGACCGCGTCGGCGACCGTGTCGAACACGGGGATGCCCTCGACGTCGCTGCCGCCCTTGCCGGGGGTGACGCCGGCGACGATCTGGGTGCCGTACGCCTTGTTGCGCAGGCCGTGGTACTTGCCCTGACCCCCGGTGAGGCCCTGGACGATGACCTTGGTGTTCTCGTTCACGAAGATGGCCATGATCAGTTCCTCTACTCAGTTCCCGTTGGCGATGGCGACGGCCGCATGTGCGGCTTCGAGCATGGTGGGCTTGGAGATCAGCTTCTCCTCGGGGATGCCGGCGGCGGCGAGGATCTGACGACCCTCCTCGGCGTTGGTGCCGTCGAGGCGGATCACGATCGGTGCCCGCAACTCGACGCGGCCCATCGCCTCGACGATGCCCTTGGCGACCTCTTCGCCGCGGGTGATGCCGCCGAAGATGTTGATGAAGATGCTCTTCACGTTCTCGTCGAAATTGATGACGCCGAGGGCGGCCGCCATCATGTCGGCGTTGGCGCCGCCGCCGATGTCGAGGAAGTTGGCCGCAGTGCCGCCCACCTGGTTCACGACGTCGAGCGTGCTCATCGCGAGGCCCGCACCGTTGGCGATGATGCCGACCGTACCCTCGAGCCCGATGTACTGCAGGTCGTGGGTGCGGGCGAGCTGCTCGCGCTCGTCGAGCTCCTCGGTGGCTCGGAACTCGTCCCACTCGGGGTGCCGGAACGCGGCGTTGTTGTCGAGGCTGACCTTGGCGTCGAGGGCGTGCACGCCACCGTCGGGACGCAGGATCAGCGGGTTGATCTCGGCGAGGTCGCAGTCGCCCTCGGTGAAGCAGCGATACAGCTTGACCAGCATGTCGGCGACGCCGTCGACGGCTTCGGCGTCGATCTTGGCGCGCACCGCAGCGTCGCGTGCGACCTCGAGGGTGATGCCGTCGACCGGATCGACATGGAGCAGCACGATCGCATCCGGGTTCTCGACCGCCACCGTCTCGATCTCGACGCCACCTTCGGCGCTGAGCATCAGGAGGTGCTTCTTGGCGGCACGATCGAGCGAGTACGAGGCGTAGTACTCCTTCTCGATGTCGCTCGCGTTCTCGACCCACACCCGCTTGACGAGGTGACCCTTGATGTCCATCCCGATGATGTTGCCGGCATGCAGGCGGACCTCGTCGGCGTTGTCGGCGAGCTTGATGCCGCCCGCCTTGCCGCGGCCGCCGACCTGCACCTGCGCCTTGACGACCACCGGGTAACCGGCGGCTTCGGCGGCAGCGACCGCCTCGTCGACGGTGTAGGCGACGTCGCCCGGGCTCACGGGGATGTCGTAGCGGGCGAAGTACTGCTTGCCCTGGTACTCGAACAGATCCACGGGGGTGCCTCCTGATGGCTGTCGGCCGGTGTCGGTGATGCGGGTGGTCAGTGGGGGGTTGGCTCGTCGCCCGGCTCGCGCGAGTCGAGCGCCGTTTCGAGCCAGCCGGAGATGGTCCGCAACGACGAACCGGGCTGGAAGATCTCGGCGATGCCCTGCTGCTTGAGCGCGGTCACGTCGGCGTCGGGGATGATGCCGCCGCCGAACACGAGGATGTCGCCGATCTCGCGGGCCTGCAGCTCGGCGACCACTCGGGGGAACAGCGTGAGGTGGGCACCGGAGAGGAGCGACAGCCCGACGGCGTCGGCGTCCTCCTGGAGCACCGTCTCGGCGATCTGTTCGGGCGTCTGGTGGAGCCCGGTGTAGATGACCTCGAAACCGTGGTCGCGGAGCGCTCGGGTGATGGTCTTCGCACCGCGGTCGTGCCCGTCGAGCCCTGGCTTTGCGACGACTACCCGATACGGACGCTTCACGAAGCGGTGACCCTATTCGCTCGGCGCACGCGCAGGCCAAACGTGTCGGGCTGCGTGTGGCAGGTCCGTGCGCGACGGGCACACTGGTGCGGTGCAACTCCCCGAGTTCCGCTCCCCGATCGCCCGCGCCGTCCTGCCGGTGCTCGGTGGGATCGTCGTGATCGCGCTCATCGGTGCCTTCACGTGGGGCATCGCGTCGTTCATCTCCCGGGGTGGGGCCGAGGGAAGTCAGCGGCTCGCGCCCAGCACGTTCAACCTCGGCAACGTCCAGAATCGGGCCGCGAGCGTCGAGGAGGACGGTCCGCTGTTCTTCCCCGAGCTCGGCACGTCGATCGGCACCCGGTCGATCGTCGTCGACCACGAAGGCGACGACCCGCGCGACGGGTGGCGTGTCTACTGGGCGTACCCGGCCGATCGACCGGCGACGTGTGTCGTCGAACAGGTGCGAGGCACCGCAGACTTCATCGACTGCGACGGCCGCACGATCGACGTCACCGATCTCGCCCCGCCCGACGCCGGCGTGTTCCCGCGCGTCGAAGACCTGACGACCCTGATCCTCGACCTCCGCGGCGCCACCGTGACGACCACCGTGCCCACCACCGCCCCCGCCGGCTGAAGCCGGAGACGAGGGCCGCGGGCCCGGGGCGCAGGGGCCTTTCGGCCCCTCGACGGCCCCTGTGGGGTGCGGCACACTGGCACTGCACCGTCCGGCTCGCCTCAGCAGGGCCGGGCCTTCCCCGGAGGGGCACGATGACCTACGGCACCGAGCGGATCAGGAACGTCGCACTCGTCGGACACGGCGGCGCCGGCACCACCACGCTGGCGGAGGCGATCCTCCACCGCGCGGGTGTCATCAACCGGACGGGCTCGGTCGACGCCGGCACCACTGCCCTCGACCGCGAGCCCGAGGAGCTGCAGCGCAAGAGCAGTGTGTCGCTCGCCGTGGCGTCGTTCGACTGGACCGCGAGCGACGGCAACACGTACCACGTCAACCTGCTCGACACGCCGGGCCACCCCGACTTCCAGGCCGAGGTCGATGCCGCGCTCGGCGTCGCCGACCTGGCCGTGATCGTGGTGAGCGCCGCCGACGGCGTCGAGGTCGGTACGCAGATCGTGTGGGACACGTGCGCCGAGCGATCGATCCCGGTGCTGTTCTTCGTCACCAAGGAGGACAAGACCCGCGCCGACTACGAACGGGTGCTCGCCGACCTTCGGGCTGTGTTCGGTGGCGGCGTGACACCGATCGAGTTGCCGCTCGGGGAAGAGGCAGCGTTCCACGGCGTCGCCGACGTGCTCGCCGAGGTCGCCCACGAGTACGACCCGGATGGGCGGCGCCACGTCGAACCGCTCCCGCCGGAGGTGGTGGCGCACGAGCACGAGATCCACGAGCGGGTGGTCGAGGAGATCGTGTCGGGTGACGACGCCCAGCTCGAGCGCTATCTGGAGGGTGACGTCCCGAGCCCGGCCGACCTCGAGCGCACGCTCGCGTCGGAGGTGCTCGCCCGCACCGAGTTCCCGGTGCTCGTCGGCTCCGGGGCCACCGGCGTCGGTGTCGACCGCCTCGTCGACTACATCTGCGAGCTCGGCCCGTCGCCGGCCGACCGGCCGGTCAACGTGAGCGCCGGCGACGACACCGTCGACGTCACGGCCGAAGTCACGGCCGACGCTGCGGGCGATCCGCTGCTCATCGTGTTCAAGACCGTGAGCGACCAGTACGTCGGCCAGATCTCGATCTTCAAGGTGGTGTCGGGCACGATCAGCAACGACGTGGTGCTGCGCGACGTCCGGTCGGGCAGCGACGAACGCCTCCACGGGCTGCTGAAGCTCCGCGGGAGCGAGCAGATCACGGTGCCGCGCCTCGTCGCCGGCGACATCGGTGCCGTCACCAAGCTCGGCACCACCGGGACCGGCAGCACGCTCGCCCCGGCCCACCTGCCGGTCACCGTGCCACCGGCGCCGCTCCCGGCGGCCCACCTCGCCGCCGCGCTCGTGCCCGTCACCCAGAGCGACGACGACAAGCTCTCCGAGGCGCTGCACAAGCTCGTCGCCGAAGATCCGTCGCTGCGGATCAGCTACGACGAGTTGTCGCGCCGCACCGTGCTGCACGGCGTCGGCGATGCACATCTGGCGGTCGCGCTCTCGCGGCTGGAGCGGCGCTACGGCGTTCGCGTCACGACCGACGCCGTCCGGATCGCCTATCGCCGGACCATCACGAGCGCGGTCGAGGTGGAGGGCCGCATCAAGAAGCAGTCGGGCGGCCACGGTCAGTTCGCGGTCGCCAACCTGCGCGTGTCGCCGCTCGGCCCGGGGAGCGGCGTCGAGTTCGCCGACGCGATCGTCGGTGGATCGATCCCCAAGAACTACGTCGCTGCGGTGAAGCACGGGGTCGAGGAGGCGGTGGCGAGCGGGGCCGGCGGCGGCCTCCCGATCGTCGACATCCGCGTCGAGTGCTACGACGGCAAGACGCACTCGGTCGACTCGTCCGACATGGCGTTCAAGACCGCAGCGGCGAGTGGTCTGGCCGAAGCGGTACAGCTGGCCGGGCCGGTTCTGCTCGAACCGATCTCGCTCGTCCAGCTCCGCGTACCGTCAGCGTGCCAGGGCGACGTGCTCGGCGACCTGAGCGCCCGCCGGGGCCGGGTGGTCGGGAGCGACAGCGACAACGGTACGCAGCTGATCGTCGCCGAGGTACCGACCGCGGAGCTCTCCCGCTACGCGATGGAGCTGAGAGCGATCACCGCCGGGCGCGGTACCTACACCGTCGACCACCACCACTACGCCCCGCTCCCCGACCACCTGAGCAGCAAGGTGCTCGCCGAGCTGAAGAGCTGAGCCGGCTCGATCGGCGGAGTGTGTCACGCTCGTGCCGTGAGGTGGATCGCAGGTGCCGTTCTGGTGTTGGCGACTGCCTGTTCCGCGAGCGAGCCACCACGGCCGGCCGTGGCGCCGGGCGACATCGTGACCCTCGACTTCATCGGTGAGCTCGCCGCCGCCGACACCGCCGAGTGGCAGCAGTACGTCGACGGATCGAGCGACGACATCTATCGCACCAGCGGCGGTGGCCGGACGAGTGAGTTGCTGGTCGGCCCCGGGACGCTCACGCTCGACGATGGGACCGTGGTCGAGGTGCCGGTATCGACGCCTGGCGGCAACCTCTGCCCCGAGCTCGACCTCTGGCAGCAGTCGATGGATCCACCACCGAACCTCGACCCGCGCGAGGCGTGTGTCGTGGTGGGTCAGTACCGCCCCGGTTCGGATGCAGCAGCGTGGTTCTCGACCTTGCGGGTTCGCCGAACGACCGTCGGGCCGCCGGGATTCGTCGTCGACAGCGTGGGCGTGGAGCCGGGTCGTGCGGTCGTGCCGATCGGTGGCACGACGCACATCGCGGTGCCGATCGGACCCGACGTGGTCGTCGAGTGCTTCGGACTGACCCTCGGCGACATCCTGGACGACGGGTTGGGAGTCAGCGCGAGCGTCGACGGCGACTTCGCACTGATCGGCCTGGAGTGCGTCAGCAGCGAGTAGGCGTCGTAGCGCGGGTCAGGCGGTTTCGACGACGTTGAGGAGGCGTTCGACGAAGAGGTCGGTGTGCTGGTCGAGGTAGTTGCGCTTCACCTCGAGGCCGCCCACCACGGCGGCGCCGGTCTGCCCGACAGCGGTCGTGAGCTTGTCGATGCTCTTGCCGGCGTTGAGCGCGAACGTGAGGAAGCACGCCGCCTTCTTGCCGCGCATGGTCGGGAGGTTGGCGATGTTGCCGAGCGCGAACGGCGCCTGCCCCACGACGAACAGGCCGTGGGTCCACGTACCGACGACGACGATGTCGGCACGTTGGATCGAGGCGAGGTCGGGCTTACCCACCCTCGACAGGCCGGTGATGGTCCACCGCTCCTGCTGGAGCTTGTCGCCGATCAGCTCGGCGGCCTGCCAGGTGTTGCCGGTGAGGCTCTCGACGAGCAGCGCTGCTTTCACGCCCCAGATTCAACCACGCCCGGCCACGCCGAGTGCGAACTCGCACGACACGCCCCGCACCGTGGGATCATCGCGACATGGCTGTCGTCTTCGTCCACGGTGTCCCGGAAGTCGCTGCGATCTGGGACGGGTTGCTCGCCGAGCTGGGGCGCCATGACGCGATCGCCCTGTCGCCACCAGGGTTCGGCGCCCCACTCCCCGACGGGTTCACCCCGACTTCGGATGCATACCGCGACTGGTTGATCGGCGAGCTCGAGGCGATCGGCGAGCCGGTCGATCTCGTCGGTCACGACTGGGGTGGCGGCCACGCGATGCGAGCCGCCACCGCCCGGCCCGACCTCGTGCGCTCGCTCGTGACCGACATCGCCGGCACGGGCGACCCGGAGTACGCATGGCACGACCTCGCCCAGGGATGGCAGACGCCGGACGTGGGCGAGGCGATGGTCGCGGCGATGAGCGGACTCTCCGTTGACGACCGTACCGGGGCGCTCGTCTCGGCCGGGATGACCGAGGCGGGCGCTCGGGCCTGCGCAGCGGCCGACCCGGACGTGATGGGTGCGTGCATCCTCGGCCTCTACCGCTCGGCCGTGCAGCCGAACATGGCGCGCTGGGCGGCCGAGCTGGAGGCACTCCCCCAGCGCCCGCCGATCCTCGTGGTGAACGCCCACGACGACCACTACACCGGCGGGCCCGAGGTCACGCGGCGTGTGGCGGCCCGTTGGGGCGCGTCGGTGGCCGAGCTCGACGGGCTCGGTCACTGGTGGATGCTGCACGACCCGGCACGTGGCGCGGCGATGCTCCGCAACTTCTTCGGCTGAGGTCGGAGCCGGTCAGAGCTTCTTCAGCGGCGCCCACGCGAGCGACAGGTGCTTCTGGCCCACACCCGAGAAGTTGATGACGGCCTCGGCCTTCTCGCCGGTGCCCTCGATGTGGATGATCACACCCTCACCGAACGCGGGGTGGGCCACGTCGTCACCCACCCGCAGGCCGAGCTCCTGTGAGTTGGACGGGGCCGGCACGTTGCGGGCGCCGGCGCGCAGGGCGGCCTCGACCACCCGTTCGCGGTGCTCGTCGTCGGGGTCGAACGCGCCGACCGCGCTCCCGCCACCACCACTGCCGCGCCGGTAGGGCGGCGGGTCGGCGTAGGAGGCGCGTCCGCGCTCGTCGCGCTGGCGGTAGCTCTGGCGGCCGTACGACGATCGGCCGGTGACGTTGCCGCGCTGCTCGATCAGGTCGGCGGGGATCTCGTCGAGGAAGCGTGACGGCGGGTTGTACTGGGTGCTGCCGAACAGCATCCGGCTCCAGGCATGCGAGATGAACAGGCGCCGCATCGCACGGGTGATGCCGACGTACGCGAGGCGCCGCTCCTCCTCCATCTCGTCGGGTTCGGTGAGGGCGCGGTTGTGGGGGAAGATCCCCTCTTCGACGCCGGCGATGAACACCACGGGGAACTCGAGCCCCTTCGCCGAGTGGAGGGTCATCAGGACGACCTGATCGTCGTCATCGAGGTCGTCGGTGTCGGCGACGAGTGCAACCTGTTCGAGGAACTCGTCGAGCACCGTGAACTCGCGGGCCGAACCGACGAGTTCGCCGAGGTTCTCGACGCGGCCGTGGGCCTCGACGGTGTCCTCCGCTTCGAGCTCGCCGAGGTAGCCCGACTCGTCGATGATCGTCTGCAACAGGTCGCCGGGGCCGACCCCCTCGGCGCCGACCATCTCCCCCACCCGGTCGAGCAGGGCGCAGAACGACGTGATGCCACGGCGGGCCGGGCCGGTGACGCCGGCCTCGTCGGCGCGGCGCATCGCATCGAGGAACGGGATGCCCTCCGTGCGGGCGAACTCGTCGAGCCGGGCGACGCTGGCGTCGCCCACCCCCCGCTTCGGCACGTTGAGGACGCGCTTGACGCTCACCTCGTCGGCCGGGTTGACCACCGCCTTCAGGTAGGCCATCGCGTCCTTGATCTCGCGGCGGTCGTAGAAGCGGGTGCCGCCGACCACCTTGTACGGGACGCCCATCCGCATGAACGCCTCTTCGACCACGCGGCTCTGGGCGTTGGTGCGGTACAGCACCGCCATCTCGCGCCAGTTGACCGCGTCGTCGCGGTGGAGCTGCTGGCCGGTGCCGGCGATCCACATCGCCTCGTCGCCCTCGTCCTCGGCGTGGTAGCGCACGATCCGGTCGCCCTGGCCGGTGTCGGTCCAGAGCGACTTCGGCTTGCGTTCGAGGTTGTGCTCGATGACCGCGTTGGCGGCGTCGAGGATCGTCTGCGTCGACCGGTAGTTCTGGTCGAGCACGATCGTGGTCACCTCCGGGAACGCATCCTCGAACTGCAGGATGTTCCGGAAGTCGGCGCCCCGAAATTTGTACACCGATTGATCGGTGTCGCCCACGACGCAGACGTTCTGGTGGCCGCCGGCGAGGAGGAGCACGATCTCGTTCTGGGCCTGGTTCGTGTCCTGGAACTCGTCGACGAGGATGTGCTCGAAGCGCTGGCGGTAGTGGTCGAGCACATCGGGGTGCTCGCGGAACAGGCGCACCACGTTGAGCAGCAGGTCGTCGAAGTCCATCGCGCCGGCCTTCTGGAGACGTGCCTGGTACTCGGCGTACACGTCGGCGTGCTTGCGGGCGAAGATGTCCTTCGCCTCTGCGGCGGCGCGGGCCGGGTCGGTGAGCTCGTTCTTCCACAGCGAGATGTAGCCGTGGACGCCGCGCGGCGTGAACCGCTTGGAATCGAGCCCGAGGTCGCGGATGACGTAGCCGGTGAGGCGGACGGCGTCGGCCTGGTCGTAGATGGAGAAGGTGCGCGGGTAGCCGAGCGCCTCGCCGTCGCGCCGCAGGATGCGCACGCACGCCGAGTGGAACGTCGACACCCACATCGCTTTCACCATCGGCCCGACCAGGTGGCCGACCCGTTCGCGCATCTCGGCGGCGGCCTTGTTGGTGAACGTGATCGCGAGGATGCTGCCCGGTCGCACGCCCTGGTCGATCAGGTGGGCGATGCGGTGCGTCAGCACCCGCGTCTTGCCCGATCCGGCACCGGCCACCACCAGCAGCGGCCCGTCGCGGTGCACCACGGCGTCGAGCTGGTCGGGGTTCAGACCCTGTGTGAAGGGCGACGGCCCCAGCGGCGACGGCCCGGACATGTCGTCGACCTGCTCGTCGGCGACCCAGTCGCGATCGGTCGGCGTCGGCACCTCACCCGTGGGGTCGTAGACCGCGTCGTCGTGGCGGGCCGCCCGCGCCGGCGCCGGTTCCGGTTCCGCGTACGGATTGTCGGAGAACAGATCGGGCTGGTCGGGGTTGGCCATCGCAGCGCCCATCCTAGAGAGGGGGTGCTGCGCCACCCCGATGCGCTCGACCCGGGCACAGGGTCAGCACCGCACCCGTTCGAGACCCGGATCGAGGAAGGGCTTGAGCGACGCCCGAGCGCCGACGAGCCGACCGGCGATGTCAACCTCCCAGCGACCGGTGTTGACGCGCGCTGCGGTGATCGGCTCGTCGAGACCGACGAAGCCGAGTCCGACGGCCCCGCCCAGCGTGTGTCCGTACGCGCCCACCTGCAGGTGGCCGACGGCGACGCCGTCGAGGAGGATCGTCTCGTTGCCGAACAGCAGGGGTTCGGGATCGTCGAGGAGGATCTGCACCATCCGCCGCGTCGGCGTGCCCGCCGCGTGGATCGACGCCAGCGCCTCGCGGCCGATGAACCCACCGGGCTTGTCGAGCCGGACCGCGAAAGCGAGCCCGGCCTCGATCGGGTTGTCGGTGTTGTCGACGTCGACACCGAAGTCGCGATACGCCTTCTCCAGCCGCAACGACGACAGCGTCTGCATGCCGGCGTTGCGGATGCCGAACGGGCGGCCGGCCTCCATCACGAGGTCGTACACCTGCACGGCGTGCAGGTTCGGGATGTGGAGCTCCCAGCCGAGCTCGCCCACGTAGGTCACCCGCATCGCCAGCACCTCGAAGAAGCCGACGTCGATGCGGCGCGCCGACATGTACGGGAACCCCTCGTTCGACAGGTCGGCGTCGCTGATCGTGCGCATCAGGTCGCGCGCCCTCGGGCCGTGGACGTTGAGCTGCGTGATCCCGGCGGTCATGTCGGTGATCGTCACGAACCGGTCGGGCCCGACGTGGCGACGCAACCAGGTCTCCGTGTGACCGTGGCTGTTCTCGCCGACCACCACCATGAACGCGTCGACGTCGAGACGGGTGACGGTGAGGTCGGCCTCGAAGCCGCCGGCCTCGTTCGCCCATGCGGTGTACACCACGCGACCGGGTTCCACGTCGACGTCGTTGCAGCTCACCAGGTTGAGCAGCTCGCACGCGTCGCGACCCTGCACCAGCAGCTTCGCCATCGACGACATGTCGATCGCGACCACGGCGTCGCGGGCTGCCCGATGCTCCTCCGCATGCCACTCGAACCAGTGCTGGCGACCCCAGCTGTAGCGCTCGATGTGCGCCTGGTCGGGCGTCGGTGCGAACCAGTCGGGCAGCTCCCAGCCGTGGCTCTCGGTGAAGTACGCCCCCGCAGCCTGCAGCCGGTCGTGGAGGACCGACTGCTTCAGCCCGCGAGCGGTCTCGAAGGTGCTGTTGGGGAAGTGCGCGCCGAAGCTCTTCGCGAGGAGCTCGGGCGTGCGGGCGCGACGGAACGCCGGTGTGTTGTGGCTGCCGTCGGCGAACCGGTCGACGTTGAACGACGTGTGGTCGACCGGGCAGGCGCCGTCGACGATCCAGCGCGCGAGCACCATCCCGATCCCGGGCCCGTAGAGGATGCCGAGCGAGTTCAGGCCGGCGGCGACCCAGCAATTGCCGAGGCCGGGAGCCGGTCCGACGAGCGGTGCGAGGTCGGGCGTGAAGCTCTCCGGTCCGCAGAACAGTTTGCGGACACCGGCGCTCGCAGCGGCGGGCACCCGCGCGAACGCACGCTCCAGCCACGGGCCGACGCGGTCCCAGTCGGGATCGATCTCGCCGAACGAGAAGCGGTCGGGGATCCGCTCGACGTTCCACGGAGCGGCATCGGGTTCGAAGAGGCCGATCATCATCCCGCCGACCTCCTCGCGGAAGTACGCCCAGCTGTGCGGGTCCTCCAGGAGTGGCAGATCGCGGTGCACACCCTCGATCGGTTCGGTGATGAGGTAGTAGTGCTCGGCCGCCTGCAGCGGCAGGTTGACGCCGACGGATGCGCCGATCTGCCGTGACCACATGCCGGCAGCGATCACGACGTGCTCGGCGGCGATGTCGCCGTGGGCGGTGCGGACCCCGACGGCACGGCCGTTGGCGGTGAGGATCTGTTCGACGGGCGTGTCCTGCAGGATCCGGGTGCCGTGGGCGCGGGCGCTCCGCGCGAGCGCCATCGTCATGTCGACCGGGTTGACGCGCCCCTCGTGCGGGAACCAGAAGGCGGCGAGCGTCGTCGAGAAGTCGCCGACCGGGAACAGTTCGGCCGCCTCGGCCGGCGAGACCTCGTGGACCTCGATGCCCATGCGGTTCATGAACGCCGCCGCCCGCCGGCACTCCTCGACGCGCTCGGCCGTGTCGGCCGGCTGGATGTAGCCGACCTGACGCCAGCCGGTGGCGTGCCCGGTGCGCTCCTCGAGATCGGCGATCACGCGACGCCCGTGGGTGTAGAGCTCGCAGGCCCACTCGTCGCCGAGCAAGCCCGGCACGACCTCACCGGCTGCGTGCCACGTGGTTCCCGAGGTCAGCTTGTCGCGCTCGACCACCACGACATCGGTCCAGCCGAGCTGGTTGAGGTGGTCGGCGATGTTGCAGCCGATGGAGCCGCCACCGATGATGACGACGCGTGCCTGGGTTGGTTGGTCGCCGCTCATGGGCCACCTCCGTTGCGAGGGTCGAATGCCTCGGTGGACTCTACGCCCGGAGCCCTTCGGACGTCGAGGTCGAATCGCCGTCGAGGCACGGGAATTCGATTCAACCTGCTGCATTGACAACGGAAATCGTGTACATCTAGGTGATGGACAACGGAATCCCTGAACGCGTTCAGGTCGTGGTCGTCGGTGGCGGGATCGTGGGGGCGAGCATCGCGTACCACCTCGCCCGACGGGGGTGGTCGGACGTGCTCGTGCTCGAGCAGAACCAGCTGACGGCGGGCACCACGTGGCACGCCGCAGGACTGGTGTCCCAGCTCAAGTCCACGTACGGACTGACCAGGCTCGCCACCTACTCGGCAGAGCTGTATGCCGGGCTGGAGGCCGAGACCGGGCAGGCGACCGGATACCGCACGCCGGGCTCGATCTCGGTCGCCTCCGACCCCGAGCGATGGCAGGAACTCCTGCGCGGCATGTCGATGGCACGCACCGTCGGCGTCGACATCCGAGTGATCGACATGGACGAGCTCGGCGAACGGTTCCCGCTCGCCGCGACCGACGACCTCGTCGGTGCGCTGTACATCCCCGGTGACGGCATCGCGTCGCCGGTCGACACGACGATGGCGCTGGCCAAGGGAGCCCGCGCCCGCGGCGCTCGGATCGTGGAGGGCGTCGCCGTCGACCGGGTGTTGACCGACGGCGAACGCGTCAGCGGTGTCGAGCTCGAGAACGGGTCGCGGATCGAAGCGGAGTTCGTCGTGCTCGCCTGCGGCATGTGGACACGGCAGCTCGCGGCCACGGCCGGCATCTCGGTGCCGCTCCAGGCATGCGAGCACTTCTACCTCGTGACCGAACCGCTGGAGGGCGTCGATCGCGGCATGCCGACACTGCGCGACCCGGGCAACCACACCTACTTCAAGGAGGAGACCGGCAAGCTGATGATCGGCTTCTTCGAGCCCCGCGCCAAGGTCTGGCGGCTCGACGGCATCCCGCGCGACTTCGCGTTCGGCACGCTCCCCGAGGACTGGGACCACATCGGGCCGGTCTTCGAGCGAGCGATGACCCGCGTGCCGGCGCTCGGCGAAGCGGGGATCCAGCTGTTCTTCAACGGACCCGAGTCGTTCACCCCGGACGGCCTGTACCACCTCGGGGAGGCGCCCGAGATCGACGGCGTCTTCGTCGCCGCGGGCTTCAACTCGCTCGGCATCCAGTCAGCCGGCGGTGCCGGTTCGGTGATCGCCGACTGGATCGTCGACGGCCATCCACCGATGGACCTGAGCACGATCGACATCCGGCGGACCTTCCCGTTCCAGAGCTCGACCGAGTTCCTGGGCGCGCGCACCGCCGAGTCGCTCGGACTCCTCTACGCGATGCATTGGCCGTTCCGGCAGTTCGAGTCGGCGCGCGGCATCCGCATGTCGCCGCTCCACGAGCGGATCGCCGCGGCCGGGGCGGTGTTCGGCGAGGTCGCCGGCTGGGAACGACCCAACTGGTACACGTCACCGGGGCAACCCGGCGAGTACGAGTACAGCTACGGCAAGCAGAACTGGCACGCGAACATGGAGGCCGAATGCCGCGCCGTGCGCACCGCGGTCGGGCTGTTCGACCAGAGCTCGTTCGCCAAGTTCCGGGTCACGGGTCCGGATGCACTCGACCTGCTCGACCGGTTGAGTGCCAACGCCGTCGACGTCGAGCCCGGACGCGCCGTCTACACCCAGTGGCTGAACCCACGTGGCGGGATCGAGGCCGACCTCACCGTCAGCAGGCTCGGCGAGCGCGAGTTCGTCGTCGTCACCGCCGCCGCGTCGGCGCGACGCGACTGGGCGTGGCTGCGTCGAGCGGCACGCGGGCGCGACGTCGAGCTCGTCGACGTCACCGACGACTGGGCCGTGCTCGGCGTGATGGGACCCGAGTCGCGGCGCCTCCTCCAGCGACTGACGGCCGACGACCTCGGCGATGCGGCGTTCCCGTTCGCTGCGATCCGGCCCGTGTCGCTCGCCGGCGTGACCGTGCTCGCACTCCGGATGTCGTACGTGGGTGAGCTCGGCTGGGAGCTGTACATCCCGGCACCCGACGCCGTCGCCGTGTACGACGCGATCGTCTCGATCGGTGGCGAGCACGGCCTCGCACACGCCGGGTACCACGCGATGAACTCGTTGCGGCTCGAAGCCGGATACCGGCACTGGGGGCACGACATCACCGACGAGGACACGCCGATCGAAGCCGGGCTCGCGTTCGCTGTCGCATGGGACAAGCCGCGCCCGTTCATCGGACGCGAAGCGCTCGCCGCACGCCGCGGCACGCCGCCGTCGCGACGACTCGTGCAGTTCCGGCTGGAGGACCCCGACCCTCTGCTGTACCACGACGAGCCGATCTATCGCGACGGCCAACTGGTGGGGCGCACCAGCTCGGGCATGTGGAGCACCACCGAGCAGCGGTGCCTCGCGATGGGCTACGTGACCGCACCGAGCGAGACCGGCGTGACCGGCGCGTGGCTCGACGATGCGACCTGGGCGATCGAGGTGGCGGGCGAGCGGGTCGCGGCCACGGCGTCGCTGCGGTCGTTCTACGACCCGCGCAACGAGCGGGTGCGGATGTGACCGACCCGATGCGCCAACCTTGCCGAGATGTCGTGCTGAGATGTCGTGCTGAGATGTCGTGCTGAGATGTCGTGCTGAGATGTTGGTGCTGAGAGGTGGGTGCTGAGATGTTGATCCGCATCGGTCTCCCGGACCGCACCGGCGGCGACGGACGACCCGGCTCGGCGGACGGGCGCGTCGCCTACGGCCGCGACGTCGCGATGGGCGAGTGGTCGCTGACGCGCGCTGCCTGGTGCGATCGCCACCATCACGAGGAGCTCAACTATGTGATCGAAGGCGAGCTCCACGTCACCTACGACGACCGGACCTACGTCGCCGGCCCCGGTGACGTGGTGATCGTGCCCGCCGGCACCCGCGCCCGATACGCCGCCCCGGAGCACGCTCGCATGGTGTTCGTCTACGGGCCGTCGAACGACGGACACGCCGCCTTCGACACCGAGTTCATCGAACTCGACTGACCTCGCACGCGCGGCGACGTCAGCCCTTCGCCCTGATGAACGCGTCGGTGTACTGGATCTCGAAGTCGCCGGTGTCGAGCAGGCCTTCGATCAGGTCGGCGGCGCCGGCCAGGCGGTCGGGGGCCACCGAGTCGCCGACGCCCGGATCGAGGAACTCGGTCGCTGCGTCGTTCGGGGAGCCGTAGGAGTTCCAGTTCGTCAGGCGAGCGTGCTGCTCACCCTGGAGCATCCAGTTGATGAACGTGTGTGCGGTGCAGGGGTGCGGCGCGTCGAACGGGATGGCGAAGTTGTCGACCCACCGGATCCCACCCTCTTCGGGGACGAAGAACTCGAACTTCTCGGGGTCATCGGTCGCGAGTGCAGCGGCGAAGACCTGACCCGAGTAGCTGTGGGCGATCACCGTCTCGCCACTGATGAGGAAGTCGTCGGCTGCGTCGGTGTCGAACGCGAGGATGTTCTCCTTCGCGTCGGCGAGGAGCGCCGATGCCTCGTCGAGTTGAGGCTGATCGGTGGTGTTCACCGAGTATCCGAGGTACTTGAGGGCGGCACCGAGCGCGTCTCGCGCGCCGTTGAGCACGGAGATCCGGCCGGAGTACTCGTCGGCCTCGGGTCCGAAGATCAGCCCCCACGTGCGCGGGAAGTCGTCACCGAGCACGTCGGTGTTCACGGCGATGCCGGTGTACCCCCACTGGTAGGGCACCGAGTGGGCCGATCCCGGGTCGAAGCCCGGGTCTCGGAATCCCTCCGCGATGTTGGTGACGTTGGGAATCGCGTCGGGGTCGAGCTGCATCAGATGGCCGCCGGCGATCATGATGCCGACCATGTAGTCGGACGGAACGACGAGATCGAAGTTCGAGTTCCCTGCGGAGACGAGTGCCTGCATCGACTCGTTCGACTCGAACGCATCGATCGAGTACTCGACGCCGAACTGCTGGGCGAACTCGGCGACCTGTTCCTCGTCGATGTACTCGGCCCAGTTGAACAGCCGCAGTGGGCCGTCGGTCTGACCGAGTTCGCAGTCGGCCACCGGGGTCTCCGCACCGCCGCCACCGCTGCCACCGCCGCACGCTGCGACCGAGACGGCCGCGAGGGCGGTTGCCGCGACTGCGGCACTGAAGGGGAATCGTGTTGCGAGCATGTGGGGGACCCTCCGGATCCCGTCGTTCGTACGTAGGCGGTCCTAGTGGATGTACTTGCTGTCCTGACCGGACAGCCGACTGACGAGCAGGGCGAGCACGACCAGCAGCATCGAACCGAGGAGCATCACGACCGACACCGCGTTGATCAACGGAGTGACACCTCGCCGGATGAGTCCGAAGACGTGCACGGGGAGCGTCGTCCACCCCGGACCGGTGACGAGTTGCGTGACCACCACGTCGTCGAGCGAGATCGTGAACGCGAGCAACCCGCCGCCGATGATGCCGGGCATCATGATCGGCAGGGTGACATGGCGGAACGCCTGCCAACGTGACGCATAGAGGTCGCGGGCGGCCTCTTCGAGCCGGTCGTCCGAGCCACCGAGGCGTGCCCGCACCACCACCGAGACGGTGCTGATGCTGAACGCGATGTGCGCCAGCGCGATCGTGCCGAACCCGCGGCTGATGCCGAGCAGTTCGGTCGCCTCGCTGAAGAACAGCAGGAGCATGATCGCCATCGTCACGTCGGGGACGATCAGCGGGAGATACATCAGGGCGTCGAACACGCGGCGTCCGTGGAAGCGGAACCGTTCGAGGGCGAGGGCCGACATCGTGCCGAGCACCACCGAGACGGCGGTCGCGACGGCGGCGACCTTCAACGACGCCTGCAGGGCGTCTTTGGTCGCACGGTCGCCGGCGAACTCCTCGTACCACGCGAACGTGAACCCTCCCCACTCGCCGGCGTTTCGGGACGCGCTGAACGAGAACAACACGAGGAGCACGATCGGGACGTAGAAGAAGACGAAGATCACGACCACGTTGGCCTGGAAGGCGAGCCGGGCGCGCCCCCTCGTGACGGGCAGTCGACTCACGTCCTCACCGTGTCCTTGCGGAAGTAGATGACGGTGGACAGCAGCATGATCAGGATCAGCACCACCGACAACGCCGAACCGAGGGGCCAGTCGCGTGCACCCTGGAACTGGTTGACGATGTAGCTGCCCATGAGCGTCGTCTTCGCACCGCCGAGAATCTCGGGGGTGACGTAGGCGCCGAGGCTCGGGATGAACACGAGGATCGAGCCGCCGATGATCCCGGGCATCGACAACGGCAGCAGCACGTGTCGGAACGACTGCCAGGGTGTGGCGTAGAGGTCGCGGCTCGCCTCGAGCAGCCTCCCGTCGATGCGATCGATCGACGCGTAGAGCGGGAGGATCATGAACGGGAGGAACCCGTAGACCATGCCGAGCACGACCGCCCACTGTGTGAACAACAACCGTATGTCGCCCAACCCGACGAGCGAGGTGATGTCGCTCAGCGGCCCGTCGGTGCCGAGGATCACTCGCCACGCGTAGTTCCGTACCAGGAAGTTGGTCCAGAACGGGATCATGACGAGCACGAGCATGAGGTTCCGCCACTGCTGTGGGACCGTCGCCATGAAGTACGCGAACGGGTAGGCGACCACGAGGCAGATGACGGTCGTGAGGATCGCCAGCCACAGCGAGCGGAACAGGATGTCGCGCACGATCGGATCGGCGAGCCGACCGTAGGCGTCGAGGCTCAGTCGGTCGAACTGCGTCTGACCGAACCGGTCACGGGTGCCGAACGAGTAGACGGAGACCATCACCAGCGGGACGACGAACAGCATGATCAGGTAGCCGTAGCCCGGGAGCGCGAGCAGGAGACCGAACCGGCGCTCCTTGGCCGTCCGTCGTGCCTCGAGATCGGCCGACGCGACCTGCGGCTGCACCTGCGTCACGGTGGGCGCCGTCACGCGGCGACCACCCAATTCACCCGGCGGTCCCACCACACGGAGACCTCGTCGCCGGCCGTCCAGCGCGTGCCGTCACCCGTCAGGTCGCTCCGTACCTCGAGTTCGGTCCACCCGACGAACACCCGGTAGACGAGCGCACTGCCGAGATAGGTGACCGACTGCACCACACCCTCGAGGCTCGTCCCACCGTGCTCGTCGGGAACAGCCCCCCGCTCGCCGATGCGCATCGCTTCGGGTCGGAGGCTGACGGCGACGCGAGCTCCTGCCGGATGGTCGGACGGCGACCACACGCGCGTGCCGTTGGCGAGCATCACGGTGTCGGGTCCGACCGCGGTCGCTTCGATCAGGTTCGTCTGACCGATGAAGTCGGCGACGAAGCGGTTGACGGGTCGCTCGTAGATCTCCTCGGGGTCGCCGACCTGCAGCACGTCGCCACCGTCCATCACTGCGATCCGGTCACTCATCGTCAGGGCTTCCTCCTGATCGTGGGTGACGAACACGAAGCTGACGCCGAGCTCGCGTTGGATCGTCTTCAGCTCCTGCTGCATCCCCTGGCGCAACTTGAGGTCGAGTGCGCCGAGCGGTTCGTCGAGGAGGAGCACCTTGGGCTTGTTCACGAGCGCGCGTGCGAGCGCCACCCGCTGCTGTTGGCCGCCCGACAACTGGTCGGGGCGTCGACGCTCGAGCCCCTCGAGCCGCACCATCGCGATGGCGTCCATCGCCGGCCCGATCGCCTGCTTCTTCGGGACGCCGCTCATCCGCAGCCCGAACGTCACGTTGTCGAGCACGTTCATGTGCGGGAACAGGGCGTAGTTCTGGAACACCGTGTTCACCGGCCGCTTGTTCGGCGGCAGCAGACCGACCTCGTCGCCGAAGATCTTGAGGCTGCCCTCCGTGGGCAGTTCGAGACCGGCGATCATCCGCAGCGTCGTGGTCTTGCCACAGCCGGACGGACCGAGCAGGGCGAAGAACTCGCCGTCTGCGATCGTCAGGTCCATGTCGCGCACGGCGACGACGTCGCCGAAGCGCTTGGTGACGCCGCGGATCTCGATCGCTGCGCTCA
>JALHOG010000082.1 GCA_022843125.1 Ilumatobacteraceae bacterium
GCGAGCAGGAGGCGCGCCACGTGGCCGAGGAGTCGGGGATCTCGCGGGGCACGCTGACCGGTGTGATCACCACGCTCGAGGCGCGAGGGCTGGTGCAGCGGCGGCCGCACCCCGACGACAAACGGTCGGTCCTGATGTCGGCCACCGCGTCTGGTGAGGCGCTGATGGCCGACGTCTTCCCGCGGTTCAACGCCGAGGAGGGCAAGGTCACCGCCGAGCTGTCGACCGAGCAGCGTCTCGCGCTCGCCGACGCCCTGCGCACCGTGCTGCGCACCGTGGAAGCTCTCGACGGCTGACCGCCCGGTCACCCGCGGGAGGGCGTTCGGCCCTGGCGGCTCCAGCACGCAGTCCGTACCGTCGATGGCGTGACGAGACGTCGCGACACCCCGGCGGGCCGCGTCGGTGCGCTGCTGGTCGTCGTGCTGGCAGCGGTGATGTTCGGCGGCGCGTTCGCATCGTCCCGGGTCGACGCATCGGTCGTCGATCCGCCCGTCGAGCTGGTGGTCTTCCACGGGGACGGGTGTCCGCACTGCGCCAACATGCTTGCGTTCCTCGACGAGCTGCAAGCCCGCTATCCCGACCTGGTCGTCACCGACTTCGAGGTCTGGTACGACTCGGCGAACCAGCAGCTGTTCGTCGACACGCTCGCTGCGCTCGGCGAGGAGCCCGATGCGGTGCCCACCGTGGTGATCGACGGGATCGTGATCGTGGGTCACTCCGGCGCGATCGAGGACCGCATCGAGGGGATCGTCGCCGACCTGCTCGCCGGAGCGACGCCCACCGACGACGGTGAGTTCGTGATCGACGTGCCGTTCGCGGGCAGCGTCGACGTGGGTTCGGGCTCGCTCGTGGGCGCCACGGCGCTGATCGCGCTGGTCGACGGGGTGAACCCGTGCTCGCTGTGGGTGCTCTCGATGCTGATGGCGCTGGTGGTGCACAGCGGATCGCGAGCACGGGTGCTCGCCGTGGGAGGCGTCTTCCTGCTGATCACGTCACTGCTGTACGGGCTTTACATGATCGGCGCCTACTCGGCGCTCTCGCTGGTGGGGGAGCGTGCCTGGATCCGCATGGCGGTGGCGCTGGTGGCCGGCGTGTTCGGCGTGCTCCACATCAAGGAGCACTGGACGACCCGCGGGCCATCGGTCACGATCGGAGCCGAGCACAAGCCGGGCCTGTTCCGGAAGATGCGGGCTCTGGCCGACATGGAACGCTCGCTCCCGGCTGCACTCGGCGGGACCGCCGTGCTGGCGATCGGTGTGTCGCTGCTCGAGACGCCGTGCACGGCCGGGCTCCCGCTGCTGTGGACCAATCTGCTCGCCGACCGTGGTGTGCCCGCCTCGGGCGCGGTGGTGCTGTTCCTGCTGTACCTGTTGATCTTCCTGATCGACGAGCTCGTGATCTTCGGGGCGGCGGTGCTCACGCTGCGGGCCACGAAGATGCAGGAGTACCACGGCCGGGCGCTGCAGCTGATCGGCGGCACGCTGATGCTGACGCTCGCCGTGGCGATGGTGCTGGTGCCCGAGTCGATGGAGTCGATCGGCGGGACCGCCGCCGTGTTCGGCATCGCCGCTGCGGTGGCCGCGACCGTGATGCTCGTCGAGGCGTGGTGGCGTCGCACGCACCCGGTGACCCGTCAGGCCCGCCGCGCACGGGCACGAACGCGAGCCCGCGCCTGACGGTCGTGCCGGGCTCATCGCGCCGGATCCAGATCGAGCCCCTGCAGACCGGTCTCAGACTCTCAGTCCGGCGAGTCGACGAGCGATGCGAGCCCGAACATCGGGGCATGCATCCATTCCGGCAACACCGTTGCGGCGTAGGAGACCTCGCGAATCTCCCGGTGTACTTCGAACGCTCCGAGCAGGACGCGGTCCACCGGTCCTCGAACGTGCTCGTAGGCGGAGATGACTGCATCGCGTGCGCTGGTGCGCCAGGGAAGCGCACGCTCGCCAGAGCGTGTCTCGGGGCGTCTCATGATCGTCGCGCTGATGAGGTGGTCCAGGGAACGCAGCAGCGAGGCGAGGTCCTTGAGCGGGCTGTCCAAGCTTCGACGTTCTCCGAAGTCGCTCTGTGGATCACCTTCGAAGTCGATGATCCACACCAGGTCGGGCCGCCGGAGGAATTGGCCCAGGTGGAGGTCCCCGTGGATGCGTTGCAGCCGGTGACTCACATCGCTGTCGAACATGAGTGCGCGTTCGATCCAGTGCCGGTGGGCTTCGAGCATGGCGCGGGCGGGTCCCGTGGTGGCCCGCATCGCGAGGTCGAGATCGGCGTGTGCCGTGCGCTTCCACCTGCTCCGGTCGTCGTGCCCCGCCGCGCGTGTCGGGAAGCTGGTGCGCAGCTCGTCATGAATGACTGCGGCTGCGTGTCCGAGCAGTGCGAACTCCGCGACCGAACGTGTGAGATCTCCGGAGTCGTCCGGGGCATCGAGGATCTGAGCAAGACGAGAGATCGGGCCGGTCCAGCCCGTCTCGACTCCGTGGATGTGCTCGACGACGGCGAGCACGGTGGAGCTCGACGTTCCGTCGTCGAACACCATCTCCGCGCCGAGTCGAGGCGTCGCAGGGGCCTCCGCCAGCGTGCGGAGCAGCTCGGGCTCGGGGTGAACCCCTGCGTACATGCGCCGATAGCACTTCACGATCCAGGCGGCGCCGACGCCGACGATCGTGTTGGTCTGATCGTCGCCGATGAAGTGTTCCGAATGGTCCGACCCCAGGACGGCGTCAGGTTCAGGCGCGGGTACGAAGCGTCCTCCGTTGGTGCCCGACAGCGGCTGGCCGGCGAGCACCCATCGCGTGAGCGCTGCGTAGTACCCGTCGCCGACCTCGGGTTCGCGCCATCTCGTCGGTTCCGAGATGATGAGGTAGCGGTCGGCATCACCGGACGCACTCACCACGTCGACGACGACGAGTCGTGGCCCGCCACCCGGCACGACCGCGTCATCGATCAACTCGAGCCGCTGACCTGTCTCGTGCTTCGCCGCGAACCAACGTCGATCTCGGATGTCGTCGAGACGGACGACCGTGGCGGGATCGAGGCGAATCTCGTCTCGATCCGGCCTACTGGTCGAGGAGGATGCGTTCAATCGTGTCTGCCGCAGCCGCCTGGCCGTTCGTCCCACTCACCCGGCTCGCGATCTGCTTCATCCGGGCTCGGAGCGACGTGTCGGCGAGGAGTTCATCGACGGATCGGCGGAGATGGTCGGGGTCGAACCCGTACGTATCGAGCCGCACGCCGTACCCCAGCTCCTGGACACGTTGCGCGTTGTCGTACTGATCCCAGAACAACGGCAGCACGATGGCCGGCAGACCGAAGGTGAACGCCTCGCCGATGGTGTTGTTGCCGCCGTGGGTGATCACGAGGTCGCAGTGAGGCAGGATGGCCGTCTGCGGGAGGAACTGCTCGCCGTACATGTTGGGACCGAGCCGCATCTGCTCGTGGAGAGGGCCCATGCTCACGATGACGCGGTGCGAGGTCTCGGCAAGGGCATCGATGAGGCGCTGCATCAGCGCGACGTCGACGGATCCGAGGCTGCCCAACGACAGGTAGATCAGCGCGCCTTCGGTTCCCACGTGACCAGCGATGTCGAACTGAGCGTCAGCAGTCCGCACCGACGAGTCGAGCCGTGTCCATCCGTCGCCGAGCGGAGCAGCTCTCTGGTAGTCGAGTTCGAGGGGATACACGTACATGTTCGACCACGGCGACTCGTACTGGAACTGTCCTGGTGGGAGCGGTGCTGCTCCGCAGCTCTGGTTGAACTCGGAGAGTTCGGCGATCAACGGATCGTGGAGTCGTGCGTACTCGGCCGCGAACTCCGCCCAGCCCGAGCGATCGTTCGTCGGGTACCCGGAGAAGACCGGAGGCAGATCGGCGTCGGGAAGCTCGAGCGGGCTCGCGGACACCATTCGCACCCAGGGGACCCCAGCGAGGGTCACCGCGGGAAATCCGGTCACGTTGTCGCTGACGACGATGTCAGGCCTCACGTCGTCCCAGATCGACATCAGACGATCGTGGCTGAACTTGGCTGCGTTGACGAGCTCGCCCCAGATGGGCATGATCACCGTCTCCAGCTGCTGGATGGTCGGTTTGCGGAACTCCGGCGCCGTGACGCGGATGAACTCCGACCACGCCTCGCCCACCGCCTCTTCCTCCGTCGGGGGAGGTGAGGTGCGCATCAACGCTTCTTCGAATCCGCGCCTCTCGAGTTCCGACTGGAAGGACTCCTCCACCACGAACACGACGCGGTGGCCCCGAGCGCGCAGCACCTGTCCGATCGCGACCAGGTTGTTGGTTGGACCCCAAGCTCCCGGTTCCGGGTACATGGCGATGGTGCGTGCGTTGGTCACGGTGGTTCCTCTCTGACGTGGTTGGTGCGAGCTAGGTGACATCGGATGGGGCGACTTCGGGGACCCCCCATCCGTAGGCCATCTTGTAGACCTGGGTGACGAAGAAGACGTCGGTCGAGACGACCCCATCGATCACTTGGATTCGTTGGTTCAGCAGCTCTGCGAAGTGTCGGGTGTCGCGGCAGATCACCTCGGCGATGGCGTCGGACGCGGCGCCCGCGACGGCGACGACATAGCTGGTTTCCGGCATCGTTGCGAGCTGCGCGCACACGGCTTCGCTCATGCCCGGTCGTATCCGCAGACCGACGAGTGCGAAGTGATCGAATCCGATCCGAAGCGGATCGGCGATGCCGACGATCTGCAGGATCCGTTCGTTCTGCAGGCGTTGCACCCGGTATCTGACCACTGACTCGGCGACACCGAGCTCGCGTCCGATCGTGCTGAACTTCTTTCTGCCGTCCGCCTGCAGGTCGGCGATGATTCTCCGGTCGATCCAGTCGAGTCGACCCACGACCTCGGAAACCCGACTCTCGCCGGCCCCATCGCCGGTCGTCGTCGACGAGTCGGCTGCCGCCTCGTCCGCTTCGGAACTCGGCCGTTGCCCGGCCGACCGTCTGGTGATGCGCTCTCCACTCATGCCAGCAATCCTCGCAGGACTCGAGTTGCGTCGGTCAGGTCGACCACCTCGGCCAGAGCTGCTGCCAGGAGTGCGCCCACCGTGACCTCGACGAGAGCGGCCACCGCCGGCACATCGTCATCGGCGAACCTGATCGAGACCGCCGGCGCGATACCTGCGATCGGCACACCGACGGAGACGACCGGACGATTCCGGGCTCCCATCCAACGGACGAACTCTCCCGCCCATGGTGATGTGCCGAACGCGAGCGCGGCGTAGCCCGGTCGTGCGGACAAGTAGACGTCGCTGTGGCCCCACTCGGCGAAGTCCGATGCGTCGGCCAACGATCGCGCGACCTCGCGGACGAGCAGCGCCGTCTGTTCGGCGGACGCGAGCCGGGTCTGGTCGGCGATGGTGAACACCGGGCGATCGATGAAGAACTCGGTCGCCGCCGGAGTCCACGCTGCAGCGCCGTCGATGAGGGCCTCGAGGCTGTCGGCCGCTCGCCGCCACGTCATGCCGGTGGCGTGGTCGACGCCGCCGACCGCCTCTTCCAGCAGCTGCAGGGCGGCGACGACCAGCTGGAACTGGTGCACGGCTGTTCCGCTCTCACCGGCCGCGGCGGGGAGCACCAGCGCATAGTCGGCGGCGGACGCGAGCGGAGACGAGGCGTCCTGTGTGACGGCGAGCGTGCGGCTCGTGCCTTGGTGCTGCTCGAACGCGGCGAGCGTCTCCGGCGTACGCCCGGACGCCGAGATCGCGACGTACAACGTGCGCACCGTCGGTGCGCCTCGTGTGCCGCAGCTCGGCCGCTCGCTTCGGGCGTCAAGGCCCCGTTGGCGAAGCCGGCGCGCTGCGTCGTCGGCAGCGAAACCCGACGACCCCATGCCCCCGATCACCACCTGCGACGGGGCCAATCCGTGCAGGAGTCGTCTCGCGGACGGGGCTTCATCGGCGAGGCGTCGGAGCGAGTCGGCGACGCAAACAATGTCCCGTCGAAATGCCGATACATCGACGAGCGAGTACTCCAGATCGCTGATTTCGCAATGCTTGCACTGGACTTCTGCGAAGTCAAGAGATACGCTGGCGGCTCGGGCGCTGTCGGTCGGCGTCATATCGTGCGCACGGGGGAAACATGCTCACAGAAGTCGGCGGGTTGACGACGCGACCCCGAACCCTGCCGCCGCCGACGCGCTGGACCGTTCTCGGCGGACCGCGCGGCCATGTCGTGCGAGCGCGACCGGCCCGGTGACTCTGGACCGGCGTCAGGCATCGGGCGTCACACATCGGACGTCACGATGAGGGATCAATCGACATGCCCGTAGCGGCTGACCGTCGCGTCACGCACTGCACCCGCCATCATCAATCAACCAATCAGGGGACCCGAGCATGAAAGCAAAGCGCACCTATTTGTCCGTCGCAGCTGCGACAACTGTCGGTCTGGCTGTGGCCAGCTGCGGGAGCAGTGGCGAGGACGGCCCCACAGCACTCGATCCCGACGCCGACCTCAGCAAGCAGTCGATCGTGGTGTCCAACTACGAGTCGTACATGCCGGAGGACCTACCCGCGCGATTCTCTGCCGCGAGCGGCGCACAGGTCGAGGTCGCGTACCACGCGTCCAACGAGGAGATCGTCGCCAAGGCGACCGCTGGCGATTCCGGCATCGACGTGGCCTTCATCAATGGCGTCTACGCCCAGGCATTGGCGGCACAGGGACTGCTCGAACCGATCGACCCTCGCCTCGTTCCGAATCTCGCGAATCTCTATCCCGAGGCCAACACCCTCCCGTACGACCCGGGGAACAAGATCTCGGTCCCCTACGCCTGGGGCACGACCGGCCTGTGTTACCGCTCCGATCTCACGGGGTACGACCCCGACAGTTGGCTGGACCTGCTCGAGCCGCGTCCCGAGATCTCGGGCAAGACCACGATGGTGTCCACGGAGCGCTGGCTGCTGCTCCCAGCGCTCAAGTCGCTCGGCTTCTCGAACAGCACGCAGGACGAGGACGAGTTGAACCAGGCCAAGGAAGTGCTCCTCAGGACCAAGCCGACGCTGCTCGCCTACGACGACGCGACCTTCTTCCAGCGGCTCGTGTCGGGTGAGGCCAGCCTGGTGCAGGCCTATGACGGCTGGTGCAACTACGGGATCACCGACAACCCGGACATCAAGTACGTCGTGCCCAAGGAGGGGACCGACCTCTGGGTGGACGTGATGGTGATCATGAAGACCTCCGAGAACAAGGAGGCCGCCCATGCGTTCATCAACTACGTCCTCGATCCGGAAATTCATTCATGGGTGACCGAGAACATTCTCTACAAGTCGCCGAACAAGGCGGCAATGGACATGATCTCCCCCGAGCTCATCGAGCAATACCCGAACATCGGGACGACGGTCGAAGAACTGTTCGAGCAAGAGCCGCTGGTCGACGTCGGCGACGCCGGTCCGCTGTACACGCGCATCGCGCTGGAAGTCTCGGCGGCCGACTGACGACATGCCCGCTCAGAAGGCTCATTGGCAGTCCCGCTCTCGCCGCCGGGCGAGGGCGGGGCTGCTCGGCCCCGGTCTGCTCCTCATGGCGGTCCTCTCGATCGCCCCGCTCGTCCTCGTCATCGCCTACGCGTTCATGACCCGGGGCCGCTTCGGCGGAGTCGTGCCCGGGTTCAGCCTCGACAGCTGGGCGCGTGTGCTCGAACCGATCTACCTCGGAGTTCTCTGGAACTCCATCGTGGTCGCCACGATCACCACGCTGCTGGCCCTGGCCATCGGATTCCCCGTGGCGTTCGTCATCAGTCGGCTGCCACCACAGTGGCGCATGGTCGCGCTGGTCGCTGTGGTCCTCCCGTTCTGGACCAACTTCCTCATCCGCACGTATGCGTGGGTCGTGCTGTTGAACGACGTCGGGCCGATGAACAAGGGGCTGGCGGAACTGGGCGTGATCTCCGAGCCCCTCGGCCTGCTCTACTCCGAACCGGCGGTCATCATCGGCCTGCTCTACTCCTACCTGCCGCTCATGATCCTGCCGATCTATGCCTCGCTGTCGTCATCCGAACGTGAGATCGCGGAGGCCGCATCCGATCTCGGGGCTCGTCCGTGGCGGGTGTTCCGCGATGTGTACATCCCGTTGAGCGTGCCCGGCATCATCCTGGGAGGAATCTTCGTGTTCGTCCCCAGTATCGGGAACTTCGTCATCCCCGACCTGATGGGCGGCGGCAAGTCCGTCCTGCTCGGGAACGTCATTCGTGATCAGTACCTCACGGCTCGTGACTGGCCGTTCGGTTCGGTGCTGATCCTCGTGATGCTGGCCATTCTCGTGGCGCTCTTCGCCGCACAAGCGGTCGCCTCGCGGCGCCTGACCGGGAAGCTGACGCGATGAGGCCAACGCCACTGGTGTTCAAGGTGATCACCGTCGCTGCCTTCATCTTCCTGTACCTACCGATCATCACGTTGATCGTCATGTCGTTCAACGGCGGGCGCAATCCCTACGTCATGGAGGGCGTCAGCCTGCAGTGGTACCGCGAACTCGTGACCGACGGCGAACTGATCGCGGCGCTCGAGCAGACGTTGATCGTGGCCACCGTGTCGTCGTTGATCGCCGTCGTCGTGGGGACGGCGTTGGCGGTCGGCCTGGCCCGGACGACACGGTCGCGCAGCCTGGAGATCGTGTCCGTCGTCCCGGCGGTCATTCCGGACGTCGTCCAGGGGATCGGGCTGGCCGCCATGTTCACCCTCCTGGCCGTCCCCCTCGGCCTGACGACGGTCATCGCCGGCCACACGGTCTTCGCGACGGCCTTCGTCGTCTCGGCGGTGCGCGCTCGCCTGGCGACCTCGGATCCCAGCCTCGAGGAGGCATCGCGCGATCTCGGTGCGGGTACCTTCACCACCTACCTGCGAATCACCACCCCGATCATGGCGCCGGCGATCGTCGCGGGCGGTCTGCTCGCCTTCACGTTGTCGCTGGACGAGTACGTCATCGCGTCGTTCACCAGCGGTTCGACGTCGGCAACGTTGCCGATCCTCGTGTACTCGCGGGTCCGGTTCAATCTGACGCCCGAGATCAATGCGCTCGGAACGCTGCTCATCGTCGTCAGTCTCGTCGCTCTGGTCATCGGTGCCAGGTGGATCGGACGTCGAGGCAAGGTCAGCGCATGACACAGATTCCGGAGGACCACGTGCTCGAGCCGACGACGTTGACGGCCTCAGCAGGTGCAGGTGACGACAGCGGCTCGGCGGTCGAGGGCGGCCTGCTCGAGGTTCGGGGGGTGCGGCGAGCGTTCGGTGCCGTGGTCGCTCTGGACGACGTGAACCTGACCATCCGCGACAACGAGTTCTTCGCGCTGCTCGGCCCGTCCGGCTGTGGGAAGACCACGCTGCTGCGCGCCATCGCCGGCTTCGAGGTCATCGATTCGGGCGAGATCCTGTTGGGTGGGGAGGATCTCCACAGCAGCCCGCCGGAACGTCGTCCGGTGAACCTCATGTTCCAGTCCTACGCCCTCTTCCCGCACATGACGGTCGCGAAGAACATCGCGTACGGACTCGAGCGCGAGCGGCGCCCTCGTGCCGAGGTCGCCGAGAGGGTCGCCACGGTGATGGCGGCCATGCAGATCTCCGAGCTCGCGAAGCGGCGTCCCTCGCAACTGTCCGGTGGGCAGCAGCAGCGGGTCGCGTTGGCCCGCGCCATCGTCAAACGACCGCGGCTCCTGCTCCTCGACGAGCCCCTGTCGGCCCTCGACCGCCAGGTCAGACTCGAGATGCGGGTGGAACTCAAGCGACTGCAGCACGAGTTCGGCATCACCTTCGTGATGGTGACACATGACCAGGAGGAAGCCTTGTCGATGGCCGATCGCGTCGCCGTCATGGCCGCCGGCCGGGTGCAGCAACTCGACACTCCGGTCGGGTTGTATCGGAATCCGGCCAACCTCTTCGTCGCCGGCTTCGTCGGCGCCAGCAACCTCCTCGTGGGCGTCGTTCGGGCGAACACGTTCGACTCCGAGCACTTCGGGTCGTTGCCCCTGCCCAGCAACCCGAAGGGAGTGGCGCGGGGCCACCTCGTCCTGCGTCCAGAGGACGTCCGCATCGTCGCTCCGGGTGAGGGCCACGTGCAGGCGGTCGTGTCAGACGTGCAATTCCATGGTGCGGCCACGACGGTGCTGGCCACGTCGTCGGTGCCAGGCGCTCCGATGCTGGTCGCGATGGTGACGGGCCTGGCGCAGGTGACCCCGGGGGATCGCGTGGGTCTGCACTGGGACACGGGACTCGTGGTCGAGGACGCGCTCGCGTGACCCGACGGGACGAGCTCGTCGGGGTGCGGCCATACCCCGTATGGCACGGCGACGGGCTGCCTCCGGCTCGGTCGGCGCCGCTGGCCGGCGAGGTGACGTGTGACCTGCTGGTCGTGGGCGCGGGGCTGACCGGATTGTGGGCCGCCATCGAGGCGCTGCGCGCGGATCCTGATCGCGACGTCGTCGTCATCGACGCGAGCCACGTCGGGTTCGGTGCATCGGGGCGCAACGGAGGGTTCGTCTCGGCGTCGCTCTCCCATGGGCTCGGCCACGGTCATGCGACGTGGCCGACCGAGATGAGCACGCTCCTGCGCCTCGGGGACGAGAACGTTCGCGAGATCGACGCGTTCGTGACGCAGGAGGGCATCGCCGCGGGACTGCGCTGGTGCGGCCAGAGCATGGTCGCGACTCGGCCGCACGAAGTGGCGGGGTTACGGGAACTGCATGAACTCCACCAGCACTACGGCCGGGAGTCCGTGTTCCTGACACGCGACGAGATGCAGAGCGACGTCAGGTCCCCGACGTACTTGGCGGGCATCCACGCGAGCAGCGGAGGACTCGTCGATCCGCTCGCGCTGACCCTCGGACTACGGGACGCGGCCGTGCGCCGCGGCGCCCGGATCCATGAGAACAGCCCGGTGACGTCGATCTCCAGGGATCCCACGGGCGTCGTGATCCGGACGAGCACCGGCCGCCTGCACGCCGACAAGGTGGTGTTGGCGACGAACGCGTTCCGGCCGCTGCTCCGACGGATTCGCTCGTACGTCCTACCCGTGTGGGACCACGTGCTCGCGACCGATCCCCTCGATGCCGAGCAACTCGCGTCCATCGGATGGGACCAGAACCAAGGCATGAGGGACTCGGGCAACCAGTTCCACTACTACCGGCGCACCGACGACGACCGGATCCTCTGGGGCGGCTACGACGCGATCTACTACTTCGGCGGCAAGACCGATGAAGGCCGCGTCCTTCGGGACCAGTCGCATCGCCTGCTGGCCGACCACTTCCGTGCGACGTTCCCCCAGTTGGGCGGACTCCGCTTCAGTCATCGGTGGGCCGGTGCCATCGACACCACCTCCCGCTTCACCCCTCTCTTCGGGACCGGTCTGGGCGGTCGCGTCGCATACGCCGTGGGCTTCACGGGCCTCGGCGTCGCCTCCTCGCGCTTCGGGGCCAGAGTCGCTCTCGACCTGCTCGCGGGGGAGGTGACCGAGCGGACGGAACTGTCGATGGTCCGCCGCAAGCCGGTTCCCTTCCCACCCGAACCACTCACGTGGCCGACGGTCCAGCTCACGAGGGCTGCGCTGGCGCGAGAGGATCGCAACGGTCGTCGCGGGCGACTGCTCCGGCTCATGGATCGCTTCGGCGTCGGGTTCGACAGTTGAACACGGATGCAGGCGACCGTTGGCTGTTGTCGGTCACAGATCGCGACGCGGTGCTCATGCACGACGACCGACTCTGCCGAACGCCTGCGACGTCGCCGAAGCGACATCGATGAGCGCCGCCCGCTCGACGCCCAGCGTCGTGGGTCGGGACGTGGCCGTCGGGTCGGGCTCGAGTTGCGCAACTCGGACCTGACGTCGAAGGACCTTCCCGGGCTTCCACTCCACCACTGTCGAAAGGACCTCCATGAACGCCAACCTCACCGGAACGGATCTGAGTGCGTACAACGTGATCGACGGCGAAACCGTCGACACCGAGGTTCGGGAACCGTTGTTCTCGCCTGCGACAGGACAGGTGATCGGCTCATCCCCGAGATCGAGCTCGGACGATGTCGATCGGGCCGTGAGGTCGGCGCGTCGGGCGTTCGAGGCAGGCTGGCGAACGACGACGCCAGGCGAACGCGCTGAACGGCTCCTCGCACTTGCCGACCTGATCGAAGACAACGTGGAAGAGCTCTCCCGCCTCGAAGCCATCGATGCGGGCAAGCCGCTCCACCACGCCAGAACCTACGAGGTCGGGCAGGCCGTCGATGAGCTGCGCTTCTTCGCAGGCGCTGCACGAACCATGGAAGGCAGGGCGGTCGGAGAGTACGCCGCCAACCACACATCGATGGTGCGGCGTGACCCGATCGGTGTCGCAGCCCAGATCACCCCATGGAACTATCCGTTCCTGATGGCGATCTGGAAGATCGGGCCCGCTCTTGCGACAGGCAACACCGTCGTGCTCAAGCCCGCTGAGACCACCCCGATCTCCACGTTTCGTCTCGCAGAACTCGCAGCAACCGTGCTTCCCAAGGGAGTCTTCAACGTCGTGTGCGGCGCCGGCGACACGGGCGAAGCGCTCGTCGGTCATGACGATGTCGGCATCGTCTCGGTCACCGGGTCACCCCTGACGGGGAAGCGTGTGGCTGCCGTCGCCTCCGAACAGTTGAAGCGCGTGCACCTCGAACTGGGTGGCAATGCCCCCGTCATCGTCTTCGATGACGCCGACCTCGATCAGGCGATCGAGCAGATCGCCGGCAATTCCTTCTACAACGCCGGTCAGGACTGCACAGCCGCAACGCGTATCCTGGTCTCGCCGAAGGTCCATGACGCTCTCGTGAACGGACTGAGCGCCAAGGCGCGTGCACTCTCGATGGGTGACATCTTCGACGATTCCACCGATCTCGGGCCGGTGAACTCGGAACGTCAACGCGACCGGATCGAAGGCTTCTTCGAGCGTCTTCCGGCCCACGCGGAGATCGTCGTCGGAGGTGGCCGTCCAGCGCTCGACGGATCCTGGTTCGAGGCGACCGTGGTCGACAATGTGGCGCAGGACGATGAGATCGTTCGTCACGAGGTGTTCGGTCCGGTGGTCACGGTGCAGGTCTTCACGACCGAAGCCGAGGCGCTTGCGAAGGCGAACGACTCAACGTACGGGCTGACGGCGTCTGTCTGGACCTCCAACGTGGAGCGAGCGATGCGATTCGCGCGCGACCTGCGCTATGGATGCGTCTGGGTGAACGCGCACTCCCTGCACACAGTCGAGATGCCACACGGTGGATTCAGGCAATCGGGATACGGTCGCGATCTCTCCGTCTACTCGCTCGAGGATTACACAGAACTCAAGCACGTCATGATCCACCTCGGCGAATAGACCGACTCGCCTTTCGCCCCATGTTCCGACCTCGTTCCTGCAGAAAGAAGGTGGATCAGATGCGCGAATCGGTACCTGATACCCGTAATGGGGGAGTCTCCTTCTGGTGGCAGCAGATCGGCCTGCCCCCCGAGCGCGCGAGCCTCCAGGGCGACCACACCGCAGATGTCTGCATCGTCGGTGCGGGATTCACCGGGCTGTGGACTGCCTTCTACCTGAAGAAACTCGACCCGAGCCTGCGTGTCGTGATGCTCGAGGCTCGCTTCGCGGGTTTCGGGGCCTCCGGTCGCAACGGTGGTTGGGTGAACGGTGACGTCACCGGCGGTCGGGCCCGCTACGAGGCGAGCCATGGACGCCAGGCGGCGATCGACCACCAACTCGCACTCAACGACACCGTCGACGAAGTACTCCGCGTGCTCACGACCGAGGGCATCGATGCCGACGTTCAGAAGGGCGGCGAGTTGCGGGTCGCGAGAACCCCGGCCCAGATGGGTCGCATGCGCGACGATGCCGAGGGCGAGAAGGCCTGGCCGGGCACCGATCTCGTGGTGCTCGACGCACACGCGGTGTCAGAGCGAGTCCGCATCAGGGGCGTACAGGGAGCGGTCTGGAGTCCGCACTGCGCAAAGATGCATCCGGCCAAGCTCGCACGCGGACTCGCAGCTGTGGTGGAGGGTCTGGGCGTCACCATCTTCGAGAACACCCCGGTCGACGCGCTGTTGCCTGGTGTCGCGCGTTCTGCCGCCGGCATCGTCCGCGCGACGCACGTCATCCGCGCGACCGAAGGATTCACTGCGAACCTGGCACATGAGCACCGCACGTGGCTTCCGATGAACTCGTCGATGATCGTGACAGCCCCGCTGCCGGAGTCGTCGTGGTCGCAGATCGGGTGGTCGAACTACGAAACCGTGGGCGACTACGCGCACGTCTTCATGTACGCGCAGCGGACGGCTGACGACCGCATTGCCATGGGTGGACGGGGCGTGCCGTATCGATTCGGGTCACGCGTCGACAGCGACGGGGCGACGCAGAAGTCGACGATCGAGAGTCTCGCCCGACTGCTCAGGGACTTCTTTCCTGACGCGGCAGACGTGCCGATCGAGCATGCGTGGTCAGGGGTCCTCGGCGTACCTCGCGACTGGTCAGCATCCGTCGGACTCGATCGACGCACAGGCCTCGGATGGGCGGGTGGATACGTGGGTACGGGAGTCGCAGCGGCGAACCTCGCTGGGCGAACGTTGGCTGACATGATCCTCGATCGCGAGACCGACCTCGTTCGACTGCCGTGGGTCGACCACGCGGCTCGCCGCTGGGAAGTTGAGCCGCTGCGGTGGATGGCGGTGCATGGCCTGTATGCCGCCTACCGGGCAGCTGATCGCGCCGAGTCTCGCGGTGGAGAACGGACCGCGAGGGTGGCGAAGATCGCTGATGCCATAGCCAGACGCTGAGGAAGGTCCGCATGGAGACACGACCAACCGTCATGCTGCGTGTGGCGTCGACGGATTCACGCGACGCAGACGAAGTCGAACCTGGCAGGAAGACGCCACTCGATGCGGCATCGAGGAGCACCTGGAACGGATAGACCTCCGTGACGTTCGAGGTCACGGGCACGATGGTCACGGCGCCGCGGTGCCCACGGCCGACGTCACGGGTGCGGCTCCCGCGCGTGTCCGTCGGTCGTTGTGTGTGGTTTCCCCCGATGCATCCGAGATGCCGGTCCCACATCCTGAGTGCATGAGACGAACCCTGTTCTGCACCGCGATCGTGACGGCGGCAGCCGCTGGAATGATCGCCTTCAACCCAGCCGCCGACGTCGTCCGGGCGGCGGATCCCGATCGCTCGGTCGAGAAGCTCGAACTCGAGATCACGTCACGCACCTACACCGCCGAGTACCTGACACGTGACTCCGACGGTGACGGCTGGTCCGACTGGCACGAGCGGCTCGAGGGAACCGATCCGAACGACCCGAGCAGCCATCCCGGCTCAGTCCACCTCGACATCGCCCACCTCGACGGAGCGACGACGGTCTTCGTGCAATCGAAGGCGTTCCCGGATCGGCTGGTGGCGCTCGACGGGCTGACCCTGCCGGAACGGGTCGACTCGGTCGGGCAGCTGCTCGAACTCGTCTCGACGATCACCGGCCAGACAACGCTCGGGAAGTTCAGCGACGAGCTCGACGCATCCGTCAAGGAGATCGGGGGCGACGCACTCGCCTCGATCCTCGCCGACGTGCCGGCCCATCACGGCTCCGTCGACATCGCCATGGGGGGTCGCACCGGCGGGCAGCTCACCGTCTTGATCTCCGTCGAGACGTCGAACTTCCGATTCTGGGGTGACAACGACGGGCTGCACACGCAGAACACCGAGGCCAAAGTCGACGACTCCGGGAGCGGCATCGTGTACATCGAGCACAGCGTGAACGGCTCGCGGGTCACCATGACCCACAAGCACTACTGGAAGGGCACGCACACCGGTTCCGTCGTGTACGACGCGAACGGCAACGTCATCGACAGGTCGATCGTCCCGTTGTCCGACGTTCCGACCACCGTCGCCGTCACGACGGCCACCACCGTCGCTCCGACCACGTCGAACACCACGCCCGAGACGACGACCGTTCCGACGACACCCGCGTCCACGACCGCCACCACGACGAAAGGCGACTACGTCAACCCGGACGACGACTCGGCCCTGTGGCGGACGCCGACACCGTCGGAGATCGAGGCTCGCGTGGCGTTCCTCATCGGCGTGCGCGCCCGCTTCGGCGGTGTGCTCGACGTGCCGAAGGAGCTCAATCCCGACAAGCCCGGTGTGCACGACCCGGCCGAGCCGCCCTGCTCGGACGATCGATGCATCGCCTTCGCCGAGGTGGTCGCCCCCGACTTGAGCCGGCAGAGCGGCGGCTGCCCTCCGACCAACTGCACCCCCGGCCGCCCCTGACGATCCTGGCGCTGTCTTCGGGGCGAGCGGCGGTCAGCGCCGGTCAGCGGCGGGTGATGCGGACGGGGAGGTGCTTGATGCCGCTGATGAAGTTGGAGCGGAGGTACTCGCGCTCGCCGGCCTGTTCGATGGTGTCGACCCGGCGCATCCATTCCTGGATCAGCACCCGCAACTCCATGCGTGCGAGCCACTCGCCGAGGCAGCGGTGCGGCCCGCCGCGCCCGAACGTGAGGTGGTCGTTCGGGGTGCGGGTGAGGTCGAGCCGGTACGGGTCGGGGAACTGCTCGTCGTCGAAGTTGCCCGACGGGTAGTACACGACGACCTTGTCGCCTTCGGCGATGCGCTGGCCGCGCAGCTCGGTGTCGCACGTGGCGGTGCGGCGGAAGTGGGTGGTGACCGCCGTCCAGCGCAGGATCTCCTCGGTGGCGAGGCGCCACGCCTCGTGGTCGTCGGGCAGGCCGCGCAGCGCCTCGAACTCGGCGGGCTGCTCGATCATCGCCATGAACATCCCGGCCATCGAGTACCGGGTGGTGTCGTTCCCGGCCGCGACCATCAGCGCGAAGAAGTTCTGGAACTCGCGCTCGCTCAGCGGCTCGCCGTCCTTGGTGGGTTCGAGCAGCTTGGCGATCACGTCGGAGCGCATCGGGTCGCCCTCGGGGGCATCGCGGCGCATCTCGGCCTGCTGCTTGGCGTAGTCGAACAGCTCGTAGCCGGCGGGGGAGCGGAACGGCATCATCCGGAACTCGTCGGTGTCGACCTGGTCGACGACGTGGTCGGTGAACTCGGGGTCGGAGTTGCCGAGCAGCGCGTCGCCGAGCTCGACGAGGTGGTCGCCGTCGGCGTCGGGCGTGCCCATCAGCGCGCCGAGCATGCGCATCGGGAGCTGCTTCGCGACGTCGATGACGATGTCGAACTCGTCGTTCTGGATCGCCTGGTCGACGACCTCGATCGCGAGGTTGCGGATCTGGAGCTCGTAGTCCTCGACGATCCGGCGTGTGAACACCTTGCTCACGAGGCGGCGCAGGCGGGTGTGCTCGGGCGGGTCCATCTCCATCAACGTCCGGCGCGACTCGGTCTCCTCGGGCGTCATCTCCTCGAGGCGGATGCCCTGGCGAGACGTGTACGAGTCGAACAGGCGGCTGACGTCGACGATGTCGCGGTACTTCATCACGGCCCAGAAGCCGCTGCCGTCGCTCTCGTCGACCCACACCACCGGCGACTCGCGGCGCATCCGCGCGTACGTCGCATGCGGCGTGCCTGCGGTGTAGGCGTCGTGCGACGTCAGGTCGACGAACGGGTCGGTGTTCGGAAAGAACGGCGAGATGTCGATCGCGGCCACGGTGCCTCCTGGTGATGACCCGGCGTGCGCGAGCGGCGCACGGTCCCCGGCGAGAGATCGTAGCATGATAGTTTGGGTCCAAACGATCGAGCGAGGGGTGTGATGAGCGACGCGACGGCGAACGGCGGGACGGTGGTGGGAGCCGGCATGGTGGCCCACGTGCCGACGATGGTGATGCCCGAGGAGACGCGCCGCGAGCTCAACGAGGGCAAGGAGATCAGCCTCATCGAGGGCATCGAGCGGATCAAGGTCGAGAAGTTCGACCCGCTCGCCGCCAACACCGTGATCGTGTTCGACACCCACTGGTTCACCACGTTCGAGTTCGTCGTCACGTCGCACGCCCGCCGCTCCGGACTGTTCACGTCCGAGGAGCTGCCCCGAGGGATGAGCCAGATCCCGTACGACTTCCGCGGTGACCCGGAGCTGGCCACGCTGATGGGCGAGGCGGGCACCGAGCTCGGCACGTGGATCACCCCCATCGACGACCCGTACCTGCCGATCCACTACGCCACCACCAACCTCCTGCCGTTCCTCCAGAACGACGAGCGCTGGATCAGCGTGTCGATCCCGCAGACCGGGGAGACCGACGACTTCCTGCTCGCGGGTGAGGCGATCGGCCGTGCGATCGAGCGCTCGGGCCGCCGTGTCGTGCTGCTCGCCAGCGGCGCCCTCAGCCACAAGTTCTGGCCGCTCAAGGCGCTACGCGACCACGAGCCGTCCGATCCGTCCCACATCTTCACCGACGCCCACCGCGCGGCCGACATGCAACGCCTGGAGTGGATGTACGAGGGTCGGCACGACCGGATCATCGACACGATGGACGAGTTCATGCGGTTCACCCCCGAGGGCCGGTTCGGGCACTACCTGATGATGGTCGCCGCACTCGGCGGCCGTGACTGCACCGCGACGGGCACGCTCTACGGCGAGTACGAGAACGCGGTCGGCACCGGCCAGGCGCACGTGTGGTTCGACCGCCCTGAAGGTGGCTGGACCGCGGGCTGAGCCCTTACCGGGCGAAGATCGTGCTCACGGGGTGGGCGCGAGTTCGCGGACGCGGCGCTCGACCCGCCGGACGTACCGCACGACGACGATGGCGAACGCGCCGACACAGCACGCGCCCCACGGCTCCGAGACGTCGGTGACCGCCGCGTAGGTGCTGCTGATCGCGCTCCAGGCCGTGCTCGTCGCGGCGCCCACGACGGGCCAGTCGCGCACCGCCCTCAGCGTGCCCTCGATGATCCAGGCGCCGGCGAACCACGATCCGACGAACAGCAACGACATCCGCACGGCGGCGCCGACCGTCACCGAAGTCCCGACCGTCGCCCGGCGCACCCCGGCACCGGGCACACCGAGCAGGTTCACGAGCGCCAGGTCGCTGAGGAGCTGTGCGGCGCGCCGACGCCCCCGACGCCTGGCAGCGACGCCAGCGCGTTCGAGCGCGGCGCCCACCCGTCCGGCGAGCTGCTTGAGGAGTTCGAACGGGTTGATCGCCCGCAGCACCGCGGCGAGCCGACCCTGGTGCCGGGCGCGCTCGTCGTCGAGGTCGGTGACCGCCCGCTCGATGAGGGCCGCCGATGCGACGCGGGCGACGTAGCGGACGGCAGCGACGTTGTAGACGAGCATCACGACCGCCAGCCCGACGTCGATGGCCGTGGCACGTGCGGTCGTCACATCGGCGCCGCGCAGCCGTTGGCGGGCGGCGATCACCGCCGGGTCCTCGACGAGGAAGAGCCCGCAGGTGATCGCCGTCGCCGTCCAGAGTCGGGTCCGATTCGTGCGCATCCTGCCCCAAAGGGGCCCGATCGGGTGGCGCTGATACGCGCGTCAGCCGAAGTTCTGCAGCAGCTCGGTGGTGAGCGGGT
>JALHOG010000083.1 GCA_022843125.1 Ilumatobacteraceae bacterium
ACACTCTCGGTCACCGGCGCCACCGTCGCATTCGGGGGGTTCCGGGCCCTCGACGGCGCCGACATGACGGCGACGAGCACCGAGGTCGTCGGTCTGATCGGGCCGAACGGGGCCGGCAAGACCACGTTGGTCAACGTCATCACCGGCATCGTGCCGGCGACCACCGGAACCGTCGCACTCGACGGCACCGCGCTCTCAGGGCGTCCCACGCACCACATCGCACGCGCCGGTCTCGTGCGCACCTTTCAGAACCTGCGGTTGTTCTCCTCCCTCACCGTCCGCGAGAACGTCGAGGCGGCCGCGTTGTCGGCCGCTACGGCCAAGGTCGACCGACCCCAGGTCGACGTCGATGCGCTGATCGCCGCCTCCGGCCTGTGGGATCTCCGTGATCGCCGCGCGAGCGCGCTCGACTACGGCAACGCCCGGCGTCTCGAACTGGCGCGTGCCGCCGCGGCCGCTCCGCGCTTCCTGCTGCTCGACGAGCCGACGAGCGGGATGAGCGACGCCGAGTCGCTCACGATGATCGAGCGGGTCCGTTCGATGGCGGCCCTGGTCGGCGCCGGCGTGATCGTGATCGACCACGATCTCGGGTTCATCACCGGCATCTGCGACCGGATCTACTGCCTCGACCAAGGCCAGGTGATCGCCGTCGGCACACCTGCGGAGATCCAGGCCAACCCCGACGTCCAGGCCGCCTACCTCGGATCGGCCGCGCAGGCCTGATCGGCGCCCACCATGTGCCCCCTCCCCGCCGCCGCATCCGGATTGCATGAGAAATGAAATCCGGCCGTGCTCCCCTCCCCAGCGTCCCCGCCGACCTACGGCGCCGCGGCACCCTGCCCGACGACGTGGCCGCGTACATCCGCCGCCTGATCCTGACCGGCGTGCTCAAGCCGGGCATGAAGCTCGACCAGGAGGCGGTGAGCGCCGCGCTCGACGTGAGCCGGAGCCCGATCCGTGAAGCGATCGTGATCCTCGGCCAGGAGGGCCTGCTCGACGTGACGCCGCGGCGCGGCGCGTCCGTTGCCCTGCTCACCCCAGAGGACATCATCGACCACTACGAGCTGTTCGGCACCGTGTCGGGGCGTGCCGCAGCGATGGCGGCCGAGATCCTGAAGGACGAGCAGTTGGCCGAGCTGACGGGCATCCAGGAGGCCTTCCGTCGGGCACCGCGGGGCGCCGCGCCGTCCGACCTCTCCCAGCTCAACGACCGGTTCCACCGGATCGTCAACGCGTGTGCCCCCCGCCGGACCCGCTGGTTGCTCCGGCTGCTCGAGCGGTCCGTGCCCGCCGACTACTACGAGTTCGCGAACGGCTGGAATGCGCGCGCGGTCGAGCACCACCAGGCCATCCTCGACGCGATCGTGGCCCGCGACCCCGACGGGGCGCGCCGGGCGATGGAGCACCACCTGCACGAGAGCGGCGTCGCCGCCGCCGACGCCCTGCGCGCACAGGGATTCTGGGACTGACGCGTCCCGGGACGGAGAGACCATGAGCATCACCTTCGACACCACCCGCCACCGATCCGACCACGACGACCTCGACGTCATCCGCACCGAGGTCCGCCGGCTGTGCGACAAGTACGGCAACGAGTACTGGCGATCGCTCGAACCCGACCACTACCCCGAGGAGTTCGTCACCGAACTCACCGCCAACGGCTGGCTCGGCGCCCTGATCCCCGAGGAGTACGGGGGTGGCGGGCTCAACCTCGCGGGCGCGTCGGTGATCCTCGAGGAGATCTCGGCGTCGGGCGGCAACCCCAGCGCGTGCCACGCCCAGATGTACGTGATGGGCACGGTGCTGCGTCACGGCTCCGAGGAGCAGAAGCGCTCGCTCCTGCCGCGCGTCGCCGACGGCAGCGCCCGCCTGCAGGCGTTCGGCGTCACCGAGCCCGCGGCTGGTTCGGAGACGACGGCCATCCGCACCCGGGCCGAGCGTGACGGCGACGTGTGGCGCATCAACGGTCAGAAGATCTGGACGTCGCGTGCGCTCTACTCCGACCTGATGGTGCTGCTCGCCCGCACCACACCGGCAGACGAGGTCGACAACCGGCTCGGCGGCCTGTCGGTGTTCCTGGTCGAGATGCGCAACGCCGACGGCGAGCTGATCCCCGGGCTCACGATCAAGCCGATCGACACCTGGATGAACCACAACACCACCGAGGTGTTCTTCGACGACGTCGAGATCCCCGCCTCGGCGCTCGTCGGCGTCGAGGGCAACGGGTTCCGCCAGATCCTCGACGGCATGAACGCCGAGCGGATCCTGATCGCAGCCGAGTGCATCGGCGACGGCCGATTCTTCCTCGAGCGGGCGAGCGACTATGCCCGCGACCGGAAGGTGTTCGGACGCCCGATCGGCCAGAACCAGGGCGTCCAGTTCCCGCTCGCCAAGGCGTACGCCCAGCTCCGCGCCGCCGACCTGATGCGGTGGCAGGCGGCCGACCTGTTCGACCGTGGCGAGAGTTGCGGAGCGGAGGCGAACATGGCCAAGCTGCTCGCCAGCGAGGCAAGCTGGGCAGCCGGCAACGCCGCGCTCGACGCGCACGGCGGTTTCGGGTTCGCGACCGAGTACGACATCGAACGCAAGCTCCGCGAGACCCGGCTGTACCAAGTGGCGCCGATCAACAACAACCTGGTGCTGGCGTTCGTCGCCGAGAAGTGCCTGGACCTCCCGAAGAGCTACTGATGCACGACACCGTCCGCTCCCCCAGCCGCGCAAAGCGGATTCGGTACCACCCTTCGGTGCCCCACCCGCTTTCCGCGGATCCGAGCCCGGCCGGATCCGCGGAAAGCGGGTTGGGAACCGCCTGCCGGGACTCGAGCCGCGCAGAGCGGATCGGGCACGAACGTGAGGGCGGCCGGCGATGAAAGCCGTCACGCTCGACGCCCCCCACTCGCCGCTGCACCTGCACACCGACTTCCCGGAACCCACCGGACCGGGCGAGATCATCACCGTCACCGCGTGTGGGGTGTGCCACTCCGACCTGCACGTCGTCGACGGCGACTACCCCAGCCCGCTCCCGCTCGTACTCGGCCACGAGGTCACCGGCGTCCACCCCGAGCTCGGACCCGTGATGGTCTACGCCCCGTGGGGGTGCGGCGCGTGCGCCGAGTGCGCCGACGGGATGGAGATGATCTGCCGCAACGCCACCGAGGCCGGTCTCGTGGTGAACGGCGGCTATGCGGAGCGGATGCTCGTCAAGGACCGGCGCTACCTCGCCCCGCTCGACGGGCTCGACCCGATCGCCTCCGCTCCCCTCGCCTGCGGCGGCCTCACCGCGTACCGGGCGGTCACCCACGCCCTCGACACGCTCCGCGGGCGTGGCGGCGCCGGCCGCGTGCTGGTGATCGGTGCCGGCGGCCTCGGCCAGTTCGCAATCCGGTACCTGCGGGTGCTCACCGACGCGACCGTGATCGCGCTCGACCGTGCACCCGACAAACAGGCGGTGGCCGCAGCTGTCGGCGCCCACGAGGCGATCGGCCCCGACGGTGTCGCCGCCCTCGCAGCGGTCGACGTCGTCATCGACTTCATCGGGGCGGAGGCGACCCTCGTCACGGCGCGCGACGTCGTCCGGCGGCGCGGCATGGTGATCGTCGTCGGGCTCGCCGGCGGACGCATCCCGTTCGGGTTCGCCGCCGTCCCGCACGAGGCGCACTTCCTGACGACCGTGTGGGGATCACGCTCCCAGCTCGACGAGCTGCTCGCACTCGCCCGCCGTGAGCCGACGATCGTCCAACCCGTCGAGACCCTGCCGCTCGACCAGGCCCAACTCGCCCACGACCGCCTCCGCGCCGGCGACGTCCGCGGTCGCCTCGTCCTCGTCCCGTCCCGCACCACCGTCACGACCGACCAGCACTGAGCACGGAGCACATCCCATGACACCTCGCCCGTCCGTCTCGCTCGACGAGCTGCGCTCGCTCGTCGACGCCGGCACCGTCCACACCGTCGAGATCGCCGCCCCGGACTCCCAGGGCCACCTGCGCGGCAAACGGGTGCCGGCCCGCCGCTTCGTCGACCGGGTGGCGACCGCAGGCGTCAACATCGCCGACGCGATGTTCGTGTTCGACATGCAGAACGACCTCCCCGACCACCCGATCGTCAACATGGACGCCGGGTACCTCGACTGCAAGCTGATCCCCGATCTGTCGACGATCCGCGTGTTCTCGCACCGTCCCGGCTACGCGATCGTGATGGCCGACGCACAGACACCGGAGGGTGAGCCGCACCCGCTCGCACCCCGCGGCGTGCTCGCCCGCCAGATCGAGCGGTGCGCGGCGCTCGGGGTCGAGCCGTTCGTCGCCACCGAGCTCGAGTTCTACCTGTGCGGGCCCACATGGCAGCCGGTGCAGTCCCACATCCAGTACAGCTCGCTCACCGACGCGCTCCATCTGGAGGACGTCCTGAAGCAGATGCGCGACGCGCTGCTCGGCGCGGGGATCGACGTCGAATCGTCCAACGCCGAGTACGGACCCGGGCAGGTGGAGGTCAACACGGCGCCGTCCGATGCGATGACCACGGCCGACAACACGGTGCTCTTCAAGAGCATCGTGAAGCAGGTCGCGGCGATGAACGGGCTGCATGCCACGTTCATGCCCAAGCCCTTCCACGACCAGTCGGGCTCGGGCATGCACGTGCACACGAGCCTCACCGTCGACGGTGTCAACGGGTTCGCGTCGAGCGATCACCACCCGAACGAGCTGATGTCGAAGTGGCTCGCCGGCCAGTTGGAGCACGCGGCGTCGATGACGCTGCTCGGTGCCCCGACGGCGAACGGCACGAAGCGGATCCGGCCGTACACGTTCGCTCCGACGCACATCCACTGGGGGCTCGACAACCGCACGGTGCTCGCTCGATGCATCACCGATCCCGGCTCGTCGGCGAACCGCATCGAGTACCGCAGCGCCGGCGCCGACGCCCACCCGCACCTGATCATCGCCGGGCTGCTCGCGGCGGGCGCCGACGGCATCGAACGCGACCTCACGCCGCCGCCGATGAGCGTGGGCGACATGTACACGAACCCGGGCGAGTGCGCCGCGCTGCCGATCGACCTGGGCGATGCGATCGCCATGTTCGAGGGGAGCCCGATCGCCGCCCAGCTCGGCGAGATCTTCTCGATCGGGTACGCCAGCCTCGCCCGCCACGAGGCGGTACTCGCCGCCCAGCACGCCCCCGATCCCGACGTGGTCAACGACTGGGAGCGCGAGCGCTACGCCGCGCACTGCTGACGAGGAGCGACATGAGCACCGACGCGAGCACGTTCGACGTCACCAGCCCGGCGCAGTACGCGCACGGCATCCCTCACGAAACGTTCGCCGCGATGCGTGCGACACCGGGGCTCGTGTGGCATCCGTATGAGTCGAGCGGCTTCTGGGCCGCGACTCGGTACGCCGACGTCAAGGCGATCTCGATGGCACCGAAGGTGTTCTCATCGGGCATCGGACACACCAACCTGTGGGACCTGGAGGCTGACGCGCTCGAGGCGCGGCGCTCGATCATCGACACCGACGCACCCGACCACACGCGGCTCCGCCGCCTCGTCAGCAAGGCGTTCGCTCCCAACTCGATCCGGACCTGGGAGGACACCACCCGCTCGATCGCCGCCGAGCTGCTCGATGCGTTCGTCGAGCGGGGTGGAGGCGACTGGGTCGAGCTGGTGGCCGCTCCCCTGCCGATCCGGGTGATCCTGACGATCCTCGGTGTGCCCGTCGAGGATGCCGACCACCTCGTCGAGCTCTCGAACTACCTCGTCGAGGGCACCACGGATCGGCCCACCCTGCCGCCCGACGCATTCGGCAACACCACACCGCTGCGGTTGCTGCCGTTCGCCAGCCCGGCAAGCCACGCCCTGTTCGAGTACGGCGAGCGGATGTTCGAGGCCCGCCGTGCACAACCGCAGGACGACCTCGTCACCCAGCTCGTCCAGGCGCAGGACGCCGGCGACAGGTTGAGCCACGACGAGTTCCGGAACTTCTTCCACGTGCTGGTGTTCGCCGGCAACGAGACCACCCGCACCGCGATCACACACGGCACCATGGCGTTCGCTGCCAACCCCGACCAGTGGGCACGAGTGCTCGCCGCCCCGTCGCTCGCCGACCCGGCCACCGAGGAGGTGCTGCGCTGGGCGACGCCGGTGCTCCACATGCGGCGCACGGCAGCGGTCGACACCGAGCTCGCAGAAACGGCGATCGCGCAGGGCGACAAGGTCGTGATGTGGTACGTCTCGGCGAACTACGACGGCGAACAGTTCGCCGACCCGTTCCGCTTCGACATCACCCGGTCCGACGACGCACACGTGTCGTTCGGGGGCGGCGGCCCGCACTTCTGCCTCGGCGCGTTCCTCGCCCGCATGGAGATCAGGGTGCTGCTGGAAGAGATGGCGCGACGCAACATCACCCTCGATCAGACCGGCCCTGAGATTCGGGTCGCGTCGAACTTCGTTCACGGGGTGGCGTCGGTGCCGATGACCGTCGTGCGATGAGCGCCCCGCTCGACGGCATCATCGTCGTCGCCCTGGAGCAGGCGGTGTCGGCGCCGATGGCGACGCGACACCTGGCCGACCTCGGTGCAACGGTCCTGAAGGTCGAGCAGCCCGGCGGCGGCGACCTCGCACGCCACTACGACGCCAACATGGCCGGCCAGTCGAGCTACTTCGTGTGGGCCAACCGGGGCAAACAGAGCATCGCACTCGATCTGAAGGACGGCGACCAGCGTGCGATGTTCGACACGCTCGTCGCGGGTGCCGACGTGTTCGTTCAAAACCTCTCCCCCGCCGCAGCTGCGCGTGCCGGGGTGCTCGCCCGGCAGCTCCACGCCCTCCACCCCGGCCTCATCGCGTGCGACGTGTCGGGCTACGGGCTCGACGGACCCCGCACCGACGACAAGGCGTACGACCTCGCGATCCAGGCCGAGGCGGGAGCGTTCGCGCTCACCGGCTCGCCCGACGAGATGGCGAAGGTCGGGATCTCGATCGCCGACATCTCGGCCGCGATGTATGCGCTGTCGTCGATCCTCGCGGCGATCGTGCGGCGTGACCGCACCGGCGAGGGGGCGACGATCGAGATCTCGATGCTCGAGACGCTGGTCGAGTGGGCGTCGCCACAGATCTACACGGCGGCGTCCACGGGCGCCGCTCCGGCCCGTTCGAGCCGGCGGCACCCGATGATCGCGCCGTACGGCACGTTCCCGCTTCCCGACGGGCGGACGGTTCTGATCGCGATCCAAGCGCAACACGAGTGGCGCACGTTCGCCGCCGAAGTGCTGCAGCGGCCCGAACTGGCCGACGACACGCGTTTCGCCACCAACCCCGACCGCCGCGACCATGTCGACGAACTGGAGTCGGAGATCCGTGCGGTGTTCGCCGGGCTGCCGGCCGACGAGATCATCGAACGCCTGCGCCGGGCACGCACCGCCCACAGCTTCGTGCGCGATCCGCTCGAGGTGTGGGAGCACGAGCAACTGCGAGCGCGCGACCGGTACGTCGATGTCGCCACCCCGACCGGGGATGCGCGCATGTTCCGCCCGCCGTTCAACCTCAGCGATGTCCCGCCCGCCGCCCCCCGGGTGCCCGCCGTCGGCGAGCACGACCCCGACATCGTCGCCGAACTCACCCGCCGAGCGCGCCCCGGTACGGGCGATGTGTGAGCCCGATCAGTGCTCGCGGCCTCGCAAGCGGTCGATCTGACGTTTGTCGCGTTTCGTCGGGCGGCCCGCTCCGCGATCGCGCACCGCGAACATCGGCTGGTGCGGGTCGCGTTCTGGCGGCGCTGGGCTGTGGTCGATGTAGCAGTCGAGTGCCACAGCGGTGCCCACCCGCTTCTCGATCACCCGCACGACGTCGACGATGCGTTCGCGCTGGTTGAGCCGGGCTTCCACGTGGTCGCCGACCTGCACCGTCGACGCCGGCTTGGCCGTCTTTCCGTTGACCTTCACGTGCCCCCCACGGCACGCGGTGGCCGCGTCGGCCCGGGTCTTGGTGAGGCGCACCGCATGCAACCACTGGTCGATCCGCACCCCGCCGATCACGCCAGTGTGCCCCGCCTCACGCGTCGGGTGGGAGCTCGGGGAAGAAGGTGACGAGGGACTGGGCGGTGAGGCGGGCGCGTTGTGCGCTGCCCTCGACGGTGTAGTGGATGCCGTCGTTGCGGAACCACTCCGGGCGCACCACGTCGTACCAGCGGAACACGCGTGCGTTCGGGAAGTCGGCGGCAACCCGGTACAACACCTCGTTCCACGCCAGCATCGAGGCGTTGCGGTACTCGTCATCGGTGCGTTGGGTCACCGTGTCGACCCACAGCACCGGGTCGTCACCGATGATCGACATCATCGTCCGGATCCGGCTCTCGGCACCGGTCGACGCGCCAGCCGCGATGTTGGCGGCATCGTTCGTGCCGATCATCAGCACCCAGCACTCCTCGTAGCCATTGGCCTTGACGGCCGCCGCGACATCCTGCGCGTTGACCTGACCGGGCAGGGTCTCGATGACCGACCGGCCACCGTCGTTGTCTGGGAACACGGTGTCGACACCGACCGCCCGGTACTGCGCTGCGGCCGTCTCGTCGGCGCCACCGACCATGGCGGGGTCGAACAGCGGCACCGACGTCGAGTCACCGATGTGGACGATCTGGGCGCATTCGGTCGTGGTTGGGATCGGCGGTTCGGTGGTCGGCGCAGGCGTCGTGGGAGGCGGTGCCGTCGTGGGCGCTGGTGTGCTCGGCGGTGCGCCGGTCGGCGGAACCGAGGTGGGCGGCGCAGTAGTGATCGGCGGGACCGTGGTGGCGATCACCGGTGGGGCGACGGTGGCATCGGTCGAGCTGATCTGCTCGGTGCAGGCCGTCGCGATGACCAGCGACACGACGACGACGCCCAGCGTGGAGGCCCGTCGACGGCCGCTCATGCCGCGGCTCCGACCGTGCGGGACGCGGCCGTGCGGGCCGACTCGGCGACGTCACGCACGTGGCACCCTGCGGCATGGTCGTTGACGAGACCCATCGCCTGCATGAACGCATACATCGTGGTCGGGCCGACGAAGGACCACCCTGAGCGCTTCAGCTCCTTGGACAGCATCGTGGACGTCTCGGTGAGCGCCGGGATCGCGGTGGGTGCCGACCGGTCGAAGGTGGCGTGCGGCCAGAAGAAGCCGGAGAGCGAGCCGTGCGCTTCGATCATCTCGACCGCCCTGGCAGCGTTGTTGATCGTCGAGCGGATCTTGCCCTCGTGCCGCACGATCGAGGCGTCGGCGAGCAGTCGCCGCACGTCGCGTTCGCCGAACGCGGCAACGGTCTCCGGTTCGAAACCGGCGAATGCGGCGCGGAACCCTTCACGCTTGCGGAGGATCGTGAGCCACGAGAGGCCCGACTGGAAGCCCTCGAGGCAGATCTTCTCGAACAGCCGGACATCGCTGGTGACCCCGAAGCCCCACTCGGTGTCGTGGTACGCGACGTAGTCGGGGGTGGAAGCACCCCACGCGCACCGGGGGAGCCCGTCGTCGCCGATCACCAGGTCCATCTGGACCAGTGTCGCACCTGCGCGCCCCCGAATCGCGGCGCGCGCACCGCCCTCAGTGGACCAGGACGTTGCGGAACTGCCACGGGTCGTCCGGGTCGATGTCGTCGGGGAACAGCCCGGGACGATCGGTGAGCGGCGTCCACTCGGTGTAGAAGCCCTGGACGTTGCCGAGGTACGGCAACTGGACCTCGAGGCACCGGGCGTGATCCATGTCGTCGGTCTCGACGATGCCGGCTTCCGGGTTCTCGAGCGCCCAGACGATGCCGGCGAGCACGGCGGAGGTGACCTGCATGCCGGTGGCGTTCTGGTGCGGGGCGAGCGCGCGCGCCTGCTCGATCGTGAGCTGCGACCCGTACCAGTAGGCGTTGCGATCGTGGCCGTACAGCAGGACGCCGAGTTCGTCACGGCCGTCGACGATCTCGTCTTCGTCGAGGACCTTCTGTGCGCTCGGCCACCGGCCGGCGGCACCGAACAGCTCGTGGAACGACAGCACCGCGTCGTTGCACGGGTGGTACGCGTAGTGGCACGTCGGCCGGAACTCGACCGTGCCCTCGGCGTCACGGACCGTGAAGAAGTCGGGGATCGACAACGACTCGTTGTGGGTCACGAGGAACCCGTACTGGGCACCGTGCGAGGGGCACCACGTCCGGACCCGGGTGTTGGCGCCGGGCTGGTCGAGGTAGATCGCCGGCGAGTCGGGCCCGCACGGCCGGGCGTTGTCGGGCATCCATCGTTCGTGGGTGCCCCAACCGAGCTCGGCCGGCTGCAGCCCTTCGCTGATGAAGCCGTCGACCGACCACGTGTTCCAGAACACGTCGACCGGCTTCGGCTTGACGGCCCGCTGGGTGTCGCGTTCGGCGATGTGAACGCCCCGCACGCCGAGGTCGCGCATGTACGCCGCCCACGCGGCGCTGTCGCCAGCGGCAGGAACGGGTACGTCGTGGCCGAGATCGCGGGCCAGATCGACCAGCGCAGCCTTGACGAGCCACGACACCATGCCGGGGTTGGCGCCGCAGCACGACACCGCAGTGGGGCCACCCGGCGACGCCCGCCGCTCGTCGACCACGGTCGATCGGAGCGCGTGGTTGGTACGCGTGGCGTTGTCACGCTCGTTGTCGTAGTAGAAGCCCGGCCACGGCTCGACCACCGTGTCGATGTAGAGCACCCCGAGGTCACGGCACAGCCGCATGATGTCGAGCGATGACGTGTCGACCGAGAGGTTGATGCAGAAACCCTGCCCTTCCCCCTCGGTGAGCAGCGTGGTGAGCAGGTCGCGGTAGTTGTCGGCGGTGATGTGCGCAGTGAGGTAGCGAACGCCGTACTCGTCGAGCAGCGAGCGATCGCGATCGTCCGGATCGATGATCGTGCAGCGCGATCGGTCGAAGTCGATGTGGCGATCGAGCAACGGGAGGGTGCCACGACCGATCGAGCCGAAGCCGATCATGACCACAGGGCCGGTGATGTGTCCGAGGGTGCCGGACGGAACGGCGGGCACGGTGTTCGGGTTGGTGGTCATGCGAACCTCCTCACAAGGGTCGCTCGCGGTGCGAGCAATCGACGGGGACACCGGCGTGGGTGCGGCGAACGCTCGTGACCGGGAGCGGCGACGTTATCGGCACATCGCAGTCATCCGCCGGTGCGCTGACGGAGAATCTCGGCGAGCAGCTCCGGAGTTGCGGCGACCACTGGCGCTCGGCGCGCGGTGTGGTCGAGCACGCACAGTTCTCGGCCGAGGACCTCGGCGGCCACGCCACCTGCCGCTTCGAGGATCACCACCGACGCCATGTAGTCCCAGACGCCGTGACCGTTGTCGTGCATGTCGCACCAACCGTCGGTGACGCCGGACGCAACGGCGGTGATGTCGGGCGCCGATGCGCCCATGGCCCGGAACTGCGCCCAGCCGTAGTGATGGCTCGGCAGCCCTGACACCCCGATCACGGCATCGCCCAGACGGGTCACGCCGGAGGGTCGGATCGCCACCCCGTCGCGCTCGGCCCCGCCACCGCGCATCCCGACGAAACGCTCGCCCGTCGCATGGTTGACGACCACGCCGACCGCCGGGCCGTCGGGATCAACGAGGCAGAGCGCGGACCCGAACCACGGCACGCCGCGCGACGCGTTGGTCGAGCCGTCGAGCGGGTCGACGATCACGATCGGGGCATGGTCGCTCCCGGGCTGGCCGGTGACGCCGCTCTCCTCCGACAGGACCCGATATCCGGCCGAGTACAGCACGTCGAGGCACACCGCATCGGCTTCGAGGTCGACGGCGTACTGACCGTCGCGAACCCCTGACGCTCCCCAGTTGGTGTTGGCTGCGAGCACCTCCGCGACGCGATCGGCTGCGAGCAGCAGGATGTCAGCGGCGCGGGTGAGGGCAGGATCGAGCACGAGCCCCGAACGTAGCGGGGTCTCGCACATCGGGGTGCACTCGCGCCAGGTGCCGGGCGGGCACTCCCTGCGGCGAGCTCCGCGCCGCTATCGTCTCGGTGTGGCAGTGATCGACGTAGCCGGGTTCGTCGCGGACCTCAAGAGCCAAGCCATCGACTACGGATTCCACGTCCACGACGAACGGCACTTCGTCGAGACCTACTCCCTGCGCCAGCTGTGGGAGGTCGACCTGCACCCCGAAGAGGCATGCGCCGGTCCGATCGACCTGCACCTCTCGCTCGACGTCGACCCGCGAGCTCTCCTCGGTTTCGAGGACGAGGTCATGAAGATGGAAGACCTCGACGAAGAGCCACCGCGCGGGTTCACCTTCCCGTTGCTCTTCACGTGGACCCTGCCGCCGCTCACGTACCCGCCCGACCTGTTGGTGCTCGCCACCGACCTCGCCGGCGTCGGTGGCCTGGTCCTGCCGCTCGAGGTCTCGGCAATCGACTCGTTCCCGAGCGTCACTGACGCGAAGGAGCGCAGCCTCTCGATCGTGGCCCGCATCGCACTCGATCTCAGTGACGTGTACATGAACAACGACGCATCCGTCGCTGAGGCACTCGATCGGTGCAAACATGTCAGCCTGTTCCTGCTGAAGCGGGCCGACGCATGGCTCGACGACGACGAGAACAACGACATCTGACCGCGACACACCGACACCGCCGGAGGCGACGTGGAACTGGAACATCGTGAGGGCCTGACGGTCGCCGAGCTGATCGACATGCTCAGCCAGCATCCGGCGGATGCCATCGTCGAGATGTCGATCATCGCGCCCGTGCGCGACGGTGACGACGACATCACGGTCGATCGCTACCACATCGACGGCGTCATGCCCTGGACCGACGAGGGTGACGACGGCGACATCGTGTGGCTCGTCGGCGGTGAGGATGCCGACGTCGACGTCTTCCTCGACGCGATCGAGATCGAGTCCGACTGACTCCCCCTGCGGGCCACGGAAGCCCGCAGTCATCGACGGCCACTCGGTTGTGCCGAGCGCTCGTCGGCCTCGATGACCTTCGCCCCTTTCGCCGGCCGGCGCCGATTCGTACGGTCGAGGTGAGAGTTCCCAACGCCCGCCTGCCCCCGAGCAGGCGTCGTGAGGGCCCTTTCACGAAAGGAGCGTGTGATGTCCGCGACCCTGTCCTCCGTGGTGCCGACGGCGACGACCGTTGCGATCCGCCCGCTGGCCGACCTCGGCCGGGGCGACGTGCCGCTGGCCGGCGGCAAAGGGGCGAACCTCGGTGAGCTGAGGGCCGCGGGATTCCCGGTGCCCGACGGGTTCGTCGTCACGGCCCCCGCCTTCCTCGCTGCGATGGACGCGGCCGGTGTCAGGGACACGCTCGTTCGCACCGTGCTCGATGCGAGCGCCGCCGACCCATCCGAGGTCGAGCGCCTCGCGCAACGAGCGCGCGACGCGATCGCGACCGCCGGCGTCCCCGACCTGCTTGCGGCTGCGATCCGTGGTGCGTGGGTGTCGCTCGCAGACCGCGCGGGCGGTGGCGAACTCCGCGTCGCCGTGCGGTCATCGGCGACGGCGGAGGACACCGCCGACACCTCGTTCGCGGGGATGAACGCGTCGTTCACGAACGTCAGGCACGACGACCTGATCGCGCGTGTCCTCGACTGCTGGATCTCGCTCTACGGGGATCGTGTCATGGCCTATCGCGCCGAGCGCAACCTCACCGATGAACCTGCGATCGCTGCGGTCATCCAGGTGATGGCACCTGCGGAGCGGGCGGGTGTCATGTTCACCAGCGCCGATGGACGAGCCGACCCTGCGGGCGACATCGTGATCGAAGGAGCGTTCGGGCTCGGCGAGTTCGTCGTCGCCGGGACGGTCGAGCCCGACACCTATCGCGTCGTTCGTGACGGTCTTGCGATCCGTGACCTCCACATCGGCCGTAAGGACACCGCGCTCGTGACCGACGCCGACGGACAGCACGTCGAGACGTTGTCGCCCGAGCGCGCCCGCGCCCGCGTGCTGACCGACGACGAGATCGTCCGCGTCGCGCGCCTCGGCCTGCAGATCGAGGCCCATTACGGGGTCCCGCAGGACATCGAGTGGGTCTTCGTCGGCGACGAACTCGCGATCGTCCAAGCGCGACCGATCACCTTCGGCGGCGGCGCCGAGACCGAGCACCCCGTGCTGCTGCGCGGGTTGGGTGTCGGACCGAATCGAGCCTCGGGTCGGGTGCGCATCCTCACATCGCCCAAGCAGGGCAAGGAGCTGATCGACGGCGAAGTGCTCGTCGCACACATGACGTCGCCCGATTGGGCACCCACGATGCGCCGAGCGTCAGCGATCGTGACCGACGCCGGCGGGAGCACCTGCCACGCAGCGATCGTCAGTCGCGAGTTCGGCATCCCCGGTGTGGTCGGCACCACCACGGCGACCGCCACACTTCGGACCGGCGACGTCGTGACGGTCGATGCGGCATCCGGTCAGGTGTTCGCCGGCGCGCTGCCCGATGCGTCGACGTCGCAACGCGAGATGACCGGCCGTGTGTCGGCAGTGAGCTCGGTGGAGCCATTGGCCACGAAGATCTTCGTCAACCTCGCGATCGAGGAGCGCGCCGGCGAAGTCGCTGCGTTGCCCGTCGACGGGGTCGGCCTGCTGCGCGGCGAGTTCCTCGTCACCCAGGCGCTCGACGGTCGGCACCCCCGGGCGCTCATCGCCGAAGGTCGCGGCCAGGACTTCGTCGACCGGATGGCGGCGGCGCTCGGCCACATCGCCGGAGCGTTCGCGCCGCGACCCGTCGTCTACCGCACGATGGACTTCCGTACGAACGAGTTCCGCAACCTCGAGGGTGGTGAGGAGTTCGAGCCGCACGAGGAGAACCCGATGATCGGCTTCCGCGGGTGCTACCGGTACGTGAAGGATCCCGAGACGTTCGCACTCGAGCTCGAGGCACTCGCGACCGCACGTCGCGACCACCCGAACCTGCACGTGATGATCCCGTTCGTGCGCACGCGCTGGGAACTCCAGCAGTGTCTCGACGCGATCGACGCGAGCCCGCTGGGCGGCGACCGCTCGCTGCGCCGGTGGGTGATGGCCGAGGTGCCATCGATCGTGTACCGGATCCCCGAGTACGCGGCGATGGGCATCGACGGCGTCTCGATCGGCAGCAACGACCTGACCCAGCTGATGCTCGGTGTCGACCGCGACTCCGAGACGTGTGCAGAGTTGTTCGACGCGCACGACGACGCCGTGCTGTGGGCGATCGAGCGAATCATCGACGCCTGCAAGACCGCTGGGATCACCTCGTCGCTGTGCGGCCAGGCACCGTCCGACTCCCCCGCGTTCGCCGAGTTCCTCGTACGGGCGGGAATCGACTCGATCTCCGTCAACCCTGACGCGGTCGAGCAGGTGCGGGCAACCGTCGGCGCCGTCGAGAAGCGGATGCTCCTCGACGCCGCCCGGCAGACGGTGCGAGGAGGCACCCGATGAGCCACCTCGAGGTGAACAGTGTGAACATCGCGCACGAGACGATCGACCGACACGTCGATGCCGGCCACGGTTCCGACCTCGCGATCCGGTTCCTCTCGAAGAACGACACGCCCGACTCGCCCGGTGAGCAGTACACGTACGAGCGGCTGGCGAGCGAGACGTCGGCGTTCGCACGTGCGCTGACCACCCTCGGCGTGGCGCCCGGCGAGCGGGTGTTCCTGCTCGCCGGCCGAGTCCCGCGCCTCTACGTCGCCGCCCTCGGTACCGTCCGAGCGAGATGCGTCGTCTGCCCGCTGTTCTCGGCGTTCGGACCGGAACCGATCGCCCAGCGGATGGCGCTCGGGGATGCAGCGGTGCTGGTGACCACCTCCTCGCTCTACCGCCGGAAGGTCGCTGCGATCCGGGATCGGGTCCCGGTGCGGCACGTGATCCTGCTCGACGTCGACGACCCGGCGGCTGCGCCCGAGGGCACGCTGGCGTGGGGCGACCTCATCGTCGACGACGGCTCGATCGACCCGATCCCGACGACCGACCCGGAGACACCGGCAATCCTGCACTTCACGTCCGGGACGACCGGTGCCCCGAAAGGCGCGCTCCACGCACACGCCGCAATCGCGATGCACCGAGCCACGACGCAGGACGTCTTCGCGCTGCGGCGCGGCGACGTCTACTGGTGCACTGCCGACCCCGGGTGGGTCACCGGGACCAGCTACGGCATCGTCGGCCCGCTGTCGGTCGGTGCGACGCTCGTGGTCGACGAAGCCGAGTTCGATGCCGACCGCTGGTACCGCATCCTGGCGGGCCAGCACGTCGACGTCTGGTACACCGCACCGACAGCGATCCGGATGTTGATGCACGCCGGGGCGGCGGTCGCCGCCGGCATCGACCTCTCCCGTGTGCAGCGGGCCTTCAGCGTCGGCGAACCGCTCAGCGCGGAAGCGGTGCGGTGGGGCGTCGAGCATCTGGGCGTCACGTTCCGTGACACCTGGTGGCAGACCGAGACGGGCGCCATCATGATCGCCAACCCGGCCGGCGAGCACGTCGAGCCCGGGTCGATGGGGCGACCTGTGTGCGGCATCGAGGCAACGCTGCTCCTCGCCGACAGCGAGGGCGAGCTCATCCGCGACCCGAGCGGCCAGGTCATCGAGGTCACCGACCCCGAGCAGATCGGGATGATCGCCTTGCGCGCCGGCTGGCCCTCGATGTTCCGGGAGTACCTCCACAACGACGCGCGCTATCGACGCTGCTTCGCCGACGGCTGGTATCTCGCCGGCGACCTCGCCCGTCGCGACGCGAACGGCAGGTTCTGGTTCGTCGGTCGTGCCGACGACGTGATCAAGACCGCCGGGCACCTGATCGGACCGTTCGAGGTCGAGAGCGTCCTGAACGAACACCCCGACGTCACCGGGTCCGGCGTCTACGGCGTCCCCGACCCGGTGGCCGGCGAGCTGATCCACGCCCGGATCGTGCTGCGGCGCGGCGTCGAACCGACCGAGGCGCTGCTGACCGACGTGATGGCGCACGCCCGCCGCCGGCTGGGCGCCGCCGTGTCGCCGCGGGAGATCGCGGTCGTCGACCGGCTGCCGATCACCCGCAGCGGCAAGGTCATGCGTCGTGTGCTGCGGGCCCGCGAGTTGGGCCTCCCAGAGGGTGACCTGTCGACGCTCGAGGGGCCAGAGCCGTTCACGCACACAACGAAGGAGGTCACGGCATGAACCGGCTCGATACCGACGCCCGCATGGCGAGGCTGCGCGACATGGTGCTGATGCGCCGCTTCGAGGAGCGGTGTGCCCAGCTGTACCAGCAGACGAAGATCCGCGGCTTCCTGCACCTGTATGTGGGTGAGGAGGCGATCGCGGCGGGGATCTGCCGCCAGCTCCGCCCCGGCGACGCCGTCGTCGCAACCTACCGCGAGCACGGCCACGCGCTCATGAAGGGCGTACCGATCGGCGCGGTGATGGCCGAGATGTTCGGCCGCGTCGACGGCTGCTCGGGCGGGCGTGGCGGATCGATGCACCTGTTCGACGCCGAGCACCGGTTCTACGGCGGGAACGCGATCGTGGCGGGCGGTCTCCCGATCGCCGTGGGTCTGGGGCTCGCCGACCGGATGAACGGTCGCGATCGCGTGACGGCGTGCTTCTTCGGCGAGGGGGCGATGGCCGAGGGCGAGTTCCACGAGTCGATGAACCTCGCCGCGCTGTGGGACCTCCCGGTGCTGTTCTGCTGCGAGAACAACCTGTATGCGATGGGCACGGCCCTCGGCCGCTCCGAAGCGCAGACCGATCTCGCGCTCAGGGCATCGGGCTACGGCATGCCCGCCTGGCCCGTCGACGGCATGGACGTCGAGGCGGTGCACGCGGCCGCCGAACGTGCGATCACCCACGTCCGCAGCGGGGCCGGCCCGGCGTTTCTGGAGCTGCGCACCTTCCGGTTCCGGGCGCACTCGATGTACGACCCCGAGCTGTATCGCACCAAGGAGGAGGTCGAGCGCTGGCGCGAGCACGACCCGATCGACACGCTCGCCGCACGGATGACTGCCGACGGCGAGCTCGACGACGATGCCATCGCCGACCTCGAGGCCGAGGCCGACACTGCGATCGACGCCGCCGTGGAGTTCGCCGACGCCTCGCCGGTCGAGGACGTCGCGACCCTCCTCCGACACGTGTACGCGCCCGACCATCGCACCGAGGAGGTGACGGCATGAACGCCGCCAGCGGCAGCGTCGTGATGACCGCTCGCGAGGCGATGCGCACCGCGATGAGCGACGCGATGCGCGACGACCCGCGGGTGTTCCTGATGGGTGAGGACGTCGGCGAGTACGGCGGCTGCTTCGCCGTGTCCGCGGGCATGCTCGCCGAGTTCGGTCCCGAACGAGTCCGCGACACGCCGCTGTCGGAATCCGGGTTCGTGGGCGCCGGGATCGGCGCGGCGATGGCCGGGATGCGCCCGATCGTCGAGATCATGACCGTGAACTTCAGCCTCCTGGCGCTCGACCAGATCGTGAACAACGCGGCGACGCTGCGCCACATGTCGGGCGGCCAGCTGGGTGTGCCGATCGTGATCCGGATGACCACCGGTGGCGGCCGCCAGCTCGCCGCACAGCACAGCCACAGCCTCGACGGCTGGTACGCGCACATCCCCGGCATCAAGGTGCTCGCTCCCGCCACCGTGGAGGACTTCCGCTGGATGCTGAAGCCGGCGCTCGCCGACCCCGACCCGGTGATCATCTTCGAGCACGGCGGCCTGTACGCAGCCACCGGCGATGTGCCGACGGTCGACCCGGGGCTCCCGCTCGATCGCGCCGTCGTACGGCGTGCCGGCCGGGACCTGGCGATGATCACGTTCGGCGGGACGCTGCCGACCTGCCTCGCCGCAGCCGACGAGCTCGCAACGGACGGGATCGATGCCGAGGTGATCGATCTCCGATCGCTCCGACCGCTCGACGACGCGACGATCCTCGAATCGGTCGCGCGGACCCACCGTGCGGTCGTCGTCGACGAGGGCTGGCGATCCGGTGGGATCTCTGGGGAGATCGCCGCCCGCATCATGGAGCAGGCCTTCTATGAGCTCGACGCGCCCGTCGGACGGGTGTGCACCCTCGAGGTCCCGCTCCCCTACCCACGGCACCTGGAGCTGGCCGCGCTGCCGAGCGTCGAACGCATCGTGGGGGCGGCCCGGACGACGATGGAAGGTGGCGAGTTCGTCGGCGCGACGGCCTCGGCGGCACCCGGAAGGACGGTGCCGAGGTGAGCGCGCCGGCCGGGACCGTGATCGACTTCACGATGCCGTCGCTCGGCGCCGACATGGACGACGGGCGCATCACCGAATGGCTCGTCAAACCGGGCGACTCAGTCGAGCGCGGGCAGATCGTGGTCGTCGTCGAGACCGACAAGTCGGACATCGAGGTCGAGGTGTTCGAGCCTGGCGTGGTCACCGAGCTCCTCGTCGAGGAGGGCGACCGTGTCGCCGTCGGGACGCCGATCGCCCGAATCGACCGCACCGCGCCCGGCGCCGGACCCGCGGCGCCCGCTCCGGCGACGCCGACC
>JALHOG010000084.1 GCA_022843125.1 Ilumatobacteraceae bacterium
CTGGGCCGATCTCGACGCCGTGACCATCGCCGGGTTCCTGGACCATCTCGAACAAAGCCGCGGCAACACCGCCAGGACAAGGAACCTGAGACTGACCGCCATCAGGTCGCTGTTCGCCTACGCGTCACTGCAGCATCCAGAACACGCCGAGTCGATCCGTCGAGTGCTAGCCATCCCGCCCAAACGGTTCGACCGGCCCGAGATCCGCTTCCTGTCCCAAACCCAGCTCGCAGTGCTGCTCGACGCCCCCGACCCCACACGCTGGGAAGGCCGACGAGACCGGGCGCTGCTCGCCCTGTGCGCCCAAGCAGGCCTCCGCGTCGCCGAGCTCACCGGACTCAACAACTGCGATCTGAGCCTGGGCGACGGCGCCAACGTGCGCTGCCTCGGCAAAGGCCGCAAGCACCGGACCATCCCGCTCAACACCCCCACCAGCAACGTGCTCGGCTCCTGGACCGCCGAACGAGGCGGTCTCCGGCACGAGCCGCTGTTCCCCACCCGGACCGGACGACGCCTCAGCCCAGACGCCATCGAACGACTCGTCTCCAAACACGCCCACACCGCCGCCGACCGGGACCCCGCCTTCCCCGCCGCAGGGATCCACCCCCACGTCCTACGGCACACCTGCGCCATGAACCTGCTCCACAACGGCATCGACTCCGCCGTCATTGCCCTCTGGCTCGGCCACGCCGACATCCGCTCCACCGCCACCTACCTCCACGCCGACATGACCATCAAAGACCAAGCCCTGCAACGGATGACCGCCACCGGCGCACCCGCCGGCCGCTACCAGCCCACCGACAAGCTCCTCGCCTTCCTCGACAGCCTGTGACTATCCCGACCCCGCCGACCCGAGCACCGCCACTCACCTGCCCGGCCGCGCCCCAGGTCGGGATAGTCGCGGTGTCGGCATAGATCGAGCACGACGAGTTCGGGTCTGGCCCAGCGGCGTAGCCGGGAGGGCCAGGTGTTGTCGGCGTGGCCGCCGGCCAAGTCAGCGAGCAGCCGGCTGGTCTTGGTGAACATCACGGTGTGGCCGTGACGGCAGGCGTGGTGCCCAATGGCCTGGGCAATGAAGGTTTTGCCGACCCCGACCGGTCCGTGCAGGATGATTGACTCGCCTTGGGTGAGGAACCGCAGGGTGGCGAGATCCCGGATGGTGGCGGCGGGAATGGCAGGGTTGTAGGCGAAGTCGAAGTCTTCCAGGGTGGTGGCCTGCTCGAAGCGGGCGGAGCGGACCCGGCGGATCACGGCGGTGGCGTCACGGCGGGCGATCTCGTCTTCGCAGAGGGCTTGGAGGAACTCGAGATGACCGAGATCGCCGGAGCGGGCTTGGGCCAATCGGGCGTCGAGGGTGTCCAACATGCCGGACAACTTCAGGTTGCGCAGCACATGGTGCAACTGGTGGGGATGGGTCATGCGGTGGCCTCCTCGTCGGGGTTGAACAGGCGGTCGGGGCCATGCAGATGCGCCGGCGCCTGCGGGGCGGGCGCGGCTGACTGGTCGGCGTGTTCGGTGCCGGCGCGGAGGATCCCGCGGACGGTCCGATAGGACGGATCGCCGCACTCGATCGCCCGGCGGCATGCCGCATCCAGTCGTGCTGCGCCGTGCTTGGCGGCCAGACCGACCACGCCTTGGGCGGCGCGGAGGTTGTGCAACGTGTTGGTGGCCAACAGTTCGTCGACCACGACCTTGACGTTCGGGCCGGCCTCCGCGGCTTGGTGGCGACACCATTGCGGGGTGCGGGAGAAGAACGCGATCTTCTCCGGCGGGTAGTCCGCCGGATCAGTCGCTCGGCCCCGGGCGATGCGGCGGTGGGTCTTGATGAGCTCGGTGTTGTGGAACACCTCGACCCGCAGGGCGGTGACCCGCACGTCGACCTGGCGACCGACGTGGCGCCACGGGATCGAGTAAAGCGCCCCGGACACGGAGATATGGCAGTCCGCCGCCACCTTCGCCGTTGTCCAGCGGGCGATCTCGAAGTGGTGGTGGGCCAACGGCCGCAACGCCGGCCCCTCGACCGCGTCGAACACGACGAGCGGCGCGGCGCCGTCCAAGCCGCGGTGATGACGGCGGCCGGCCACCCGCACGCACCACTCGACGGCGGCGGTCTGCATATGCTCCTCGCTGTCCCAGCTCCGGCCTCGCCAGAAGCTGTCCCGCACGTAAGGCATCGGCCGCTCGACACGCGGTTTGTCCTTCGGGCGGCCCGCTCGGGCGGGGTCAACCAGACAGCCGTAGTGCTCCGCCATCTCGGCGTAGGCCCGGTTGATCTTCGGGTCATAGAGATCAGGTCGGTCGACCCCGGTGCGGAGATTGTCCGGCACCAGACGGGCACAGACGCCACCGAAGAACTCGAAAGCTCGCACGTGCGCGTCGACCCACGACACCGCATCCAGAGTGAGCACGGGACGCACGAACATGTGCCGCGAACACGACAACACCATCACGAACGCCCACACCCGACGGACCCGATCCGTCGCCGGATCGAGCCACTTGCCCAAGAATCCGTAGTCGATCTGCGCCTCGCTGGCCGGCTCGACCGGCGGGCGCAACACCGTCACCCGCTCCGCCAGGCCGCGGCCGAGGCCCTCCAGCTGCACGTAACGCCGGAAACTCGTCAGCCCGGCCTGCAGACCGTGCTCGTCGCGGAGCCGCTGCCACGCCGTGGTCACCGTGACCTCCTCCAGCAGCAGCACGATCTGGTCGTGCAGCCGGTTGATCTCCGGGAAGGTCAAGCTACGGGCCTTGGCGTCGACCAGCTCCGGGAACCAGCCCGCGACCCGTTCCGCCCACACCGACCGGGACAACGCCTCGCCCCCCGGCGCCAGGCCTTCAGCCTCGGCTCGGGCCACGTACTTGGCCACAGTCGAACGGTCCACCCCAACCGAAGCAGCCACCTGACTCTTCGAACGGCCCGCATGCCAATGCTGCAGGATCTCCACCACATCAATCACGTCGAACGATCTCCTCGCCATCAGCCCGGCCTCCATCTGGAAGCCACGGCGTCTACCTGGACAAGGAACCGAACTGGTGGATCCCGACGCTCACCACCACCCCGCCACTGCGGGATTACGGCGACACCGGACTGCGGAATAACTCCGACACCACCACCCCCTCACTGCGGGATTCCGGCGACGCCGACACGGCAAGGCCACCATTCGGCCGATCCGACATCCTGACGGGTCGAAGCTCTCCGCCGACGAGGACGCTGCAGTCGTTACGTCGAGCCTCGCTGCCGGTCGCGAAAGGCCACCTTGGAACCGGCTCGCACCGGGTGCTCCGGCAACCGGACTCGCTCCGGCAGGTGCGACCCGAAGACCAGCCCAAAGGTTCGCTGGGCACGGAGACGGTCGATGTGGGCGCGTAGGTCGGCTCGAAGCGCCGGGTCCTCCACCCGTCCCAGAAGTCCGTCGAGCTCATCGGCCATAGCCGGTTCACACTACGGCAGCGAGCCGTCGAGCTCCTGAACAGGAACGCCGATAGCTCTGCGAGATGATGCGCTCTCGCGCAAGGCCGGTGGGTCCGACTGCGCCAGCCTGTCCGAGATTGCGAGCTGCTCGCTACGGGATCGACAGTGTCGGCGCCGGCGTTGAGACGTCGGGTAGCTCGCGTTTGGCTGCTGCCGACGCGAGATGCCGATAGAGCATCTCCGTGTCGAGCTGGGGGAGGGTGCCGATGGAATCGAGTCGGCCGAGCTCATCGAGTAGCCAGGGATCAGCGAGGCTGATGGCGTCGTAGACCAGTTGTTCGACTCGTCGACGAACGGAGTCGTGCAGATCGTCGAGCTCGGTCTCGTGCAGCGCGGTGCGGTGGGTGTCCGCCTGAGCGGTCGCGAGCCCCGCCACAGCATGGTTGAGTTCCTGGCGTCGAACGATGATCTCGGCGTAGGTCAACGAGCGCCGTTCGGGCGGCTCGGCCGGGAGGCTGGCCTCGAGCGCTCGGAGGCATTCTCGGAGCTGGGCTACTCTCGCAGCGAGGGTGGCGAGTAGTTCTTCTGGGTCGGCGGCGCTGAGCTCGGATGTCAGTAGCTGCAGCGTGCGGTGCTCCGGGGTCTGGGGCGGTGGGACGGTCTCGCGCAACTGGTCGAAGGCCCGTTGGACAGCCTCGGTGGTGGATTGGGGCCAGTGGGCCATCGGGTCGGTCTTGGCGATGAGCTCGGAGAGTTGTTGGCGTTCGACGACGTGGGGCCAGTTCGTGAGGATCCATTCGCGGCGGGCGGTCTGTGCCTCGTGGGCGTGGACGAGTGCGTCGTGGAGGTGTGCGGGGTCGACGTTGCCGCCGAGGAGCCCGTCGATGAGGTGGCGGCAGTCGGGTGGGGCGGTGTCGAGCAGGCGGTCGAGTTCGGCGATGCGGTCGATGAGCGCGGCGCCTTGAAGGGGCCGCACCGCGATCGGTTCAGGTTGCGGGGTCCGGCCGGCGAGCCACGTGCGGGCACGGAGGATGTGGCTCATCGCGGCGAACCAGGCGTCGGCCTCGGCCGAGTTGGTCGGGACGTGACCGAGGCCCGGCATGTTCTCAGGGGTCTGGTGGAGGTCTCGCCAGGTCGCGATGCGGTGCACGTTGTCGTCCCATGTTGTCGCGCCGATCGGGTCGGCGGGTCTTTGGCCGATCCACCAGTGCAGCCAGGGGGGCGGGTCGGCGATGAGGGCTTCGAAAACTCGGGTCGTGCGTATGGCGATCGCGGCCTCGATGACGGCCTTCGACTCGGCGGTCAGGCCGTGCTCGCTGAGGGCGTCGCTCCACCGTCTCGTGCGCTGGTCGAGTTCTGCTTGGCGGTCGGCGAGCCAGCGGCCGGCGTCGGCCGGCGTCGGTTGGGGGGAGGGGTGGTCGATCGTCTTGAGTTCGGTCCAGTCGAGGGTGCGGGTTGCGCTGCGGCCACCGGCCGACGTGAACGTGACGGTGGCGCTGCCCTCGTGATCGTGGATGGCGTCGACGCGCCCGACGTTGTCCCGGTCGAGTGCCCGGACGCGGCCGCCGACGGTCAGGGTCGCCCGCACCGTGGCCGCGTAGGTGAGGGAGCGCTGCTCGGTGGTCGGGTCGTGCATCCCGGCGTCGGCGAGCGTGGCGTGGACGTGTCGGATGTGGCCGAGCTGGCGGTGAAGCTCGGCGAGTGGCTCACGAGCGAGGTCGGCTGCAGCAGCGGCGAAGGGCGTCGTGGTGAGGGCGAGGTGTTTGGCTTCGGATCGTTCGAGGACCGCTAGGAGCGTGTGCTCGGCATCGTCGGCTTCGTCGGGGAGCGGGATGCCAGCAGAGTGGCCGGGTTCGGTGATGTACGCGGCTTGGCTGGTGGTGGCGTAGAGCCAGGCGCCGTGACGTGCTCGGGACATCGCGACGTAGGCGGCTTCTCGGTACAGGCCTGCCGGGCCGACGACGAACACCTTGTCGCAGGTGGCGCCTTGGCTCTTGTGGATGGTCATGGCGTAGCCGTGCTGCACCCAGCCGGCGTTGATGTAGTCCTGCCGTAACTGCACCGGTGGGCGGCCGTTGTCGAAGGCGATGGTGAGGGTGCGGTCGGGGTGCACCAGGGTGATGGTGGCGAGGGTGCCGTTGTCGACCCTGACGTCGGTCCCGTTGAGTCCGGTCTGGTGGGTGTCGTTGTGGGTGAGCAGCACCCGGTCACCGGCTTGGAAGACCCGACCGTTGGTCTCGAGGGAGGGGCCGTGCAGTAGCCCGGCGGCGGCGGCTCGTTGGCGGGCGAGGCTGTTGAGCAGAACGGTCTCGGCGCGGGTGCCGGCGAGCAGGAACGTGCGCTCGCCCCGACGGTGGGCGGCCCACCAGTCCTCGATCACCAGGGTGCGGATGTCGGTGTGATCGTCGGTGACGGTGACGCGGCCGTGGGTCCGGTAGGCGTTCCAGGCGGCGGTGATGTTGCCGTGGCGTAGCTCGTCGAGTGCCAGGGTCTCCCACGGCTCGGTGACGCGCCGGTTGATGGTGAGTTCGCCGACCTGGTCGCCGAGCAGGGTGACGGCGGTGCGGAATCCTCCGCCGGCGGCGACTTCGGGGAGTTGGTAGTGGTCGCCGACGAGGATGACCTTCGCGCCGGCCGCTCGTGCGGTGCTGAGAACGGAGTGCAAGTCGATGGTGCCGCACATGCCGGCCTCGTCGACGATCACGATCGACTGGGTGCTCAACGGGTCGCGCGCGATGGCGTGGTGGTAGCGGGGCACGGTGAAGGCGGCTAGCCCGGTGCCGTCGGCGAGTTCGCGGGCCGCTCGTGCCGATGGGGCAACCCCGATCGGGTGGTAGCCGGCCTGCTGGTAGGCGGCGGCGATGGTGGCGAGCGTGAACGTCTTGCCGGTGCCAGCTCTGCCGACGAGGACCTCGACGGGGTTGCCCTGCGCGAGGAGCCGGATGACCGCGGCCTGTTGGTCGGGGCCGAGGCTGGTCGCGTTCCGGACCGCGACCGCGATTCGCTCCTCGCTCAGCGCAGCCACGGGCGCGCTAGTCCGGTTCGCGACGGTGGCGACGAGTCCGGCCTCGATGGCGAGCAGCTGTCGCGTGGTATAGCGCTGCTCCCAGCCAGCAGCACGCTCGTGGCGGAGCGGGACGAGGTCGGGGTGCGCGACCACGCCGGCGGTGAGCTGATCGACACGTGCTAGGTCGGCACCGTTCGGGAGGGCGGCGGCGACGGCTTGGGTGATGTCGTGGCGAGTGAAGGTGCTATCGGTGTCGATCAGCCGTCGGGCGACGATCGCGACGAGGTCGTCGAGCGCCGGCTCCGTCGCAGGTCCGGTGGGGTGGGCGAGGAGCCGGTCGAGGTGGTCGGCGCCCCAACCGGCGGCGAGCGCTTGGGCGTGCCAGCTCGCTTCGATCCCATCGGGGTCGAAGCTGCCACGCTCGTCGCGGGTGGCCAGGGTCGCCTGGGCGGCAGCGGCCGGGCCGGTCGTGCCGGTGCGGGCGAGTTCGTTCTCGATCTGCTGACGGCGCTTCGAGAACAGTCGGAGGATGCGTGTCGGGATGCCGGCGATGTCGGCGCTGTCCTTCACGGTGGGAAGCCAGGCGACACCCAATCGGCGGGTGAGCTCAGCCCGCAACGCCGCCTCGAACGCGACCCCAGCAGCGCGTTTGGTGCGGTAGACGCTGGTGGCGTCGAGCGCAGTCCAGCGACCGTCGGGACCGCGTGTGATGTTGGCGACCAGGACATGCCAGTGCAGCTGCGGGTCACCGGCCCGGCTGACCCGATGCCGGAACGCGGCGGCCACGAACCCGGCGCCGGGCAGGCGTCGCGTTCCCCAATCGGCGATGTCGGCGACCTTGGCGGAGCGGTTGTTGGTGCCCCGGCGCACGTGGCACGCCTCACGTTCCAACCACGCGATCGTCGACGCGAGCGCGGCTTCGCCAGCGGCGACCACCTCGGCGCGCACGAGCGGGTCGCCGAGTGCGTACACGACCGACACCGATTTGGGCACCGAGAAGGTCAAGTCGAACCCTGGAACGCGACGACGATGGGTGCGCAGCTGATGGCCGTTGGGGGTGAGCCCGATTCCCGGTGCAAGCCCGGCGAGCACCGCCCGCAGGTCTTCGGGATCGACCTCACCGGTGAGGCCGAGAGCCAGTGATGCGTTGCCGATCCACACGCCGGGGACTTCGCCCTGGCCTGTGTAGTAGTCATCCAGTCCGCGGGCGACCTGCGCGAGGTAGTACGCCTCCGCGCCGACGCGCAGCTTCCACAACGACAGCACGCCTGAGACAGAGGCCCGGCCGGCCGGCCGCGCAGCACGTACACGAACCTTGGTGCACATGCGTAGGAAGCTGAAGGGGTGAGGAAGGCGGTTCGGTTCGGCCAGGGGCGGTTCTGGAACGCGAAGAGGCCCCGTCCTTGTCGGACGGGGCCTCGGTGGTCGGGTGGTGTGTGGTCAGTCGGTGGGGGTGTCGAGGAGTTGGCGTTCCTGGTCGGTGGGTTGGTAACCGAGGTCGGTGAGCCAGCGGTAGTAGGCGACGAGTAGCGGGTCGTCGCTGTAGCTAGGCCGGTAGGGCCCGGCGTGCTCGTCAGCCTCAGCGGCTGCGATGAGTGCGGCGACCGTAGCGAGCTGCCGTGCCGACGCCATGGCGTGGTCGGCGAGCGCAGCGCCGGCTCCGGTCGTTCCGCCGTCGCTGGTGGTGTTGAGGCGGAGCGTCCGGGCGACGACGGTGGCTCGTTGCTGGTTGACGGTCGCGACGAGTGCCTGGAACGCGAACCGTGCGGTGGCCGCCTGGGCGAGGCCTCCGTTCGCCACCTTGTCGGCGAGGAACTGCCGGCGGGCCGCCTTGGCTGTTGAGTCGGCCTTGCGGCGCTCGTCATCAGTCGTGTCCGTCGCTCGGGTCGGGGTGGCGGTGATCGGTGAGCGTTGCTCTGCAGGCGTGCTGGCCCGGTGGCGGCGAGGGTCGGTGCAGTACTCGACGACCACCGGCCCGCCCCAGCCCGATTGCACGGCAACCGCGTGGCACGGCTCCTTGGCGTGGCGGCGGCGGTCGGCCCGCTCGGTCAGTAGCGCGTCGAGCCGTTGAGCGGTCTTCGTTCCGTCGGTGGCGAGCAGTCGATGCCCAGCGGCGACGACATCGGCCTCCCGATCGCTCCGCTGCCGTTCGGTAGCGCGAGCCTTGACGGCTCGCTCGATAGTCCACTCGTCGAGCCGGTCACTGTCGAGGAGCTGATCGATGAGGGCAGGGTCGTCGGCCGCCTTGGCGAGGGCGGTGGCGACATCGAGGGTGAAGTCGCCTCGGTGGAGCCGGTCGAGCGCTTTGGAAGGGAGGGCCAGCACGACGAGGCGGCTGCGCACATAGGACTGCGACCGCCCCACCCTGCTGGCGAGCGACTTGACGGTGAGTCCGTCGCGAAGTGTCATGAGCCGGGCGTACGCCTCGGCCTCTTCGACCAATGTGATTCGAGCCCGGATCCCGTCGCCGTTCTCAGCCAGCATGGCTTCCAGGACGTCGGCTTCGTTCATCGATCGCACGACACAGGGCACGGTGGCGAGGTCGGCTTTGGTGGCGGCGGCGAGGCGTCGATGCCCGGCGACGATGACGTGTCGGCCGTTGTGGTCGGCGGGCATGACGATGAGCGGCTCGAGGACCCCGAGCGTGCGAATCGAGCGCACCAGGTCATCGAGGGAACCGAGGCTGCGGCGGATGTTGTGCGGGTGGGCGTCGAGCTGCCCGATCGGGATCTCGACGAGGTCGCTGGTGGTCGCGTTGGTGTCGGTGGTGGTCATGGTGCTTCGCCTCCATGTCGGGCGAGGACGGTGGCGACGATGCCCGCCCAGCGGGTGTCGCAAGCCCCGGCGATTTCGAACCCGGCCGGGGTACGGGCGATCTCGATGCATCGATCCGACGAGTCACACACGAAGGCGAAGCCGTCATCGCTGACGATCGCTGCGGCTTGCACGGCGGCGACCGCTGCGGTGGTGGTGGAAGCGACAGTCGCTCCTGCTGCGTCAATGATGGTCAGCCGGTCGGAAGTCGGCTCGATGGTGAACAGTCGCGCCGATCGGCCGGGCGGCACGACGGTGGCCTCGGTGGTCATGCGGCTGCGACTCGCTCGTCGTAGAAGCCGATCAGGTAGCCGGGGAGGCGCCGACGCCAAGCGGAGGGCAGGGGCGGTACCCAGGTGGCGACCTGGTACTCGCCACCCACAACCTCAGCGAACCCGAACACCGCGAGGCGCACGAGCGTTTCAGTTGCCTTGTGCGGGATCAGCCCCAACGCCGAACCGAGATCGCCGATGTTCCACGTCTGCACACCAAGCAACGCTGACGCCGACAGCCGGTGCAGAGCGAGGGTGCTGGACGGACCGAGGATCGGCGTGAGGAACCACAACGTCTCATCGGACGACGCTGGCCACCCCGCACCGAGACCGGGGCTCAGCCGGGCCAGCTGACCAACCGGAAACGGGCTGGCGACAAGTTGCCGCACCTGAGCGCGTAGCGTCAAAGCCTCAGTCATCGCGACACCTCCGACGAGAAATGGAGCCTGGTTGGTGGGCCGCGACTTCCCCGATCCCAGCCCACCAGCCATGCCACTATTCTACATATAGACACCCACTAAAGCAAGTGTTTACATGTAGCATATCGAGGCGACTGACTTCCTTCTACCGGCCACTGGAAAGCTGGCTGACCAGGACCGTTGGGGCGTAGGTTGCCGGTCTCAGTGTCACTTCGTCTCGCCAAGAAGCCGCTTGATCGTGCGCCAGTCTCGCCCGGTGGCGGCGGCCAGCGCACGAAGGCTTTCGCCCGCTTCGCGACGCATACGAAGGTCCTTCACGTCCACGTCCACGTCGACGATGCGAGCACCTTGTTGCCTGCCGCGAGGTAGAAGTTCGATCCCAGCGTCGATCAACCACCGACGTGCCGTCTCGGGCGCCACGTCGAGTTCGGCGGCGAGGGCTGCGATGCTGCTGAGCTTGACGTATCGTCGCCGCAGCTCGGCCGGGCCAGGCCTGGCGCGTCCGGTGACGAGCCCGTGACGCTTCAGCCAGCTCCTAGCCGTCGCTGCCGTCACGTCTGCTTCACGTGCGATCTCGGCAACGGTGTACTCACGAGCGACCAGCGCCGCCATCCACTCGCGATCCGAGATCCTTTGCGTCACCCCTCCATGCAAGCATGCGAGCCGGGCATGGCGGGCACAGTCGGACTGGCGAGTTTCGCCGGCGTCGCGCCCGACCTTCGTTGTTACGTCTCGATCTCGCCTTCGGCTCGGAGTTCAACCTCGATGATGGCGTCAAGAACAGCGGCGACCTCGTTGTAGATCTCCGTGCGATCATCGTCACGCCGCAGAGAGACGGCGAGGCCGTAGGGCTGCACCAGCGTCTCGTCGCACCATCGGTTGACACTCCGCACGACGACGTAGGCACCAGCGTTCGCCGGCTGCTTTAGGCGCTGGCTAAACGTTCTTGAACCGCGCTGGTTTGCAGACCGACTGCGGTCTTGGACGCTGAGATCGAACTTGACGTTGCGTGTCCCGAGCGCCTCACCGATGCCGGCGGTCGACGATGACTCCTCGGCCGACTCTGTGGTGACCTCGGGCTCGTCATCGGCTTCGCTCTGTCCGGTCGGAACCTTTGTGAAGACGTCGAGGAGCTCCTCGATCGTTATGTCGATGACCACGTAGAACTCGATCTTGTTGCCGAGGTAGTCGAGCCGTTGCGACCTGGTCGGTGGATCGAAGGCGAGCGCTACATCCAAATAGCGCTTGCCGCCCGACTGGTAGAACGATGACGGGATCGGCAGCTCGTATACGTGGACGCCGTCCATCTCGATCTTCTGCTCCGCGACGAGGACGACTCGATGAGCGGACACCTCGAGCGTTTGATCGAGGGTGGTCTGGCCGTAGCCGGTGAGGCGGCGCACTGCGGCTCGGCGCTCAGCGGCGGGTCGTTCCGAGCCGGACACTTCAAGGTCCTCGTCCGTCCATGTCGGTCGCGCCCCTAGCAGCACGAGGGCACGGGTCAGGTTTGCGGAGAAATCCGGGAAGCGGGCCAGCACGCCGAGTGCGACACGGGACACCAGTGGCGCCGCGAAGCTTGTGCCCAGATCCGTTCCGAGTAGCCGCGTGGCACCGCCGAGGACGGCACCGAGGACATTCAGCTCCGGATCGGTAAGCACTCGTCTACCCGGTTCGAAACCGTGGGTGCCTGACGCTGCGACCAGTTCGGGTTTGATCGACCGCTCCACACCTGGACCTGGCCGTGTCACGCTCGAAGGCCACCCGACCGGCCCGTACGGCCGCCGCTCGATCGGTTCACGAGAGCTGTAGCCGCCGGCGGTGGGCGTCGTGTTGATACCTCCGACCGTGAGGGCGAGCGCGGCTGTACCGGGTGGAATGATGCTGCTGTCTTCGTGCGCCAGGAGATCCGCCACATAGTTCCGCTCGGGCTCGGCCGAGGAGAGATACACGTGTGGATCGGCGTTCCCGGTCGCGGCCACGACAACAATGTCGTGTACTCGGGCGAGGTGATCGACGATCGCCGAGATGACGTGTTGGCGAGGAGGGCGAAATGGTCGGGTCGGATCACCCAACGAGAGGTTCACGACCCGAGCACCTTGCGCCGCGCAGTACTCGATTGCGTCGGCGAGGTCTTGTTCCCAGAGTGAGTCGTCGGGGAATCGTAGATCGCTGTCCAACACAGCGACGGAGACGACTTTGGCGATGGGCAGCAGTCTGGGTTGCCGGATGGCGTTGCCGATCGGGCCGTGGAGGGCGAGCGAGGCGACCATTGTGCCGTGACCGTGACGGTCCTCGCCATCGGCGATGTGTGGCGACAGCGACTCTGCCGCTTGAATCGAACCGACGAGCAGGGGGTGTGCGCTGGCTACTCCCGAGTCCACAAGCCCCAAGATCGGTGCGTTGCTCGCCGGGGGCACCATGGCTGGTAGATCGTTGGAGCCGAGGTGGTAGAGCTCGGGCTTGGTCAAGTCCGGCGCGGGAAGCAGCTCGATCGAGGCGATCACGTCGAGTTCAGCGAACTCGGCAAGCCGATCTGACGGCAAGTAGACGCGTGCGATCATCACCTCGATTGCGTCGTTGCGGTAGATGCTCACGACCTCGCCACCTGCTTGTTGAGCAGCCGTGCGCAGATCGGTAAGCCAACTGTTGGCGAGTTCGGCGCTGGCGGGGTACCAACATTGAACGTCGAGTCGCAGCCTCTCGGGTGCGGTCAATTGCTCGATGTAGCTGGCGCAGCGCGGCGTGATCCGATCTTGCGGGCCGTAGGCACGAACCTCGATGATCGAGTCGAAGAACGCCTGATAGGGCGGGGCCTGCTGCCCATCGGGAATGGGACCACGGTACTGACTGAGGCGATCGAGGAAGATCGCCATGCCCGGGTCGTCGGCGAACGCAACAACCGCGTGGCGGTCGGATCCGTCGAGCAAGACCATGTCGTTGCGCCGGAACTCGGCGTCGTCGACCGTTGCATGAAAGTCGAACACCAGGACGAGACGAGGATCGACGCCAAGCACCTTCGGGCGCTGCAGCTGGCGGGCGGTGATCTTCGCCGTTTGATCGGCGATGTCCCGGCCGTGTTGTTCGCGGTCCGCGAAGCGAGGAGTTCGGCCCGATCCTTTACGCGGGCGCCTGGGAGCACTTGGTGCAACCCGGGCAAGACGCAGGAATCGGAAGTCGACCTCGGGCGGGCCTATGCCTGGGAGTTGAGGATGGTCCGCCGTCTCGCCTCCATTCGCTGAGTGGCGTACGCAAGGTGCTCTTGGTTGAGGACGCGAGAGCCTTGGCGCACCATGAGCCGAATCGCATCGAGCGCGATCGCTTCAACCTCGGCGTGGGTGTAGCCGTCAAGGCCCGCAACTGCGGCACTGAGGTCGATGTCCTTGTGGAGGCCTCCAAGCTTCATTGCCAGCACGGCGATCCGATCCTCTGGCGTCGGGAGGTCGAACGCAACAACTTCGTTGAATCGGCGCCAAAGCGCACTGTCGAGAAGACTGGCGTGATTGGTCGTTGCGATGATCAGCGAATCCGTCGTCGTCGTCTCGATTAGCTGCAGCAGCGCACTCACAACTCGCTTGAGCTCGCCGTGATCACCCCGTTCGTTTCGATCTCGGGCCAGCATGTCGAACTCATCGAACAACAGCACCCACGATCCGCTCCGCAGAAACTCGAAAATCTGGTCAAGGTTCTTGGCGGTCTCCCCGAGATACGACGACACGACTGTGGCCAACTGGACGCGAGCCAACGGCCATCCGAGCTCGCCCGCGAGTGCTTCCGCGGACGCTGACTTTCCTGTTCCCGACGGTCCGGTGAACAAGATCGACCGCCGTGGCTCAATGCCGTGGGCATGGAGTGCAGGCGCCGCTTGCTGCTCGTCCAGCAACCCGAGGAGTACGTCCTTCGTCTCTGGCGCAAGTACAAGGTCGTAGAACGAACGCTGGGGCTGACGCACCGTCAGCAGGGCCGTGTCATCGCGGCCCTTTGGAAGGGCCCGCAGCGTTGCGAGATGAGCAGGCCGCCGCGTGCGAACGGGCTCCTCGAGAATCGCTTCGAGCTCATCAGCGAGCGCATCATGCCTCCGGCGCCGCGCATCCTGGATGATGTCCGCCGCCGTCGAACGGAAGCGTTCATCGTCGCCCTCGCGGTGGCTCCGAAGCAGCGCCTTCACCTGATCGCTACGAGCCATGTGCGTATCGTAGACGGGCGGTCTGACAGATTTCGCGGTCTGCGATCTCGGACGCCGCTGTCAGCGCCTGCGGCTCGGCCACGGTCGCGGCGTGGCCGCGGACCGAGCGACCCGCGGCTAGTAGCGCCAGGTTCGATCCGCCGTGCGCAAGGTGACGCTCAGGATCCGCTTTGGTCGGCCGAACGGCGTTCGCCGAGGCAGCGCCCGCAGCGCACGCCCCAAGCATCAAACGGCATCGCACGTCGGTGTCATCGCACGTCGGCTGCCCGAACGGCACTCGTAGCTCGTAGCTCATACAGGCACGATAAAGGCACGCCGGCCTGGCTCGACCCCGGCCCGGCACCGTGTTATGGTGCCTGACCAGGGCCTTTGTAGTGAGCGGGTGACGGGAATCGAACCCGCATGGCCAGCTTGGAAGGCTGGAGCTCTACCATTGAGCTACACCCGCAATGCGAGGGCAGTCTAGACCGGCGGGTGCGGTCGTCACGCACCATTGCGAAGGCGGCGCCCGGTCAGCCGAACCACCCCACGGCGTCGTGGATGACGTGCGCCGTGCCGGCGCTGAGCAGCGTGGTGACGTCTCGGCCCGGCCCGAGCCCGACGAGTGCGAGGTTCGCCCGGGTGGTCGCGGGGCGGAGGTTCAGCGTGGATGCCAGCGGTGCGTCAGCGCCGCCGGACCACATCGTCAGGTGTCCGACCGAGGTGGCCTCGGTGGCGGTGACGTTCAGCGCGATCGCCCGGGCGTCGGCGGGCAGCCCGGCTCGGCCGAGCGCCACCGAGCGGCCCTCGCCGGCGGCGAGCGGCGGCCGTCCCGGTTCCGCCCGGGAATCGGCCAGGCGGAACGGCGCGATCGGGTGGAACCACAGCCCGTCCGCGACGGTCGCGCCGCCCCGGTCGAACCAGCCGGTGACGTCGACGACGAGATGCACCGAGCCGGCGTGGTTGCGGAGGACCGCCCGCCCGTCGTCGTCGACGCCGACGATCACGGCGTTCGCGACGGTGTCGCCGACCTCGGGGTTGAGGTTGGAGGTCGCCGGAGGCGTCGTCAGCTCGGCGTCGAACGCCGTGACGAACGTCGTGGTCGTCGCGTCGGTGGCGGTCACGTTCATCGCCACCGCACCGATGCGCCCCGCGGGGATGCCCAACGCGTCGTCGAGGTCGACCACGACCGATGCGCCGGGGCCGACGGCGACCCGGCCCGACGACGTTCGGGTGTCGAGGATCCGCTGCGGATCGGTGGGGTGGAACCCGCCGGCGTCGGCGGTGCGGGCGAAGAAGCCGACGACATCGACGATGAGGTGCGCAGAACCTGCGGAGAGCAGGAAATCGGCGCTCCCATCGGGACCGACGGGCGTGATCACGAGGTTCGGCGTCGCGGAACGCGCCGAGCCGGCTGCGTCTCCGCCGGTGGGGGTGTTCAGGTTGGAGGTCGTCGGCATGGGTGCGCCCGACGGCCACACCCGCAGGTAGGCCTCCGCCGTCGGTGTCGCGAGCGTCACGTTCAACACGACGGCATCGACCTTTGCGGGGACGTCGCCGACGCCGGCCACGGTCACCCGGCGGGCCAGGCCGGCGGCGAGCGCCGGGGCGTCGGCGACGGTGCGGGTGTCGAGTACCCGCCTCGGGGCGATCGCCACGAAGCCGGCACCCGCGGGCCGGGCGGGGTCGAGGTCTGCTCGGGCGGTGGCCGCACCGACCGACACCGTCGGCGGGTCGAGCTCGGTCCGTACCGTCGCGCCGATGGCCGCTCCGTCGACGCGGTCGACCAACCCGACGGTGAAGGTGCGGGGGAGCGCCGGGCCGGTTGTCGCGGCGTCCGCCGACAGGTCCGCTGACCGGAACGTCGTCCTCACCCCCGCTGCGGATGTCGAGGCGGTGGCCTGGTGCGTCGTGTCCCCGTCGAGCTCGTGGCGGGCGAGGAAGAACGAGGTGTCGCGATCCGTCGCCGGGTCGACGACGCGGAACGCCACCCAGGCACCCGCTCCGGCCGGCTCCGACCAGGCCGTGGAGGGAACGGTTTCGACCACCCCGGCGGGCGTCGCCCGCAGCACGGTCGTGGCCGCCTCGTGGAGGCCACCCGCCGGATTGCCGTCGTAGCGGAAGGCGAACGGCCCCTCGGCCGTGGTCACCGTCGAGCGGACGACACGGGGGAAGACGTCGGTACGAGACGACCAGCGGCCGTCCCGGGAGGTCGACACCAATGTGGCCTTGACCGGTCCACGCGCGACGACGGTCGTGGAGATCTCATCGCCGGCCGGCTCGGTCGACGGCGCCGACACCGCACGCGGGGCGATGTCTCGGGAGGGGCCCAGTCCGCTGCCTGCGAGCGACGGATCGGCACCGATCCAGTCATGCCCGCCGGCGTCGACGAAGCCCACGAGCACGCCCGTCGATCGCGACACGTACCAGGTGCCCGCCTCCGTGCCGATCGCCCACACCCCCTGGCCGTTCCACAGGCCCCCGTCGGTGAGCCGGACCCGCGCCGGCAGGCCGAAGGAGACCGGGGGCGATCCGGCCGGCTTCGCATAGACGTGCACGGTGCGTGTCTCGGCGGCGCCGAGGTGCCCGGGGAGCACGAAGGCCAACGTGCCAGTCGAGGTCCCGGTCGAGGTCCCGGTCGAGGTCCCGGTCGCGTCGAGGTCGAACTGCGCGAGCAGCGGGCCGCCGAAGGCGATCCCGTCGTCATCGACCTCGACCACCCGGATCGAGGAGGGCTCGAGCCCGGCGGTGGCCCCCACCGAGGCGGACCACGCGTCGAGGTCGAGCCGGGCCTCGACGACGGGGTCGGTCCGGTCGTGTCCTGCGCCCCCGACGTCGAGGGCGACACGCGAGGTCCACGCCTCGTCCCACCAGACGCCGTCGCGTGCCGCGGCGGACGCGCCCGCGACCGAGCCACCCGCCGCGATGAGCAACGCGGCGACCAGCGCGACCAGCACGAGCACCCCGCGGGCGCGGCGTGTCCGGTGGCCGAGCCGGGGAGGTTGCATGGGTGCACGAAGCCAGCCCCGGTCCCCTCACGGTATGAAGCGTCCTCCCCACATCGAGGGAGAACTGGGCCGACCTCGGGGAGGCGCGGCCGCCGACCTGACGATCGACCGAGCGACTGACCTGGTGGTCGAGCTAGCGAGCGGCCTCGATGAAGGCGTCGAACAGACGCTGGTTCGCGGGGTCGTGCTCGGCGGTGTCCTCGGGGTGCCACTGGACCGCGAGTAGCCACGACGCGGTCGGGTCGGCCGGCTCGATCGCCTCGACGACCCCATCGGCTGCCGTGCCCGTCACCACGAGACCGTCCCCGAGCCGATCGATGGCCTGGTGATGGCTGTGCGCACCGAGCACCGACGGCTGCCCGACCGCAGCGGCGAGGCGGGACCCCGCTGCGACGCCCACCTCGACGAGGGGGCCGTTCGTGCCCGGAGCCGGGGCGGGGAAGGCGGGCGGTCGGCGGGGGAGCGTCGTCCCGTCGTCGAGGTGCTGGCACAACGTGCCGCCACGGGCGACGTTCAGCAGCTGCAGGCCCCGGCAGATGCCGAGCACCGGCAGGCCGAGGCGGGTGGCGGCGTCGGCCAGCGCCACCTCACAGGCGTCGCGGACCGGATCGACGCCGTAGGTGTGGGGGGAGGGGTCTTCGCCGTACCGGGCCGGGTCGACATCGGCGCCACCGGTCAGCAACAGCCCCGACATCCCCGCCAGCACGGCGACGGCCGCGTCCGCCGACAACTCGGTGGGGGCGAGCACCAGGCCGAGACCGCCGGCTCGATCGATGGCCTCGAGGTAGCGCACGCCGGCTGCGACCGCGGCGTGCCGTCCCGCCCGACCGGCCGGCAGCACGCGCCCGGGCACGAGGATGCGAGGGATCACCGTCGGGGAGGGGAGATTCGAACTCCCGACCGCCTGCTCCCAAAGCAGGTGCGCTACCAGGCTGCGCTACTCCCCGGCCGGCCGCGAGCCTAGCGGCGTGCCCCTCCGCTGCCGCGACGCCCCCGACGTCGCTTCAGCGGGTGCCGAGGACGCGGCCGAACCGAGGCCGGGGATCGAGGCCGTCGTCGCCGCCCGACCGACCGATGCCGTAACCGGGTGCGACGGTGTCGGCGATCTCGAAGCCGAGCTGTTCACCGGTCGCCCGCACGGCCTCGACGACGTCGCCGAGGAAGGACGGGCCGTCGCCGGGCGGGGCGACGAGCGTCGCGAACACCTCGGCATCGACCGCGGCGAGCCGCCGCGCCGCGGCGTCCCGGCCGCGCAG
>JALHOG010000085.1 GCA_022843125.1 Ilumatobacteraceae bacterium
TCTGCGCACGCGGGTTCCGCGCCGCCGCGACGGCTGACATGGAGGGCGACACGGGGAGCAGCACGGCGGCCGACCCGGTCGAGCAGCCGGCCGAGCAACCAGCCCGCATCGACCGCCCCGTGCCCAACTCCCGCACCGATTCGCTGACCGACTCGCTGACCGTCGGGGGCTATCGCGCCGCTGCGCTCGCTGCCAGGGCGATGCCGTGGACCGCTGCCAGGGCTGTGATCCCGGGCCTCGGCATCACCGCCAACCTCGCCAGCCCCGAGCGGCGCGCGATGATCACCCGCCACCTGCAGCGCGTCGATCCGGAGCTGCGCGGCGTCCGCCTCCGAAGGGCCGTGCAGGAAGCATTCGACTCGTACACCCGCTACTACCTCGAGAGCTTCCGCCTGCCGCACCTGTCACCGCGTGAAGTCGCGAAGCACATGGGTCGCGACGGCTACCACATCGTGCTCGACGGCCTGGCGGCGGGCAACGGCGTCATCCTGGCGCTCCCGCACCTCGGCGGGTGGGAGTGGGCCGGACGCTGGCTCGTCGATCAGGGACACGGTCTCACGGTCGTCGTCGAGCAGATCCAGCCACCTGAGCTGTTCGATTGGTTCGTCGAGCTCCGCAGCCGGCTGGGCATGAACGTCGTCCCGCTCGGCCCCGACGCCGGTCGCGAGGTGATGGCGGCCCTCAAGCGCAACGACATCGTGTGCCTGCTCTGCGATCGCGACATCCAGCGCAACGGGGTGGAGGTCGAGTTCTTCGGCGAGCGCACCACGCTGCCGGCGGGCCCGGTCACGATCGCCATGCGGACGGGGGCGCCGATCCTGCCGACCGCCGTGTACTTCGCCGACCGCAACAACGGTCACCTCGGCGTGGTGCGCCCGCCGATCCCGCTCGAACGCACGGGCGGCCGCCTCCGCGACGACGTGGCTGCCGGCACCCAGCGCCTGGCCCACGAGCTGGAGGTGCTGATCCGCCGCGCCCCGCAGCAGTGGCACCTCTTCCAGCCCAACTGGCCGTCCGACCCCGGCTACGAAGCCTGAGCCCGTCCCTCAACTGAGCGGAGGTCGGTGCCGATGGACTGTGGATGACCCGCCCATTCTTCGCGCCCGTGAGCTTCGCCCTGCTCGGGGCGGTGCTGGTGGGTGCCTACCTCTCGTTGACGCCGTCGCGAGCCACGGAGTGGCTAGCGGCGGGCACGATGGCGGTCGCGGCGGCGGCGATCGTGGCGTCGATCGTCGTCAATCGGCCCGTACGGCCGGTGCCGTGGGCGTTGCTCGCCGTGGGCATCCTCGTCGCAGCGTTCGCCCGCGTCGCAGCAGCGAGTGAGTGGTACGGCGACGAGGGGCTCGGCCTGCCCGGCGCCACCGAGGCGTGGGGCGCGCTCGCATTCCCGGCCCTGTTCGTCGCGACGGTCACCATCACGTCGCACCGTCGCCATTCGCGCGACCTCCTGGCGGGCTCCGAGCCGATCATCTATGTCGTTGCGCTGACCGCGCTCGTCTGGCTCGGTATCAGCGCCGAGTACGTCGCGAGCGGCACACTGCCGCTCGCCTCCCAGTCCTGGATCTGGGTCTTCCCGTTGCTCAACGGTCTGCTCGCCCTGTTCGCGCTGCGGCGGGCCAAGCGCACCGACGAGCACCACTCGGTGTTCACGGCGCTCACCCTCGGTTCGCTCCTGTGGGGTGCCGGACAGGTGATGTCGGGGATCGCGCTCCACGACGGGACCTTCCAGCCAGGCTCGCCGACCGCTGCCGCGACGCTCGTCGGCCCGCTCGTCATCGGGCTGGTTGCCACGCTCCCGGGAATCCCGGCGCTCGTCTCCGGCGAGGGCGGGACGCCGTCACGCGTGCACTGGTCCCAGATCGTCGGGTTGATCCTCGCTGCGCTGGTCCCGCTGGGCGCGCTCATCCTCATGCTCGCCTCCGGCCAGTCGAGCCGTTCGTCGTTCCTCGTGGTCTCGACGGCCACCGTCAGCGTGATCGTGCTCGCGCTCGCTCGCATGTGGAGCCTGGTCGACCAGGTACGCCTGCTCACCGAGCAACGTGGCCAGGATCGGCTGGCCGCGATGGTGGAGCACTCCAGTGACGTCGTGATGCTCGCTGACCAGACCGGCCGGGTCGGCTACGCCAGCCCGGGCCTTCGCGCGACGCTCGGGTTCAACCCCGAGAGCTGGGTCGGGCGGCATCTCGTCGACGTCGTCGTCGAGGACGAGCGCGAGAGCGCGCTCCGCCAGTTCGAACGGCTCGTCGCGTTCGGCAACGGTGGGACGGTCGAGTTCGAGTCGACGTTGATCCACATCGACGGTCAGCACCGCAAGGCGAACGTGGTCGTCGCGAACCTCATCGGCGGGGCTGCGGTCGATGGCATCGTCGCCACCTTTCGCGACGTCACGGAGCAGCGCAACCTCGAACGCCAGCTCAGCCATCGAGCGTTCCACGACGAGCTCACCGGGCTCGCGAACCGGGCCCTCTTCCTCGATCGGATGGACCACGCGCTGCGCGTGACCCGCCCGGAGGTCGATCCCGTCGTCGTACTCTTCGTCGACCTCGACGACTTCAAGTCGGTCAACGACGCGCTCGGTCACGCCGTCGGCGACCAACTCCTGAAGACCGTCGCGGATCGGATCCGACGTGCCGCCGGCACCGGTGACACGGCGGCCCGCCTCGGTGGCGACGAGTTCGCGATCCTCCTGGAGGACCGCGGTGGCATCGACCGCTCGATCGACGTGGCCGAGCGGCTGCTCGACAGCCTGCGCGAGCCCGAGTCGATCGCCGGCTACGACGTCGCGGTGCTCGCCAGCGTCGGCGTCGCAGTGGCGGCGCCCGGGATGACCACCACCAACCTGCTCCGTGATGCCGACATCGCGATGTACGAGGCAAAGCGCGCCGGCAAGGGACAGATCCGGATCTTCGACCCGGCGATGCGACTGGTGGCGACGAAGCATCTCGAGTACCGCAGCGATCTCAGCGAGGCGATCGTCCGCGACCAGATGCGACTCGTCTACATGCCGTTCGTCGATCTCAAGTCGGGCCAGGTGATCGGCGCCGAAGCGCTCGTGCGTTGGCACCACCCCGAGCACGGCGACATCCCCGCCAACGAGTTCATCCCGATCGCCGAGCGCTCGGGTCTGATCGTCCCGATGGGGTACTGGGTGCTCGATCAGGGGCTCGCCCAGGTCTCAGGCTGGCGGCCCGACCTGTTCGTCAGCTTCAACGTGTCGGCGGTGCAGATCCGGCAACCCGACTTCGTCGAACGAGTCGTCGAGGTGGTCGACCGCCACCGCGTGGACCCGCGCTCGATCATGCTCGAACTCACCGAGACGGTCTTGGTGGACGAGGGCGACCGGGCGATCGAGACCGTTCGCCGAATGCGCGAGGAGGGGTTCCGCTTCGCGATCGACGACTTCGGTGCCGGGTACTGCTCGCTCAGCTACCTGCAACGCCATCCGGTCGATCTGTTGAAGGTCGACCGCACGGCGATCGCCGAGTTCGGATCAGACCCGCGGGGCAACACCCTCGCCCGGACGATCCTGCAGATGGCCGACTCGCTGGAGCTGTTGACCGTGGCCGAGGGGATCGAGACGACGAGCCAGCTGCGTGAGCTGCGTCGGGCCGGCTGCGACATCGGACAGGGCTACCTCCTGTCGAAGCCGCTCGAGGCCGACGCCCTGGCTCGCCGGTTCAGCTACGCCGCCGCTGCCGACGTCGCCTGAGGGTCGAAGGCCGGCTCCCGACCCGCTCGGGTACGGTTGGCGCGGTGAACCTCCGTATCGGGATGGTCTGCCCGTACAGCCTGTCGATCCCGGGGGGTGTGCAGGGGCAGGTGCTCGGCCTGGCGCGCGAGTTGCGCCGCATGGGTCACGAGGTTCGCGTGCTCGGGCCGTGTGACGGCCCGCCGCCGGAGCCGTTCGTCACGCCGCTCGGCGACAGCCTGCCCACGTCGGCAAACGGCTCGATCGCCCCGCTCGCCCCCGACCCGGCGGCGTCGCTACGAACCTTCCGCGCCCTGCGCGACGAAGAGTTCGACGTCCTCCACATCCACGAGCCGCTCGCCCCCGGCCCGCCGATCACGACGCTCACGCTGCACGTCGCTCCGACCGTCGGCACCTTCCACGCCGCCGGCCGTTCGTCGATGTACCGCTTCCTGGGGCCGGCGCTCGGACGGCTGCTCGACCGCCTCGACCGGCGAGTCGTCGTGTCGAAGGACGCGCTCGCACTCCTGCTCGAACATCTCGGCGGCGACGCCGACGATTATCAGGTGCTGTTCAACGGTGTCGAGACCACCGAGCTGTGGTCGGCCGCGCCCTTCGTCTCGTCGCGGCCCGCGGTGTTCTTCCTCGGACGGCACGAGGAGCGCAAGGGCCTCGACGTCCTGCTTGCCGCGCTCCGCCTCATCGACGCCGACATCGCGTGCTGGGTGGCGGGCGACGGGCCCGACACCGCTCGGTTGCGCGCCGAGTACGGGTCGGACCGGCGGATCGAGTGGCTGGGCAGGGTGTCCGAACCCGACAAGGTCGCCCGCTTGCGAGGCGCATCGGTGTTCTGTGCGCCGTCGCTGCACGGCGAGTCGTTCGGTGTCGTCCTGATCGAGGCGATGGCCGCCGGCACGCCGGTGGTCGCGAGCTCGCTCGACGGCTATCGCAACGTCGCAACCGACGGCGTCGACGCCCTGCTCACCCCGCCGGGTGACCCGGCGGCGTTGGCGGCGGCCTTGCAGCGGGTCCTCACCGACGGCGCCCTCGCCGCCGCGCTCGTCGAGCGTGGCGCCGCCCGTGCCGACGAGTTCGCGATGGCGACGCTCGCGAAGCACTACGTCGAGATGTACCTCGCGATCATCGAGGAACGGGCGGTCGCCGACCAGCGGACGGCCCGGACGCGGGGCGTCCCGGGGTGGGTCACCGGCCGGCGGTAGACTGCTGGGCATGTGGTTCATCATCATCGTGGTGGCCGTCGTCGCCCTCCTCGTCATCTACCTGATCACGGCGTACAACGGCCTCATCCGGCGCCGTAACCAGATCGAGAACGCGTGGTCGCAGATCGACGTCCAGCTCAAGCGCCGCCACGATCTGATCCCGAATCTCGTCGAGACCGTCAAGGGGTACGCGGCCCACGAGCGAGAGACGCTCGACGCCGTGATCACGGCCCGCAACGCCGCTGTCGCCGCTCCGACCCCGTCGACGCAGGCCGCGGCCGAGGGGCAGCTGATGGGTTCGCTCCGCCAACTGTTCGCCCTCGGGGAGGCGTACCCCGACCTCAAGGCCAACCAGAACTTCCTGGCGCTGCAGGAAGAACTCTCGGCGACCGAGGGCAAGGTCGCCTACGCCCGGCAGTTCTACAACGACTCAGTGCTGGAGTACAACAACAAGCTCCAGCAGTTCCCCACGATGTACTTCGCGCAGATGCTCAAGTTCGAGCGTCGCGAGTACTTCGAGACCGACGAGGCGGCGCGCAGCGTGCCGACCGTCGAGTTCTGACCAGCGGCCCGCGCCCGCTCCCCCCACCATGTACGACCTCATTCGAGCGAACAAGCGTCGCAGCGTCCTGCTCATCATCGGCTTTCTCATCGTGATCGTGCTGATCGGCGCCGTCCTCGGCTACCTGTTCGGCAACGGCCCGATCTTCACCATCGGGGCCCTGGTGTTCGGCGGGGTGATGGCCTTCGCCTCCTACTGGAAAGCCGACAAGATCGCGTTGGCGGTCAGCCGCGCCCATCCTGCCGACCCCGACCAGTACAAGCGGCTCCACAACATCGTCGAGGGCCTGTGCATCGCGAGCGGGCTGCCGAAGCCCGGCGTGTACATCATCGACGACCCGGCGCCCAACGCATTCGCGACCGGTCGCAACCCGCGTCACGCTGCGATCGCGGTCACCACCGGCCTGCTCGAGACGATGAACCGGGTCGAGCTCGAGGGCGTCGTCGCCCACGAACTCAGCCACATCAAGAATTACGACATCCTGATCTCGACGCTCGCCGTCACCCTCGTGGGTGCCGCTGCGCTCCTTGCTGACCTCGGCATCCGGATGATGTGGTGGAACGGTGGCCGGGTGCGGCGCGACGGCGACCGCGGCGACAGCGGCAATCCGATCGCGATCCTCGGGTTCGCCCTGCTGATCCTGGCGCCGTTGATCGCCCGCGCGATGCAGGCCTCGATCTCCCGCCAACGCGAAACCCTGGCCGACGTCAGCGCCTGCCAGATGACGCGATATCCGCCCGGCCTCATCTCTGCGCTGGAGAAGCTGCAGGCAGACACGACGGTGACGCATTCTGCGTCCACGGCTACGGCACACTTGTGGATCGAACAACCGATGAGCGGCGTGGGCGACAGCGGGCGGCTGAGCGGACCGCATCGGTGGTTCAACACGCACCCACCGCTCGATGAGCGCATCGCCCTGTTGAGAGAACTGTGATCCGACGAAACCGAACCCCCCTCATCCTTCTGACCGTTGCCGCTGTGGCCGTGACCGCCTGCGGCGGAGGCGGTGACGACGAAGCTGCCCCCAGCACGCCACCTCCGACCGAGGTCGCGACCACGACGACGACCACCTCGACGACGTCGCCGCCCACGCTGCCGCCGCCGTCCACGCCGGCCCCGGCGACCACGACGATCGCCCCCGACATCCTGCGGATGCCGCTGACGGGCGAACCGATCGCCAGCGAGTCCGAGATCCCGAACCGGCCGGCGATGGCGGTCAAGATCGACAACAGTGGCGCGGCTCGTCCGCAATCGGGCCTCAACGAGGCCGACATCGTGATCGAGGAGATCATCAACGGCAACATCACGCGGTTTGCTGCGGTGTTCCACTCCCAAGGGGTCGACCCGGTCGGCCCGGTCAGATCGGGTCGCTATCCCGACATCCTCCTGCTCGAGGCGTTCAATCGGCCCCTGTTCGTGTGGAGCGGTGGGAACGCAGGCGTCACGTACTACATCGAGCGGTCGCAGCTGATCGATCTGTCGTTCCTCAAGACGCCGGGCTACTACCGGCGTGCGGGCCGGGAGGCTCCGACGAATCTCTACACCTCGACCGAGGCGATGTGGAACAGGACCCCGGTCGATTCCGGGGTGCCGCCGGTCGTACTGCCGTATCTCCGGCCCGGCGACGTGCTCACGGGGGACCCCGCAACGGTCATCGACGTCACGCTCGACGGCGTGAAGGCGAGATGGGAGTACAACGCAGAGGACGGTCTGTACTACCGCTGGCAGAACGGCGACGAGCATCTCACCGAGAACAGTGGGCAGGTCTCCACGAAGAACGTCGTCGTGATGGCGGCGAACTACGTGCAGAGCCCGATCGACGCCAACACGCCCGACGCCCAGATGCTCGGTTCGGCTCCGGTGTACATCTTCACGGGTGGTACCGTTCGAGTCGGGATCTGGCTGCGCTTCGAGTCCACTGATCGGTATCAGTTCTTCGACAACCTCGATGACCTGAACGAACTGCGCATCCAGCCCGGCCGTACGTTCATCGAAATCCCCCGCGCGATCGAGGGGACCGTCAGCTGGAGTTGATCGACACGTGAGCACCGTTCGGGTCGGGGTCGTCGGAACGAGTTGGTGGGCAGATGCGATGTATCTGCCGCCGCTCACCAATCACCCCGACGCCGAGGTGGTCGCCGTGTGCGGGCGCCGAGCCGCCGTGGCCGACGAGTTCGCAGATCGATGGGGGATACCGCACCGGTTCACCGATCATCGTGAGCTGATCGACTCCGGACTCGTCGACGCCGTCGTGGTGTCGACATCCAACGACAGTCACTACGACATCGCGATGCGCGCGCTCGAACGCGGTGTGCACGTGCTGTGCGAGAAGCCGCTCGCCGTCAATGTCGAACAGGCCGAGGTGATGGCTGCCAAGGCGGCCGAGTCGGGCCTGATCACCATGGTGCCCTTCACGTACAGCTTCATGCCGGTGTTCCAGTTCGCCCGGCGACTGGTGGCCGAGGGGTACGTGGGGCGGGTGCACCACATCAACATGCGCTACTACACGGCGTACGCGTTCGATACTGCGTACACCTGGCGGTTCGACACCGAGCTCGCCGGCAGCGGCGTGATCGGCGACCTGGCGTCGCACTGGGTGTACGTGGCCCGCTGGCTGCTGGACGACACCGAGGAGTCGGTCGGCGCGCTCGCAGCGACGTTCGTCGAGCGCGAGCCCCGCCCCGACGGGTCACCGTACGAGCAGGGCGAGGACAGCGTGGTGCTCACGGTCCGGTATGCATCCGGCGCGTACGGCGTGCTGCAGACCTGCGCCGTGTCGTGGGAGGGAACCGAGCCGTTCGGGCAGACACACCATCTCGAGATCCACGGTGACGCCGGGACGATCTACGGCGTCTGCGACTGGGACACCGTGCAGGAGGTGCGCGGTGTACGGCGCGGCGAGACCGGGCCGGCACAGCTCATCCCGATCCCCGACGACATCTGGCAGGGCGTGCGGCGCGACACGGTGCACAACACCTACCGCGATGTGTTCCGCGAGACCGAGGCGATGACGAGGGGCTGGATCACCGCGATCACCGAAGGTCGCCAGGTGCGGCCCGACTTCGCCGACGGCCTCGCCGTCCAACGAGTGCTCGACGCCGCGGTACGAAGCGCACGAACCAACGGTGCTCAGGTACCGATCTGACACCCACCGTCAGCGGAGGATGATGTCGGCTACCTCGGCGGCATGGCTGAACATCAGCCAGTGGGAGCCGGGGAGCTCGGTGTAGTCCCAGGCGGGGTGGGCCCGGGCGGCCGCGGCGTACCGCTCGAAGCGGCTCGGCTGGTTGCCAGTGGCGTACACGTAGGTCTTGGGGACCGCGTCGGGGATCGGCGGGCCGAGCGGCGCGGTGAACGTCGCGAACGACTGGGGCATCACACGCTCCATGAACCAGGCGACACCCTCGGGCCCGCCGACCTCGGCCGGATCGGGGTCGTAGCCCTCGAAGGGAAGCATGCCGCCGTGGGCCTCGGCCTGGGCGATGCGCTCGGCCGTCTGGCCGGTGTCGGGTGCGATCGGTGCGTGCGCATCGAGGAACACCATGCGGCGGATGCGATGAGCGACCCGGGGGAGCGTGCCGGTGATCACACGGCCGCCGTAGCTGTGGCCGACGAGGGTCACGTTCACGAGGTCGTGGGTCTCGATCGCTCCGACGACGTCGGCGACGTGGGTGTCGAGGGTGACGTGCGGCCCCGACTGGTGGCGGCGCACCCCGTGCCCGGTGAGCGACACGGTGTGCACGGGTCGGCGGCTCGCTTCGAGCACGGGGAGCACCGGCGCCCACGACCACTCACCGACCCAGGCGCCGTGGACGAGCACGATCGCGTCCGACCGGCGTTCGATCGGCGGCGGGAGCGACACCGCGCTCAGGTCCAGACGCGGTCGGCGATGTCGACCACGTGGCGCAGCTTGGCCCACTGCTCGTCGAACGTCATCACGTTGCCGTGGATCGTCGACGAGAATCCGCACTGCGGGCTGAGGCAGAGCTGGTCGAGCGGGACGTACTGCGCAGCCTCGTCGATTCGCTCCATCAGCTCGTCGGCGGGTTCGAGCTCGGGGAACTTCGACGTCACGATGCCGAGCACCACGGTCTTGTGAGGCGGGACGAAGCGCAGTGGCGCGAAGCCGCCGGAACGCTCGTCGTCGTACTCGAGGAAGTAGGCATCGACATCGAGCTCGGTGAACAGCACCTCGGCCACCGGGTCGTAGCCGCCGCTCGCGAAGTGGGTGCTGCGGAAGTTGCCGCGGCACAGGTGGACGCCGACGGTGAGGTCGTCGGGGCGGCCCTCTAGTGCGGCGTTGATGAGCGCGGCGTAGGTGCGGGGGAGCTCGTCGGGGTCGTCGCCGCGGTCGATCGCGCCTTGGCGCATGCCCGGATCGCACAGGTACGCGAGGTTCGTGTCGTCGAGCTGGATGTAGCGGCAGCCGGCGGCGTAGAGGGCGGCGATCTCGTCTCGGTACACCTGCGCGAGGTCGTCGAAGAAGACGTCGAGATCGGGGTACGACTGGATGTCGATACCGGCGCGGCCGCCGCGGAAGTGGGCCATCGTCGGCGACGGGATCGCCACCTTCGGCGTGCACCCGGCGGGGGTGTGGGAAGCGACGAAGTCGTAGTCGGCGACCTGGATCGGGTGGTCGTGACTCAGGCGTCCGGTCACGGTGATCCGAGGCGGCGCCTGGTGGACCGTCTCCTCCGAGTCGGAGGTCGAGGCGATCATGCCCTCGATCGTGATGCCGCCGAGCTGCTGCAGGAAGTCGAGGTGGAACCACTCGCGACGGAACTCACCGTCGGTGATCGCTTTGATGCCGGTGTCGGCAAGCCGCGGGATCATCGCAGCGATCTCCCGGTCTTCGATCTCCCTCAGGCTGCCGGCATCGAGCCGACCGGCCCGGAACTCGGCGCGTGCCGCGTGGATCGCGGGCGTGCGCAACAGGCTGCCGACGTGGTCGGCTCGGAATGGCGGATCGATCTTCGACATGGTGTGCCTCCGTGTTGTGAGTGGGGAGCAGATTCGGTTCAGATCAGCGTGGTGATGTGGTCGGCGGTGGCCTGGAGTTCGGGGAGGAAGTCGCGCTCGAGCCGTTCCAGGGAGACCCGAGCCGCGTTGACGGCGACCGAGAGCCCGGCGACGACTGTGCCGGTGTGATCGCGGATGGGGACGCCGATCGCCCGTAACCCGGTTTCGAGCGCTCCGTCGGTGATCGCGTACCCCTGCTCCCGGATCCGGAGCGCGGCGGCGTCGGGTTGGTCGGTTCGGTGTGCGAGCAGTACGAGACCGAGCGAGGCGCGATCGGCCGGAAGCCGTTGGCCGGGCTGGATGGCGACCGAGAGCAGGCGTGACTGTGGAGAGCTCGACGCGGCCAGGGTGATGACGTCGTCACCGTCGAGCACGCCGATGGCGACGTGCTCGCCGAGCGAGTCGCTGAGGTGGTCGAGCGCGGGTTGGGCGCGCGCGGCCATGCTGTCGCGTCCGAGATAGCCGGCGCCGAGCCGCAGCACCCGGGGCGTGACCTCGAAGCGGCCGTTCACGTGACGGACGTAGCCGAGCCGTCGGAGCGTCTGCAACATGCGGTAGGTGGTCGGGCGGGCAAGGCCTGCGGCCGCGGCGATGTCGGCAGCCGTGCGCGACGGGTGGTCTTCGTCGAACGCCTCGAGGATCGCGAATGCGCGCTCCACGGACTGGACCGTCTCGGCCATCGCTTCCCTCCCCCTGATCGACGATGTGCGCCGACCACAGTACGCCCGGCTGCACGACACGACGGTGTTCGGTGACCACGGTCGCGACTAGTCTGATCGTATCACACAGTGGTCAGTGTGTCCACCTAGTGGACATACCCGTCAGGACGAAGGAGCCGAGCATGCCGTTCGCGAAGCAACACTGGTACGTCGCCGCGACGACCGCTGAGGTCGGCCGGAAACCGCTGGGGCGTACCGTCTGCGGTGAACACATCGTGCTGTACCGACGTGAGGACGGTGTCGCCGTGGCCCTGAACGACCGGTGTTCGCATCGCGGCTACCCGCTCTCGGTCGGCGCGCTCGTCGGCGACGAGATCCAATGCGGGTATCACGGGCTCCGGTTCGATTCGTGCGGCACGTGCGTCTGGGCGCCCGGTCAGGAACGGATCCCGTCGCGCGCGAACATCACCGCCCGGCCGGTCGTCGAGCGCGGGCCGTGGGTCTGGGTCTGGATGGGGGACCGCGAGGCGGCCGATCCGGCGAAGCTCCCGGCGATGGCATGGCTCGACGATCCGAACTGGGTGACCGTGCACGGCGTCGAGCCGCTCGCGGCGCGGGCCGGGCTCCTCATCGACAACCTGCTCGACCTGTCGCACGAGACGTTCCTCCACGCCGGCTACATCGGGACGCCAGAGGTCGCCGAGACGCCGTTCAGCACTCGCGTCGAGGGCAACGTCGTGCACGTGAACCGGCGCATGGAGGCGGTCGAGTGCCCGCCGTTCTACTCGGAGTCGACCGGGCTCTCGACGCCGATCGATCGCTGGCAGGACATCGAGTACCACGCGCCCGGCTGCTACCTCCTGCATGTGCGGGTCGCGCCGGCAGGCAGCGACGAGGGAGCGGTGCACGTCGAGGTGATGTACGCGGTCACGCCGGTCGACGAGCACAACACGCTCGACTTCTGGGCGGTCAGCCGCGACTTCGCCGTCGGAGATGCCGAGGTCGACGCGTTCCTGGAGCGGATGAACCGCGAGGTCGTGCTGCAGGACGTCGCGGCGCTCTCGCTGATCGAGGCGCGGATGGCAGGGGCCGAGTCGCAGCCCGAGGTGAGCTTCAAGATCGACACCGGCGGTCTCGCCGCCCGCCGGGTGCTCGCCGATCTCGTTGCAGTGGAGCGTTGAGCCTCGAGCGTCAGCGCTCGAAGGGCATGCCGGCGTACTGCTCGCTGATCGCTGCCTGACCCTTCGCGGAGTGCTGGATGTACGTCAGCTCGGCCTCCTGGAGGCGCTGGTCGATCTCGGTCTGCTCGGGGAAACGGTGGAGTAGGCCGGTCAGCCACCACGAGAACCGCACCGCCGCCCACACGCGGCGCAACGCCATCTCGGAGTAGCAGTCGAGGTAGTGGCTGTCGCGCTCGTTGATCTGCTGGATCAGCCCGCGGGAGAGGTAGAACACGTCGCTCACCGCGAGGTTGAGGCCTTTGGCGCCGGTGGGCGGCACGATGTGTGCCGCGTCGCCGGCGAGGAACAGGTTGCCGTAGCGCATCGGCTCGGCGACGAAGCTCCGCAGCGGTGCGATCGACTTCTCGATCGACGGTCCGGTGACGATCTGGCTCGACACCGAGTCGGGGAAGCGGGCGAGGAGCTCGTCCCAGAAGCGCTCGTCGCTCCACTGGTCGACGGTGTCGTCGAGCGGGCACTGGACGTAGTACCGGCTGAGCATCGGGTTGCGCTGCGATGCCAGGGCGAACCCGCGTGAGCTGTTCGCGTAGATGAGGTGTTCGAGCGGTGGGGTCTCGGACAGGATCCCGAGCCAGCCGAACGGATAGGTCTTCTCGTAGCGGCGCAGCACATCGCTCGGGATCGCGTTCTTCGCGGGCCCGTGGAACCCGTCGCAGCCAACGACGTAGTCGGCCTCGATCCGATGATCCTGGCCGTGGCGGGTGAAGGTCACGGACGGGCGGCTGGTGGTGACATCGTGGAACGCGACGTCGTCATCGACGTCGTAGTACGCCACGGTGCCGGCTGCGTCGTGGGCGTCGTACAGGTCCTTCTGGATCTCTGTCTGCCCGTACGACATGAACGCGCTGTTCGCGTGGGCGCCGATGTCGAAGTAGAAGAGCTGATCGCCACCGTACGAGATGCCTGTCTCGGTGTGGACGTGGCCCTCGCGGTCCATCCGCTCACCGATGCCGTGGCGGCGAAGGAGCTCGACGGTGCCCCACTCGAGCACGCCGGCACGGATGCGCGAGAGCACGTGCTCGCGGCTCTGGCGTTCGACCATGATGGAGTCGATGCCCGCCTGGTGCAGGATGAGCGACAACAGCGATCCGGCGGGGCCCGCCCCGACGATCGCCACCTGCGTGCTGAGCGTTTCGGCCATGCCACAGCATGCTCCAGACTCGCAGGCGAGGCCGAATTGATGACAAGGTGGTTGATATGACGTCTGGAACCAACGTGAGGTTGACGGCCGCTGACGGCCACGTCCTCGACGCCTATGAGGTGCACCCCGACGGTGCGGCCTCGTCGATCGTCGTGATCCAGGAGATCTTCGGGGTCAACGAGCACATCCGGTCGGTGGTCGACCGGTACGCCGCGTTCGGGTACCGCGTGATTGCTCCGGCCCTGTTCGACCGTGTCGAGACGGGCGTCGAGCTCGGCTACGACGACGCGGGGATCGGTCGGGGGCGCGAGCTCGCGGGCGAGGTCAAGTGGGGTCCGGCGATGCACGACGCGACGGCAGCGGTGCGGCACGTCGCCGCCACCGGGCCGGTCGGGATCGTCGGCTTCTGCTTCGGTGGGTCGGTTGCGTGGCTGGCCGGTTGCGAGCTGCCGGTCGCGGCCGCGGTCGGCTACTACGGCGGCCAGATCCACGAGTTGAACGGCCACGAGCCGACCGCGCCGACGATGCTCCACTTCGGCGAGATCGACCACGCGATCCCGCTCGAGCACGTCGAGGCGCTCCGCGCCGCGCATCCCGACGTGTCGCTGCACGTGTACGAGAAGGCACAGCACGGCTTCGCGTGTGACGCCCGCGGCTCGTTCGACGCGCTGTCGGCGACGATCGCATTCGGGCGGACCCTCGGGTTCTTCGTGTCGAACGGCGTGAAGCCGTGATCGTCGACTGTCACGGTCACTACACGACGGCCCCACCGCAGCTCGGCGAGTACCGCGACGCGCAGAAGGCTGCGCTCGCGCTCGACCCGGCGCACGTGGGGGAGAAGGGATCGATCACGATCTCCGACGACGAGCTGCGCGACAGCCTCGAGTCGAACCAGCTGCGGCTCCAACGCGAGCGCGGCATCGACTTCTGCCTGTTCTCGCCGCGGGCGTCGTGGATGGAGCACCACGTCGGCAACGCGCACACGTCGCAGCACTGGACCGAGCAGTGCAACGACCTGATCCGGCGCATCTGCGACCTGTACCCCGACAACTTCGCGCCGGTGTGCCAGCTCCCGCAGACGCCCGGTGACCCGGAGGCGTCGATCCGCAACTCGGTGGCCGAGCTGCGGCGCTGCGTCGACGAGATGGGGTTCGTCGGCTGCAACCTCAACCCCGATCCGTCGGGCGGCATGTGGAACGGGCCGACCACCTACGACCGCACGTTCTGGCCGCTGTACGAGGCGATGTGCGAGCTCGACGTTCCGGCGATGATCCACGTGTCGGCCACGTGCAACGAGCACTTCCACTCCACCGGCTCGCACTACCTCGGCGCCGACACCACTGCGTTCATGCAGGCGATGACGTCGGGTCTGTTCCGTGACTTCCCGACGATGCGCTGGATCATCCCGCACGGCGGCGGCGCGGTGCCGTACCACTGGGGCCGGTTCAAGGGCATGGCCGAGGAGAACGCCGTCAAGAAGGACGGCTCGCCGGGCTGGTTGCTGCTCGACGAGCTGATGGACAACGTGTGGTTCGACACGTGCGTGTACCACCAGCCGGGCATCGACCTGCTGGTCGACGTGGTGCCCACGGCCAACATCCTGTTCGCGTCGGAGATGGTGGGCGCGGTGAAGGGGAAGAACCCCGACACCGGCGAGTTCTACGACGACACCAAGCGCTACGTCGACGCCGCCGACCTCACCGACGAGCAGCGCACGATGATCTTCGAGACCAACGTGCAGCGCGTGTTCCCGCGCCTGCGACTCCCGCTCAAGGCTTGAACCAGAAGGGCTGACCCCGATGAACCGCCATGTCGTCGTCCGTGAGATCGACCGTGCCGACCCGGAGGTGGTCGACGCGCTCGGGCAGATCGGGACCGCGACCGTGCACGAGGCGATCGGGCGGGTCGGTTACGTCGGCGTCGAGCTGCGCCCGATCCAGCAGGACGTGAAGATCGGGGGCTCGGCGGTGACCGTGCTGTCGCACCCCGGCGACAACCTGATGATCCACGCCGCGGTCGAGGTGTGCCGGCCGGGGGACGTGCTCGTGGTGGTGAACACGGCGCCGTCGACGCACGGGATGTTCGGCGATCTGCTGGCCACGTCGCTGATGCAGCGTGGGGTGCGCGGGTTGATCATCGACGCCGGCGTGCGCGACACGAGCGACCTGCGGGCGATGGGCTTCCCGGTGTGGAGCCGGTACGTGAGCTGCCAGGGCACCGTGAAGAACACGCCCGGTTCGGTCAACGTGCCGGTGGTGCTCGGCGGGCTGGTGGTGAACCCGGGCGACGTGGTGTGTGCCGACGACGACGGCGTCGTGATCGTGCCGCGCTCCGACGCGGCGTGGGCGCTCGAGCAGAGCAACAGCCGGATCGCCAAGGAAGCTGCGACCCGCGAGAAGCTGGCGGCGGGGGAACTCGGCGTCGACTTCTACGGGCTCCGGGCCAAGCTCGCCGAGCTCGGCGTCGAGTACGTCGATCGCCTCTGATCGGACCGGAACCGTGCCAGGCCCCGCGTCCGCTGCACGGGCGGTGGCGCGTCGTGTCAGATCGGACCTCGCTCGCGTTGCCGGGTGGTGTCGGGTCAGTGGTGGTGTCTGGTGGTGTCTGGTGGTGTCGGGCTCGTGGTGGACGTCGGCTGACGTGGTGCGCGTGACGGGACGGTGCGATCGATGACGAGGGTGGCCGTGTTCGGGCTCGGTGAGGCGGGATCGCTGTTCGCGGCCGATCTCGTCGCCGCCGGGGCCACGGTTCGTGCGTACGACCCGGCCGATGTCTCGACCCCCGCCGGGGTGCAGCGGTGCGCCTCGCCTGCGGCGGCCGTCGCGGGCGCCGAGATCGTGCTCGCACTGGTGGCGGCGGCCGACGCGGTCACGGCGGCGAGTCAGGCGCTCGACGCGATCTCCGACGGGGCGGTGTACGCCGACCTGGGTACCGGGTCGGCCGGACTGAAGCGTGACCTCGCGGCGCTCGTGGAGCAGCGCCTGCGCTTCGTCGACGTGGCGATGATGACCACCGTGCCCGGGCACGGCCTCGCCGTTCCGTCGCTCGCCTCGGGGGCGGCCGCCGACCGCTACGTCGAGCTGCTGGCCCCGTTGGGTGCGGTGGTGACGGCGATTGGGCCGGAGCCCGGTGCGGCGGCCACGCGCAAGCTGCTGCGGTCGGTGGTGATGAAGGGGCTGGCAGCGGTGGTGATCGAGGCGATGCGCGCCGCACACGCGGCGGGTGAGGCCGACTACGTGTGGGGCAACGTCGTCGACCAGCTCACGGCGGCCGACGAGACGTTCCTGCGGCGCCTGGTGGAGGGCACGGGGGTGCACCACGAACGTCGGCGCCACGAGATGGAGGCGTCGGCCGACCTGGTGCGCGAGCTCGGCATCGACCCGCTCATGACCGAGGCCACGGTGGAGCATCTCCGCCGGGTGGCCGAGCACGGTGTCCCGCCGCTCGGCTCGATCGACCCAGACCGCTGACGCACGGAGCCCCGGTCCCGTCTTGCCCGACCCCGCGGCGCCGCGCCGCGCCGAGCCGCGCCGGCACGG
>JALHOG010000086.1 GCA_022843125.1 Ilumatobacteraceae bacterium
CCTCCCGGTTCGAGTCGATCGATTCGGCGATGACGATCGCGTCGTCGACGAGCAGCCCGAGCGTGAGGATCAGGCCGAACAGCGTGATCGTGTTGAGCGAGTAGCCGAGCGCCCAGAGGCCACCCAGGGCGGCGAGCGTGACCGTTGCCATGAAGCCGGCCGTCACCACCGAGACGCGCCAACCGATCAGGACGAAGCTGATGATCGCCACGGCGATCAGGCCTTGCATCAGGTTGGTGGTGAGTGAACCGATCTGGGCGCGGATGTCGGTGGCGAAATCGGCGGTGACGGCAGCGGAGAAGCCGTCCGAGAGGACGGCCTCCTCGTCGAGCAGGGAGTTGACGCTGTCGCTGAACCCGAGGGTGTCGAGGCTGCTGTCGGGGTCGCGGACGAGCCCGACGGCGATCGCCTCGTCGTAGCGGCCGGTCTCGGCGAAGGCGACTCGCACGAAGCGGGTCCGGCGGATCTCCTCCTCGCCCGTCGTGGCGTTGGTGCCCTCGGTGAGGAGGTCGCGGACGTCGGCCCGTTCTACGCCGTCGCCGGTCGCCAGGTAGGTCGCGAGCTTCGCGGCCTCGGCCTCCAGGTCGGCAGGGCTTGCATCCTGCGGGCCGCTCACCGTGACGAGCAGGTCGTACACCTCGAGGAACTTCGTGGCGTCGATCGGCCGGACGGTGACATCGGCCTCCGCGGGCACGTCGACGCCGGGGGTTGCCCCTTCCAGCAGCGCGGCGCCCTGCGGCGAGGAGAAGCCGTTGTCGAACTCGACGATCACGGCGAACGCATTCCCCCGGGAGAAGCTCTGGACCTCCTTCACCCCGTCGATCTCGCGATACGCAGTCTGGAGGGGGAGCGCGACATCGGCATCGACGAGTTCGGGGTCGTCGACGAAATACGTGCCGTCGACGACGACGATCGGCAGGTTGACCGGGGGGAAGCCCTCCCGGGCGAGACCCCCGCCGTATGCGACGAGACCGATCAGCAGGATCGCGATCCAGAGACCCAGCGTGACCTTCCAGCGGCGAGCCGCAGCGGTGGCGAGTTTGGTGATCAGCGATCGGTTGCGGACGGAGTCGTCGGTGGGTGTGTGCAGCGCACCTTCGCTCGGCATCGCTGCGGCGTCGGGTGATTCGACGTCGATGGACATGGTCGGCGACGGTATCGCCCGATCGGGTGTCCTGCGTCGTCGTCGACCCACTGTTCACGATGTCGTCGACCACCTCCAGCGGCGGGCGTTCATTCGAGGTGTCGGAGTGCGTCCTCGATGCCGCGATGGAACGTCGGGTAGGCGTAGATCATCGATCGCAACTCCTCGATCGGCACGCGCGCGTGCACCGCGAGAGCGAGGAGCCCGAGCACCTCGCCCCCGCTGGGGCCCATCGCCGTGGCGCCCACCAGCACGCCACGGCCACGGTCGGCGACGAGCTTGATCACGCCGGCGTTGCCGGGGCCGTGGATCCAGCCCCTGGCGGTGTTGGGCACCGCGACGACACTGGTGCTGACGTCGACGCCCGACCGTTCGGCGGCCTCGGCGCTGAGGCCGACCGAGCCCACCTCGGGGTCGGTGAACGTCACCCGTGGGAGCGCGGCGTAGTCGGCCGGAACGTGGGATTCGCCGAGGATGTCGGCGATCGCGATCTGGGCCTGGTACATCGCGACGTGGGTGAACGCGCCCTCGCCGGTGACGTCGCCCACAGCCCAGACGCCCTCGGTGACCCGAAGCCGTTCGTCGACCGGGAGTGAGCGCGCGTCCGGGGCGATGCCGATCGACTCGGCGCCGATCGCAGCGAGGTCGACCCGGCGCCCGGTCGCGACGAGGAGTTGGTCCGCGCTCAACCGGCGACCATCGTCGAGGGTGACGTGGAACTGTCCGTCATGGCCGACCTCGGATGCGCCGGCGCCGGTGACGACGTCGATGCCCTCGGCCCCGAACACATCTGCCAGGACGTCGCCGGCCTCCGGTTCCTCGGAGGGGAGGAGTCGGTCGGATGCTTCGACGATCGTGGTCGACACGCCGAACCGGCCGTACATCTGCGCGAGCTCGGCGCCGATCGCCCCGCCGCCGAGCACGATGATCGACGCCGGGAGCTCCTTGGCTTCGACTGCATCGTGGTTCGTCCAGTACGGCGTGTCGCTGAGGCCGGTGATCGGCGGGATGGCCGGCGTGGAGCCGGTGGCGATCACCACGGCGCGCTTCGCACGGAACGTCCGCCCGTCGACGACGACGGTGTCGGCACCGGTGAGACGGCCCCGCCCGCGCACGAAGGTGCCGCCCTTGCCGACGAACCGCTCGACGGCGGCGGTGTCGTCCCAGTCGTCGGTGGCCTCGTCGCGGATCCGCGCGGCGACCGGCGTCCAGTCGGGCGTCACCGTGGCCGACCCGGCGACGCCGGGGATCCGTCGTGCCTCGGCGAGCAGGTGCGCGGCGCGGATCATCATCTTCGTCGGGACGCACCCCCAGTACGGGCACTCGCCCCCCACGAGCCCGGCGTCGATCCCGACGACCGACAGACCTGCTTCGGCGAGGCGGCCGGCAACCTCCTCGCCGCCAGGCCCCATACCGAGCACGATCCCGTCGACGTCGCTCATGTCGCACCCCGCCGAAGGGTGATCGGAAGAGATCGGTTGTTTCGCAGCATGGCTCGGTCCTTTGTGAGAGTGCCGAACCGGTGACGGCGCGGCAGTCGGCGATCGTCGAGCAGGCACCGCCCTGCGACGATCACGACCCGACGTCGAGGGGTGTACCCATCTGGTCGATGCGGTGATCGTCGAGTGTCGGGGGTGTGCGACCGAGCCCGTCGTCTCGTCAGGACGCTGCGGCGGCCCAGCCGCTGACGGTGTCGATGTGCAGCACCAGCACCCTGGCGAAGGGCTGGTCGCGGTACTGGGGGTAGCGCTCGGCGAGCCGTGCGGCCAGCGTGGCCGCCCGGCTCGTGTCGTCGCCGTTCCACCGCAGCTCGGCACGTACCCACCACAGCTGCGACCAGTCGCCGCGGTCCCAGTGCTCGACGAGCAGTGTCGCCCGCGGGTCGGCCTCGAGGTTCCGCTCGCGCTGCAGCCGTAGCGACGACTTCGGCTTGACCAGATCGACGGGCACACCGACGTAGTCGTCGTCGATCGCGAACGCCACCGGGACGGCGTCGACGCCCCGCTCGGCGTGCACCGTGCAGAGGATCCCGTGGTCGTGCGCCGCCAACCTCGCGCGCGCATCGTGCTCGGTGAGCCTCATCGGATGCGACGCTACTCCCGGCAGCGAGGATCGGAGGCGGGCGGATCTACGCTCGCCACGTGTCCGGGAAGCTGCGCCGTTGCGATCTCACGCCCACCGCCGACGATCGGGGGATCCGATGAACCTTGCCGTGTGGATCGAACGCCACGGACGGCTGCGCCCCGACGCTCCGGCATTGGCCGAGGGGGAGCGCGTCCATGCGACGTGGGGTGGGTTCGCCGCCCGGACTGCTGCCATCGCTACCGGTCTCCGTGACGACTTCGGGCTGGTGCCCGGCGATCGGGTCGCGATCGTGATGCGCAACCGACCCGAGTACATCGAGGCGCTGTTCGGCATCTGGCACGCCGGTCTGGTGGCGGTGCCCGTGAACGCCCGGCTGCACCGTGACGAGATCGCCTACATCTTCGAACACAGCGCGTCGGCCGTTGCGGTGACCGACGACGATCACGCCGACGACGTCGAGGCGCTCGTGGGCGTGGTCGCGTCGCTGCGGGCGGCGGTGGTGGCCCCGGGGGAGCGCTGGAACGACCTGACCGCGTCGTCGCCGACGCCGCTCGTCGATCGGCGGCCGGAGGATGCAGCGTGGCTGTTCTATACGAGCGGCACCACCGGCCGGCCGAAGGGCGCCACGCTCACCAACCGCAACCTGATGATGATGTCGCTCAGCTACTTCGCCGACATCGACGCTGTGACACCGCACGACAGCATCCTCCACGCCGCGCCCATCTCGCACGGTTCGGGGCTCTACGGCCTTCCGCACATCGCCAAGGGTGCGGTGAGCGTCGTCCCCGATTCGGGCGGGGTCGACGGCGCGGAGATCGCATCGCTCATCCAGCGGTGGCCCGGTATGTCGTTCTTCGCTGCGCCCACGATGGTGAAGCGGTTGGCCGGCGACCCGGCGATCGGTGCCGCCGATCTCACGAACCTGAAGACGATCGTCTACGGCGGTGCACCGATGTACCTGGCCGACCTCGAGGATGCGCTTGCGGTGTTCGGCCCGCGCCTGGCGCAGATCTACGGCCAGGGCGAGACCCCGATGACCATCACCGCGCTCTCGAAGGCCGACCACGCCGACAGCGACCACCCCCGTTGGGCTGACCGGGTGCAGAGCGTCGGTAGCCCCCGCACCGATGTCGAGGTGCGCGTCGTCGACGAGGCCGACAACGAGTTGCCGGCCGGCGAGATCGGGGAGATCGTCGTGCGGGGTGACGTGGTGATGGCGGGTTACTGGAACAATGACGACGCGTCAGCAGAGGCGTTGCGCGGCGGCTGGCTGCACACGGGCGACGTCGGCAGTTTCGACGCCGACGGGTTCCTCACCCTGCGCGACCGTTCGAAAGACCTGATCATCAGTGGGGGGATGAACATCTATCCACGCGAGGTCGAAGAGGCGCTGCTGCGGCATCCGGCCGTGAAGGCGGTCTCGGTCGTCGGGCGGCCCGATCCGGAGTGGGGCGAGGCGGTGTTCGCGTTCGTGGTGCCTGCCGACGGGGTCGAACCACCGACCGTCGACGACCTCGACCGCACCTGCATCGACCACATCGCCCGCTTCAAGCGCCCCAAGGCCTACCGGTTCGTCGAGTCGCTCCCCACCAACAACTACGGCAAGGTCCTCAAGCGCGAGCTCCGCGAGCGACTCATCGCCGAACCCTGACACAACGTGAACGTCAGCGGCGCAGGATGCCTGCCCGGACCGCGATCGCCGTTGCTTCGAGCTTCGAGTGGGCGCCGAGCTTGTCGAGTACGTGCTGCATGTGATTCCGGACGGTGTTGACGCTCAGGTACAGCTCGGCGGCGATCTCCTTGTTGCTGTGTCCGAACGACGCGCTCCGCAGGACATCGAGCTCGCGCTCGGTCAGATCCGATCGAGCACCGGGATGGTCGCGGCGCACCAGCGAACGCACCATGTCGGGTGAGATCGGGGTCTCGTCGGATGCCACCGCCACGACTGCCGAACGGATCTCCGACGCGCCGTTGCGCTTCGTGACGAACCCGTCGCACCCGGCGTCGAGCGCCTCGCTGAGGATCACCGGATCGGTGTACGAGGTCAGCATCAGGACCCGACACGATGGGCATGCCCCCTTGATCGCCGACACCGCCGAGACGCCGTCGGCGTCAGGGAGGTCGTAGTCGAGGATGACCACGTCGGGGCGGATCGCACCCACACGGTCGATCGCATCGGCTGCTGTGCCGACCGACTCGACGACGGTCACCTCGTCATCGGTCGACAACGCTGCGGTCAGCAACTCGGCGAGCACCCGGTGGTCGTCGACGATCATCACCCGAATCGCTTGCTTCGACGTGGGTTGTCGCACGGCTCTCTCCCGTCGGTTCGGGCTTGCGGTCGATGTGGCAGAGTTCGTGGATGGGGGGTGAGGTGATGACCACGGACCCGGCGCGATCGTCGCACATGTGCCGAGTCGTGGTCGGCCCCGACGCTGTGGCGACGCTCCGGGCCGGATCGTCAGAGGTCCCCATCGTCGCACTGGTCGACGCCGCATCTCCCACGCAAGCGGTCCTCGCCCATCTGGCGGGCGCCGACATCGTGCTGCCGACTGGGTCGCTCGACCCCCGAGATCACGGTGACGTTCCGGGAATGGCGCTGGCCCTGCACGCAGCATCGGTGCTCGCCGAGCGGAGGGCCGAGATCGCCCGGTCGTCACGCAAGGTCGCGCATGACCTCGCCGGGGCGTTGAACGTGATCGGGCTCGCCGCCGAGGTCGGCACGAGCGGAGCGATCGAGCCGCGCGCTGCGTTGGAGCAGATCAGCGTGCTCGCCGGCGAGGCGGGCCTCGACGCCTGGCGCGCCGGTCGCGCCCATCGCGCTGCGCGCCATGTGCTCGTTCCGGTCGATGTGACCCGGCTCGTGTTCGATGTCGTGGCACGCCGGCCCGACACGCTGATGTGCGCACCCGACGGCGCTCGCTGGGTGCTCGCTGACGAGCGCCTGCTCGCCGGCGCGGTCGCCGAGTTGATCGACGACGCCGCCCGGGTGGGTCCGGTCAGCGTGCTCGTCGAGACCGATACGTTCCGTCCGTCGATGGTCGACATCGTGGTGCGGGCCTCTGGCCCGTGCTGGTCGGGTGACGTGTCGGCGCCGATCTCCGAGCTCCTCACCGATCTCGGCGCGTCGTCGGAGGTCACCGGCGTCGGGTCCGCGAGCTGCCCGCACGAGGTTCGGCTCTCGATCCCCGTGATGGTCGACTCGCTGCACGATGTCCCCGTCGACACGGCGACCGTCGATCCGGCGACGGCTCAGGCGAACGTGCTCGAAGGTGTGGTCCGGCACGCACCGCTCGCCGAGTCGCTCGATGCGATCGTCGCCGCGATCGAGCATCAGCTCCCCGACACGGCGTGCTCGATCCTGCTGCTGCGGCCCGAGGGAACGCTTCACCACGGGGCCGGCGCCAAGCTCCCCGGCGCGTACCGGGAGGCGATCGACGGGGTCCCGATCGGGCTCGGTCAGGGCTCGTGCGGTACTGCGGCGTTCACCGGGCAGCCGGTGATCGCGAGCGACGTCACCACCGATCCGAACTGGGTCGACTTCCGCGACGTGGCGATGCGGCACGGCTTGCGGTCGTGCTGGTCGACGCCGATCGTCGCCGCCGAGGGCGGCGAGGTGCTCGGGACGTTCGCCGTGTACAAGACGACCGCATGGGACCCCGACCGGGCGTCGGTCCGCCTGGTCGAGCGGTTCACCTACCTGGCAGCCGTCGCGATCGAGCACCATCGCCTGTTCGGCGCCCTCGCCGAGAGCGAGTCACGATTCCGTGGCGCGTTCGAGGGGGCGACCGCGGGGATGGCGCTCGTCGAGCTCGACGGCACGCTCCTCAAGATCAACCCAGCGCTGGCCGCGATGCTCGGACCGGTCGAGCGGGCGACGCCACGCACGAACCTGCTCGACCTGATCGATCCCGCGTACCGGTGGCGGGTCACCCGCGCGTGGGAGACGCTCGCTGGGGGCGCCCAGCCGCTTGCGGTCGATCAGCGCAGTGTCGAAGTGCCCCTTGCAGTACCGCACGCCGGCGAGACGGTATGGGTGTCACTGCGCACGTCGATCATCACCGAGCAGCCCGACGGCGGGCGGTACCTGTGCGTCGAGGTCCGCGACGTCAGCGCCGATCGCCGCCACCTCGACGAGCAGCGCGCCCGCAAGATCGCCGAGGCGTCGAACCAGGCGAAGTCCGACTTCCTGGCGCTCGTGAGCCACGAGCTCCGCACCCCGTTGAACGCCATCCTCGGGTTCGCGCAGGTGATGCAGATGGTCGATCTCGATCCGGAGCAGCGCTCCGATGGCGTCGATCAGATCGTCCGTGCCGGCAGGCACCTGCGCGATCTGATCGACGATCTGCTCGATCTGTCGCGCATCGAAGCGGGCCAGCTCTCCGTGGCGCCCGAGGAGGTCGATCCTGCCGACGTGATCGGTGAGATCCTGAACCTCGTGCGGCCGCTCGCGACATCCCGCGACATCGACCTCAGCGCCGATACCCCGAGCGGGTCGACGACGCTCAGCGTCCACGCCGACCGGCGATGCATCCGGCAGGTGCTCATCAATCTCGTCGGGAACGCGGTGAAGTACACCCCAGTGGGTGGCCGGGTGAGCGTCGACGTCGACACCGTCTCCGACGAGATGGTTCGGATCGGGGTCACCGACTCCGGCCCAGGCATCGCACCCGACTCGATCGCCGAGCTGTTCCAGCCGTTCCATCGTCTCGAGCGACACGGGCACATGAGCGCGGAGGGCACCGGTCTCGGACTCGCGCTGAGTGCGCAGCTGACCGATGCGATGCACGGAAGGATCGGTGTGGAGAGCACGTTGGGAACGGGGAGCTGCTTCTGGGTCGAGCTCCCCCGATCCGACCGCTCCCGTTAGCCCCGACAGCGCGAGTGCCGCGTCAAGCAACGTTCAGGGGTGTCCCCGATCAGCACTTGGTGGACGGCGCTTGGTTCGATGGCTCACACGTGTTCTCCCGCCGACCCGCACGACCCGGCTCGTTGAACTTCTGTTCGCTTACCGACCGCGGCGTCGCACGAGCACAGCGGCGAGGACGAGAATCGCAGTGAAGGCTGTCGGGCTTCTACGGTCTGCGCGCAGTTGGGCGCTTCTGGTCGGTCGCCGCTCCGCCTGCAGGGCGGCAACCGTCGCGGACCCGGCTATGCCCGCGAACGCTCCTGCGAGCAACAGCAGATGGAGTGGCATCGAGCGCCTCGACGCCGGGAGTTTGTACGCGCGGTATCACATGCTCGGGTGCCATTGGTCCCTGCTCCAAATACCTGTGTGGCGCGACACTCAAACCGACAGCTGAAACCCAGCTCCCACGGGCGAGGAGTGCATCATGGTCACTGACACCAGTACCAGTTCGCACGAGGGCTCCCTGACGGGTCCGTCTCCGCAGACACGTGCCAAGAACCGGCGACCTCGGCGTCCGGCGGGCCCACAGACATCGACCCCTGACCCACGCGTCAGCCGACTAGCGGGGCCAGCTCGAAGTGCCCAGCGACGAACACTCGGCGGCCTCACGCCGGCGCCAGTCGGCGCGGCAGTGCTCTACGGCTGGGTCGCCAACCTCTACAGCTGGGTGGAATCTACGTGCACCATCCATCAGACCAGGGCAAGCCGCTGGAGCGCACTTGACGGCTGGATGCGCCTCGCGACCGCCGTTGTCGCGTCGTTGAGCGCGCTCACGCTGTTCACCGAAAGCACGACCATCACCGCCATCTTCGCCGTGACGACCGCTCTCGGTGCCGGTCTGACAGCTGCCTGGGCGCCAGAGAAGCGCGCGCGAGAACATCGACGCGCCTACAAGGCGTACGTCGCGCAGCTGCGCCCGATCGGCGATCTGGAGCTCGCGCTCCGCTCTCGCATGGGGAGCACCGCCTACGACAGCGACTCCGGGATGTACTACGACACGGGTGATGTGCCGCTCCCTGACGCGGAGTTCGCCGCGTTCTGGCGGCAGTACCAGTCAAACGAGGTTGCGATCGACGCGGTCACCGAGGATGCACCGTTGCTGAACAGGTTCTTCTCAGGTAATCCGCGCACGAAGCTCGGACTTCGTCGGCTACGTCGGCAGATCGAGCTGGAACGACAAGTCGACGCTCTCTACGAGTACGTCCCGACGGAAGAGACACGAGATGAACCGAAGCCCTCAAAATCCCGCCTTCGGCGTAGGGCACAGCAGGAATCGCCGCACCCGGTGAACGACCTCGAACGTTTCTGCACCGAGACCCGGCGTCGACTCGACGATGCTGGAATCGAAGCATCTGTGACGATCCGCACGCTGCCGGACGCAGTGAACGTCAACCTCGTCACACCCGACGGCTTCGCCGACTCCGCCCTATTGGCAGAAGCTGCGGCGGCCTTGGACGACGTTCCTGCCGTCATCTCGTTCTCTGCTCCGCCGGTACCAGCAAGCACCACTGACGGAGTGACTTCACGAACGGAGCCGCCCCACGTGTCCAGCCGCGGCGTGCGATGACCGTCTCGCAGAACGCGCGGTCGGGCGAGTTCATCGCGTTGTTCCGACATCGCCTCGAGGAGAGTCTGGGCTGTGTAACGGCTCTCACGCTCGACCTTGGCAACGAGAACGGGACGCCGATCGACATCCTGGTCTTCGCTACGGATCACCCTGCGGGGTCCGGATCATGACGTAGGTGCTCAAGCGCACGCGACCAGACCATCGAGTACTGCGACCAGACCAAGGAGGATCGAGCTCGAGTCAAGCGCAAGGAAGCTGGATACGGAACCTCTTCAACATTGTGAACGAGGCGGTTCCTACGAGCAACACGACCACCAGCCTGACCATCTCTGACGACTCACTGGAGCTGCCAGCTTGGCTGAGGCCATGACGGTCAGCGGGCGTAGTCGACCGCCCCCGAACGCCGGGTCGGGGTCGCTTCGTAGACCGGGCGAACGTTTCCTGACTCGGCGCTAGCCGGGATCGACCGTGCTGACGCGACGGCTCGCGACGAGGGTCCCCAGCTGCTCGACGCGTGCGAGGAGCGAGGGGAGATCGACCGGTTTGGACACGAACCCGTCGAAGCCGCTGTTCTCGACGTCGCGTCGGACGTCGGGCGAGTCGGCGCCGCTGACGGCGAGCAGACCGACATCGGCGGTTCCCGGCATCGAGCGGAGTGACCGCGCCAGCGAACAGCCGTCGGCGCCTCGGTCGAGGTGATTGCCGAACGTCAGATCCGACAGCACGACATCGGGACACTCGGCGAGCGCACAGCCGATCGCTTCGTCGACCGACGCCGCCGTGGTCACGGCGTATCCGTGCGACGTGAACGCCAGACGCATGAAGGTGATCGTCGCCGGGTGATCATCGACGATCAGGATCTTCATGGTTCGTGAGCTTTCCCGTGAGCCAGGCCCGAATGTCGGATCGTAGTGACCACCCTCGGGGCGGAGCTGATGCGAATGCACCGTCGCGATGACGCGAGGGCCCCTGGTTCATCGATCGGCGCGTCGTTACGTTCGCGCCCGTCGATCATCGACACAGAGCCGAAGGGGAATCGTTGTGGGACGAGTTGAAGGCAAGATCGCGCTGATCACCGGGGGAGCGAGGGGTCTCGGAGAGGCCACCGGGCGGACCATGGCGAAGGAGGGAGCCACCGTCATCCTCACCGACATGCTGGACGAGGAAGGCACGGCGTTGGCTGCCTCGATCAACGCTGAGGGCGGGAAGGCCGAGTACATCCATCAGGACGTCACCGACGAGGCGTTGTGGGACACGATCACGGCTGGGATCGTCGATCGGTACGGTCGCCTCGACATCGTCGTCAACAACGCTGGCGTGGTGCTCGACGCGAACGTCGAGGACACCACGCTCGACGGTTGGCGTCACGTCAACGCGGTCAACAGCGAGGCGGTCTTCCTGGGGACGCGGGCGGCGATCAAGGTGATGAAGGCCCAGGATCCGAAGGGCGGGTCGATCGTGAACATCTCGTCGATCGCCGGCCTCGTCGGCATCGACAACCTCGCGGCGTACAACGCGTCGAAGGGTGCGGTTCGCCTGTTCACCAAGTCGGCGGCGCTGCACGTCGCCAAGGAGGGCTACAACATCCGGATCAACTCGGTGCACCCGAGTTACACGTGGACGCCGATGGTGCAGCTCCTCGGCGACAACACCGGCGACCGCGACGCGTTCTTCGATGCGCTCGGCGAAGCCCATCCGCTCGGTCGCCCGGGCGTCCCGATGGACGTCGCGTGGGGTGTGCTCTACCTCGCGTCCGACGAGTCGACGTGGGTCACCGGCTCCGAGCTCGTGATCGACGGCGGCATCACCGCCCGCTGACGGACGACACGAACGAAGGGAACACTCATGAGACTCGCTCTGTACCTGCCGAACTTCCGCAACGACGTGACCGTGAAGGAGCTCGAGGACCTCACGGCCCTCGCCGAGGAGCTCGACTTCGATTCGGTCTGGACGCTCGACCGCATCGTGGTGCCCGAAGCGTCCGATCGAGGGGAGCTGCAGTTCCCCTTCGGGATGATGGAACAGTTCCCGAAGCAGATGCCGGTTGCCGCCCGCGGCCAGTGGCTGCAGGGCTGGCCGCTGATCCCATGGCTTGCGGCGAAGACCACGAAGCTCCGGATCGGGATGAGCATCACCGACACGCCGTACCGCGCCCCCGCCGTGCTCGCGGCCGAGGTCGCCACGATCGACAACCTCTCGAACGGACGGGTCAACGTCGGCGTCGGTTCGGGCTGGATGCCCGAGGAGTTCGCCGCTGCGAGCGCGGCGCACATCTTCCCGAAGCGTCACAAGCACGTCCGCGAAACGATCGAGATCATGCAGGGGATCTGGACGAACGAGGTGTTCGAGTACCACGGCGAGTTCGCCGACTTCGAGTCGTGCGGGTTCGGTGCCAAGCCGGTCCAGTCGCCTCACCCGCCGATCTACTTCAGTGGCTTGAAGGATCCGAAGCGCTCGGCGAGCCGGATCGCGAAGTATGGCCTCGCGGGCTGGATCGGCATCCAGGACACGCCCGACGAGATCACCAAGTGGAAGACGGAGATCCAGCGCGAGCTCGGTGAGCTCGGGAGCGAGCGGTCGCTCGACGACGGCTTCGACATGTGCAGCATGATCTGGTTCGTCATCACCGACGAGCCGACCGATCAGTCCGACAACCACAAGCTGACGAACCTGTTCGTCGGCACCGCCGATCAGATCACCGACCGGCTCAAGCGCTACAAGGAGGCCGGTCTCACGATGCCGCTCCTCTGGCCGCCGTTCGCCGACGTCCCGGTGTCGAAGACGCTCGACGACCTCAAGCGCCTCAAGCACGACATCATGCCGAAGGTCGACGCCATGTGACGTGCGCGCAGTCGAGCTGGGCGGCGATCGCCTGCGCCAGCTCGGCTGCAGTCGCGTCGTTGGGCGGCAGCGCGGCGGCCGCGCCGATTCGTTCGAGATCGGCGGCGTTCGAGAACTGGTCGGTCGAGAACGGCAGGACCACCTGGCGGACGCCTGCCGCCAACGACTCCTGGACGCTGTTGTTCCCACCGTGGTGCACGGCCAGATCGGCGTGTCGGAGCATCGCGACCTGCGGGAGCTCGGGTGCGACCACCCAGCTGTCGGGAATCGGGCCCAGCGCGTCGGCCGACGCGGCGCCGGTGGCGATCGCGGCGCGCACATCGAGCTGACGGAGCGCGTCCGCGATCCGGGCCAACACGTCGGCGCGATGCGACAGGAACGTGCCGAGCGCGACATACACCTGTGGGCGGCCCTCGCTGCGGGCCGACCAGCTGCTCAGTTCGTCGGGGAGCTCCTCACGTCGCACGAGCGGCCCGACGAAGCGGTGCCGGTCGGGGAGCAGGGGGGTGCGAGCCGGCGCGTGCAGCTCGGGCACGCTGTTGTACAGCACGACGTCGCCGTGGACCCGGAAGGCGTCCTCGACGCGCGGTCGGTCGGGTGCCACGGCGGCGAGCGCCGCGTTCCACCGCTCTGTGAACACACCCGTCACCCGGTCGACGAGCTGCTCGAGGTCGGCCAGGTCATCAGGGTCGGGGTGGATCCGGCTCGGCCAGACGTGAGGGACGCCGTACCGTTCCGACCCGACCGGGAGCTGGCTGGGGTGCCCCGGGACCAGCGTGTCGAACGGGCGCCCGGTTGCGTACATCGCCAGGGTCGAGGCGAACGACACGTGGTCGATGATCACTCTCTCGGGTTCGAGCTCGTCGCACAGGCGCGCCACCTCGACGGCCACGTCCTCGGGCTGCCACAAAAGGTCGCGTTCGCGGTCGAGTGCCTGACACCGGATGGTCGCGATCGGTCCGGCCGCCGTGGCGGCGATGAAGCGATCGAGACCCGGGTCGCGTTGCGCCACACCGGTGTTGGCGCCGGCGCCGAGACGGAGCAGCCGCCACTCGAAGCCATCGGCCTCGACCCGCGGGCGCAGGTTCGGGCCGGTCGCCACGATCACGCGGTGCCCGGCCTCGCGGGCTTCGCAGGCGATGACAGCGAGCGGCCCGTAGTGCGAAGCGAAGTCAGGGCTGATGACGAGCAGGCTCATCGCATGGCCATGGCGGGCCGGTACAGCTCGACGAGCTGGGCCGCCATCGTGTCGATCGAGTACCGCTCCTCGACCATCGCTCGGGCCCGACTCGCCCGGCCGGGCCGGGCGACGAGTCCGAACGCCGCTCGGATCGCGGCGCCGAGGTCGGCGTCGGGATCGACGAGAACGCCGGTGTCGCCGTCGACGACGTAGGTCGACGGGCCGCCGGTGCTCGGCGCGACCACGGGCAGCCCGGCCGCCAGCGCTTCGAGCACGGCGAGCCCGAACTCCTCCTTGAGTGCGCCGTCGACGTACACGCCGTCCGGTGCCCAATCACCGGTTCGGCCGGACGCGGTGGCGACGAGGAGCTTGGCGATGTCGGCGTGGGCGTGGCCGCCGAGCATGACGAGACCGTGCCGACGGAAGTCGGTCGGCGGGACGAGCCGGTCGATCGACTGGATCACGGCCGTTTCGGTGGGCGAGGGTGCGGCCAGATCGCCGCCGACGATCACGAGGTTGCACATGTCGTGCAGATCCGGGTCGGCGGCCCACGCCGCCACGACGCGATCCATGCCCTTGACCGGGTTGAGGCGGCCGACGGTGAGGACGAGTGGCAACCCGCGACGCGCGGGTGGGATCGAGGCCGCGAGCTCGTCGAGCACGTCGGCCGCATGAACCCGGGACGAGGTGCCGGCCGCCGCGACCGCACGATCGATGACGCTGATGTCGATGCCCTCGGCCACGACAGCGGTGCTCTGGTCGCCGTGGATGCCGATGCGCTCCAGGAACTCCATCGGCTTCGCTCTCGGGAACAGGGCACGCTGGTCGGCGTCGCGGGCGATGCGCTCGATGAGTCGGGCCCGGAACCACACGTGGGTCTCCGCGTCGAGCCGGAGGAACGACTCTGCGTCGAGCTCGCCGCGCCGGTGCAGCGACTCGATCACGTTGTGCGGGTCGGGAGCGACGCTGAAGCACACGGGGATCCCGAGCTCGGCCGCGACGTTCGCTCCGGCCAACGTGCCGGCGTCCGCCATGCGGAGGTGCAACACGTCGACCGGGCCGGCGAGCTGGAGCGCCCGGCGGATGCCGCGCTCGATGGCAGGCAGGTGCTCCCACGCCTCATTGGCGGATGCCGCTGGGCGGGAGTCGTCGCCGAACGCGACCATCCCGTACGACAGCGGGATCCGACTCGACGAGAGCGGCCCGAGGACCGCATCGGTGAGCGTGCCGCGTCCGATCGTGACGACATGGTCGACGTCGTCGCGGCGTGCCAACGCCTCGCCGAGCGACACCAGCAGGCTGGCGACTCCACCGGTGTCACCGCGGCCCCCGCGGCTGAGCTGCCCGTCGAGTCCGCCCGCCAGGACGAGCTGCGCGATCCGCAGCCCGCCGTGTTCGTCCCGAGCGCCTGGGGTCGCACGACGGAGGCGGGTGCTCAGCGCAAGAGCGGCGTCGGTGCCGACCGTGTCGTCGTAGGTGGCGAGCAGCTGCAGCGCGGCATCGATCTCCGGGCTGCTCCGCTGTCCGACCGCTCCGATCGCCGCGGCCCTGACCGTGGGCGCTTCCTGCTCGTCGAGGGCGAGGTGGAGCAGCACCGGATCGGCATCCTCGCCGATCGTCCCGAGTAGATCGACCAGCCGCGCCCGCGCAGCTGGAGCCCCGTCCGCCGTGAGACGGGCGACGCCGGCGCGCACGATTGCATGCCCGAGCAGCGCCGACCAGCGCCGCAAGGTCCGATGCGCGTGCATGGTGTCGATACTGCCGATCACCAGCAGGTCGAGGAGTGCGGGGAGGGCTCGCTCGTCCGGCTGGCGATCGAGGAGTCGCCAGGCGGCGTGACGACGAACCAGCGGTTCGGGGTGGACCAGCATCGAGATGAGCCGGTCGTCCGCTCTCGGATGGTCGACCTGCGCGAGTGACTCGATCGCGACGATCGCCGACATCGGGCTCTCGTCCGCCAGCCGGCCGAGGAGTTGAGCGAGCAGCGCTTGGTCGCGCGACCGCCCGACACGATCGGCGAGTTCCGACGATCTGCGGAGCAGCGACGGGTAGTCGGCCTCGGCGACGAGCGTTCTGAGTTGATCGACGATCGGGTGGGTACCCGATCGGGCGCAGGTCGGCACATGAACGCGATGCGACGTCATGCGAGCAACCTACCCAGTCTTAGCGATGATTAGTCATATTTGTCTCGCGTGCGTGGCGGGTTCAGCGGTCGCACCGCTCCCGACGCCTCCCGGGTCCCCTGAACGGGGGATGTTCGGGCATGGCAATCGGCGCTTTGTGCTCGGCGACGGCGCCGTCGCTGAGGTGTTCCGGCAGATGTACGGAGACGGCGACACACCCGACGATCCCGATGGTGCCGGCCGGGTTCGCGTCACGATGCGCGCATGGCAAGCATCTGCTTCCGGAGACCGCGGCGGGCCTCACCATCGCCGAACTGAAGCCGTCGCAGCTGGATGCTCGACCCTCGACGAGTTCGTCGAACGGCTCGCCGCCACTCGACCAACCTGATCACACCCTGCTCTTGCCCCCCTCGAGCGCACGTCTCGCCGTGTCCACAGGACCGGTTGCGTCCGGGATGTCTCGCGACATCACATCGTGGAGCTGGGGGATGGAACCACCGTGCCTCGATGTTCCCCCGCCCGGGTCACAGCGTGCGGCGGCGTCGACGCGAGTTTCATGGGTGAAACTCCGCCTCAATCGCAACGAAGTGCAAGAATTGCTGGCGAAAAGGCGTCGCACTGCGAGAAGTCTCGTCCAAGGTACGGCAGCGAGCCCGCTCCATCGCGACCCCGTCCTCGTGCGGTGCGACATGTCATCAAGCAGGCCGGCGTTGGCTTGCCCGCTCGGCTTCGTCAAGGCAAGCGGGGGTCGGTGACGATCAGGCGAGTCGGCGTCTGGTGCAGGAACCACCCCGATGACGACCCCACGCACGCTCACGCCGATCACCACGCCGACGGCATCGCTCGGAACAGCGCGAAGCGCAACCGTCAGTACGCACCAGTCGTGACGCGTCGTGCCCGCTCACACGGCCCCCTTCGACGGCGTTCGCCCTGCTCGGCCGTGCACCGGACGAGGAGAATCAACTCACGCAACCCCGGCCGCGAAGCACCTGGTAGGTAGCACGTTTTCGTGGAGCTGGGGGTGTCTCGCGACATCACACATCGTGGAGCTGGGGGTGTGTTGTCTCAGGACATAGGCAAGGGATGTCGCGCGTCATAGGCAAGGGTCGGCTGGGTGTCCAAGGCCCGGCTGATCATCACTGCTGTCGTGTTGGAAGGCCGCTCGCAGGCCC
>JALHOG010000087.1 GCA_022843125.1 Ilumatobacteraceae bacterium
CGGTGAGGAACCCGGGACCGATGGTGTTGGTCGCCGTGACGTTCAAGGCAACCGACGCGGCGTCGGCCGGCACGGCAGCCAGACCGCCGATCTGCACCTCGCGCACCGTACCGGAGGCGATCGCCCCGCCACCGCTCGCGCCGCCGGGTGCCACGGGCTGCCCGGGTCGGGTGTCGAGCAGGCGGGCGGGGGTGTCGAGTGGCACGAACCCGTCATCGTCCGGGAAGGAGCCGGCGACGTCGACGATGACGTCGGCGGTGGTGAGGGCGAAGATGCAGAGCGTGCCGTCGGTGCCGAGCTTGGCGACGACGGCGTTCGGGGTGGTCTGCCCGGCGGCGGTGTAGTTGACGTTGCTGGCGTTGGGGGCGGGCAGCCCGCACGGGAAGACGGTGAGGAACCCGGGGCCGGTGGTGTTGGTCGCCGTCACGTTCAACGCGACCGATGCGGCATCGACCGGGATCCCGGCGCGACCGCCGACCTGGAGCTCGCGCACCGTGCCGCCGACGATCGCACCGCCGCCGGCGGCGACACCGTCGACCGTCGTCGCACCGGCGCGGGTGTCCATCAGGCGCGCCGGGCTGGCGAGGCCTGTGTAGATCTGTCGTGTCAGCGTGACGTCGATGCCGGTCGTCTTGCTCACACCGGTCACGACGACCGGGGTCGCGCCCGTACACGACGGCGTGCCGCCGTGGGCGCGGTTGGCGAACCCGGTCGCAGCGTTCGGCCGCACGAGCACGCAGTACGTGCCGGGTGGCACCGCGCCTGTGTACTGCGCCGTCGTCGGTCCGGTGGTGAAGGCCTCGTCGGTGATGACGGGTTGTGCGGTGTCGATGCGGTGGAACTCGACCCGGGTCCGGCTGCTCGTGCCCGGGAATGTGATCGTGCCGGACACGAGCCCGCCTGCCTGCAACGTGAAGTTGATGTTCCCGGTGTTCTGGCCCGCGGTGACCGTGACGGGCGTGGCCCCGGCGTCGCAGCTCGGCACGCCGTCGTACGCCTGCGTGAGCGTCCAGAACCTCGAGCCGAACATGGTCACGCAGTAGGTCCCGGCCGCGACGCCGGTGAGGTGATAGCTGCCGTCGGGACGGACCCGGTCGTTCTCGCCGGCGAAGGGCGTGAGGCGGGGGTTCGGGTCGGGATCCGGCCGGTTGTCGGGGAGGACAACCCACCCGGAGATCGATCCGCCGAGCTCCATCGTGAAGTCGACGGTCGTGGTGCCGCCCGCGGTCACGGTGATCTCGCCGGCCCGGCAGGAGTCGGGGTCGACCGATCCGACGTTCTTCGAGACGAGCAGGCTGGGCGACGGCGCGCGGGCGTTGAGGCAGTGCAGTCCGGGTACCAGCCCGTCGAGGGAGAACCGGCCGCGCAGGTCGACGTCGACGTACTGCGACTGTTCGCCCCACTCGTCGCGGCTGCTGATGAGGAGCCGCCCCGCCCCCTCACCGGGGACGACGCCCGCCGGGAAGGTCACCGTGCCGGCGATCCGGCCGCCGTTCGCGAACTGGATGTCGATCCCGGTGATCGCAGCGCCGGTACCGACGGTGACGGTGGTGAACGTGCCCTCGCAGGAGTAGCCGCCGCCGAAGGTCCGCGGGGGCAGGTCGCCCAGCGCATCCGTGGCGATCACGCAGTACTGGCCGGGCGACAGTCCGGTGATGGAGTAGCTGCCTCCGCCGCCGACGTTCGCCGTGACCTGCCGGAAGGTGCCGATCTTCTGCGCCGTCACGAAGGCGAAAAACGGGTTGCCGCCGCCGGGGTTGGTGACGGTACCCGAAATGGTGCTCCCGGGCGGGAGCGAGAAGTCGATGCCGGTGACCGCCGCTGAGCCGACGGTGACCGGTGTTGCGGTGTCGCAGTCGGATGCGTCGACGTAGTGCTCGCCGGCGTACGGCTCGCCCGCGTCGTCGATCACGTACACGCAGTACGGACCGGGCGGGAGGCCGCCGAGCGAGTAGGTCCCGTCCGCCGCGGTGGTGGTGCTGGCGAATCCGCCGAACTCGTCGAGCCCCTCGGCGCGGACCTCGCGGTCGGCGAGCGGCGTGATCGGCGCGCCGAACCCGACACGGCCGCTGATCGCACCGGTCGGGTCGCCCGAGCCGCCGGGAGCGGGCAGCGTGAGCGTGACGCCGGTGACGTCGGCACCGGCCCCGACCTCGACCCTGCGTGTACCCGCTGGGCACGGTGAGCTCGCTGCGTCGGCCGTGCCCGAGGCGGCCCGCAGGCAGTAGGTGCCCGCCGGCAGGTTCTCGATCGTGAAGTCGCCCGCGCCGCCGGTGGCGTTCTCGGCGGAGCCGATCCCGAGCGCGGGCGCGGCGAAGACGCGCTCGGACGGGACGGCCGCACCGAGATGGTCGCGCAGCGTGCCGCTGATCGACGACAGCGTGAGTGTCGCGTCGATCGCCGAGACGGTCGCGCCGGCGCTGACGGTGACGGGCGTGATGCCGTCCCGGCAGTGCCGCTTGTTCGGGTAGGACGACACGGTGCCCTCCCAGGGTCCGATGCCGAACGAGACGCAGTACGTGCCGGCCGGCACGGCGACGGAGTAGTTCGCCGCCACGTTCGAGAACTGGTGCTTCGTCGAGCCGTCGAGCGCCGTGACGTAGACGTTGCGCTCCGCTCCGGCGGCAGCGTTGGTGAGGGTGATGGAGCCGGAGATCGTCCCGGTCTGGGCGAGCCCGATGCCCGCGAGGAGGACGCTGAACTCCTCGCCCGCCGCGGTGAACGTCGCCGTGTCGGTGACGCCGCCCGCCGCCGTGGGTGTGAAGGAGAACGTGATCGTGCAGGAGGCCCCGGGTGCGACGACGAAGCCGGTGCACGTCGTTGCCGTGAGCGCGAACGCGGCACTGGGGGGTTCGCCGCCCGTGATCGTGAGCGGCCCGATGGGAGCTGGCCCGTCGTTGGACACGATGAGGTCGACCGGGGTCGTCGACCCGACGGTTCGTTCACCGAACGAGTACTGGTCCGCGAACGAGAGCGGGGTGTCGACCGCCGCCACCGGTTCCGCCGGTGTCAGCCCGAACCCCATCGTCACTGCGAGCATCGCCGCTGCTGCGGCACGCCCGACCCCTCGCCTCGTCGCCATGTCGCCTCCCGTGAGCCGGCCCCGCGTGTCGGAACTCGACGGTAGCACTGCTCCCGAATCGGTGTTCCAGGATTTCGCGAGCGGTCAGACGAAGCGCGCCCACTCGTCGAGTGCCATGCGCTCACTCTGCAGCGAGTTGATCGGGGCGTCCCAGTCGGCCCGGCCGATCGCCATGCCGCAGAAGACCATCTCGTCGTCCGGAGCTTCCACGAACGTGCGGACCGTCTCGGGGTAGAGCGACCAGTACTCCTGGGGGCACGTGTCGAGCCCGGCTTCCTGAGCGAGCAGCATGAACGTCTGCAGGAACATCCCGAGGTCGCTCCACTGGGGGAGCCCCATGCGCCGGTCGACGAAGCAGAACAGTGCGGCGGGCGCGCCGAAGAAGTCGGTGTTGCGCGCCATCTGAGCGAACCTGCCCGCTTTGTCGTCGCGGGCGATGCCGATCGTGGCGTACATCGCCTCGCCGAGCGCGAACCGGTTCGTGCGGTACGGCTCCCACAGGTTCGGCGGGTACATCTCGTACTCGACGGGTTCGGGTGCACGGCCGGCCATCAGTGCACGGAAGCGTGTCATCGCGTCACCGTTGACGACGTAGATGCGCCACGGTTGGACGTTGCCGCCGCTGGGCGCCCGTGCCGAGAGTTCGAGCAGCTCGCGGATCGTCGCATCGTCGACCGGATCGGGGAGGAACTGGCGGACGGACTTGCGACGGGCGACGGCCTCGGACACGTGCATCGGCACAGTCTGGCGACCGGACCGCCCTGGCGGCCAACCAGCTCGATCAGCGCAAGCGGTGGCGCACGTAGCGGACGAACTCGATGAGCACCGTGACGCTCAGCGCTGTGCCGAACGCGACCAGGAACGCGGTGGTGTGGTCGTCCTTGAAGGCCCTGCCGCCGAAGTAGCCGAGCAGCGCCGCGTAGGACGCCCAGATGACGACGGCGATGGCGATCCACGTGACGAACCAGCGGCGCGGCTGGTGGGTGATCCCCGAGGACACGGTGAGCGCGGTGCGGCCGCCAGGGATGAATCGGGCGGTGACGAGCAGGAGGCCGCCGCGAACGCGGATCTGCTCGGTCGCCCATTCGAGCCGGCGCTGCCGCTTCTCCTTCTTGGCCGCCTGGCGTGTGATCCACCCGCTCATCCTGGAGCCGATGAGGTACGCGGTGTTGTCGCCGAGGAAGGCACCGATGGCGCCGCAGGCGATCACCGCGAGCAGGGGCTGCTCACCGAGCCCGGCGGCGACACCGCCGATGATCACCGTGGTCTCGCTCGGCACGATCGGGACGATCGAGTCGAAGAACGCGATCACGAAGATGATGACCAGGAACCACCAGTTGGCGGAGAAGTCGTTCAGCCAGTCGGAGACGTCGGTGATGACGTTGGCGAGCACGACCGCGAGCATCGGGGCAGGCTACCGAACACGGGTGAGCTCGCGGCGGCGTGCGAGCGGGCGTCAGAGGCTCGTGACGGCGACCGACGGATGCACGCCAGAGAGAGCGGCGCGCACCCCGTACAGATAGATCTGCTTCCACGACAGCTGGCCGTCGGCGACGCCGTCGAGCTCGAAGCTCACCATGCCGTGGCAGCACGCCCACAGCCAGGCGGCGACCGACTGGGTCTCGAACTCGGTGGCGATCTGCCCCGACTCCTGACCGCGTCGGATCCGCTCGACGAGGTTTGCGAGCCCACCGAGCGCCATTGCGATCGCCTCTGGCGACGGCTGGAAACCGGGGACTGCCGACCGGAACATGATGCCGTAGTACGTCGGGTTCTCGATGGCGAAGTTCCGGTACGCGGAAGCCACGGCGAGGATCTCGGTGGGGATGTCGTCGTCGGCCGGAACCCCGTTGATCGTCTCGATCAGACGTCGGTATCCGTCGGCGTACAGTTCGTCGATGACGCCGTCCTTGCCGCCGAAGCGGGAGTAGACGTTCATCGTGCTCATGCCGGCCTCACCGGCGATCCGGCGCACCGTGAGGGCCTCCGGACCGTGCTCGGAGAGCAGTCGGCGTGCTGCGGAGAGCAGCGCTTCGCTGGTCTCATCCTGTGATCGATTCATGGAAACCCCGCTCTCCAACATGCGCCGCACGCTGGGGTGACGGCATGATCGACCGTACCGTTCCGGTCAGTGGGACACCGGGCTATAACAGCGAACTTGGAGAAAAAACTCACCTGATCCGTTGGTCAGGTCACTCTGTGTGGCGATTGCGAGAGTGGTGCGACAGGGCGTGTTCGTCTGCCGAAGCGCAGATCTCAAGCACCCCCACCGACGCGCCGACAGACATCGGTGGACCACGTCGCGCCGCTCGAGCTGCGCCCCGAACTCGTGCTCGAATCGTTGCCGACCGGCGCGATCGTCATCGATGCACTGGCACGGGTGCGATACGCCAATCGCCACGTGCGCGACCTGATGGGATGGGGTGACGGCGACTATGTCGGCGCCTCGCTGTTCGATGCCGTGCTCCCTGAAGACCTCGGCCACGCAGCGACGCTGCTCGGCGAGGGGTCGATCTACTTCGGCAGCGTGCTCGGTCCGATGCGCATGCGCTTCGTCGACGGATCTGGTCGGGAGACCTTCACCGAGTTCTGGGCGCGTGAGCTCGACGATCGCAGCGGCTACGTGCTCGTGGCACCGCACGGGTCGGTCAACGATCGGGTCGGCGACGCCGTGCAGGCGATCGCAACCGGGCAACCGATCGAACGGGCCGTCGAACTGGTGGTCGCCGGGTTCGCCGCCTATCCGATGACGGGGGAGGCGTGTCTGTTGCGGATGCTCGCCGGCGAGCTGACGCCCATGACTGCGTGGCCGGTGCGCGATCACTGGAGCTCGGTCGCCGACACGCCGTGGAGCACAGCAGCCCGGCTCGGCCGCCCGGTCGACGTGAACGATCTGGCCGAGCTCGGCCCGCTCGGTACGGAGTTGACGGACCGCGGGTTCCGGGCGCTCTGGTGCCGCCCGGTCATCGGGCGCCGTGGCGAGGCCAGTGCGGTGATCACCGTGTTCCGCCCGTTCTCCAGGCCACCCACCGCGAACCAGCAGCGACGAATGCAGCAGTTGGTGAACGTGGCCGCACTCGCCTTCGATCAGCTCGAGTACCGGTCGGCGCTCGAGCAGGCTGCATTCATCGATGAGCTCACCGGCGCCGCCACGCGAGCCCGTCTCCGTCAAGGGCTCGACGACGGGATGACCTGGTCGGCGGTGATCTATCTCGACCTCGACGGCTTCAAGGAGATCAACGACGCGCACGGCCACGGCGCCGGCGACGCCGTCCTCGCCGAGATCGGGGCGCGTCTGCTCGCCACGGTGCGGTCGGACGACCTCGTGGTGCGGCTCGGCGGCGACGAGTTCGTGCTGGTCATCGCCGACGCCACCGCAGATGAAGCGGAGCGGGTCGCCAGGCGGATCCTCGCCACACTCGAGGCACCGTGCGTGATCACCGACGGAGATCGCGTCACCCCCGTCTCGCTCGGCGCCAGCGTCGGGGTCTGCGTCCGCAACCGACCGGAGATGCCCTTCGACGAGGCCCTCCGGCTCGCCGATACGGCGCTCACCGCGGTGAAGCAGGACGGTAAGGGCCACTACCTGGTGGCCGCCGAGTGACGATCGGGCGACGGCCGCTGTCTACGCTCGGATCCATGCGCGTCGAGGTCAACTCCGAACTCTGCCAGGGCCACAATCGTTGTTACGCGTTGGCGCCGGAGCTGTTCGACGTCGACGACTACGGCAATGCCGTGGTGATCGGCGACGGGACCGTGGCGCCCGGTCTCGAGGAGAAGGCGCGGCTCGCCGTCGCCAACTGCCCTGAGTACGCGATCTCGGTCGTCGACGGCTGATGACCAACCAACGCACCCCCGCGGCCGACTGGGCGTCCGACCTCGATCACGCCGACCCGCGCTACAACGAGCACGCCCACGAGATCTGGGACGAGCTGCGCGCCTCGGGCTGCCCGGTGGCGCACTCCGACCGCTACGGCGGCATGTGGGCGCCGGTCACGCACGAACTCGTCCATGAGGTCGCATACGACACCGATCACTTCAGCAGCCGGGGGGTGATCGTCAGCAACACTCGACCGCTGATCCCTGCGCCGATCGGTCCGGCGCCGCCCATCACGTCCGACCCGCCCTTCCACCAGATCGCCCGCCGGCTCCTGTTGCCGCCGTTCTCCCCGAAGTCGATCGATCCGTGGGATGCCGAAGTGCGGCGTCTGTGCACCGACCTGCTCGACCGGATGGGCGACATCGAGCCGGGTACGACGATCGTCGACGCCGCCGTGCAGTACGCACAGAGCATCCCGGTCAACGTGATCGCCCGAATGCTCGGGTTCCCGCCCGAGGACGAAGAGATCTTCCGCGGGTTCGTGCACAACGTGCTCGAGGCGATCGACCTGCCCGCCGAGGAGCGGATCGCGAGCTTCCAGCCGCTCGACGAGTACCTCGATCGCCAGATCCGCGAGCACGCCGACAACCCCCGCGACGATCTGACGACCTATCTGATGAACGTCGAGATCGAGGGCAACAAGCTCAGCTACGAACACGTCCGCGGGTCGATCGTGCTCCTGCTCGTCGCCGGCATCGACACCACGTGGAGCGCGATCGGATCGTCGATCTGGCACCTCGCCACACACCCGGACGACCTGGCGCGCGTCGGTGACGATCCCGACGTGATGCTGTTCGCCGTCGAGGAGTTCCTGCGCGCCTACGCGCCGGTCACGATGGCCCGTCTGGTCAAGGACGACTACGACTTCCACGGATGCCCGATGAAGGCCGACGAATGGGTGCTGCTGCCGTTCCCGGCGGCCAACCGCGACCCGGCGTTCTTCGAGCGCGCCGACGAGTTCGTGATCGACCGCGCCGAGAACCGGCATGCAGCCTTCGGCCTCGGCATCCACCGCTGCCTCGGGTCGAACCTCGCTCGGCTCGAGCTCCGCATCGCGATCGAGGAGTTCGTCCGCCGGTTCCCGAGCTTCGAGCTCGCCGGTGACGTCACGTGGAGTGTCGGCCAGATTCGCGGACCACGCGCGCTGCCGGTGCGGGTGCTCGCCCACGGGTGATGACGAATCCCGCTCCGGACGAGCCCGACGCCGCGGCGCGGTGGTCCGATCAGCTGCTCGGTTGGGGCCTTCCCGACTGGATCGTCGACCAGGCGCCCGAGTCGCCGTGGGGCCATGACGCGCGCCGATTCGCGGTCGACGACACCGTCGATCGTGACACCACCAGTGCGCGCTGGGCGCGCGAGGTGTTGCCACCGACGGGAGGCACGGTGCTCGACGTCGGGTGCGGCGGGGGCCGGTCGTCTGTCGTGCTCGTACCGCCCGCCAACGAGTTGATCGGTGTCGATCGCAGCGGGGCGATGCTCGATGCGTTCCTCGATGCGGCGGCGGGGGTCGGCGCAGTCCGTCGCACGGTTCACGGTGCATGGCCCGATGTCGCCCCGCAGACGCCGGGGGCCGACGTGGTGGTGTGCAATCACGTGCTCTACGACGTCGCCGACGTCGTGCCGTTCGTGCTGGCGCTCACCGACCACGCACGTCTCGCCGTGGTGGTCGAGATCCCGACCGTCCACCCGATGTCGGTGTGGGCGCTCGCCTGGCATCACTTCTGGGGGATCGATCGGCCGGCCGGGCCGACCGTGGGCGATCTGGTCGCCGTGCTCGACGAACTCGAACTGGAACCCGAGCACACCACGAGCCCGCGCGGTCCGGTCGCACGCTTCGCCGTCGACCCCGAGCACTCGTTGGTGGCCGCCCGCAGACGGCTGTGCCTGCCCGCCGAGCGCGACGCCGAACTCGCCGACTGGCTGGCGACGAACCCGATCTCGTGGCCCGACACCGTCGCGACGATCCGGTGGCCCGGCGCGAGCGCTGCGTGATCCAACCGGAGGTTCTCACCGAACGCTCACCTTGATCTGGTGTACTCCAGGGATGGACGTGTTGGTGGCGGAGGACGACCGGGCGGTGCGCGAGGCTCTGGTGCGCGCCCTCAGCCTCGAGGGGTACTCGGTGCGGGCGGTCGGCAACGGCGCCAAAGCGCTCGAGGCGCTGCGTGATCAACCTGCCGATCTCGTCCTGCTCGACGTGTCGATGCCGATCGTCGACGGGCTGACCGTGTGCCGGGTGCTGCGATCCGAACGCAACCGTGTGCCGATCCTGATGTTGACGGCGCGTACCGAGACCAGCGACCGGGTCGCCGGTCTGGATGCGGGGGCCGATGACTACGTCCCCAAGCCGTTCGACCTCGAGGAACTGCTCGCACGGATGCGCGCCCTCGCCCGTCGCTCCGGGTTCGTCGACGCCGACGTGAGCGACAGCGCCCTCGACCAACTGACCCTGGCCGACCTTCGAATCGATCCGGCCGGGCGCCGGGTGCGGCGGGCCGAAGCCGACATCGATCTGAGCAAGACCGAGTACGAGCTCCTCGAGCTCCTCGTCCGCAATGCGGGGATCGTGCTCGACCACACGACCATCTACGACCGGATCTGGCACTACGACTTCGGGCCCGATTCGAAGAATCTCGCCGTGTACATCGGCTACCTCAGGCGCAAGACCGAGCATGGCGGGCGACCTCGGCTGATCCACACCGTGCGCGGCGTCGGATACGTGGCCAGGGTCGACCCCACGGACGCGCGATGAGCCTGCGCTGGAAAGTGGCGCTTGCGCTCGCCGTGATCACTGTGATCGCGACGGCCGCGGTCGGCGCAGCGAGTTACCGGTCGACCCGCTCGCAGCTGTACGGCGAGATCGATCGCTCGCTGGTGGAGGTCGTCGCCCGCATCGGGCGCGGCCGCGACCGGCTTCCCGAGCGCGGCCCGCTGGCGCTGTACGAGGCGCAGGTGGTCGCTCGCAACGGCGACGTCGTCGAGTCGACCTTCGACGCGCCGACGGCACCGACCGAGGCGGCGCTGACGGTGCTGGGCGACGACGGCGCCTCCGTGTTCGAGACCGTCGACGTCGGCGGCGAGCCCTATCGGGTGCGCACGATCGGCCTCGATCGTGGCGCAGTCCAGGTGGCGAGGCCACTTGCGGAGACCGAGCGCGTGTTGAGCAATCTGCGCGTGCGAACGATCGCGCTGACGCTGGTGGTCGCCGGCGTCGCCGCCGCGATCGGGTTGTGGCTCGCAGGGCGCGTCACCGCGTCGCTGCGACGGCTCACGCTGGCCGCAGAGCACGTCGGCACCACGGGTCGCCTCGATGCGACCGCCGGGGTCGACGGCACCGACGAGGTCGGGCGTCTGGCGTCGGCCTTCGACCGCATGCTGGCTGCGCTCGCTCGTTCGCAGGAGCAGCAGCGGCGTCTCGTGCAGGATGCCGGGCACGAGCTGCGCACGCCGCTGACGAGCCTGCGGGCCAACGTCGACACCCTCCGCCGCTACCCGCACCTGCCCGATGCCGACCGCGACGCGATCCTGGCCGACCTCCACGAGGAGACCCACGAGCTCAGCGAACTCGTCGACGAGATCGTCGCCGTCGCGAGCGGCGACGTCAACGACGAACCGTCCCAGCCGTTCGATCTCACCGAACTCGCGACCGAGCTCGCGGTTCGGGCCGAGCGCCGGCGGGGGCGGCCGGTGGTGGTGGTCGGTGAGGCGGCCCCGGTCGTCGCTCAGCGCGGCAGCGTCGCGCGTGCGGTGTCGTGTCTGCTCGACAACGCCGACAAGTTCGATCGCTCCGGCGGACCGATCGAAGTGCGCGTCGCGGGCACCTCGGTGTCGGTCGTCGATCGTGGCCCGGGTATCCCCGACGACGAGCTCCCGCTGGTGTTCGAGCGCTTCCATCGTGCCGAGGCGGCGCGAGCGTTGCCGGGTTCCGGGCTCGGCCTGTCGATCGTGCGTGAGGTGGCGCGGCGCCACGGCGGGGAGGCCTTCGCCCGCACTCGCGACGGAGGCGGCGCCGAGGTGGGTTTCAGGCTCGGGTGACGCGCGGTCAGCCTTCGACCGCGATCGTGCGCACCGCATCGGCGTGGCGCACGGCCTCGTCGGGCGACAGCGTCGGACCGAGTTCGACGATGAACGCCACGGCGCCGTCATCGCGCAGCTCGGTGCGAGCCCAGGTGGCGGCGATCCCCGTGTAGGTCCCGCCCGAGATGCCGCCCATCGGGAGTCCGGTCAGCGCGGCGTACCGCTCGCGGATCCGGCCGTCGCGACCCTTGGCCGGGCTGATCACGAACAGGTCCTGGTGGTACCAGATCGCGATGTCGGGCCGCAGCTGAGCGATGAAGTTGACCATCGCCTGGGTCTCGGGTTCGCTCGCCGGGCCCGGCCCGGCGTACTGGCCGTCACCCGGCACGCCGATCGGCCCCCACTTGTACGGGAAGTTGCGATTGAGATCGACCTCGTTCGCGTTCTGCCGGTCGTCGATCGCCTGGCCGTCGGGGTTCATCGTCTCGACCAGCCACAGCTCGACGCCGTCGGGGGCGCCCGCTGCTCGCAGGTCGCGCACGATGTCGACGCCGGCTTGCTCGTTGCCGTGGATCACGCCGATCACGAGCACGCGACGGCCGCCCGGGGCGCCGTACCGCTCGGCGACGATCGGCGCCCCGAGCACCGAACGGCCGACCTCGACCACGTCGGTGCTGAGATCGAGCGGGACGAACGGCACGATCTCGGCGCCGCTCCCGGTGGGCGCCACCGCGACCGGGACGGTCGGAGGCACGGTTGCAGGCATCGTGGTGCTGGTGCTCGTCGTCGTGGATGTCGTCGTGGTGCTCGTGGTGCTCGGGGTGGTGGTGCTCGGGGTGGTGGTGCTCGTGGTGGTGGTGCTCGTCGAGGGTGCCACGGTGCTCGTGGTGGGGGCCGCCGTCGTCGACGGGACGGCGGTCGTCGGCACCGGTGCGGCACCGTCGAGGGCCTCGGCATCAGCTCGGGTGCACCCCGAGAGAGCGAGCGACACAGCCGCGAGACCGAAGAGGGCGGGGCCGGAACGCATCCGCACATGATGCCCGCCCGGATGGACGCGGCACGTGCAGGCGCGTGTTCTTACCGCCCTCTCAACAACCTCACGCACCATGTTCACCGGGGACGCCGATCGTGTGCATCACCCGAGTTCGCCACCGAGCGAACGACCCGAAAGGATCATCATGAACATCACCCCCACCCCCGACCGATCTGGATCCGGCAGCAACCGCCGGTTCCGGCGAGCGACCGCCGTCGGCCTCACGGCCGGCCTCCTGGGCGGTGGCGCCGTCGGCCTGCTGGCCGCAGCGCCGTCCTTCACCAGCGCCGCATCGAGCCAGTTCGTGCTGCAAGACACCGACACCGGCACCGACACCAGCACCGACACCGGCACCGACAGCGGTAGCACCGACGAGCGGCCGGACCGCGCGCTCCGCGTGCGGGAGGCGCTCCAAGAGCTCGTCGATGCCGGCACGATCACTGCGGAGCAGGCCGATTCGGTCGCTGCGCACCTCGCTGAACAGATGCCCGATCGCGGCGGTCGCGGCCACGGGCACGGCGGCGGCCGTGGCGTCGTCGGCACGGTGGTCGCCGACGCGCTCGGCATCACCACCGAGGAGCTGCGCACGGCACTGGCCGATGGCCAGACGATCGCCGAGATCGCTGCGGCCGAGGGTGTCGACGTCCAGGTCGTGATCGACGCGATGATCGCCGAGGTCGAGCAGCGACTCGACGAGAAGGTCGCCGACGGCACCCTCACGCAAGCGGAGGCCGACACCAAGCTCACCGAGGCGACCGAGCGGATCACCGAGCGCGTCAACACCGCCGGCCCGGTGCGCATGGGCCGGGGCCCGGCGGGCGACGACGCCTGATCTGCAGTTCAGACGTCCCCCGCCCGCGGGGTCGTTCGACCCTGGTGCGCCCGGGTTTCCCGGGCGCCCCATCGCGGTAGGAACGCGATCGAAAGGGAGTCGCCATGGAAGCTGGTCGCACGACCTATGGAACCCTCGTCGTCGGGGTGGACAACAGCCAAGAGTCCACCGATGCGATCGAGTGGGCACGGGCGGTTGCCGGACCGGACGACCGGATCGTGCTGCTGCACGCCTGGCAACTTCCCGTCGTCACGGGATATGACATGGTGGTCACGGTCGACCCGCACGAGATCGAGCAGTACGCGAAGCAGGGGATCGACGAGACCGTCGAGCGCCTCGGCGATCCGCGCGTGGTCCCCGTGGTTCACCAGGGCCACCCCGGGCGGTCGCTGATCGCCGAAGCCGACGAACGCAACGCCGGCATGATCGTCGTCGGGCACCGTGGCAACAGCCGTGTGTCGCTGATGCTCGGCTCCACCGCCAACTACGTGCTGCACCACACGAAGCGCCCGGTTGTGATCATCCGTGGTGAGTCGGCGGTGCCGCCGAAGGCGGTCGTGGTCGGCGTCGACGCCGACGATCTCGACGGGCGCAGCGAGAACGAGTCGGTGCGTGCGCTTCGGTTCGCCTACTCGCTGCCTGGCATCGAGCGGGTGCGTGTCGTCCACGCCTGGTTCCTCCCCGCGCTCGCGATCGGGATGTTCGCCGACGTGTCTGCCGACCTCGATGCGATGGACGCTGCGGCACAAGCCGCGATCGACCACGTCATCGAGGGCGCCGGCCCGGCGCCGAGCGGTGTCGAAGTGGTCGGCGAGCCGATTCGTGGCACGCCGGAGTTCGGGCTGATCGAGGAGTCCCGCGACGCCGATCTCGTCGTCCTCGGGTCTCGCGGACGTGGCGGGTTCGCCGGGTTGGTGCTCGGTTCCACGAGCGCTGCACTCGCTGCGCACAGCCACGCCCCGGTGGTGATCGTCCGCTGAGTCGGCCGGCACATCCTGGGCCGTGAGGCCCTGACGGCCGTCGCTTCCGGGCCGGTCGCAGTCCTTCGGGTGGTCGGACGGCGACCGGCCCTCCTCGTCATCCGCTCCCGACACGACGGGATCGCTGACCCGTAGCCTGGCGCCGTGATCTGCGTCGATGTCGCCAAGGTGGGAGTGGCCCAGCCCGACAAGGTGCTGTTCGACGGGTTGTCGCTCACCGTGTCGAGTGGCGACCGGATTGCGATCGTCGGGGTCAACGGCTCGGGTAAGTCGACGCTGATGCGCATTCTCGGTGGCCTCCAGCAGCCCGACGAAGGCGAGGTCCGGTTCGGTCGCAACGTTCGGATCGCGACGCTCGAGCAGGATCCGAAGCTGCCACCCGGGACCGTCGCCGAATTCCTCGGCGACTCGTGGCAGGTTGCAGCGGTCGCCACATCGCTCGGCATCCAGCCGTTGCTCGGGCGCAGCACCGACGAGCTGTCGGGCGGTCAGGCGAAGCGGGCTGCGCTCGCCATGGCGCTCGTCGGCGAGTTCGACCTGATCATGCTCGACGAACCCACGAACCATCTCGACCTCGAGGCGATCGAGTGGTTGGAGGAGCGTCTGGCCGCCACATCGGCAGCGTTGGTGATGATCACGCACGATCGTCACCTGATGGACCGCATGACCACGGCCCGGGGCGACGGCCGCGTCGTCGAGATCGAGCGTGGTAGCGGGTACGTGCACCGTGCGAGCGCGGGGACGAGCGCGTACGCCGCGTATCTCGAGGGGCGCGCTGCCCGCCACGAGCAGGCGGCGGCCGAGGAATCGACCCGGAAGATCCTGGCGCGGCGCGAGCTCGAGTGGTTGCAGCGCGGTGCGCCGGCTCGGTCGACCAAGCCCAAAGCCCGGTTGCGGTCGGCAACGGAGATCGTCGCCGGTGGGCCCGAGGCGGTCGGGGTGCGGGGCGGTGAGTTGCTGCTCGACGTCGGCACCACGCGGCTCGGCAACCAGGTGATCGAGCTGGTGGGCGTGTCGCAGTCGTACGGCGAACACGCCGTCCTGCGCGACGTCGACCTCCTGATCGAACCCGGTGCGCGGCTCGGTGTGGTCGGGCCGAACGGGTCGGGGAAGTCGACCCTGCTCGACGTGATCGCAGGTCGTCGCGAACCCGCATCCGGCACCGTGAAGCGCGGTTCGACGGTCGTGACCGGGTACGCCGATCAGCAGACGACGCTGCTCGATCCCGAGGCGATCGTCCGCAACGTCGTCGCCGGTCCGCTCCGGCAACCCGACTGGGAGGACCGGGTACTGCTCGAGCGGTTCTGGTTCGACTCCACGGCCCAGTACGCGCCGGTGAAGATGCTGTCGGGCGGCGAGCGGCGGCGGCTCCAACTCGTCATGGTGCTGGCCACCAAGCCCAACCTGCTGGTGCTCGACGAGCCCACCAACGACCTCGACCTCGACACGCTACGGGCGATGGAGGGCTTCCTCGACGACTGGCCGGGTGCGCTCGTGGTGGCGAGCCACGATCGGACGTTCCTCGATCGCACCGTCGACCATGTGCTCGCGATCGAGCCGGGTGGCGCGATGGTCCGGGTGCCGGGCGGCGTCGCCGGATGGCTCGCCGGCCGTCACCGCGCACCTGCAGCTGCACCGGCGGTCGGTCGTAAACCGGCCGTTGACGACGCCCGATCGCCGAAAGAGCGTGCGCCGAGCCAGTACACACTCGGTCGGCAACTGCGCGACACCGAGCAGGCCATGGCCAAGGCACAGCGTCAGGTCGATCGGTTGCACACCGAGCTGACCGCCGCGGCCGACCACGGACAACTCGCCCGGATCGGCGCCGAGCTCGCAGCGGCCCAGGCGGAGCTCACCCAACTCGAGGAGCGCTGGCTCGAACTGGCCGAGCAGCAGTAGCCACAGCAGTGAGCGGTACCGTCTCGGCCATGACCCGCGCTGAGATCGGCATGTGCTTCGACCGGACGTTCCCGGCGGGTGAGGTGTCGGCGTACGCGCAGGCCGTCGAGGCGGCCGGCGCGACGCAGCTGTGGATCATCGAGGACTGCTTCTTCACCGCCGGCGTGAGCCTGGCCGCCACCGCGTTGGCTCGCACCGAAGCGCTGACGGTGGGGATCGGCATCCTTCCGGCGGTGGCGCGGAATGCGGCGGTCACCGCCATGGAGATCGCCACCTTGGCGAACATCGCCCCGGGGCGTCTGCTGCCAGGTATCGGCCACGGCGTCCAGTCGTGGATGGAGCAGATGGGGGCGCGCACGCCGTCCCCGCTCACCACGCTCGACGAGACGATCACCGTGGTGAAGCGCTTGCTCGCCGGCGAGGAGATCACGTTCGACGGTCGTGAGGTCCACCTCGACCAGGTGCGGCTCGACCAGCCGCCGGCGATCGTGCCGCCGGTGTTCGCCGGGGTGCAGCAGGAGAAGTCGTTGGCGCTCGCCGGACGTGTGGCCGACGGGGTCATCCTCGTCGAGGGTGTGGGGCCCACCTATGTGAACTGGTCGCTCGACCACGCCGGACGGCCCGACGGGTTCCAGGTGGTCACGTTCACGATGCTCGCCGTGAGTGACGACCGGCGCGACGCGTACGCAGCGGTCGCCGAGTTCGTCGCCGGGCTCGTGCGCGAACGTCGCCCGGCGTTCACCGTGCGCCCGTTCTTCGACGAGATGCACGAGCGCGTCGAGCGGGACGGTCCGGACGCGCTGCTCGACATGCCGGCCGACCACTGGCGCGAGATCGGTGCGATCGGCACGATGGACGACGCCCTCGCGCACGTGGCCGGGCTCGAAGCGGCCGGTGTCGGCAGCATCAGCATCTACCCCGGCCCTGATCTGTCGGTCGCTCACGAGCTCTTCCCGGTGGTCGCCGCGCTCGCCACTCGCTGATGCGAACGGAGGGTGAACACTCGGTCGAACATCCTGGTCAAGGTGGTGGCGTCGGGGGTCGATGAACACCCTCGTGACCACACGTGCACCCGCTCTAGCCGCACGCTCCGAACGTGACCGTCATCTCCGGCGGGCATTCCTGTTCGTGCTGGTCGCGGCGGTGCTGGCATCGGTCGCTCCCGTCCTGCGCCAGCCCGTCGAAGCAGCGCCGACGGCGGCGCGTGTGGTCTTCACCGGGTGGAACGTCGGGGCCACACCCCGGATCTGCGACGTCGACACAGATCGGAAGAGC
>JALHOG010000088.1 GCA_022843125.1 Ilumatobacteraceae bacterium
GACGAGGTAGTTGCCGGATGCGTCGGTGGTCGCCGTCGGGTAGACGATGTCGTCGCCGCCGCCGAGCACGCCATTGGGACCGAACCAGGTGACGACGACGTCGACCCCCGGGATGCCCGCCTCGCCGGCGTCCTGGACGCCGTCGCCGTCCTGGTCGAACCAGATCGTGTCGCCGATCGAACCGGAGCCGGTGTAGCCGAAGTCGACGTCGCGGCGATCCTGGGCCTCGCCGAGCGGGCCGGTCCACGATCCGTTCGGGGTGACCGTCCCGCCGTCCTGGTCGAAGCTCGGCACGAGGCCGGCCGGGAACTGCGGGTCGAGTTCGTTGACATCGACGAGGTAGTTGCCACCCGGCAGGTCCTCGACGAGGTAGACCCCGTTGACGTCGGTCGTGACGAGGAACACCTCGTCGTCACCGCCGCCGACGACCCCGTTGGGGCCGAGATACGTGACGGTCACGTCGACGCCCGCGAGCCGCGGCTCACCGGCGTCGATCACGCCGTCGTCGTCGAGGTCGAACCACACGACGTCACCGATCGACGCGAGGTCGAGCTCGACCGACACGGTGTCGGGCGTGACGTTGTCGTACTCGCGGTAGTCACGGGTGGGGTTGGCGGCGCGGGTGAGCCCGTCGACCCCGAAGTAGGACGGCACGTCGGCCGTGTTGACGACCTCGGCACCGCCGACGCTCTCGTCGCCCGAGTCGAACGACGCGGGCACGGAGAGCTGATACGTGATCGTGATCGACGCGCCCGGTGCGAGCGGCCCGGCGACGGTCCACTCGAGCGAGCCGTCCGACGGATCGGCGTCGGTGTTGATCACGCCGGCGACCGGCGTGAAGACGTAGCCGGTCAGGCGCTGATCGGGCGTGTCCGACACGGTGATGTCGTGCGCCGCGCTGCGGTTGGCACCGCTCGCGTTCGTCACCACGACGGTGTAGGTGAGGGTGTCGCCGGGCTGGGCGCGGCGGGTGTCGGTGTCGCCGACCTGGCCGGCGACGTCCTTGTCGACGGTGAGCAGCGGCTCGGTGACCAGCACGTCGTCGGTCGCCGTGTTCGAGAACTCGTCGAAGCTGGTCGGGTTCGGCGGCGACACCGGGTTGCCCGCGATGTCGTTCGTCAGGTTGAAGTACGACGTGGCGCTGTTGGTCAGCGTCGCACCGGCCGTGGCGGCGGGGACGTCGGCGACCCGGGCGACGTAGGTGATCGTGACGACCCGCGGCGCAGGTGCAGCCGTGGTGAGGTCACCGAAGAAGAACGAGACGACGTCTCCGTTCGTCGTCACCGATGCCGACGTGATGTCGGGTGAGCAGGCGCCGGCACCCTGCGCGCACGTGATCGAGGTGAGGCTCTCGTACGTGATGCCGGGGGGCACGTCGTCGATCAGCGTCACGTCGTAGGCGATGACGCCGGCGGGAATGGCGAAGTCGACCGTGTAGGTGACCGGCTGGCCGATCGTGGCCGAACCCGGAGTCCCGGTCTTCACGAGCGACGGCGTGGGTGCCACCACCGAGTTGGTCGCGCTCGCCTGATAGCCGGGCACGATCGTCGGTGAGGTGCGCTCGTTCGGGTTGACACCGGCCATCGAACTCGTCGTCGCGGTCGCGTTGTTGACGATCTCGCCGGATGCGAGCAGCGGGTCGCTGGTGACGACCTGGTAGCTGAAGTTTGCGGAGCCGCCGGGGTTGATCGACGCCGTCGTCCAGGTGATCGTGCGTGCGGTCGCATCCCAGGTGCCACCGCTCGGCGCGATCGTGGCACCGTCGACGGCGGGCACTCCGGGCGCCGAGAGCACGGTCAGCTCGGCCGGGACGGTGTCGACCACCCTCACGTCGTGCGCGACCGAGACCCGGGTCGGCGTCGTCGGGTTGCTGGCCGTCACCGTGTAGGTGACGGTCTGCCCGGCGGCGACGATGCCGTCGGCGTCGTTGTCGGCTTTCGTCAGCGTCAGGTTGGGCTCGACGATCTGGGCGGTGACCGACGAGTTGAGGTTGCGCAGGGTGCCCACCTCGTTGCGGTAGTTGAGATCGGCGCGGTTGACGATCGTGCCCGGGCGGGCGTTGGTCGAGATGTTGACCAGGACGGCGTTGAACGTGGCGACGATCGTCTGGGGGTCGTCGGTCGGTGTCTCGTACGGGGTGGACGCGTTGCCGGGGAACGTGATCCGGACCGTGTTGCCGGTGGTGGCGAGGGTGAAGCCGCCCGGGAGCGGGGCGCCGTCGAGCGTGACGGCGACGCTGCCCTCGATGAGGTCGAGGCGTGTGGCGTTGAGCACATCGACGATCTCGGTCGTGCCGTAGTACGCGGTGCCGCCGGGCAGGTTGGTGGTCACGGTGTAGCTGATCGTCTCGCCGATCGTCGCCTGGTTGCCGGCGGCGTTGCCCGATTCGTTGATCGAGGTCGTCTGGGTCTTCGTGATCGTGGGGGCCCCGGTCCGGATGGCCGAGGTGTCGATCGCCGGGCCGGTGTTCGGCACGAGGGTCGGGTCGATGTTCGACGACGGCACGTAGAGGAACGTCGGGTTGCCCGGGTCGTTCGTGTCGCCGCGGTACGTGCGGACACCGGCGGTGTTGGTGAGCGTCGTGTTGGCCGCGGTGCCGGTGGGCACCGTCAGGTCGTAGGTGAGCGTGAACGAACCGCCGGCCGGGGCCGTCAGACCGAGCGCCGCGGGCCAGCTGATCCAGGTGTTCCCGGCGTCGCAGGTGCCGCCGTTCGAGATCGCGGAGATCTGGCCGCAACCGATCCCGGGCGGGAGCGTGTCGCGAACGTCGACGGCGAGCGCCTCGACACCGCCGGAGTTGCTGACCCTGACCTGGAAGGTGACGACCTCGCCGTTCTGGACGAGCACGTTGTCGGCCGGTGCGCCGGGGACCGCGACGTTGTCGACCTCGATCACGCCCTTCGCGAGCGTGAGCTGCGGCTCGGCCCACGTGGCGTCGGCGAGGTCGCGGAGCTGGAACACGCTCCCGTCGGTGTTCGTGTAGCGGAACTTCATCAGGTTCGAGAGGATGTCGCCGTCGGCCGCGGCCGCCGGGTCGGTGATCACGGTCTGCACGACGGCTTCGAAGCGCAGGCCGCCGATGTCGACCGCCGGGCCGAGGTCCCATTCGAGGAGCGGGTCGCTGTCGCTGAAGGTGGAGGCCGCGGCGATGCCGTCGTCGCCCGCGCCCACCGCCCAGCTGTCGAACTCGAAGCCGGCCGGGAGGTAGTCCTGCACGACGGGCGTCAGTGTGTCGAGCTGACCGGGGAAGTCGACCGACAGTCGCCAGCACACGCGGTCACCCGGGCGGTAGTCGCCCGCGACCACGGGGTCGAAGGTGATGCCCGTGCCGTTGCCGCAGGTGAGGTCACCGGCGACCGGCTCGGACACCTCCTTGAGGAGGCTGAGCGATCCGGCAGCCTGCCCGGCGCTGGAGTCGTCGACGATCGGGAGGACCGTGGTCGATCCATCGTTGGCGGTGATCACGGTGGCGTCGGTCGCGAGGTCGACGGTGTTGGTCCACGAGTCGTTGGCCGACACCGGGCCACCCGTGGCGCGGTAGTCGGCGCGGGTGGTGGTGGTGAGGGTGATGGTCGACGACGACGACGGCGCTGCGAAGCCCGGCAGCGTCCACTGGACGATGAGGGTGCCGGCGGGGCCGGCGGTCGGGAACCCGGCATCGGGGGCCGGGACCGACGAGCTGAAGTCGAGGCCGTCGGGGATCGTGTCGGTCACGGTGATCGGCCCGGTCGACAGCGCGTACTCGCTGTTCTCGACGAGCATCGTCCAGACCGAGGTCGATCCCTGGACGAACGACCCGGTGTCGACCGACTTGTGGATCGACACGTCCTCGGCGCTGACGATCATCGTGTCATCGTCGGTCGAGGGTGAGGGGCGGCCGTTGTAGGTGCCGGTCGCGACCGCGTAGTTCTCGATCTGCTGCTCGTCGGCGGTCAACGCTCCGGTGTTGTTGTCGAGGTTCGCGGTCGGAGCCGGCAGGGTGGCCTGGACGTTCCGGCGGAGCGGGATCGCGGCGACGTAGTCGAACTCGAACGACGCGCCGGCCGCGAGATTCGCACTGCCGAGCGCCGCCGCCAGTGACGCACTGTTCCACGCGACGCGGGTGTACACCGCGTTCGGCATCGGGCCGGCGCCGTCGGGGTCGGTGGTGACCGTCGTGACGCTCGACGGGATCGGGCACGGGTTGGTGAGCGCCGGCGCGTTGCCGGGGTTGATCGGGCCGCTGCCGGGATACTCCTCGCCGGTCGTCGAGTTGTCGACGGTGCCGCAGCCGAGGAACTCGAGACCGGCCGGCAGGAAGTCGACGATCGAGAAGTTGGTGGTCTGGTTGACGAGGTTGTTGTCGACGCGGATCGTGTAGGTGGTCTGGTGGTCGTGCACGCCGCGGAGCAGCTCGGCCTCGGTGTTGGGTTCGGTCTTCGTGATCTCGAACGGCACGAGGGTGGTCGTGGTCGTCGCGTTGTCGAAGCCGGTGAACGAGCCACCGACCGGTGCGCCGGTGGCGCTGAAGTCGGGGACGAAGCGCGGGTCGCTGTGGACGTAGGCGCCCGGGGCGGTGGCCACGGTGTCGTCGACGTCGAACACCGCGTTCGATGGGAGGTACTGGTAGCTGAACGAGACGCTGGTGCCGGTGAGGAGGTCGGACACGTTCGTCCACACCAGCGCCGTCGTCCCGTCGCCACGCGGGATGATCGTGGGCGCAGGGTTCGACGATCCGGGCACGTACGAGACGCCGACAGGCAGTACGTCCTGGAACGACAGGTTGAATCCGTCGGGTCCGGCCGGGTTCGACGCCACCAGCGACACGGTGACCGCAGAGCCGTACAGGATGCCGCTCGGCGTGCTGGCCGCGAGACTGATGTCGGGCGTGCCGTCGGCGGTTGCCGTGGGCGAGCTCACCGCGCTGGAGAACGTCACCATCCAGAACGCGACGAGGGCGATCAGTCGGTGGCGGTAGCGGTGGCGGGGTGCTGGCGGCATGGGTGGGGCCTCTCGTGTGGGCGGGGTGGTCGCCCGAACGGGTAAATCGGAAGCCTGTTTCGACATCTCGACGGCTGACCTTGAGGAAAAGCACATCGATGACGTGCGGTTTCGCGAAACCCTCGACCTCGAGTCGAGATCAAGGGTGTGCTCCGCCACGGGGTGAAGCAGCGGCGCGGTTTAGGTTTGCGCCGTGCTCGACGACGACGGCAGGTACTGGCGCGAGGCCCGGGTGGAGCTGCGGGCCGCCGGGTTCGACCCCGATCGGGCAGCTCGCACGAGGGCGGTCGTGACGATCGCCAACGCATCGACGAACGCCCATCGGTGCAACAACCGGGTCGGGTCGATCACCGAGCTGCTCGTCGAGCTGGTCGCCGCCCGGGGTGGACAGGGGCTCACCGTCGGGGCGCCCGCCGTGTCCGACGCGCTCACCCAGGGCACCCCCACGGCCGGCTACAGCCTGGTGTCGCGCGACGTGGTCGCCGACTGCTTCGAGATCGGGCACTACGCCCACCACGGCGAGGCGATGATCGTGGTGTCGGGCTGCGACAAGACCGGCGCCGCGGCGCTGATGCCGCTCGCCCGCACCAACGCGTTCGGCATCGTGCTCTATCCAGGCACGAGCTCACCGGGTCGCGTGTCGTTCGAGCCGTGGGCGTCGAAGGGGACCAACCTCACGATCCTCGACTGGATCGAGGGCCGGGCGGCGTGCGAGGCAGGACGCATCACCGCCCAGCAGTTCGCCGAGCTCGAGGTCGCCGTGATGCCGGGCAGCGGCACGTGTGGCGCGATGTTCACCGCCAACACGATGAGCACCTTCGCCGAGGCGATCGGCATGATGCTCCCCCACGGCGCGTCGCACCCGGCCGACACGGGCGCGGCCAGCGGCCTGCACCACGAGGTGCGGGCCCACGCCGCGGCGTCGGTCGACGCGCTCTTCGGGCTGATCGACGCCGGCATCCGGCCGCTCGACATCATGACCGAGCAGGCGTTCGAGAACGCGATCACCACCCTCTACGCGATGGGCGGGTCGACCAACATGTTCCTCCATCTCCTCGCCGTCGCCCGTGACGCGCAGGTGCCGATCACCATCGACCGCATCCAGGCGGTCGGGGAGCGGGTGCCGCTGCTCGCCAACCTCCAGCCGCAGGGCCCGTACTCGATGGCAGCGCTCCACGCGATCGGCGGTGTCCCGGTCGTGATGAAGGAGTTGTTACGGCACGGCTTCCTGCACGGCGACGTCATGACCGTCACGGGCCGCACGCTCGCCGAGAACCTCGCCGACGTGCCGTCGCTCGACGACCTCCCTGGGCAGGATGTCGTGCTCCCCGTCGAGACGCCGCTCGCCCCGCCGAACCGTCACATCAGCGTGCTGCGCGGCAACCTCGCGCCCGAGAGCTGCGTGCTCAAGATGTCGGGCAAGACCCTCGACGAGGGCCGGTTCCGCGGTGTGGCGCGCGTGTTCGACTCGGAGGCCGACACGATGACGGCGATCCGCGCCGGCGAGATCGTGCCGGGCACGGTGGTCGTGGTCCGCAACGTCGGTCCGGTCGGTGGGCCCGGCATGCCCGAGATGGTGATGCTCACCGGCCAGCTCCAGGGGCGCGGGCTCGGTACGGAGGTGGCCTTGATCACCGACGGCCGCTTCTCCGGCGTCTCGCACGGGATCCTGATCGGACACATCTCGCCCGAGGCCGCTCGCGGCGGCCCGCTCGCCGCAGTGCGCGACGGTGACTGGATCGTCATCGATCCCGAGGCGCGCACCCTCCACGTCGAGCTGTCCGACGACGAGCTCGCAGCCCGCATGGCCGGCTGGCAGCCGCCCGACCTGTCGGCACGCGTGCGGCCCGGATCGGTCCGCGACAAGTACGTCCGGCTCGTGTCGTCAGCGCACTACGGCTGCGTCCAGTAGCTCGATCGACGTCGCGGGGCGCACGGTCGATGTGTCCACATCGAGTGGTACTGTGGACACATGGATGTCGGTGTTCGCGAGCTGAAGCAACGGTTGTCGTCATACCTCGACGCCGTCGAGGCCGGGACGGAGATCCTCGTCACCGATCGCGGCCGGCCGAAGGCGCGCATCATCCCCGTCTCCGACGCCGGCAGTCTGCAGCGGGGTATCGACGAGGGATGGATCCGGCCGGCGGTGAGCGAGCGTCGCGTGGGGGCTGCGCCTCGGCACCGGTCGGCGCTGCGAACGCTCGACGTGCTCGACGAGGATCGTGCGTGACGCTGTACGTCGATGCCAGCGCCCTGCTGAAGACCTACGTCGACGAAGCCGACTCCGACATCGCCGTCGCACACCTGCAGAGCGACCCGGTGCTCGTCACGAGTTGGGTCACGGCGGTGGAGGTCCGCCGCAACCTGGCACGGCTACTCGACGGGCCGGCCCGGACCACGGCCATGGCGGCGTTCGAGGCCGACCTCGATGCGTTCGCGCTCGTCGCAGCCGGTGAACTGGTGTGCCGCGCCGCGTCGCGGATCGGGGAGGTGCTCGGCGTGCGATCACTCGATGCGATCCACCTGGCGTCGGCCCAGCAGCTCCAGATCCCCGGCCTGCCGTTCCTCACGTTCGATCTCCGCCAGGCCCAGGCGGCCCGCTCGCTCGGGCTGGTCGTGCTCGGCTCCTGAGATGCCCGGTCAGGCGGGCGGGGTGAGCACGCCGACGACCGACTCGATGGCGGCGCCGGCGTCGAGGCAGTAGGTGTCGTTCCAGCGGTCGGCATGGATCTGCACACCGGCCGGGAGGCCGTCGACGATGCCGGTCGGCAGAGCGAGCGACGGCAGGCCGAGCAGGGGAGCGGGGGTCGCGAACTGGAGCATGTGGGCGATGAAGTCGATGCCGCGCTCGAGGTCGGCGTCGCCGGGGAACTGCGGGCCGGGCCACACCGGCGTGACCACGACCGGGTACGTCGCGAAGAGCTCGCTGTAGACGCGCATCAGGCGGCGCCGTTCGGGATACACCGCCATGCGAGGCAGATCGGTGACGTACGGGTACGCCATGTGACCCTCGAGTGCGGCGACGAGCCGCGGGTCGATCACCGGTCCGACGGCGGCGAGCAGACCGGGGATGTCGTCGCACATCACGCGGTTCCACACCTCGAACACGTGCTGGAACTCGGGGAGCTCGATCTCCTCGACCTCCCAGCCGGCGGCGACGAGCGCATCGGCGGCGAGCCGCACGCCCTGGGCGACCTTCGGGTCGACGCCGTGCGCGATGCCGGTTGTGACGATGCCGGCGACGCGGCGCGCCATCGGCGGTCGGTCGAGCGCCACGTCGACCGAGAGCGGATCGCGCGGGTGGGCGCCGTTGAGGAGCTCGAGCCCGAGCCGGACGTCGGCGACGGTGCGCGCCATCGGGCCGTCGGTCGCCATCATCTGGCCGCACAGCGCCCCGTCGACCGGCGGCACGGTCGTGCCCTCCGGAACCCGGTGCATCGTCGGTCGCATGCCCACCACGCCGTTGCAGAACGCCGGTGCGCGCAGCGAGCCGCCGATGTCGTTGCCGAGTCCGAGCGGCGACATGCGCGACCCGAGCGCTGCGCCCTCGCCGCCGCTCGACCCGCCGGGGGTGAGCGACGGGTCCCAGGCGTTGCCGGTGCGGCCGCGCAACGGGTTGCTCGTGTCGATGCGGAGGCCGAGCTCGGGCAGGTTCGTGCGCCCGATCGGGATCGCGCCTGCGGCGAGCATGCGGTCGACGACCGGGGCGTTGAGCGTGGGGTACGCCTCCGCGGCGACGGCGAGGCCGCTGGTGGTCGGTGTGCCGAGCAGGTCGATGTTCTCCTTCACCGTGATCGGCACGCCGTGCAACGGGCCAGACGGCTCGGATGCGTCGGCGGCGTCGGCCGCGGCGAGCGCCTGCTCGGCGAGGACGACGGTGATCGCGTTGATCGTCGGGTTCACGCCCTCGATCCGGGCGAGGTGCGCCTCGACGACCTCGCGGCTCGACACCTCCCGTTTGGCGATCAACGCCGCCAGCTCGATCGCGGACAGCTGGCAGAGCTCGTTCATACGGGAGCGCCTCTCGTCGGCAGCTGCCAGCCGGGTCCGGGGACGCTGGCGCGTAGCAGCTGTGTGTACGGATGGGTGGGCCGGTCGAGCACCTCGGCGGTCGGGCCGGCCTCGACGACCTGGCCGTGCCGCAGGACGATCGCGTCGTCGGTGAGCTGGCGGACGACGGCCAGATCATGGCTGATGAGCACGTACGACACGCTGGTCGCGTCGCGGATGTCCATCAGCAGATTGAGGACCTGGGCCTGGATCGACACGTCGAGGGCAGCGACCGACTCGTCGAGGATGAGCACGCGAGGCTCGGCCGCGAGCGCTCGTGCAATCGCGGCGCGCTGACGCTGGCCGCCCGACAGGTTGCGCGGCAGCGCGTCTGCCTGGCGGGTGTCGAAACCGACCAGTCCGAGCAGCTGGTCGACGCGCCCGGTGCGAGCGGCGGCCGACGTGCCGAGGTGGAGCGACACGACCTCGGCGATCGCGCTGCGCACCGTCTGGCGCGGATCGAGGCTGGTGTACGGGTCCTGGAACACGATCTGCACCTCGCTCCCGCGGGCGCGCCGCTCGGCGGCGCTGCGAGCGGGGTGGCTGCGGTCACGGCCGCACGCCGTGATCGTGCCGGCCGTGGCACGTTCGAGCCCGACGATCATCTTGGCGACCGTGGTCTTGCCCGAGCCCGACTCGCCGACGATCGCCAACGAGCGGCCGGCCTCGACGGTGAAGCTGACGTCGTCGACGGCACGGAAGGTGCCGTACTCCTTCACGAGCCCCGACACGGTGAGGACGGGCTCGGTCACGTGTCCACCCCGTGGAGCGTGCCGCGCAGCTCGTCGACGCGGCTGCACCGCGTCGCGCCCCCGTCGACGTCGACGAGCGGCGGTGCCGCCGTCACGCAGGCGTCGGCGGCGTGCGGGCAGCGCCCGGCGAACGCGCAGGCGCCGTCGGGTGCCTCGAACGACGAGAGCGGCTGGCCGGGGATCGCCTCGAGCCGCGTCATCGTCACGTCGATGCGTGGACGCGATCGCAGGAGCGCCGAGGTGTAGGGGTGCAGCGGATCGTGCTCGATGTGGCGCGACGTGTTGATCTCGACGATCTGTCCGGCGTACATGACGGCGGTCCGATCGCACACGGCGGCGGCGAGTTCGAGGTCGTGGGTGATGAAGATCATCGCGAGGCCGCGCTCGCGACGCAGCTCGTCGAGGATCGCCATCACCTCGGCCTGGGTGGTGACGTCGAGCGCCGTCGTCGGCTCGTCGGCGAGCAGGAGCCGAGGTGAGCCCATCAGCGCGCTCGCGATCATGACCCGCTGGAGCATGCCGCCCGAGAGCTCGTGCGGGAAGCGGTGGAGGCGTTCGGTGGGGTTCGTGATGCGCACCGCGCCGAGCAGTTCGATCGCGAGCGCGGTCGCTTCGCGTCTGCTCATCGTGCCGTGTGCGATCACCGCCTCGGTCATGAAGTCACCGATGCGGCGCACGGGGTTGATGTGCGAGCGCGGGTCCTGGAACACCATCGACACCTCGCGGCGGAACCGTCGCAGGTCTGCGCCGCGCAGGGTCGTGACCTCGTCGCCGTCGAATCGGATCGAGCCGCTGGTCTCGGCGCCGCGCGGGAGCAACCGGTCGATCGCCCGGGCGGTCATCGACTTGCCCGACCCCGACTCACCGACGAGGCCGAGCGCCTCCCCGGCGTCGAGCCGCAGGTCGATCCCGCGCAGCACCGGCCGCAGCGCACCGCCGACCGGGAGCCGGACGACGAGATCGTCGATCTCCAGCAGCGCACTCATCGGATGCCTGCGTCCCGTCGGGCGAGTCGCTCGCCGAGGATGTTGAACGCGATCACGACCCCGACCAGGCACAGGCCGGCCAGCACGGCCGGCCACGGCTTGCCGATCGCGAGGCCCTGGCGGTTCTCGAAGATCATCACGCCCCAGTCGGCGGAGGGCGGCTGCACGCCCAGCCCGATGAACGAGATCGCCGCGAGATCGACCATCGCGTAGCCGAACAGCGTGGTCCCCTGCGCCACGACGATGCCCGACACGTTCGGCAGGAGGTGGCGCGCGCAGATCCGCCACGCCGACATCCCCTGCACCTCGAGCGCGGCGATGTAGGGCTTCGACCGTTCCTGCAGCGCGGACCCGCGTACGACACGTGCGATGTACGGGGTGTAGGCGAGCGACAGGACCACGACCGCTGCGAACAGCCCGGCGCCGAACACGGCCGCAGCGAGGATCGCGAGGAGGATGCCGGGGAACGCGAAGGCGATGTCGAGTGCGCTGCTGACGATCGTGTCGAAACGACCACCCCGCCACGCCGCGGCGATGGCGATCGCGACGCCGAGCGTGATCGACGCGGCGACCACGATGAGCGGGCCCAGCATCGACGTGCGGGCGCCGGCGAGCAACCGCGAGAACACGTCGCGGCCGTTCGCGTCGTAGCCGAACAGGTGCCCGGGAGCGCTCTGGAACTGGAGGGTGATGCCGTCGGTGCTGTTCGGGTCGTGTGGCGTGATCCACGGGCCGATCACCGCGATCAGTGCGGCGATCCCGATCACGATCGCCGACACGGTGCCGAGCGGTCCGATCGTCGACAGCCGGCGCGCCAGCCGACGGGGCGCGACCACCGCGCCGAGGGAGGCGGTCACCGTCGGTCTCCGGCGGTGCGGATGCGCGGGTCGAGCACGAGGTAGCACACGTCGACGAGCAGGTTGACGACGACGAACGCGACGACGATCACCATCGAGATGCCCTGGACGACGGCGATGTCCTTCGTGCCGGCGGCCCTCACGAGGTAGCTGCCCAGGCCGTTGATCGAGAAGGCGCGTTCGACGATCGCCGAGAGCGCGAACAGCGACGCGACCGTGAGTCCGCTGACGGTCGTGATCGGCACCGCTGCGTTGCGGACCACGTGCCGCCGCACGAGCTGGCGGCGGGGGATGCCGCGGCTCTCCGCCGTCTGCACGTGCTCGCGCCCGAACTCCTCGCGCACCGCCGCGCGCGTGACGCGGGCGACGATCGCGATCGACGCCATCGCCAGCGAGATCGCCGGCAGCGTGAGGTGCTCGATCCGGCCGACGAACCCCTTCCCCTCGCCGAGGGCGGGGAACCAGCCCAGCTCGGTCACGAACAGGATGGTCAGCAGCGTGGCGGCCACGAAGGCGGGGACGGCGGCGAACAGCGCGGTGGCGACCAGCACCGACGAGTCGGCCGCGCCACGCCGCAGGCCGGCGAGCAGGCCGAGCCCGATGCCGATGACGAGGATCAGGATCGATGCGTAGAGCACGAGCTGGCCCGTGATCCAGATGCGTCCGGAGATCAGCCGGGAGACGTCGTCGCGGCTCGCGATCGAGACGCCGAAGTCACCCTGCACCGCGTTCCAGAGCCACTTCACGTACCGCAGCAGGAACGGGTCGTCGAGGTGGAAGCGCACCCGCAGTTGCTCCTGCTGCTCGGGTGGCAGCGTGCGGCCGTTCGACAGCGCCGCGAGTGGGGAGCCGGGCGCCAGCGACGCGGCGCTGAAGATCACGAAGCTCGAGATCAGCAGCGCCGCGACGAGGCGGGCGAGGCGGGTCAGGGCCCACCGGAACATGCTCATGACGTCGGTGTCATGGGACGGGCGTGGGTCACACGCCGCCGAGCTGGTTGGCCCACGATGCGTACATCATCGAGAACGATGGCACGGCACCGGTGAGCGCGGACGAGGTGATCAGCGTGTTGTTCGGCAGCGCCACCGGGATCAGCGGCAGCTCCTCCATGATGATCGCCTGCGCCTGCACGACCAGCTCGGCGCGTGCGGCGTCGTCGACGGTGGTGCGGGCCTGGTTCAGCAGCTCGGTCACCTGCGGGTTGTCGTAGGGCAGGTAGTTCGTGTTGCCGCCGGGCAGCACGACGTTGCCGAGCACCGTGGCCGGGTCGGCCTGGTCGCCGTAGGCGACGGTGAACCAGGCGTCGACGTCGGCGCGGGCGGCCGGGTCGATGAACAGCGAGATGTACTGGTCGGCCGGGAACGCCTTGATCTCGGCGGTGAGGCCGATGTCCTCGGCGGCCTTCTGGAACATCGCACCCTCGGCGACGAGCGGCGGGACCTCACCGATCAGGCCGATCGTGAACGTGCCACCCTCGGCGCCGGCCTCGGCGATCAGGGCGCGGGCGGCGTCGAGATCCTGCTCGAGCGCCGGAAGCGCGTCGTAGCCGGCCTGGAACACGTCGCGGGCGTAGCCCCACGTGCCGGGCGCCGCCCACGACTTCGGCACCTGGGCGGCGCCGACGAGGACGGTGTCGATGTAGCCCTGGCGGTCGATCGCCTTCGAGAGCGCCTGGCGGACCCGCACGTCGGCGAGCGGTGAGCCCTCACGTGGGGCGATCAGGAGCGCATCGAACTGGTAGCCGGCGCCGTCGGTGACGGTGACGTTCGGATCGTTGCGCAGCTCGGTGAGCGTCGGGATGCTGGCGAACGCGTAGTAGCCGTCGATGTCGCCGCTCTGGATGGCGGCCGACAGCGCGATCGGGTCGGGGGCGCCGACGAACTCGATCGCGCCCACGAGCGGCGTGACCGAGGGGTCCCAGTAGGTGTCGTTGCGGACGACCTGGAGCGGCGAGCCGATGCTCCAGTCGCCGAGCTGGTACGAGCCCGAGCACATCGTGCGGCCGGTCGGGTTGCCGAAGTCGGCACCGGCAGCCTCGACGAACGACTTCTGCAGGACCCACGCCGACGACGACGCCAGCGTGCCCCGGAAGAACAAGTCGGGCTGGGTCATCGTGACGGTGACGGTGCGCTCGTCGGTCACGTCGATCGACGCGACGTTCGCGTACTGGCCGGCGTAGAAGCTCGGGATCGCCGGGTCCATGTTGCGCATGAGGCTGAACGCGACGTCGTCGGCGGTGACGGGGTCACCGTTCCAGAAGGTGACACCCTCCTTGATCGTGATGACGTAGGTCGTCTCGTCGGGCGTGGTGACGTCGGCGATGCCGGGCACGATCGTGCCGTCGGGGGCCTGGCGCAACGGCTGCTCGCAGAGGAGCGCGAGCACGGTGTTCTCCGGGTAGTCGAAGGCGAAGACCGGGTCGAGGTTGTTGACGTCGCGGTACACCGCCCAGGTGATCGAGTCGACGGGCTGGGTGCCCGCCGGGGTGCTCGTGGCGAGGCCCAGCGCGCCGAGCCCGCTGTCGTCGGCGGCGGGCGCCGTGGTCGATCCGGCGGCGGTGTCGGCGGTGTCGGCCGCCGTCTCCGCCCCGTCGTCGGCGGTTGCCGCGGCGGTCTCGTTCGCGTTGTCGCTCGTGGCGTCGTCGTCGCTGCCTCCGCACGCAACGACGACGAGCAGCGCGGCGGACGCCAGCGCAAGACGGTGTGACGTTCTCATGGTGCTCCCCCTGGGTGAGTGGTGGCACCTTCGTATCATAAGATGTTTAGGTTATGCAAGTTGCGCTAGAAAGGGGGGTCATGGCTCGAACTGCTGAGGTCCCCGCGAAACGACGCCTCGCCCGGCGTCCCGTCGACCAGACCCGGAACCTGATGCTGTCGGCCGCGGCCAAGCTGCTCGCCGACTCGGTCGACGACGACTCGGAGGAGGCGCTCGCGTTCGCCGTGTCGCACATCCGGGTCACCGACGTCGTTGCCGAAGCGAGCCGGATGGCGGCGCAGGAGCAGGGAGGGTCGGCCGACGAGTTCCACCCGCTGTCGATCGGAGCGCTCTACCAGATCTGGCCCACGCAGCCCGACTTCCAATCAGCGCTGCTGCTGCACATCGCCGAGCTCGGTTCGGTGGTGCGGCCGACTCCGGACACCACCCGCGCCCACGTGGCCGAGGGCGTGCGCGGCGTGGCGTTGCGCGATCTGACGATGCGCGAGGCGTGGCAGCACAACCGCTCCGATCCGATCGCCCGGGCGATGCTCGCCGCGTTTCCACGGGTCGCGAACGAGCAGATCCGCTCACACCTCGCCGAGGGGTACGCGCACTTCTTCCGCGAGGTCGCGCCGGCGTGGCGGTTGATCCTGGAAGAGTGCGGCCGGCGGATGCGGCCCGGGTACACCGAGATCCACCTCGGACGCGCAATCGCCGCGGTCATCGAGGGCTTCACGCTGCAGTGGCTCGTCGACGCCGACGCGCTCGGCGACCCCGAAGGCGACCCCGAGTGGGATCTCGCGCTGCGGACGATCGTCGCCGTCGTCGACTCGCTCACCGAACACGTCACGGAGGACGCATGAACCTGCCTGATCCCGACCTGCCTCAACCGCGGCTCACGTTCGCGTTCGAGGCGCGCGTCGACACCGCGCCGATGGTGCCGATCGGCGGCCGCGGGGCCGACGCGCTGCTGTTCTTCCCGATCACCGGCGGCACCGTCCGCGGGCCGAAACTGAACGCCACCGTGCTGCCGGGTGGAGGCGACTGGGCGACCGATCGCGGCGATCTCGTCACCGAGCTCGAGGCGCGCTATCTGATCCAGGCCGACGACGGTGCCGTGATCGACATCGTCAACCGCGGCTTCCACCGTGCGATGACGCCGGAGCAGATGGAGCGGATCGTGGCCGGTGAGGATCTCCCGGAGAGCGAGTACTACTACCGCACCTCGCCGATGTTCCGCACCGACGCGCCACAGCACCGCTGGCTCACGCACACGGTCTTCGTCGGCATGGCGCGTTCCGAGCTCGGGCAGGTCTGCATCCGCTTCTTCGAGCTGGCCTGACCGCCACCCGAACATCGTCGTAGCGCGGGTGCAGTTCGTGCTCGCCGATCCCCACCTCGCTCCGGTCGTTCACCACGGTGCGGTGTGGGAACGCACCCCCCGCACCGACGCGAACCGGCGAACCGCCACCGAACCCGGATGAACGTCGCACAGCGCCCGTCAGCGGGCGCGACCAGGGTCGAGCGCGGCGGCGCCGACATAGGCATGGGTCCCCACGGTCCGCTCGATCTGCAGCAGGCGATTCCACTTGGCGGTCCGTTCCGACCGGGTGGTCGAACCCACCTTGATCTGCCCGGCTCGGCTGCCGACCGCGAGGTCGGCCAGCCAGTGGTCCTCGGTCTCCCCGGAGCGCGCCGACACCACCGAGGCGTACCGGACCTCCCTGCATCGGGCGATCACGTCGAGGCCGCCCGACAGCGTCCCGTTCTGGTTGAGCTTGACGAGCACGGCGTTGGCGGCGCCCTGCTCGACGCCGGTCGAGAGGCGGTCGAGCTGGGTGACGAACAGGTCGTCGCCCACGAGCTGCAGATGACCGAGCGTCGAGGTGGCGTACCGCCAGCCCTCCCAGTCGTCCTCACCGACGATGTCCTCGATGCTGACGATCGGCAGCGAGCGGCACCACGCCGCGATCTCGTCGACCAGCTCGCCGGCATCCAACGACCGCTGCTCGGTGTGGAAGTGGTACCTGCCCTGCTCGTCGACGAACTCGGTCGCCGCCACGTCGAGCGCGATCGCCACCTCGGTGCCGGGCTCGAGCCGGGCTCGCTCGATGCCGCGCGCGACGAGTTCGATCGCCGCGCGGTTGCTCGGGAGGCTGCCGGCGATCCCACCCTCGTCGGCGACGAGGGTGGCCGGTACGCCTGCGGCCTCTGCCTCGACGGCGGTCGCCGCCCTGACGGCGCAGCACCACTCGATCGCTTCGGCGAACGACGTGGCGCCGACCGGGATCACGAGCACGTCCTGGATGTCGATCAGGCCGCCGGCGTGGGCGCCGCCCGACACGATGTTGACCATCGGGAGCGGGATCAGCGGTCGGTCGCCGAGGTGCTGCCACAGCGGGACACCCTGGTGCGCGGCCGCAGCGTGGGCCGTGGCGAGCGACACGGCGAGCACTGCGTTGGCGCCGAGCCGCGAGAGGCTCGGCGAGCCGTCGGTGGCTCGCAGCACCTCGTCGACGCCGCGCTGGTCG